>JAVBWC010000014.1:0-6704 GCA_036677675.1 Clostridiaceae bacterium | reverse complement strand
GGCTATACTAGGGTTTTATACTTCATTTTAAATTTTGCGTTAGCAAAATATCCTTAACTGTAAACTGTCCACTGTAAACTCTAAACTAGAATAATGTTGTGTCGCAACATTATTCTGTTATGAAATTTAAGTGTTAAGTTTATATTTAGCCCTTGCAGTAAATAATTTACAATATTAAAATTATACTATAAGGGGGATGTTGTATGATTAAAGATACATTTAGTTTTAAAGATGAAGATGGACTTGAGATTTTTGTTTATAAATGGAGTCCAGAGAATAACAAAAAAGCTAAGGCTGTAATTCAAATAGCTCATGGTATGGCGGAAACAGCTGCAAGGTATGAAAAACTAGGTGAGGAACTTACAAAAGAAGGATATATTATATATGCCAATGATCACAGAGGACATGGGAAAACTGCCAGGGAAGTGGATAAACTTGGAGATTTGGGTGAAAATGGATTTTTGGCCATGGCAGATAATATGTATCAACTAACTGAAATTATTAAAAAGGAAAATCCTAAGCTTCCAATTTTTCTATTAGGTCATAGCATGGGCTCTTTTTTAACTCAAAGATATATTTGTCTTTATGGGAAGGAATTAAAGGGAGCAATATTATCTGGAACTAATGGAAATATAGGAGTTATGGCTGATGTAGGAAGAATCATTGCAAAGAGAGAAATAAAAAGGATAGGAAGAAGTGGAAGAAGCGAAAAGCTGGATAAACTATCTTTTGGAGGATATAATAGAGCTTTTAAACCTAATAGAACAAAATTTGATTGGCTAAGTAGAGATGAAAAAGAAGTAGACAAATATATAGAAAATCCCTTTTGTGGAACTATATTTACAGCAGGATTCTTTTATGATTTGTTAGGTGGATTAAAGTTAATTGCAAATAAAAATGAAATAAGTAAAATACCTAAGGATTTACCAATATATATGTTTTCAGGTGATAAAGACCCTGTAGGTAAAAATGGTAGAGGTGTATTAAGGCTTGTTAAGGCGTATAAAAAATTAGGAATTAAAGATTTAACCTATAAGCTTTATACAGAGGGAAGGCATGAAATGTTAAATGAACTAAATAGCGATGAGGTAATAAAGGATTTATTACTTTGGCTGGAGGATCATTTGCAAAAGTAAAAGCTATAAAGTTTGTAATGAAGATAGTAAAGAGCATTATTGCAATTACTATCTTTTTTATTTTAGAATTTTTAAATTTATATCGTACATTAATAGGTTATATGGTATATTATTAAATTAAAAGATGGGTTGTTTCTAAGAATTAATGTTTAGAAAGGAAGAATAAAATGAGGGAAAGCAGAGAACTTATATGCATAGGTTGTCCTGTAGGTTGCAATTTAGAAGTATTAATAGAAGATGGAAAAGTTATAGAGGTGAAAGGAAATAGCTGTCCTAAAGGAAAAGAATATGGAGAAAAGGAATGTACAAATCCTACCAGAATTGTTACATCTATTGTTAAGGTGAAAGATGGTAAAATAAATATGGTTTCTGTAAAAACTGAAAAGGATATTCCCAAAAATAAAATTTTTAAGTGTCTTCAAGAACTTAAAGGAGTGGTGGTTAAAGCTCCTGTAAGAATTGGTGATGTAATTATAGAGAATGTTGTTGACACAGGAGTTAATATTGTAGCTACTAAAAGTGTGGAATATGTTAAAAAAAGTTATATGAAAAAATAATTATATAATATTAATTTATAACTTATAATTTGGAGGTGCAATCAATTAATGAAAAGTAAAGTTTATTTTATGAATTTACGAGCTAGAAGTCCAAAGGAAAATAAAATAACTAAGTTAAAAAAGTTATTTGAGGCAGCAGGATTTGGAGAATTCTTAAGAAAAAATGATTTAACTGCAATAAAGCTCCATTTTGGGGAGGCTGGTAGTGATGGATACATAAATCCTGTTTTTGTAAGGCAAATTGTAGATAAAGTAAAAGAAAAAGGGGCTAAGCCTTTTTTGACTGATACAAATACATTATATTCAGGTAGTAGAAAAAATGCAGTAGACCACATGGAAACAGCAATATTACATGGGTTTGATTATGCTGTAGTAGGAGCCCCTATTATAATTGCAGATGGGCTTTTACAAGAAAGCTCAGTAGATATTGAAATAAATAAAAAGCATTTCAAAAGGGCTACTATTGCAGGTGCTATTGCAGAAGCTGATAATATGATAGTTCTTTCTCATTTTAAAGGACATGAGATGGCTGGATTTGGTGGAGCAATTAAGAATTTAGCTATGGGGTGTGCACCAGCAAAAGGAAAGAAAGATCAACATTCTACTAGACCAGAAGTTAGTGAAGATAAATGTATAGGATGTGGAAACTGTGCAAAAGTTTGCCCGGAAGAGGCAATTACTATGGAAAATAAAAAATCTATCATAGATAAAAATAAATGTATAGGTTGTGGAGAATGTATGACAGTTTGTCCTACAAGAGCTATACGACTTAATTGGGATACAGAAATTAAAGAATTTACTGAAAAGATGACAGAATATGCTTATGCAGCGGTTGCTGATAAAAAAGATAAAGTTGGATATATGAATTTTGTAATTAATGTTACTCCAGATTGTGACTGTGTTCCGTGGAGTGATGCACCTATAGTGCCTGATATAGGTATATTAGCATCCACTGACCCTGTAGCTTTAGATAAGGCTTGCTTAGATTTAGTGAATAAGGCCTCAGGAAATACAAATTCTTTCTTCCATGAGCATGCACATGATTGTAAATGTGGAGATGATAAATTTAAATCTATGAGAAAGGATACTTATGGAGATATTCAAATTAGCTATGGAGAAGAAATTGAACTTGGAAATAGTGAATATGAATTAATTGAAATATAGTGGTTTAGGTATGAAATTAAATAGAGAATTTTATAATAGAGATACTTTAGTAGTAGCACAAGAACTTTTAGGCAAAGTTCTTGTGCATGAAGTAGATGGAGTGAGAACTGCTGGGAAAATAGTAGAGGTAGAAGCTTATATGGGGCCAATAGATAAAGCTGCTCATTCTTATAATGGAAGAAGGACGCCAAGAACAGAGGTTATGTATGGAAAGCCTGGTTTTGCGTATGTGTATTTTATATATGGTATGCACTATTGTTTTAATGTGGTAACTAGAGAAGAAGGCATGCCACAAGCAGTGCTTATTAGAGCAGTTGAGCCTCTAGAAGGCAAAGATAAGATGAGCCAGAGAAGATTTAAAAAGTCTTATGAGTGTCTTACAAAAAGTCAGAAAAGAAATTTAACTAATGGACCGGCAAAGCTTTGTGGTGCATTAAGAATAGATAAAAGTTTAAATAGAGAAGATTTATGTGGAGATAGACTATATATAGAAGAAGGTTCAAAGGAAGAGTTTACAATTAAGTCTTCCAAACGAGTAGGTATAGATTATGCAGAGGAAGCAAAAGATTATCTCTGGAGATTTTACATTGAGAATAGTGAATATGTATCAAGATAAAAATGAACGAGATTGAAAATATTATTTTCAATCTCGTTCATTTTTATTATAACATTCACCCATAGAGTATTTCCCACATAGTATAAAGTATAAACAATTAAGCTGGAGTGTGTTTTGGTGATATATGCACTAATATTAGCTGGTGGAAAAGGGACAAGATTGTTTCCGCTATCTCGTGAGAAGAATCCAAAGCAGTTTTTGGAAGTAATAAATGAAAAGAGCTTTTTAAGGAATACAGTAGATAGAATAACTCCTTTAGTTAATAAAGAAAATATATGTGTAGTGACTAATAAAGACTATATAGAGAAAGTAAGTGAAGAGTTACCAGAAATAAACAAGGATAATATATTTATTGAACCTGCTAATAAAGAGACCCCGTTTTGTATGATATAGGCTAGTTGAATTATTAATTGTAAATATAGGGAAAGGATTCAATAAGGCCTCTAAAAAAATTAATTATTGAAGTATATAGTGGTCGTGCCAGTAGCGTATAATCAGGGACTTGCTTATAAAAGAGTAGGTTTGTATATATCATTGAATTAGTTGAAAGTGGATTTTCAACTAATTCAAACTACAAAACAATTTGAAGCATATTGCTAGATTGAATCAAAATGCACAAAACAATAGTCAAGTTTCTTTTGTTCCAATTCAAGTTATATAGTATTAAAATGGAATTACAAACACGGTTCCATATTTCGACTGTGTAAACCATATTTTGTTTTGATCAATAAGAATCTGCGCGGATTTTATTTTAAGTAGTAAAAATAAATTGTATCCTGGGGGGAGAATATTGAAAAAAGTTAAAATATTAACAGCTGAAGAAGCAGTTCAATTAGTTAAAGATGGCGATACAGTTACTACAACTGGATTTGTTGGAAGTTGCAATCCTGAGGCTTTAAATAAGGCCATAGAAAAAAGATATTTAGAGACAGGTTCTCCTAAAAATTTAACTCTTTTCTATCCATCATCTCAAGGTAATAGAGATGGTAAAACTGGTGGAGATCATTATGCTCACGAAGGTATGATTAAAAGAGTAGTAGCAGGACATTATGCTACAGCACCAAAATTAGGTGAAATGTGTGTTAATAATGTATGTGAAGGATATAACTTACCACAAGGAGCTTTATTATATATGCTTAGAGACTCTGCAGGTGGTAGAGTTGGTACAATTACAGAAGTTGGTTTAGAGACTTTCGTTGATCCGAGAAATGGCGGCGGTAAAATAAACGAAAGAACAACAGAAGATTTAGTACAACTTATAGAAATAGACGGTAAAGAAAAACTTTTATATAAAGCATTCCCTGTAAACGTTGCTTTTATTAGAGCAACTTATGCAGATGAATATGGTAATGTAACTTTTGAAAAGGAAATAACTCCTCTTGAAGGTACATCTATAGCACAAGCAGCTAAAAATAATGGTGGTATAGTAATTGTGCAAGTTGAAAAGGTTGTCAAAGCAGGTACACTAGATCCTAGATTAGTAAAAGTACCAGGAATTTATGTTGACGCTGTTGTAATAGCTGATCCACAAGATCATGAACAAAGTTTTGGACAAGTATATGAACCAGGAATTTCTGGAGAAATAAAAGTTCCTATAGATAATCCTGAAGCTATGCCATTAAGTGCTAAAAAGATTATTGGTAGAAGAGGCGCTATGGAATTAAAAGAAGATACAGTTGTTAACTTAGGTATAGGAGCACCTGAATATGTTGCTCAAGTTGCTAATGAAGAAGGAATTGGAGATTACATGACTCTAACTGTTGAGTCAGGCCCAATTGGGGGAATTCCACAAGGTGGACCAAGATTTGGATCAAGTTTAAATCCAGATGCTCTTCTTGACCAACCATATCAATTTGATTTCTATGATGGTGGTGGTCTTGACCTAGCATACTTAGGTTTAGCTCAATGTGATGAAAATGGTAACATTAATGTTAGTAGATTTGGTTCTAAAATAGCAGGTTGCGGTGGATTTATTAATATTACACAAAATTCTAAAAACGTATTCTTCTGCGGTACTTTCACAGCAGGTGGATTAAAAACTAGAATTGAAGATGGTAAATTAGTAATAGAACAAGAAGGTAGAGAACCTAAATTTATAAAACAAGTTCAACAAGTTACATTTAGTGGAAAATATGCAATTAAAAAAGGTCAACCTATCTTATATATCACAGAAAGAGCTGTATTTGAATTAAGAGAAGATGGAGTTCATTTAATAGAAGTTGCTCCAGGAATTGATATTCAAACACAAGTTATTGACTTAATGGGATTTGTTCCTAAAATGGACGGCGAAGTTAAGCTTATGGATGCAAGAATATTTAGAGATGAAAAAATGGGATTAAAAAATAATTAAAATTAAATTATTTAAATATATTTTTTAAAATTTAGGAGGATGAAAATTATGAAACCTATGAGAATGCACCACGTTGGTATTATACTTCCTACAATGGAAGCTGCTCACAAATTCCTTGAAACATTTGATTTAGAAATCGATTACCAAGGATATGTTGAAGCATATAAAGCAGATTTAATATTCACAAAATATACTGAAAAAGAAAGCCCAGTGGAATTAATCATTCCAAGTGAAGGCAGTGTTCTTAAAGACTTCAACAACGGAAGAGGTGGTATTGCACATATCGCTTATGAAGTTGAAGATGTTGAAGCAGTACGTAAAGATTTTGAAAGCAGAGGAATCGAAATGCTTGAAGGAAGTGCTGTACCAGGAACAAGCGATATCATAGTTAACTTTGTAAGACCAAAATATACACAAGGAATCCTTGTTGAATACGTACAAACTATTGGACCAATCCAAAGATAGATTTATTAAAAATATTTAAAATTTACCTTTGAATTAAGTCTAGGTTTTAGGGTACAATATATATGATGGATAATACCAAGCTTTGAAATGTAATTTTCTTTGCTGAGAAAAATTAAAAAGTTAGGTATTATCCTATAAATAATTTGTAATTTGGAGTTATTTAATTGAAGTTGTTAATTAAATAACTATTAATGGTATAACCACCACACCATTAATAAGAAATACAGAAGAAAAATTGACTTAAGAAGGAGGGTATGCCATGTATACAATGGGAATTGACGTTGGTTCTGCTTCCTCAAAAGTTGTAATACTTGAAGACGGGAAAGATATAGTTGCTGCAGAAGTAGTTCAAGTTGGAACAGGCTCTACAGGACCTCAAAGAGCTTTAGACAGCGCACTTTCAAAGTCAGGACTTA
>JAVBWC010000013.1:0-9647 GCA_036677675.1 Clostridiaceae bacterium | reverse complement strand
CCAATTTATATCTTTATTTTCTTTGTTCATAACAGGTTTCCCCCTTCTACTTTGTTACCTGTTATTTTATCTTATTGACTCTTTGTATTGTAGGCGTCAATTTTTTTACGCTTACATTTATTTTTAAAAAATATTTTCTATAAAAAATAAAACTTCTTAAGTTCTAAAATTCTTAAGAAGTTCTATTCTTATATCCTTTAATTCTTACAGCTCCATCTCATTCAATATATCTTTAAGCTTTTTTAATTCCTCAGCTGATAAAGTTATACCTTTTCCCATCTTTTCATGCTCAGGTGCCCAATCTCTTAAATCATATTTAGGATCTCTTCCACTCCAACTGATTAAATTTAACTCTTTTGACCAGCCTTTTGAGGACTCTGAAACTACTGCTATGGTTTCTTTTATTTCATATTTAATATCTGGCATTGTTTAGTTCTCCCTATTAATTTTAATCTATACTTTTTTCCCTTATCTTGTTTAAGCATCATGTTTTTCAACTGATGCAAGAAGTAAAAATTTAAGCTTTTTTACCTTACTTTCTAAACTAAATAATCCTCTCTACTTTCAGCAACTCTATCACAAACTATCTCATCCATATCAACATTTCCGCACATAAGCTCTGCCTGTCTCATAACTACCTCTAGTGCATGCTTTGCTTGTTCTGGTGGATAATCATATTTCTTTAACAATCTCTTTATTATTCTTCTCATACCTGCTTGGGCGCTTTTCCTTACGCTCCAATCTATAGTAATATTATTTCTTATAGACATTGTTAGTTCATGAGCTATTTTCTTTAGGGTTTCATCATCCATAAATTCTTTAATTATATCATCAGCAGTTAAGGCATCATAAAAAGCTATTTCATCCTCATTGAGTCCTAAATCTTTTTCCTTATCTTTCATATCCTTTATTTCTTGAGCCATTCTAATAAGCTCTTCTATTACCTCTGCATTAGTTATAGCTTGATTTCTATATTTATTTAGAGCTTTCTTTAGTTTTTCTGAAAACTTTTCAGATTTAACCAAATTTCTTTTTTCAAGAGACTTTAGATTTCCTTCTAGAAGTTTTTTAAGCATTTCAACAGCTAAATTTTTATGTTTAATAGCTTTTACTTCTTCCAAGAACTCTTCCGAAAGAATTGAAACTTCTGGTCTTTTAATGCCAAGTGTATCAAAAACATCAATAACATCTTCAGATATAATTGATCTTTCAAGCATTTGGTTAACTCTTGCTTCAATTTCTTTTTTTGATTTTTTCACAACATTTTTTGAATCAAGTTTTGCTAAACTTGCTTTGACAGCCTTGAAATAGCTTACTTCCAAAGCTAATTTTTTACCGACCTCTGTTGCTGCACATAAAGAATGAGCTTTCGCTAATTCAATTACAAATTGTTTAAATTCCTTTTGTTCCTTTTCTGACCTGCCTAGAACTAAATTCATACCACTAGTTATAGCTCTTATCCTAGCAGCTTGAGAAGTCCCCATATATGCTAAGTAATCTAGTCCATGAACCATATCACGAAGAATTTCAAGTTTTTCAAGCATTACACCTACTGCAGCTGATGTATCTATACCTGTATTTTGCTTATCACTATCTGTATATTGCTTCAGAGCCTTTTTTAAACTTTCAAGAATGCCAAGATAATCAACTACAACACCACCTGATTTATCTTTGAAAACTCTGTTTACTCTTGCTATTGCTTGCATTAAGTTGTGTCCTTGCATTGGCTTGTCTATATACATAGTATGCATTGAAGGAACGTCAAATCCAGTAAGCCACATATCTCTAACAATAACAATTTTCAGTTCATCACTATTATCCTTCATTCTTCTAGCTAATGTATCTCGTCTTTGTTTTCCACCTATATGCTTTTGAAGTCTTTCGTTATCAGCCGCACTTCCAGTCATAACAACTTTAATTTTTCCTTTTTCAACATCATCACTATGCCAATCTGGTCTAAGCTTAACTATCTCTTCATATAAATCAACGGCTATTCTTCTACTCATACATACAATCATAGCTTTACCATCAATAGTTTTTGCTTTTTCTTCATAGTGGTTAACTATGTCTTCTGCAAGCTTCTTAACTCTATTTGGTGAACCTACAACAGCTTCTAATCTTGACCATTTTGTTTTATATTTCTCTCTGTCATTGTCCTCTTGACCTTCTGTGATTTCTTCAAACTCTTCATCTATTTTTTGAAGCTCTTCATCATCAGTTTCTAACTTAATAATTCTATTTTCATAATATATTTTAACAGTGGCTTCATCTTCAACAGCTCTTGTCATATCATAAACGTCAATATACTCTCCAAAAACTGCTGGTGTTGATTTATCCTCTAATTCTATTGGTGTACCAGTAAATCCTATAAATGAAGCATTAGGAAGTGCATCTCTTAGATATTTTGCATACCCATACTTAACTTCCCCTGTTTTAGTATCTGTTTTTGCTTCCAATCCGTACTGACTTCTATGTGCTTCATCTGCAATGATGATAACATTTCTTCTTGAAGTCAAGGCTGGCATTTCTCCATCTTCTGGCTTAAACTTTTGAATAGTAGTAAAGATAATTCCTCCAGATTCTCTTTCATTAAGCAAATCAAATAATCCATTTACTTCTTTAGAGTTATCTTTAGCTTTAATATTAGCTTTCTTTTGTTCTTCTGTTAATTTTCTTACATTGGCTTGCTTTGGTGATTCTCTTAAAATACCAATTGAATTAGCAAAAGTTCCAAAAAGTTGATCATCTAAATCATTTCTATCTGTTAATATAACCAATGTTGGGTTATTAAGTTCTTTAACTATTTGCGCTGCATAAAACAACATGGAAAAACTCTTGCCTGATCCCTGAGTATGCCATATAACCCCTATTTTTCTATCTCCCTCTTCACTACTTGCAATTTTAGTTTTTTCTGTAGCTTTCTTAACTGCAAAATATTGATGATAACCTGCTAATATTTTTATTATGACTTCATGCTCACCAATTTGATTTCCTTGTAAATCATAATCTTTCTTTTTTGATTTATGAAATAATATAAAGTTTTCTATTATATCTAGAATTCTATTTTTCTCAAGCATTCCTCTTAGCATAACTTCATACTGTGGAACATCTAAAGATTCAATATTAATCCCATCAATACTTCTCCAGTTCATGAATCTTTCTTCATTTGAAGTAATAGTTCCAACCTTAGCATTTATTCCATCTGATAAAATACAGAAAGCATTATAGTTAAATAATGAGGGAATATCCTGTTTATAAGTTTGTATTTGATTATAGGCTTCATCTATACCAACATTTTCATCCGTAGCTGATTTTAATTCAATTACCACCAATGGAATACCATTAACAAATATTATTAAATCAGGTCTTCTTTCCTCATTTTCAATTATAGTAAACTGATTAGCTACTAAAAAATCATTCTTTTTAGGATTTTTAAAATCTATAATATAAGCTTTTTCAGTTTTAGGCAGACCATCTTTTCTAAAAGATACATCTATTCCTTCAACCAAAAGCTTGTGAAATTCCTTATTATTTTCCTCTAATATTGGACTATTAAAGGTAATTATCTTTCTATAAGCTTCATCTAGTGCTTCTTCTGGAAGATGTCTATTAAGATTAAACAAAGCATCTCTAACTCTTTGCTCTAATATAACATCTCTATAATTATTTCTTTCTGACTTATCCCCATCATGTCCAATATCAGGACCAAAAACATAGCTGTACTCCATTTCCTGAAGTATCTCTATGGCTGCTTCTTCTAAAAGGTCCTCTGTAAAATTTTCAAATAAACTCAAAGCATATCCCCCCTTTTTTAATTATCCATTATTTAAACAGTTTCTTTATCAATTTAAAAATGTCAAAGGATGTTTTGTTATATACCTTGTTGTAGACGTACTTCTTAGGGTTCCTCAGCCATCCATATCCTCTTGGCATTTTAAATCCTGCTCTGTGAACAATTTGCCTTTTGATACTTGTTCTTGCTGATATTCGTTTCTTTATACTTGGTTTTCTTATTCCAAATTTCATTAAACAAACTCCCTTTTTTTTAGTTGAGAAGTGAGAGTTGAAAGTTGAGAATTAACTTTTAATAATTTTTAATTCTTATTTAAATTATTGACCAATTCTACATTCTCCATTAATATTCATTCTAATTCTTAATTATCAATTTTCAATTCTCCATTATTTTAAGGGTACTCTTATTTCTCCTGACATTAGTTTTGAGAGAAGAGTATCTCGTAAGTTTACTAGACTTACATTCTCATCAATTCCATTATCTATTAACTTGTATAAACTTCCACTCTTCAACTCATATTGATTTAATACATTTTCTCTGGGAATAATTGTTTTTACATTTTTTATATCTGTTTGAGTTATTAATGGCTGTGTAGAACCTCTATTTAATGAGCTATACTCAATTAATCCAAGTAATTGATGCACATACTCATAGTATCTTGATTTTATTACCAAAGTATTATCTGATGCCCATACCTTACTATTAAATCGCTGAATAACTCCATGTGTACCAACTCTTCCAATTACAATAATTGGTTCATAATAATTATATTCCTTAACATATCCCATAACTGAACTTGCTCCAATTAGTGGTATCTTAAATTCTTGATTAATTTCTTTTGATTTCTTTTTTGGTCTTTTTCCACTTGAAATTTTAATAATATCTCCTAAAGTTCCAACTTCCCACCCCTTAGGAATCATCCCAAGTTCACTTTCTACCATTTCTCCGCCGCTGGATTTATAAGGCTCTCCATCTTCATTTGGAAATTCAAAATCTACAAACCATTGTTTAAAAATAGCTTGTGCCATTTCTTCTAGTTTTTTATTTATTTGATTGTTTGTCTCTATTTTTTTATCTAAAGAGAACAAAATATCTGCTATCGATTCTTGCTCTTTTTTCTCAGGTAAATTTATTTTAATGCTATTTAAATTCGCTTTGTTTAGCTTAGGTTGTGCTGATCCAGTAACATATCCTGAAATATCACTTGAATTTAAGAAATACATTAAATACCTAATATCTGCTTTTTCATTAGCTCTAATAATATGTGCATGATTATTTACCCAGAACTTTTCGTTCTTTTTTGTTAGTCTTGCAATATCTTCATTTCGAGTTTCTAAATTAGCACCATCTTCAGCAATTAGTAAATATTCTCCTTCAAAGATATACTCATCTATATGATCTATTACCCCTTGTGCACCATAATAATTAAATTCCCCTTGTTTTTCTGCTCTCTGTTTACTTGACAAAGGTATCCTTTTATTATTATGATTTATCGTTAATTCTTCAAATTTATATTCTTTCCACCTATTAGAACTCATACCCAATCCCTCCAAGCTTCTCTCTAATCTCATCCTGTAGGCGTCTAGACTGAGCAAACAATTCTCTATTATTCATCTTCATGCATCCTTTCCTCAAGCTCTAGTATCTCTCTATCCTTATTTATTTCTCTCTTCAACTCTTCTTCCGTTGGCATGTATAGCATATACTTTGAGGCAAATATTTGTTTACTTTCTTCTAGGATTGAATATTTAACTATGGTTTCGTTCTTTTCAGAGCATAGTATAATTCCTATTGTTGGATTATCATCCTCACCTTTTACTTCTTTTTCGTAATATCTAACATAGAAATCCATTTGCCCTATATCTTGGTGAGTTAGTTTACCTAGCTTTAAATCTATTAAAACAAAACATTTAAGCAAATAATTATAAAAAACTAAATCTACATAGAAATGTTCACCATCTGCTGTTATTCTTCTTTGTCTTCCTACAAATGAAAACCCTTTTCCAAGTTCTAATAAAAACTCTTGTAGATTATCTATTAAGCCTTGCTCTAAATCTCTTTCTAAGAATTTTTTATTTTCCTTTAGATTTAGGAATTCTAATATATAAGGATCTTTCACCATATCATTTATATTTTTTGAAGGTTCTAATTCTTTTATTTCATTTCTCACTTCTTCTTTATTGGTCTCCTGAGTTGATAAAAGCCGTTCATAATAAAAGGAATTTATTTGCCTCTCTAGTTGTCTTGTGCTCCAATTGCTTTTTATACATTCATCTATATAAAAATCTCTTTTCTTATTATCATCTACCTTAAGTAACAGTCTATAATGAGTCCAACTTAATTGGTCACGCAGTGCGTGACTATTTTGAAATACCATGTAAAACTTTCTCATAGTTTTTAAATTGGTTGGTGTAAAACCTTTTCCAAATTCTTTTGTTAATTCCTTTGATAAATTTTTTATCAGCTGTTCTCCATATTCTGCTCTCTCTTTTCCGTCTTGTGCCTGAAATATTAGCCTTCCTATGTTCCAATAAGCCTGAACCATATAAAAATTTACTGAAGAATAAACCTTAGAGCGTGCTTCATCTAAAGTTTGTTTAATGCTGTTATATACTTCACTAATTCTACCATCATTGAAATTTTCAATTTCCTTAGAACTCATACCCAATCTCTCCTAGATTTTTTTTGATTTCATCCTCTAATCGTCTTGATTTAGCAAACAGTTCTCCTAATTCACTTGTTAAGGCTTCCATCTTTTCTTCAAAAGGTACTCCATCATCTTCTACTTCCTCTATTCCTACATATCTACCTGGAGTTAATACATATTCATGTTCTCTTACTTCATCTAATTTTGCTACCTTGCAGAAACCTTTAATATCTTCATAATCATTGCATTTTCCATTCTCAATTCTCAATTCTCCATTATTTAAGTTTCTATAGTTATGGTAAGTTTCTGCTATCCTTTTAATATCTTCATCTTTTAATTCTCTATGTCTTCTATCAACCATTGTTCCTAAGTTTCTTGCATCAATAAATAGTATTTCATCTTCTCTACTTCTAAATTTAGGATTATCTTTTTTATTTCTATTTAATATCCATAGAGATACTGGAATACCTGTTGAATAGAATAGCTTATCTGGTAATGCAACTATTGCATCTACTAAATTTGAATTAACTAAATTTTTTCTTATTTCTCCTTCATTTGAAGTATTTGAGCTTAAAGCTCCATTAGCAAGAACTATTCCTGCACATCCATTTGGTGCAAGATGATATACCATATGTTGAAGCCATGCATAGTTTGCATTTCCTTCTGGTGGTATTCCATATTTCCATCTAGCATCTTCAGTTAATTTATTTCCGCCCCAGTCACTTATATTGAATGGAGGATTAGCTAATATATAGTCTGCCTTTAAGGTTTTATGAAGATCATCATGGAATGTATCAGCATGATGTGGTCCTATGTTACCATCCAAGCCTCTTATTGCAAGGTTCATTCTGCAAAGCTTCCAAGTTGTTGAATTTAATTCCTGTCCATATATTGAAAGATTTTCTACTTTTCCTTGATGCTCCTCTACGAACTTCTCACTTTGAATAAACATACCACCTGATCCACATGCCGGATCATAAATCCTACCTTCATAGGGTTCTATCATTTCAACTAAAGTTTTAACTACTGAAGTTGGTGTATAGAATTCTCCACCGCCTTTACCTTCTGAGCTTGCAAATTGACCTAAAAAATATTCATATACTCTCCCTAAAAGATCCTTTTCTCCATTTTGATGCAACTTTATTGTTGATATTAAATCTATAAGCTCTCCAAGTCTTCTCTTATCAAGCTCAGGTCTTGCATATCTTTTATCAAGAACTCCCTTTAGTGTTGGGTTTTCCTTTTCTATTAAAATCATTGCATCATCTATTATTTGACCTATTTTAGGATCTTTAGCGTTATCTCTTATATAATCCCATCTTGCTTCTTTTGGTACCCAGAATATATTTTCAAAAGTATATTCATCTCTGTCCTCTTCAAAACCTTCTCCTTCTTCCAAAAGCTCATTGTACTTTGTTTCAAATTTATCTGATATATACTTAACGAATATAAGTCCTAATACTACATGCTTATACTCACCTGAATCCATACTTCCTCTTAACTTATCTGCTGCTTTCCACAGGGTTTCTTCAAATCCGATGTTTGCTGTTGCCATTTTGTATTCCTCCTATTTTCTTCTACTCCGCTATATTAAATATCTCATAGAAATAATCTGTGTCCTTTTCTAATTCTCTTTCTATATCTCCATAATAATATTTCATCTTAACTCTTCCAATTTTAGCATTGCTCAATATTTTACTTAAAAATTATTGTCATCAAAAACTTCGAATATTTCACTTTCAAATCCATCTTGTTCTGGCTCTGATGATACCCAATCAGGTAGTATCTCAAAATAATGCCCTAGTGCCTCAATAGTCTTATGAACTAGAGGTTCATTCTGAACCTTTTCCATAAGTTCAACTATTAATTTGTAAGTATCCATGTATGGATTATCATCTACAACATCCATGGCTGCCTTAAATCTAGATATAAGCTTAGCTTTTTCTATTGTTCTCTCCATTGTATTGATTTCTTCTTTATCATAGATAGGAACTTCCACAAGATCATTGACTTCACCAATAAGAAACTGCTGTTCATGCTTCTTTATTACCGGTTTTAAATCTTTTTTTAATTTTTCTTTCTGTATCTCAAGCTTCTCTATTTCATTTAATTCTTTCATAAAATATTCTTGCTTAGTTCCAAATAACTCTTCTAATACAGGGAGATATTTTTTAGGTATATTTTGCTTCCCTTTAATCCACATATTAATATTTTGTTTTTTTATTCCCAGTTTTTCCGCAAGCTCTATATGCTGCATATTATATAAACTCAATATGTATTCTAAACCAATCAATTAACCAACCCCTTATATTGTCTTAGTCAATATAGTTATATTATAGATCTTTTTATTGTCTTGGTCAATAATTAGTTTTCACATTACTATTTCAGTACATTAATACCTAATTTATTAAATTTTTAATTTTTAAATATATTGTTTGATAAGCAAATTAATACAAATATATACTAAATAAACTATTTTAATACATATTATACCATATATATATTATAAAAAGGGTGGACCTGCCTTGCTGCTCAAAAGTAGGGACATGACTTTTCAATGCTTGTACCTGCTATTTGGAGCTGGAAGCATGTACGCTCTGTCGGGTACACATAATCAGAGAACCCAAATCTATGATTTGGTGTGAATCGCTTACTCATTTGAGGAACGAAAAGGAGTTTCCTTAGATCTTAAGAGGGCTTTAGAAGTACTTGAGCTGTAAAAGGCTTGAAGATATGAAAGACTTATAGAACTCTAGTACATCGTTTTAGGTGGAGTTTTTAACTCCATCTAAAACTTAGAAGCCCTTATTCAGGGATAAACTAAGAGCTGGCTGTGCCAGCTCTTAGTGAGAACAACGCCCATGGGCGGATTAAATGAAAATGGACATGCTTTATATCTGCTAATGAAAGTTTAAAATTAATAACCTCTAATAACAGATTTAAAGCTTGTCCATTTTTATCCTACAATAATCTTACTATACTGTTAAATATATCTTCATCTATCAATCCATTAGCTATATTTTTAGGATTTAAACTATTCTAATATATCCAATCCACTCAATACTTCCTGCTCCTTAGCTTGATATAAAATGTTATTATATATATCTTTTATTTCTTCTGGAGAAGTCATTCCTACTCTTGATTCTTCACTTGTATTTTCTCCAAAATACTCCTTCATTTCATTATGTTCACTTAATAAAGCATTTA
>JAVBWC010000012.1:0-7331 GCA_036677675.1 Clostridiaceae bacterium | reverse complement strand
AGTTTACAGTTAAGGATATTTTGCTAACGCAAAATTTAAAATGAAGTATAAAACCCTAGTATAGCCAAAGGCTACACTAGGGTTTGTTTTTTTAATTGTTAGTTTTTCTGTAAGAAAAACTTCCTTCACTGTAAACTGTCATCTGTAAACTAAAGAAAAGTGCGTCGCACTTTTCTTATATTATTACTTTGTAAACATCTCCCTAAAAATATTGAGTGTTATTTAATAGGAATATAATAGCAATGAACTTGCATATTAAATTATCAAGGAATGTTTTAAGTATTTCTAATTATTAGGGAGGAATTGTAATGAGTGTAAAAGACAGCTTAGAGAAGAGTGTAAAACAAAAAATTATTAACACTGTAGTAGACATCATGGAGAAAAATCCCGAAAAAAATGTTGATAAGATTTTTGCAACATTAAAAAAGGTTACTAAAGATAAGCATCAGCTAGAACAAATAGAGGTAGTTCATAATTATTATAAAACACAGCCAGCTACACATCAGCTTGTACAAAATATTTTAGGTAAAACAAATAAAAAATGTCTAAAGAAATTTTTTACTAATTTTTTGTCAAATGCTAATTGGTATGCAGGTTCTAAAAGGTCTAAATATTTAGATAAAGAGGACACTAAAATACCATTCACAATGCTTATAAGTCCAACTATGCAGTGTAATTTAAGATGTAAGGGATGTTATGCTGCAGATTTGTTAAACCAACCTAAAATGCCTATAGAAGAAGTAGACAGAATAATAGGAGAGGCTAGAGATTTGGGTATATACTGGGTAATTGTTTTAGGAGGAGAGCCTTTCTTTTATAAAGAAATGCTTGATTTGTATGAAAAATATGATGATATGATGTTTTCACCTTTTACTAATGGAACAATGATTGATGAAAACCTTGCAGATAGAATAAGAGACTTAGGAAACGTATTTCCAATGTTGTCTGTTGAAGGTGAAGAAGAAGAGACAGATGCAAGAAGAGGAAAAGGAACATATAAAAAGGTTATGCATGCAATGGACTTATTAAATGAAAGAGGAGTATTATTTGGTGTATCCACAGCAGTTACAAGGTTGAACATAGATTCAGTTTTATCAGATAAGTTCGTTGATACATTAGTAGAAAAAGGAGCCAAGTTAAACTGGTATTTCTTATTTATGCCATGTGGAACAAAAAATCCAGATTATGATTTAATGTTAACACCTGAACAAAGAGTTTATCTAGGAAAGAGAACTCATGAAATAAGGAAAACAAAACCTTATTTTACAATGGATTTCTTTAATGATGCTCCATTTGTTGGAGGATGCATTGCGGGAAAATTCTTTTTTCATGTAAATGTACATGAGGAGTGTGAGCCATGTATTTTTGCTCATTTTGCAACTCAAAATTTAAAAGATAAGCATTTAATAGATGTATTTAGAGATCCATTTTTTAGGGAGTTAAGACATAGACAACCATATAATAAAAATATGTTAAGACCTTGTATGATGATTGATAATCCACATGTAGTTAGAGAGGTTTGTGAGAAAGTAGGAGCAAAGCCAACTGATGAAGGTGGAGAAACAATGCTCCACGATCCTAAATTTAAAGAAACCATTGAGAAAATTGCAGATGAGTGGACTCCATATGCAGATGAAATGTGGAAAGAGATTTACAACGAAAAAGGTAATGATACCTTTTCTAAAGGATGATGATTGTAAATAAATATTAAGATAAGTTCAGCTAAAATTCAAATGGAGTAAAAATTCCATCTGAATTTTAGCTGAACTTATTCCGTCTATAAGATAGTGCAATTATATATTTTTTCATATGCTTCAAGTGTGGTTTCAGCTGTTTTAGCCCAAGAAAATCTAGAAGACTGCTTAAGACTTTTTTCTTTTAATGATTGTCTTAGCATATTGTCGCTTAATACTTTTTCTATGGATTTTCCAAGTTCATCTTCATCATAAGGGTCAATAAGTATGCCACTGTCTTTAACAACCTCTGGAATAGATGTAATATTAGATGTTATCACAGGAGTACCACAGCTCATGGCCTCAAGAGGAGGTAAACCAAAGCCTTCATAAAGTGACGGATATACAAAAACTTCACATCCGTTATAAAAATATGGTAAATGATTTTGTGGAACAAAGTCAGTGAAAATTATTTTAGAAGAGTTAGTATATTTAGTACTTAGAAAAGTGCCTAAATCCTTTTTAGCACCAACAATAACTAAAGAATAGTCTTTATCAAAATTTGAACTTATTTTAATAAATGAATTTATAAGTGCATCTACATTCTTTCGTTGGCTAAAACCACCTATATACAACACAAATGGAGTTTCTATATTATAGTTTTCTTTTAAAAAGCTAAGACAAACTTCTTTATTTAAAGGCTTATAAATCTTATCAGCTGCTAGAGGAGTTACATAGATTTTATTTTCATCTATAGGAAAAAATTTCAATATATCTTTTTTGGAGTATTCTGAAACAGTTATAATTCCGTCTGCATTTTGTATAAGGTAGGGAACTTCTCTTAAAAATTTTAGTAAGTAACCTTTCCCAACAGTTTCAGGCATTATATAGGGAATTAAATCATGAATAGTAATTACTTTTTTACATTTAATCTCTTCAGTTAATCCAATTCCATTTTGAGGTACATGATAAATATCTATATTTTCCCTTTCTAAATCATAAGGAAAATAACTTTGTTCAAAAAATCTATGCTGTTTACGTGAAGTCATGACTATATCTATGTTTTCTCTATGAAAACTTTCAAAGTTTTTATCTGACCAATAGAGGCGAAAATAATCATTTTTATCTATGTCTATTAAGTTTTTTATAACATTTTCTGTATAAGTACCAATTCCGGTGCCTCTGTACCAATTGATACCTCGAGCATCAATTGCTATTTTCATTGAACCCTCTCCTTAAACAATCCCTATATATATATAGATATTAAATAGCATGTGAAAATGTGATATAGGTTTTGGATTTTAAGAATTAAAATTGAAAATAGTTTGAGAGGAGAGTTAAGTAGGAATTCAATTATTCACACAGTAAAAATATATTCATATACTAGAAAGAGAAGTAGTTTTTGGAGGAATGGCATTTGGATATAAATCAGGTAAAATCAACAGTAGAAAAACAGTTTAAGCTCCATGTTAATGCCATAGAAAAGGTGAAAAATGTATATAAACTCAGTACGGATAAGGGCGCACTTTGCCTTAAAGTTATAAAATATGAACTTCCACACTTCCTTTTTATTATTAGTGCCATAAAATATCTTAATGAAAAAGGATTTAAAAAAATTCCCCCAATAATTAAAACAAAAGATAATTTTGACTATATAAAGCTTATAGACAATTATGCTTATTTGACTCCTTGGATAAATGCAAGACTTTGTAACTATGATAATCCCTTAGATGTAAAAATAGCAGCTTTAAAGCTTGCAGAGCTTCATAAAGCTAGCGAAGGGTTTGAGGTAACAAGAGAAATGAAACCTAGAATAGGGTGGCTTAAATGGATACAAACCTATAAAACGCGTAGAGATGAGATTTTAGATTTTAAAAATAGAATAGAAAAAAAAGATAGAAAATCAAAATTCGATGAAGTTTATCTCAGCATAATGGAGGAAGAATTGAAAAGAGCTGATAAATCAATCCAAGATTTGATAAAAAGTGATTATATTTTGGAAATGAAAACCCAGATTAAAAAGAAAGGTTTTTGTCACCATGACTTTGCCAATCATAATATTTTAATTGATAGTGAAAATAATGTAAACATAATTGATTTTGACTATTGTATTTTAGATACGTATTTGCATGATTTATCAAGTTTGCTTATAAGAAGAATGAAGTATGGAAAATGGGATAATAAAAATGCAACAGAGATAATAGATGCTTACAATTCTATAAATGAAGTAAAAAGTAATTCTATTGAAATCATAAAAGCTTTTATGGAATTTCCACAGGATTATTGGCAAAGGGGTATTCAGTATTATTGGGAAAACAAAGATTGGGGAGAAGAATTTTTTTTAAAGAAGTTAGAAAAATATATTGAAGATAGAGAGCAAAAACAGGAATTTTTGAATGAATTTAAGTGGGGGGATTTTTAATATGAGTAAAAAAGAAAAGGAAAATTATGAAAACATAGTTGAAGAGCATGAGAAAATAGATGTGGATGAGTATGACAAAGAGCTGGACGATTTAAAAAATTATATAAAAAGATTGAAGAAGATTAAAAGAAGACAAAAGAAGCTTAAAAAACTAGAAAGAGAAAAAGAATATTTGGTAAAGAAAATGAAAAAGAAAGATAAGTAGGGGTGAGGCTTATGATAAACTCACCTAGAGAATCCTTTTCAGAATATGTTGTGAGAAAAGGAATAAGAATTGTAAATTCTAATGAAAAAAATGAACTAAGAATTAAAATAAATGAGGAACATATAATAAATCAGCTTCATTTAATTAGTGAATTTCATAGTAAAGCTATGGGATACGATAATTATATAGGACATAAACTGGAGGATAAAAGAGGAAGAACAGTTGAAGAGTATAAAATTTATACAAAGAAAGTAAAAAGAGAATTTGAAGTTATAAAGGAAAAAACTGAATTAAATAGTTTTGAAAAATTATTTATTAAATATGCAGAAGGATATTTAGATAAAGCACAAAATTGTATAGATACAATATATGAAAGTGGTTATTTAGAGCTTATAAGAAGAAGCATGAATAGGGTAGAGGTGTGTTTGAGTGATACTTATTTTACAAATTTAAGAAAAAATGACCAGATAGAGATATTAAATCTTCAAGGGTGTTGTTATGACATGATAGAACTAGATGCTGTTTATTTTTTGATGAAAATAAAAAAGAAATTTAATATGTTAAATTTGAGAGAATTAATTAATAAATTTTGTGAGTTAGAAAATTTAAATTGGAAAAGTCAAAAGTTTATTGAAGCGCTTCTTTTATATCCTTATGAGTTTATGAAATGCTTCATGAAGTATAAAAAAAATAATGGTTATCTTAAAGAAGAAAAATATAGATTAAGACTAGAAAAAATAATAGTTGGTGATAAGAAATTTATTTCATAAAAAGGGGGTGAGTAGATAGTGGAAAAAGGAAAATACAAGGATAAAAGTGCATTGATTGAATATGATTTAAATATAGATATTTACAAGGAATATGATTTTAATGTGGAAGACGTAGTACCTATTAGAAAAGTATTTATACTTATTACAGATAAAGGTCATAAGATTTTAAAGAAAATAGATTATGATGTTGATGAGCTAGAATTTATTAATGCAGGTATAGAGTATGTAAGAAAAAATGGATTTACACGAATATTTAATTTTGAAAGGACAAAGGATGACAAAATATATGTAAATTTTAATAAAAATATTTATTGTGTTATGGATTTAATTGAAGGAAGAGAAAGTGAATACAGCAATCCAATTGATGTAACTATTGCTTCACAAGGATTGGGGGAATTACACAGAGCTTGTGAAGGCTTTAAGTATCAAAATATAGAGAGAGATTTTTGTGGTAATATATTAGAAAGTTTTAAAAGAAAATTAGGAGAGATGGATTTATTTAAGAATATAGCTTCTTTAAATCAAGAAAAAGATGAATTTGATAAAATATTTTTAAGTAATATAGAAGACTATAAAAAAGAAATGATAGAAAGTATAAAGATTTTAGAAAAATCTTATTTTTATAAATTATGCAGTAGTGAGGATAAGAAAGTATTATGTCATCATGATTTAGCTCATCACAATATATTGATAAAGGATAATAAAGCCTATTTTGTAGATTTTGATTATTCTATCATTGATTTAAAGGTACATGATTTATGTAACTTTATAACAAAGGTAGAGAAAAAGTCTGCTTATGATATAGATAAAGCTAAGATAATTATTGAAAATTATTGTATGTTTAATAACCTTGATAAAAAAGAACTAGAGGTTTTATATGGAATGCTAAATTTTCCACAAGATATATATACTATAATTAAGGATTATTATACACGTACAAAGAATTGGAATTACCAAACTTTTTTGAGCAAGTTCATTAAGAAGAATGAGTTTAAAGAGGACAGACAGGAATTCTTAGAAAAGTTCAAAAATTTTATAAGTTAAAATGGAGAGACATTTAAAGAGAAGCTTCTTTTTAAATGTCTCTTCATTTTAAGATTTAAATTTTTTACGTTGATACATTAATAAATTGGGGGTATGAAAATGTATCCGTTAAAATTTCAGAATTTATATTATGAAAAAATATGGGGTGGCAGAGAGCTGAAGTTGTTTAGAGATAATTTACCGGAAGGAAATATAGGAGAAAGTTGGGATATAGCTTGTCATTGTAATGGAACAAGTGTGGTTGCAAATGGAGAATTTAAAGGCGTTAAATTGGATAAGCTAATCGAATTGAAAGGAGAAGAACTTATAGGAACTGAAATTTCTAAGGAATGGTTTCCGCTACTTATTAAACTTATAAATACTAAAGATAAATTATCAGTTCAAGTTCATCCAGATGACAAGTACGGAAAAAAAGTTGAAGGAGAAATGGGAAAGACTGAGGTTTGGTATGTAGTGGAGGCTTTTGAAGGTGCTAATCTGATTGTAGGAACTAAAGAAGGATGTACTAAAGAGCAATTTAAAAAGGCTATTGAAGATGGAAATTTAGATGAGTACATGAATAAAATTTTTGTAAAAAAAGGTGAAGTTTATTTTGTTAAAAGTGGATTAATTCATGCTATTGGTGAGGGTCTTATTATTGCAGAAATACAGCAAAATAGCGATATTACTTATAGAGTATATGATTATAATAGAGGAAGAGAGCTTCATATAAATAAGGCCTTAGATGTTGTTGATTTTAGATTAAGTGGAAATAAAATTACTGGCATATCTGTAGAGAGAGAAGGCTACAATAAAACTTACTTATGTTTAGATAAAAATTTTTCATTAGAACTATATAATGTACAAACATCTTTTACTGAAATTAGTGATAGAGAAAGATTCTATGCATTTACTTGTGTAGAGGGTGAAGGGGAAATTGTTTATAAAGGAGGAACTGAAAAAATAAAAAAAGGTGATAGTATATTAATTCCTGCTTTTTTAGGTGAATATACATTCAATGGTGAAATGAAGCTTTTAAAGAGTTATGTACCAGATGTTAAAAAAGTTGAAGAAGAGATTTTGAAGGAAATTAGAACTTGAATAATGTTGCGACACAACATTCTTCTAGTTTAGAGTTTACAGTGGACAGTTTACAGTTAAGGATATTTTGCTAACGCAAAATTTAAAATGAAGTATAAAACCCTAGTATAGCCAAAGGCTTACACTAGGGTTTGTTT
>JAVBWC010000011.1:0-42770 GCA_036677675.1 Clostridiaceae bacterium | reverse complement strand
ATCCTAATTTTTTAAAATAGGCAACACAGTTGCTTTATTTGTCATGCACTTTTTTAAGAAACTAAAATTATAAATTTTCTTTTAAAATTATCTTGACTTCATATAGTTAGTCTCTGTTTTATTATAACTAGCTAATATTATTTCCAAAAAATAAAAATTAATACCCTATTAAAAAGAAGTTTAGGGAGTTTATCCACTCCCTAAACTTCTTTACATAAAGGTGTTTTCAGAAATATTTTTCCCATAATATTCTGAAAGTAGCTCTTTTTCTCCATTGGTCAATGAGATAACTCCATTTTCCTTATCTACATATTCATTTACTGATATATTTAAAAGTTCAGCTATATCTGATTCTCTTGCTCCATTTTCTAGCCTTACTGTTTTCAAGTTAGTTTTTTCCATATGATCACCTCTTAATTTGTTTTATTTCATTAATATTATTAGTACCCATGATTGAAACTATACTAAATTTTAAATGATAAAATTACTATATTATTAAAAACAGTTGAAAATCAAAAGTGTATAGTTAAAAAGTGTAGAATTTTAACTTTTTAAAATTCTACACCTAGGTGTTCATTTTTATTTTACCATGAGCTTTTTCTGTTAAAGTTAGAAATAATACTGAAAAAATTATCAACATAGTACCAATCACTATTGAAAATGTTATTTTTTCATTTAAAATTATTACTCCTAATAATACACTGACAATAGGCTCAAAAGTACTTAATATTGAAGCATTAGAGGAACCTATAATTTTAATTCCTTTTACAAAGGCTACAAGAGCAAATAATGTTGAAATAATGGCTATACATAAAACATCTATGATTGTATAATATGTAACTACTATTTTTATCCCCACTGTAAATTTACCCAATATAAACACACAGACTGATGCTATTAAAGTTACATAAAAGGTACTTACTAGAACATTCATTTCTTTAATTTCTCCTTTATCAACTCCAATAATATATATTGAATAAAAAACTCCAGAAATTATTGCAAAAACTACTCCTGTTGTATTAATATACATACTTTTAGTATGTATTAAACAACATACTCCTACCACTGAAAGTAGGAGAGAAAAAATTTTCCCAAAATATAATTTTTCTTTATAAATTAAAGTCATCAAAATGGTAACCACTGCTGGATATACAAAATGTAAAGCTGTAGCTACTCCAACTGATATGTATGTATATGATAAAAAAAGGGTAATAGTTGTACTCCCATAACCTACTACACCTAAAAAAAGCAAATTCAAAAATTGCTTTTTATTTATTTTAAAATCTACTTTTTTTATTAAAAAGTATGATAACAATACACTGGCTGTTATCAAAAGCCTAAAAAATAACACTGTCATAGAATTCATTCCTCTACTACAGGCATCCTTAGTCCAAATTGGCGTAACCCCAAAAGCTGCAGAAGATAGCATTGCATAAATAACTCCATGTATTTTTCTCATATTTTTACCCCTAATATAATATTACAAATCCCCAATAATATTATATTACATTATTTGGGATTTGCATTAATAAATTCTTAGTTATTTTACACTATCTGTATATATTTTTAAAATATCTTTCTTTGTTACTTTATCTGGATGATTTTTTAACTTTGCTTCATTACTTACCATCGCCTCTGCATACTGATTTATTTCTTCTTTATCAATGATTATATCCTTGTCTATAATTTTTTCTATAAATGCACCAAATTCTTCAAGATTCCTAAGTCCCATACACATGAATATATTATTTACCTTTTCCTTATCACTGCACAAATTTAAATATTCCTTTAGCAAAATTCCATTAGCCTTTCCATGAGGAACATCTTTAAAGTAAGTTAGTGGATATCCCATTCCATGTGGAAGAGAAGTTCCTGTTTGAGCAATTACCATTCCACCTAAAGTTGAAACAAGAAGAAGCTTTTCTCTAATTTCATAAGTGAATTCTCTATTCTCAAGAGCTTTCATACATTGTCCAAATAGTTTCATACCCTTTTCTGCAGCAGCATCACTTAAAAAATTTGCATTAACGGTTAAATATCCTTCTATTAAGTGAGAAAGTGCATCTACAGCTGTATTTATAGTAACACTCTCTGAAGTTGTCATTAAATATTTAGGGTCTAAAAGAGCAACTTTAGGAAAAACTTTTTGCGAAAAATTTCTTTTAGTTTTTAATTTGTGATCTGTAAAAATTGCATATGGGGTTACTTCAGTTCCTGTTCCAGCTGTAGTAGGTATGGCTATAATAGGTATAGATTCAAACTGGTCCTTAGAAAATAACTTTTCTATATGCAAATCTTTATTTCCTATTAATATACCTATTCCCTTTGCTGCATCAATTGGAGATCCTCCTCCAATTCCTATTATAAAATCTACTTCTTCTCTCTTTCCAATATCAGCAGCTTTTTCAACTGTTTCTAAAGAAGGATTCTCTTCTATTTCATTGAAAATACAGTAGTGTATATTTCTTTCTTTTAAAATATTTATTACATCATCTAAAGAGCCATTTCTTTTAGATGAATTTCTACCTGTTATAATAAAAGCTTTTCTACCATAATTTAAAAACAACTCTGCCTTTTTATTTATAATATCTTTTCCAAAAAAAACTTCAGTAGGCATATAATATCTACAATCTTTCAAGCTTATCATCTCCCTTAAGTTAACATATATCTTCTCTATAGTTATAACTATAACACTAAATCTCTTTAAATATAAGCATTACTATTTTTTATATAAAAATGTATATCTAATATAGTATTAATACTGTAAAAATTAGTCTATCCTAACTTTGCAACAGTAAAGTACATTTTCCTAGTACCCAATAGTTAATAACCAAGTATATCTGCTATCATATGGCTATAAATTTTATAAAAAACATATACTATTATAAGGTAAGGAGTTGATTATAATGACTATAAACTATGCTCATAGAGGTGCCAGTATCTATTATCCTGAAAACACCATGCTAGCCTTTGAAAAGGCATTAGAGCTTGGAGCTACTGGAATTGAAACAGACGTGCAGATGACTAAAGATGGAGTTTTAATATTAATACACGATGAACTTGTTAATAGAACAACTAATGGTAAAGGTTTTGTTAAAAACCATACTTATAAAGAAATCAGAACCTTAGATGCAGGTTTATGGTTTAGAGAAGACTTTAAAAATCTTAAAGTACCTTGCCTTAATGAGATAATGGATCTTCTAATGGACAAAAATATAAAATTAAATATTGAGCTAAAAAGTAATGTAATTCTATATGAAGGAATTGAAGAAAAAGTAATAAAAACAATCTATAAATATAATATGCAAAATAAAGTTATAATATCTAGCTTTAATCATTATGCTCTTAAAAAATGTAAAGAAATCTCTTCAGAAATAAAAATAGGTCTTTTATATGCTGCTGGCTTATATGAACCTGAAAAATATGCAAAACGTTTAGGAGCTGAAGCTCTTCATCCTTATTTTTATGCCGTCAATAATGTTGAAATAATAAAAAATATAAAAAAAGCTAGATTAATATTAAATCCGTATACAGTTGATGAAGAAAGCCACATGCAATTTTTTATAAATGAGGGTGTAGATGGGATAATAACAAATTATCCAGATAAATTAAATAAGATTTTAAAGGAAAAAATAAAAAATAAAAGAAGTTTAGAAATATAACTTTCTAAACTTCTAAGCTCCATAAACTTTGCCTTTATAGTACCCATTCATACTTAACTATTCTAAGTATGGATTTTTTTATCTATTTTTAAAACTATTTGGTGCAATTGTTCCCATAGAAACTATTGCTTTTATTGCTTCATCCACTGTTATATCTAAAAACTCTACGCTTTCTCTACCCACATATACCAAAAAACCATTGGTAGGATTAGGCGTTGTAGGTATAAAAACAGCCATTTTCTCTTCATTTGATATTTTTAGTTCATTATTTGTAATAAATCCTATGCTTTTCATACCCTTACTTGGGAAGTCTATACACACAACCTTGCTAAATTTTTTCCCATCATTGCTTGATATCATCTTACTAACTTCTTTAATAGCAGAATAAATACTTTGTACTACAGGTATTTTTGAAATTGTTTTTTCAATAAATACTAATAACTTCTGTCCCAAATAATTCTTAGTAATAAATCCTACTATAAAAATAAATATTATAGTTGTTAAAAAGCCAACTCCAACTATTCTTTTTCCATAAAAGAATTCAACAATACCAGCTGATAAAGAATCTACAATCATGAACAGATAATATAATATAAATATTGTTAATCCTATAGGCAAAATAGCTGTTACACCAGCTAAAAATAAATTCAATAGCTTTTTCATATTCTTTTTCTCCTTTTAAAAATATTAATTAATATTTTTCTCTTTATCCATTGCTACTAATTATAATGCTCTTTTCAATAGAACACTCAGTTCCAATAAAACCTTTTCACCTAAAAGTTTCACTTTATAAATATATAATACTCTTTCACAAAGGCTTGTCAATAAATTAAATATTATTACACACATTATGGTTATACTATATATAACTTAAATTTACTTTTAAAACTTGGAGGAAAAAATGAATACCTTATTAGCCATGTCAAAATCAGAATTCATAAAAAAGATCATATTTATAACTTTAGGAAGCTTTATAACAGCTACTGGAATAAACTTATTTATAATTCCAAGTAAACTTCTAAGTGGTGGATTATCTGGAATCAGTATTATTATGCACTATCTATTTAATATTTCCGTTGGAATAATACTTCTTTTACTTAATATACCTTTATTTATTTTAAGTGCACTGAAAATAAATAAAAAATTCACGATTTTAACAATAATAGGAACTGTTTCTTTATCCACTTGTCTTATTATGACAACCCCTTTTATTCATATAATTTCTCCAGTAGAAGAAACTGATAAACTTTTATATTGTATATATGGTGGAGTTTTAACTGGTATAGGAATTGGAATAGTTTTTGCAAATGATGGTTCAACAGGCGGAATAGACATAATTAGCACTCTTGTAAAAATAAAATACAATATAGATATAGGTATGGGCAGCTTTATCATTAATTCAATTATTATTGCCATAGGCTCAGTACTCTTCAATTATAAAGTAGGCTTATATACTCTTGTTGTAATGTATATCTCATCTATCTTCACCGATAAAGCACTAAGAGGATTTAATAGACAAAAAATGTTATTCATAATAACTAATAAGCAAAAAGAAGTTAGCTCTGCTGTCATGCTTAATCTTAAACGAGGAGTTACAGTTCTCTACGGTGAAGGTGCTTACACTAAAAACAAGAAAAATATTATCTACTGTATCGTATCTCCAAGACAGCTTCCAAAAATTAAGAATATCATAAAAGAAATAGATAGAAATGCTTTTATTTCTATAATAGATGCCTCTGAAGTGCAAGGAAAGGGATTTGTAAATCTATTTGGACAATAAAATTACCGTTTTAAAACTAATTCCTCTTTTAAAAATATGAAATTTACGATATACTTAGTTTCAATATAAAAAATTTTTTACATTATCTTTTATGTTAAGTTAGGGGAACATCATATTCTTACATGTAAATTTTTCAAGAAAATATTAAATATTGATTAATTTTTAATGTTTTATTTCAAAAGCATTAATTATTACTTTTAAATTATGGAAATAACTACTGCTTAAAAGGGGGATAAATGAAATGAAAAATAGTCTTATAAGAAACCTTGAAAAAGAACATCAAGACTATCTTAGAGATGAATCTCGAAAAGTTGGTAATGCTGAATCAATTTCTTTTCCTAAAAACGAAAAAGAAATTATAG
Organism: Clostridiaceae bacterium; assembly: GCA_036677675.1. Classification (GTDB taxonomy): domain Bacteria; phylum Bacillota; class Clostridia; order Clostridiales; family Clostridiaceae; genus Clostridium_H. Next base: position 36,966 of record JAVBWC010000011.1, on the reverse strand, counting down.
ATATCTTATCAGTTCTAAACCACAATAAAACTCTAGTAACCACTCAAGGTGCCCGTACTGGTATCGCTGCTAGTGCAGTTCCACAAGGTGGACATGTATTGAATTTAAGTAAAATGAATAAAATAACTGGTCTTCGTTATGATGATAAAACTCAAACATTTTTTATAAAGGTTCAGCCAGGAGTTTTATTATCTGAACTAAGAAAATCCTTAGAAAAGAAAGATTTTGACACTGAAAATTGGACTGAAGAATCTCTTTCTACTTTAGAATTATTTAGAAAATCAGGCTCTTACTTTTTCTCACCAGACCCAACAGAAGCAAGTGCTTCCATAGGGGGTATGGCTGCCTGCAATGCTTCTGGAGCTTGTTCCTTTAAATATGGTGCTACAAGAAACCACATAGAAGCTTTGCGCATAGTTTTAGTGAATGGAGATACAATTTCACTAGAAAGAGGAAAGGAAAAAGCTTCTGGTAACTCCTTTTCAATAAAAACAAACTCTGGTGAAATACTAGAAGGTAATATACCAAAATATGATATGCCTAAAGTAAAAAATGCTTCTGGATATTTTTCAATGGAAAATATGGATTTAATAGATCTTTTTATTGGCTCAGAAGGTACTCTTGGAATTATAACAGAATTAGAATTAAAGCTCTTAATTAAACCTACTGCAATATATGCTTTAACTGCATTCTTTGCATCTGAAGAAACATCGTTAAAGTTTGTTCAAGAAATTAGGAAAAATTCCTCACCAGCTGCTGTTGAATTTTTTAACTGTACAGCATTAAATCTGTTGAGAGAAGAAAAGAAAACAAATCCTGCTTTTAATAAGCTTTTAGATTTGCCTTCACATTTTCACACAGCAGTATATGTTGAATACCATGGTGACAGTGAAGAATCTGTTAATGATATGATAATGACAGCTGGAGAAATAATTGAAGAATGTGGTGGAGATGCAACGGATACCTGGGTAGCTACTAATCCATCAGAAAAGGAACAGCTTCATATCTTTAGACATGCAGTTCCAGAAGCAGTAAATCTTCTTATTGACCAGCGCCGAAAAATAGATTCTAATATTACAAAGCTTGGAACAGATATGGCAGTTCCTGACTCAAATCTTGAAGAAGTTATGGATTTATACAATAAAGCATTAAAAGAACATACTCTTGAGTTTGTTATATTTGGTCATATAGGTAACAATCATGTTCATGTTAATATACTTCCAAATAGTATGGCTGAATATAATAAAGGAAAAGAATTATACACCACTTGGGCAGAAAAGGTTGTAAAAATGGGTGGAACAGTTTCTGCTGAACATGGTATTGGTAAGTTAAAAATAGTTATGCTAAAGAAAATGATGGGTGAGAATGGCATACAGGAAATGAAGAATTTAAAGAATTTATTTGATCCTGAAAATAGATTAAACAAAGGAAATCTTTTTGAATAATAAATTAATTTAAATATGAATATTATTACAAAAATATAATTGGGTGAAGTGCACCCCAAATATTAGACATGAATCTAATACTTGGAGGTGCACCTTATTGTGATTAAATATTGGTTAGAAACTAAAGCGAGAGCAGTTTCCTTATAAATTTAACTTTAAATATACATTGCTATTGGAATTATTTCTATAAGAGAAGAGTTTATATCATTTATTTTTATGCTATAGTTTTTAACTAAAGAATTATTTTTTACGAACCTACTTTCAAAATTCATAAACCCTTCTTCATCTAAATAATCAAAACAACTTCCACTTAGCATCCTTACATTTTTATTTTCATTCCCTTTAGCAATATTCACTACTTTTCCTAGAACAGAAACCTTTGAATTACTCATATAATCAATATGGTCCTCCATAAACTGTAATTGTATTGGAACTGAAATGTTTGTATTCGAATCACAAACATTTTCTGCAACAAGTCTAAAGCAATTTGAGTTTTTATGTTCTTCCAGCTTTTCCTTTAAGGATTTTAAAACCTCTTTTTTAGCTTCATATTCAATCTTCTCTTTTTCATCTGTACTATAAGAATTAAAAACTATATCCATTTCCATAGCATTTATGATATCTTCTACGTGTTGAATCACAGGATTCTTTTTTAGATTACATGTAAATTCTATAAAATCATTTTCTTTTATATTGTTATTTATCTGGGTTTGGTTATTTATACTCTTTAGTAAATTATTCTGAATCAATAGGTCTCTCAGTTCCAATAAAACTACTATTTTCTTTGAAATTTCTGCTCTCTGTTTTGCAAACTCATTAAGGAATTCAACTGTAAAATTTCCTTGAACATATTGACCACAGGTAACATTACTTAAAGGAGTAGTAATCTTTACTGCCTGCTGCTTCCTTGTAGTTATGGCCTTTACTTCTGTAAATTGCTGAATTATTATAGTATGAAGATTATTTATCATATCATTATTTAAATATAATGGTATAATTGCTCCACTAACAGCCATTTTTGCCTCCTTATCAACTGAAACTTATCTTCTAATAGAATTATACTTCATATAAAATTTGATTAAAGTTATCCTAAGATCGGTTAGCTATCAGATAGAAAAACTTCTATTTTATTCTATAATTTTATTACTAAAATTAGAACACTAATTGCTTGTCCATCATAATATATAATGTACAAGCTGCAAAATTCTATTCTTAGCTTTCATCATCCCCTCCCTATATATAATTGGGAAAGCTCAGGATTAATTTTGTTTACTGTTAAAACTGATATATAAAAGGAGGTTAAAACAGTGAAAAAATGTAAAAATGTCGATGTTGTTATCATAGCTTGTAGAATTGAATGTGGATTCTGCCACGATAGTGAGATTTTAGTTTCAGCTTCTAGTACTCCTAAAATCCCAGTAGGCACAAATTGTGCAGAAGCTATTGCAATGCTTCTCACAAAAGGCTTTGAGCTTATAAATACTGAAACACTTCAAAACTCTAAAGAAATTGTTCACACATTTGCTAAACTTGATAATGAAGACTAAAGATCATTTTATTATATATTCTGGTGAAATAAGCGTGAAACTTTAACTAGCTTCACGCTTTACATGAGTTTTACTTTAAATATTAATCTTTTTCAAGTCTATAATCTCTTCATTCTTAATGACTGGGCAATGATTATTAAAACCTTTCTCTTTTCACATAAGTAGTATGGAGTAATTCATGAGCTTTATGACTGTTAGGTTCTCCTAAGAACTCCTTATAAAGTTTATCTACATAAGGATTTTCATGTGACTTTCTGATTGGAAGATTTCTGTCTTCTTCATAAATAGCTCTAGCTCTAACTTCTCTTACATCAATTTTTTCTCTATTTTTAGAACTTACTATAGGCTGTCCACCACCAGTTACACATCCACCAGGACAAGCCATAACTTCTATAAAATCATACTTCTTATTATCTTCTCTAATTTGTTCTAATACCTTTCTAGCATTTGAAAGACCACTTATAACTGCTGTATTAATAGTCTTTCCATTAGGAAGAGTTACTGTTGCTTCTTTTATTCCATCAACACCTCTAACAGCATCAAATTCAAGATTTTCAAGTTCTTTTCCTGATGTAATTTCAAATATAGTTCTTAGTGCTGCTTCTGCAACTCCACCAGTTGCTCCAAAAATAACACCAGCTCCTGTACCTACTCCAAAAGGATTATCAAATTCTTCATCTTTAAGATTTACAAAATCCATAGAGGATTGCTTTATCATTTTTGCAAGTTCTCTTGTTGTAAGAACATAATCTACATCCTTTACTCCATTATAAGATAATTCCTCTCTTGACTCTTCAAATTTCTTAGCAATACAAGGCATAATTGAGACAACGACTATATTCGACGGATCAATGCCATCCTTTTCAGCAAGATAACTTTTTATTACAGCACCTTCCATCTCATGTGGTGATTTACAAGTTGACAGATTAGATATCATATCATGGAAATTATGTTCAACAAATTTAACCCATCCTGGACAACAGGAGGTCATTAAAGGAAGATTTTCTCCTTTTTCTAATCTTTTCAACAATTCTGTTCCCTCTTCCATTATTGTAAGATCAGCTGCAAAATTTGTATCAAATACTTTATCAAATCCAATCCTTTTTAGAGCTGCTACCATCTTTCCTGTTACTCTGGTTCCAACAGGCAGCCTAAATTCCTCACCTAATGCAACTCTTATGGCTGGAGCTACTTGAACTACAACATATTTATTAGGATTAGCTATTGCATCCCATACTTCATCTATATTTTCTCTCTCTACTAAAGCTCCTGTTGGACAACTAACAACACATTGGCCACAATTTACACATATACTCTCCCCTAAAGGCTTATCATAAGCTGGAGCTACCTTTGTATCAAATCCTCTTCCTGAAAAGTTAATAGCACTTACAGATTGTACATTCTTGCATATACTTATACATCTTTCACATAAAATACATTTCTCTGGGTCTCTTATAAGAGAAACTGATGATATATCCATAGGACATTCTACTCTCTCCCCTTCATATTCTAGCTCCCCTATATTTAAATCTTCTGCAAGCTTTCTAAGCTCACAATTTCTATTTCTTGAACAGGTAGTACATTCTCTTTTATGATTTGATAAAAGCAGCTGAATAATAGACTTCCTAGCACTCCTAACCTTTGGAGTATTTGTCTTTATAACCATACCTTCTTCTGCCGCAACTGTACATGATGGTAAAAGTTTAGGACCAACTTCTACTAAGCAAACTCTGCAACTTGAAACTTCATTTATTTCTTTCAAAAAGCATAGAGTAGGTATTTCAATCCCTACGCTTCTTGCTGCCTCTAGAACACTCTTCCCTTTTTCAACTTCTACCTTTATTCCATCTATAGTTAATCCAATTATTTCCACACTTATCACCTCTCAAACAGAATTATTCTTTAACAATTGCATTAAATAAGCATGCTTGCATACACGAACCGCATTTTATACATTTACTTTGATCTATCTCATAGGCTTCTACTACCTTATTTGTTATAGCGCCTGCGCTGCAGTTTTTAACACACATGCCGCATCTTTTACAAACATCTGCTTTAATATGATACTTAACAAGAGTCTTGCAAGCTTTAGCAGGGCATTTTTTATCTACAACATGAGAAATATATTCATCTTTAAAATATCTTAAGGTAGACAATATTGGATTTGGTGCTGTCTGCCCAAGTCCACATAAGGCAGTATTTTTAATTTCTACTGCTAGTTTTTCTAATTTTTCAACATCCTTTAAAGAACCCTCTCCTCTTGTTATCTTTTCAAGAATTTCAAGTAACCTCTTAGTTCCTATTCTACAAGAGGTACATTTTCCACAGGATTCATCCTTAGTGAAATCAAGGAAAAATCTTGCTACATCAACCATACAATTATCCTCATCCATTACAATCATACCACCTGATCCCATCATTGAACCTAACTCAGTTAAAGTATCGTATTCAATTGGAATATTAATATATCTGGCAGGAATACACCCTCCTGATGGACCCCCGGTTTGAACTGCTTTAAACTGTTTATCATTTGGAATTCCACCACCTATATTAAATATAACTTCTCTTAGTGTTGTACCCATTGGTATTTCAACAAGACCTGTATTTCTAATTTTTCCACCTAATGCAAAAACCTTAGTTCCTGAACTTCTTTCTGTTCCAATTGACCTAAACCACTTTGCTCCCTTTAGTATGATTGGACATATATTTGCAAATGTTTCAACGTTATTTATTACTGTTGGTTTCCCCCAAAGACCACTTATTGCTGGAAAAGGAGGTTTAGTTATAGGCATTCCTCTCTTACCTTCAATGGATTGAATTAAAGCAGTTTCTTCTCCACAAACAAAAGCTCCTGCTCCTAGTCTAATTTCTAGATCAAATTTAAAGCCAGTTCCTAAAATGTTATCTCCTAGCAATCCATATTCCTTTGCTTGAGCAATAGCTATTTTTAGCCTTTCAACTGCTAAAGGATACTCTGCTCTTACATATATAAATCCTTTATTTGCCCCTATGGCATATCCTCCAATGGTCATAGCTTCAAGAATAGAATGAGGATCTCCCTCTAAAACAGAACGATCCATAAATGCACCTGGATCTCCTTCATCAGCATTACAAATTATATATTTCTGGTCACTTTTTTGAGTTGCTGCAAAACTCCATTTTTTACCTGTGGGAAATCCTCCACCTCCTCTTCCTCTTAACCCTGATTCTGTAATAATATCAATAACCTGTTGTGAAGACAGCTCCGTTAAAACTTGTCCTAAAGCTTTATACCCATCCATAGCAATATATTCATTAATATCTTCCGGATTAATAATTCCACAGTTTCTTAAAACAATTCTCTCCTGTTTTTTAAACATATTTATATTATTTAAATTACTTATTCTTCCATCTCCTGGATTCAGTGTATAACAAAGTCTCTTTACAATTCTTCCATTTAAGAAATGTTCCTCTACAATCTCATGGATATCTGATGGTTTTATATTTGCATATATAGTTCCTTCTGGATAAACAATCATAACAGGACCTAGATTACAAAGCCCAAGACAAGTGGTTTTTATAATTTCTACTTCTTTTTCTAATCCATGCTGTTTTAATTCTGATTTAAACAAATTAACAATTTTTTTTGAATCTAATGAGTTACACCCTTCCCCTCCACATATAAGAACCTGCGAATTATAAAACTCCATAGTTTTCCCTCCAATCAATCATCAATAATTGTAAAATCATTCAAAATTCTATTTTCTATAAGATGTATTGTAAATTCTTCTACTCTATTTCCATCAACTATGTGATCTTTAATAATTCTTCTTGATTTGTTAGGTGTCATTTTAACATAAGTAACTTTTTCTTCTCCTGGTTTTATAACTTCAACAATAGGTTCTAATCTACATACTCCTACACATCCTGTTTTTTCTAAAGTAACATTTTTTAATCCTAAATTTTTAACTTCTTCTTGGATAGCATCATAAATAGGTACTGCTCCCGCAGCTATACCACATGTTCCCATTCCTACAATAATTCTCGTATTCTTTCTATCCCTTCCTTGATTCACCTTTTCTAAAGATTTAATTCTTATTTTTTCAATATCTTCTACTGTAAGATTCTTCATTCTCTCATGCTCCTTCCTATTTATACTCCTCTAATATTTTTATTACATCACCTGGTGTTATTTTTCCATAAACTCTATCATCAACCATCATTACAGGAGCAAGTCCACAACTTCCAAGGCATCTAGCAGCTTCCAAGGTAAATTTACCATCTTTAGTTGTCTTTCCAACTTCAACTCCTAATTCTGAATTTAATTTGTCAATAATACTCTGGGCTCCCTTAACATAACAAGCTGTACCCATACAAACTCTTATAACATGATCTCCTTTTGGCTCTAAAGTAAACAGTGAATAAAAAGTTGCCACTCCATAAATCTCACCCATTGATATATTTAATTCCTTAGAAACTAACTGAAGAGCTTCCTGTGGCAGATATCCATATAATCCTTGAATTTCATGTAATACAGGTATTAATGCACCTTTAACTTCTTTATATTCCTCAATTACTTGCTGAACTTTTTGTAATCCTTCATCCTTTTGACTACACCCACAAGAGCATTGATTTTCTTTCAAATTAAAAACCTCCTAATCCAATATAGTTTAGTAGTAATTTAATTTCCAACAGAATATTTTTTAAATTCTGAATTTTTTTATTGTTCCTTTATTACTAAATAATTATAATATATTTTTATAAAAAATAGTGTATTGGCATAATTTTAACATAATTATTAGGTATATTAAACCTTTTATCTATTTTTTACCAAATAAATCTAATAGCTTTATTGAACTAGGATTTAAAAATTACTTTAATAAATGACTAACAAAAAAACAAAACTTAGTATAGCCTCGACTATACTAAGTTTTTACACTTCATTTTAAATTTTGCGTTAGCAATATATCCTTAACTGTAAACTGTCCACCATAAACTGTAAACTAGAATAGTGTTGTATCACAACATTATTCTATAACTTATATATAGTAAATTATTTTAAATCCTCTGGCCCAAAGCTATGAGGTAGTAATTCTTCAAGAGTATATTCTTTATATTCATCTTCTGATTTAACAACAATTACTTTTGCATCTTTACCAAATTCTCTTATTACTTGTCTGCAAACACCACAAGGGTAAGTCCATTCTGAATCCCCTGTTATTGCTATAGCCACAATTTGTCTTTCTCCCTCTGAAACAGCTTTTGATATAGCTGTTCTTTCAGCACAAATAGTAGGTGAATAGGATGAACATTCTATATTGCAGCCAGTATATACTTTTCCACTACCTGCTATTAAAGCGGCTCCAACTCTAAAACCAGAATAAGGAGCATAAGCTTTCTCCTTAGCTTCTAATGCCTTCTTAACTAACATTTTTATGTCCATCTTTATTTACCTCCAATTATCTGAATTTTAATTAGTATCCATTATTTTTACTTTTTATTTCCAACTAATTAAATATCCTAGATTCAGAAAAATCACTTCCTATTATACGCCAAAATCACTTTCAATAAGATTCTTAATCTCTTCAATTGCATGTAATTCGTCGTCGCCTTCTACAACAACTAACAATTCATCTCCATATGTTAAGTCCATATTTAATATAGCTGTTGGACTAACTGCATTACAGTAATCTGTGTTTTTGAACATACTTATATCTGCTTCATATTTTCTAGCTTCTCTTGCAATTATTGTGGCTGGTATTGCATGAATACCTGTTTTATTATTTACTTTGACACTGCTCTGAACCATTTTGCCCCCCCTTTTAACACCTAAGTTATATTATGTTGTATTTACTCTATGTTGATTAAGTTATTTTCATAAATTATTTAATTATGTTTTATATTTTGCTAAAATACATTTATTTTTCCAGCATCCCTAAAAAAATAATACTGATTAGTATTTTATCAAATTTATGTTATGAATTTCAACATTATTTTGTAAAAAAACCATGAACAGAAAATCATTTTTCCATTCATGGTTTATTTATTAATTTTTCTTTCTCTTTTCTACTCATCTGTTTTATCTCATACTCCCTTTTCATTGCTTCAACTTTATCATTAAAATTTTCAAAATATATTAATTTAACGGGACGCCTACCCCTTGTATATTTTGCACCTTTTCCATTATTATGTGTATTTATTCTTTTTTCCAAATCCTTTGTCCATCCCGTATAATAAGTTTTATCACTACATTCTAAAATATAAACATAATTCATTTTTAACTCCATTTATAATTATTAAAAATACAAAATTACCTAAACAACCTGGGTTTATTGCTATTACAGTTAAAATCCATTCTTGACAAACTAACTAAGTTACTTCCATATTTAAATCTGATGTAGCTGCAGATATTTCCTCAGCTGCTGGTATTTCAATTTTACTTTTTCTTATTTTATTCAATAGCTAACTCAATAGGGCAATGATCTGATCCAAGTATATTAGAGTGAATATCTACACTGATAAGTCTATTCTTTATTCTATTTGATACACAAAAATAGTCTATACGCCACCCTGCATTATTAGCTCTTGCATTAAATCTATAGGACCACCAACTATACATACCTTCTCTATCTGGATAAAAATATCGGTAAGTATCTATAAACCCTGCATTTAGAAACTCAGTAAATTTATTTCTTTCTTCATCAGTAAATCCAGCATTTTTTCTATTAGTTTTAGGATTCTTAAGATCTATTTCATTATGTGCCACATTTAAGTCACCACATACAATTACAGGCTTCCCTTCATCTAAAGCTATTATATAATCTCTAAAGTCCTCTTCCCATTCCATTCTATAATCAAGTCTTGCTAGTTTTTGCTGTGAATTAGGAGTATATACTGTCACAAGATAGAAATCATCAAACTCTAATGTAATCACTCTTCCCTCTTTATCATGTTGATCCTTATTTATACCATAACTAACATTATTGGGCTTTATTTTAGTAAATATAGCTGTGCCTGAATACCCTTTTTTCTCTGCATAATTCCAATATTGATAATATCCTTCCAACTCTAAATTTATTTGTCCTTCTTGTAACTTACTTTCTTGAATACAAAAAATATCTGCATCTACTTCTTTAAAATAATCTAAAAAACCCTTTTGAATACAAGCTCTAATCCCATTAACATTCCATGAAATTAACTTCATGTGGCTTCCTCCTTTATAAATATATATCAGAAAACTCAATTTTTACTTTTTCTATATTATCACTTTGGCTACAACTATTATTTTCTACTTCTACATTCTCTGATAATACTTTAGCTGGTAATTCTATAATAAATTCAGTTCCTTTTTCTAATTCACTATTAACATAAATATTACCTTCATGCATTTCAACAATAGATTTAACCAGGGCTAATCCTATCCCACTTCCTTCACTTACTCTTGATAGAGATTTATCTATCTGCATAAATCTTTCAAAAATCTGTTTCTGCTTTTCTTCCAGTATTCCAATTCCTGTGTCTCTTACTGAAATAATTATGTATTGGCCCTTATCAAAAATATTTACAAAAATTTTTCCTCCTGGTTTTGTAAACTTTACAGCATTAGAAAGTAAGTTAAGCATAATTCTTTCAATTTTATCTGGATCACAGGCTAATACTTTTTCTTCAATATCAGTATCAAATATAAGCTCTATGCCTATACTCTCTACATATTCTACAACCGATAGTGTTATATCTTCAACAACCTTTACAATATCACAATTTACTAAATCTATTTTAAAATATCCAGAGTCAATTTTTGTAATATCTAATAGATTATTAACTAATCTTATTAATCTAAAACAATTTTGTTTCATTATATTCAAATATTTTTTTGTTTTATTCTTAATATCATTATCTAATATTTCAATTTCACTTAACATAGAATTAGTAATCTGTACTGCACTGAATATTACATTTATTGGTGTTTTTAATTCATGAGAAATATTTGAAAAGAATTCCGTTTTCACTCTATCATACTCAAGTGTCTCTTGTAATAAAATAGTTTTTTCTTTTACTTTCTTATTTAGTTTCTGTAAATTCCTTTTTTCAGAAATATCTCTAGAAACTTCTAAAATCAATTTCTCTCCATTATCAATACTAGTAGTCACTACTGTCTCTACTTCTAAAACCTTTACATCTTTCTTGCGAATATATTTTTCTTCTATTAATGGTACAAAACCTTCTTCTTCTATCAATCTTAAATACTTTTGGTAACCATCTTCATAATCTGGATGCACATCAATAAAATCCGATAATTTCTTTCCAATAATGTCTTGTAGTTTTTCTACCCCAAGGTACTTTGCTGCTATTTTATTTGCAAACAAAATAGTATCTTTATTTCGTACAATAATTCCATAGGGCAATATATGTAAAAGATTTTTATATCTCTCTTCACTTTCTTTAAGCTTCTTATTTGCTTCGACTAATTCAACAGTACGTTCAGTCACCCTTTTTTCTAAAATTTCATTATATTTTTGAAGTTTTTCTTCAGCTTCTCTATGTTTTAATTGATTCAATCCCATAGTAGAAAACATTTTTGCCAATTTTGCATAATATCTTATACAAACTTCAAGTTTATCTTTTGAAATAACTGGAACACGTGATAATGCCTCTAAATATGCATCTACATCATAACCAAACTCAATTGCTTGTTTTTGAAAATATTCCTTATCAGGTTCTTCTAAAAAGAAATGTCCGCAAAACAAATTAGCAATGTGCTCTCCTTCAACTATAATAGGTGCCACAGCTTCCATAATACCATTTAGACATTTATACATACAATAATCTTTTCTATTTATCTTTAATCTACCTGCTACAGATTTATCACTTCTTATACACCTAGCTTCACTTTCTGGATTTACTCTATGAAACTTTGTACAAATATCCTGCCATCCTATACCGCTTAATATATTACCTTCCAGATCTAAAAGTCCATATGGAATTTTAGTTATAGCATAAAAATCCATCATAAGTTTTTCAATTTTTTCTATATCTATAATATCTGTAACTTTGTATTTCATATTTTTCAACTCCTTATGGTCTTAAATCAACTTTTATGTTACAATGCTTAACATAAATTTTTTAAATCTTACGTTAGTTATTAAATTTACCATATTTGTTAAATGAATCACAAATTATATTATACCATTATTCATAATATTTCCTCAATAAACTTTTGATTGTTTTATTGTAAATATGGAATAATGAACCATTAGATACCAAAATAACTCTATTTATTCTGTATAGCAAAATAGCCTCTTCATAAAAATCAACTTTGATTCCCTTATTTTGCATAAAAAAATTGCGGATAAAGTCATAATAAAATTTGGACTTTATCCACAATTTTTCAATATCCTTAAAGTATTATTGACAATAATTAGTTTTTGATGTTAAGTATGAACTTCATAATCAAAAATTATTTTATCATATATTAATTCATATAATTATATTTTTTAATTATGCAATAATGCTATATGTATTACTTCTAATTTTATACTTTGAACTTCGTAATAATTAACTGTAGATTCTGCGCCAAATTCGATAAGCTCTCACTAGAACCTGCAATTTCTTCTATAGAAGCAGTCTGTTCTTCTATAGATGCTGTTGCTTGTTCAGTGGCAGCAGCATTTTCTTCGGCAATGGCTGAAAGCTTTTGTAAAATATCTAGTATTTCATTCTTTGTCTTTTCCATTTCTTCTCCTGAAACATTTAATTGTTTTACTGATTTCTCTGATTCCTTCATTGCTTCAGCAATTAATCTATATTTATCTCTACTATTAATTACACTACTTATTTGTTCTTTGGATACATTGGATAATTTTTCTATTGTTTTTACAGCATCTTGAGCATTATTTTGTAATTCATTAACCATTTCATCGATATCCTTTGTAGATGTTGAAGATTGCTCTGCCAGCTTTCTAATTTCTTCTGCAACTACTGCAAATCCTCTTCCTGCCTCTCCCGCTCTTGCTGCTTCTATTGCTGCATTCAATGCCAAAAGATTAGTCTGTTCTGCTATGGATGAAATTACCTCACTAGCTTGTCCGATTTTATTAGAACTATCATTTGTTTTTAATATAACTTCATAAATTTCCTTTGTTGCATTGTTACTTTCTTCAGTTATTTTAGACAAATTGTAAATATCCTCTAATCCTTCATTAACAACATCTGTTACCTTGTTTGAAGAAGTATTTAGACTTTTCATATATTCTTGGTTTTTTTCAATACTCTGACCTAATAAAGTAGCTTTTAAAGAACCATCTTCTGTATTTTTTGCTTGATCAGATGCTCCAATTGATATTTCTTCTATTGTCTTTGATACTTCTTGTGAAGCTGTTGCTGAATTTTGTGAAGTAGCTGTCAATTCTTCTGAAGCAACAGTCACTTGTTCCGAGGATTTACTAATTTCTTGAATAATATTTCTAAGACTATTAGTTATGCTCTGCAATGCTTTTGCTAAGTCACCAATTTCATCTTTTTTCTTTATAAAATTTCCTGATATATTTTCTGTAATATCCAGATTAGCTATTTTTTCTGATTGCTTTACTATTTTAATAATAGGTTTTGTAATTGAGTTACCAATTAAATATGTAATAGCAATACTCACTATTAAAATAACAACCATAAGAAATATAATAGTTTTTTGTAGTGAAGGTATTGCAGATAAAACTTCCTGTTCATTAGCAGTAATAATAAATATCCAATTAGTACCTTTAATAGGTGCATATGCAGCATATAAATCATTGCCTTCAAAAAAATAACTGCTAATTCCAGTTTTTTCTGTCAATACTTTTTCAAATAATGTAGCTAATGATCTTAGACTTTCATTACTCTTGACTTCCTCTATTGGATTGAATTGATTTAATACCTTATCTCTATCAGGATGACCCACTACTGTTCCATTACTGTTAATCATGTAGCCATATCCATCTTTACCAAACCCAGTATCGTCTGTAACCTCACTTAAAGCATTACCATCTCTAGAACCAATTAATGCTCCTACAACTTTACCATCTCTTTCAATAGGTGTTGCATACATAAAAACAAGTTTATTTGTTACACGACTAAGTAATAAATCTGATACATTCATTTCACCTTTCAATGCTTTTTTTATGTAATCTCTATCACCTAATTTACTAATTGTTCCATTGGGATAATGAGCAGTACCATCAAGCTGTACAACTGCAAGGTCGATAAAGTTTGTTCTTTCTATTTGTCTTTGTAATATAGGCTGTTGCAGTTTCCAATCCATACTTTGAATATCTGCTCTTAGTGCTATCATTTTTAAGGCTTGCTTTTGAATTTCAATTCGACTTTCAGTTAACCTTGATGCATCAAGTGCTAGTGAAGCAAGTGATTTTTCTGCTTCTTTAGTAAGGGTTTTACTAGCTCTTTGTAAAGAAATAAACCCTAAACTAATAGATGACAATAAAATTAAGATAGAAAAATAAATAATAAGTCTTGTTTTAATGCTTTTCATTTGTACTCTTTTCATTTTATCCCTCCTGTATATACACACAAAAAGACCCTTCTATTTTTATATAAATAAAAGGGTCTTTTTATAATACTACTATGTAACCGGCTAGCATATTACTTTTATAACTTACTTTCTTGGATTTATGTGCTTATTTTTCAATAAGTTTGCCCTTTAAATTTATGTTATTACTATAGCTATCTAATATATATTTTCGTTTTTTATCATTGAATATTTATATTAAATAATATTAGAATACCATGTACTCTAATATAGAAATAAGTTTTCTTTAATCATAACTAACATTGCAAAATTTCCAAATATCATTTAAAATTCTTCATATTATCTCTTATTATTTTATTATTTTAACTTATAAAACTATAATACATAAAATTGTACTATAACACAATACTTTATGTAAATAATAACTGTATTACCATATTAACTTTATTTTACTATGAATTTTTATTATAAGCCCTTCTTAATACTACTTATATATATCCTTTATAAAATAAAAGACTTAATCATCATAATTCAAACCTCTTTTAAGTATATATCATTCATTATTAAGGTTTATTTTTTAATATTAAACTCTGACCTATTATTTTTAATAGGTTTTTTATTCCTTTATATGTTTTAAATAAATACAAAGATTAAAAATTCCATTTTATGTCTATAATTTTAATGAAATGTAAAATAGGAGGATTTTTATGAATAAGAAAGAAATAATCAATAATTTAAGTGATAACTTAAATTATACAGAAGAACAAAAAGATATAATAAGCTGTATTAATGAAGTAAAAAAAGAATGGGAATATGCAAGTCAATATTTTGATATGGTAAGTGATCCTAAATTAGTAGACTACGCTATATATAAAGAAGCAGCAGCAAAAGCCAGATATTTATATTTGTTAAATTTATCAAAAGAAAAAGGAATAAGATACAATGCCATTTTAGATACTGATGAAGCATCTAATAAATGATCAATATATCATCCCCATATAACTTTTATACAATATTTTTAGGGGATACCTATTTCCCTTTTTCCTTCTAAAAAATAAAAGAGAAAGCCAGGTTTTTCCCCTGATTTTCTCTCTGTTTTAAAAACTTTTTTCATTTGAACAAATTTATTTATAAAGGACATATTACATATATAACAAACACTTTAGTTATATATGTAACAATACCTATTCTACTGTAACTGACTTAGCTAAGTTTCTTGGTTTATCCACATCGCAACCCTTCTCTATTGAAACGTAGTAAGATAAAAGTTGTAGTGGTATAACTGAAAGTACTGGAGCTAATAAAGCTTTAACTCTTGGAATGTAGATTGCTGAATCTACAGTCTTTTCAATTATATCATGACCTTCCATAGCTATTCCTATAACATTTGCTCCTCTTGTTTTAACTTCCTTAATATTGCTTAACATTTTATCAAATAATTGTTCTTCAGTTGCAAGAGCAATTACCTTTGTTCCTTCTTCTATTAAAGCAATAGGTCCATGCTTTAACTCTCCACCTGCATAAGCTTCTGAATGAATATAAGATATTTCTTTAAGCTTTAATGAACCTTCCATAGCTACTGCATAATCAAGTCCTCTTCCTAAGAAATACATATCTTTATCCATACAGATTTTTTTAGCAAAGTCTTTAATTAAATCTTTATGGTTTAACACTTCTGCTGCTTTTTCAGAAAGATTTAAAAGTCCACATTTTATTTTTTCTATTTCTGATTCCCTTACGCTTCCTTTATTTTCAGCAAGATATAACGCTATTATATACATTGCAATAAGTTGAGTTACATATGCTTTTGTTGAAGCAACTGCAATTTCTGGTCCTGCCCAAGTATATAAAACATCATCTGCTTCTCTTGAAACTGAACTTCCAACTACATTTGTAACAGCTATAACTCTAGCATTTTCAGCTTTAGCAAGTCTTAATGCAGCAAGTGTATCTGCTGTTTCTCCTGATTGACTTATAACAATCATAAGAGTTCTTTCATTTATAAGTGGTTCTCTATATCTAAACTCTGAAGCCACTTCTACTTCAACAGGTATTTTAGCAAGCTTTTCAATAGCAGTTTTACCAACTAATCCTGCATGATAAGCAGTTCCACATGCAACTATATATATTTTATCTATGTTTGCTATTTGTTCCTTTGTAAGAGTTATACTATCTAGACTTATTTTTTGTCCTTTAACTACTCTTGATGTTAAAGTGTCTTTTATTGCCTTTGGCTGTTCATGAATTTCTTTTAGCATAAAGTGCTCATATCCACCCTTTTCAGCAGCATCTGCATCCCACGTTACGTGGTAGATTTCCTTATCTATTTTTTGTTTATTTTCATCTAAGATAGTTACTCCCTTTTCATCAATAAGTACAAATTCATTATCTTCAAGTAAGTATACTTCTCTTGTATAATTTAAAACTGCTGGTATATCTGAAGCAATAAAGCTTTCTCCTTCACCTACACCTACTATTAATGGACTGTCTTTTCTAACAGCTATAAGTTTATCTGGCTCATTTTTGCAAATTACTCCTACGGCATAACTTCCTTCCATTCTCTTAACAGCCTTCATTACTGCATCTAAAAGATCTCCTTCATAGTAGTAATCTACAAGATGAGGAATAACCTCTGTATCTGTTTCCGATTGGAATTTATATCCTTCTGACGTTAACCATTCTCTTAAAACAAGGTAGTTTTCAATAATACCATTGTGAACTACAGCTATTGTTCCCTCTCCATTAGTATGTGGATGTGAATTTACATCAGATGGTTCTCCGTGAGTTGCCCATCTAGTATGCCCAATTCCTATAGTTCCATTTAAAATATGCTTACTAAGCTTGTCTTCTAGATTAGCAAGTCTCCCCTTGCATTTTTTTACATCTACATTTCCATCTTCAATAACAGCAACTCCAGCTGAATCGTAACCTCTATACTCTAACTTTGATAATCCTTCTACCAAAACTTCTGCTGCCTTCTTATTTCCAAAATATCCAACTATTCCGCACATAATCTATTCTCCCTTTTTTATTAAATTTAAGATATGAGAGAAGCTTGTATTCATGTTCAAATTTCCAGTACCCAACTGAATTTGTACAGAAAATCACTTTTCAGCTTTATCAGTCTTTAACGGTAGCACTATACCGTGGGGCATCCGCCGAATCTTCGATAATCCCCATCCTCGTCAACTTAAGTGAGCCTCTAAATCTTTGATTTAGTCAGGCGAACTTACTCAGATGTTAGTCTGAGTTTCCTTATCACTTTTAATCTTTGATTTAGTCAGACGAACTTACTCAACCTTCACCTTGAGTTTCCTTAAACCTACTTCTCACTTAAGTTCTGGCGCTTTTATCTACTTTTCTTATTATCCTCCTTTCCAAAATTTTCTTTTAAAAGTTATTCATACTCTCAAGCTTCCTTCAATATTATATTTGACAATATATTATACGTCAATAAAATTAATTTTGTTTCACAATTATTTAATAATTATAAAGCAAAATTTTAAGATTCATATTAAGACAATCTCTAATATGTAAAGATTTACAAAGTTAAAATGCAGTAAATGAAGTTTTTAAAAACTTCATTTACTGCCATTACACTATTTATTCAATATACTATCACCTAATACTTATTACCTTATGGTTATAAGCTATTAGTCACTAATGACTTTCTTTATTGATTTGCCTTTTTTTCAATCAATTCTGCAAGTGAATGTGCCATTTGATCTAATTCTTCTTGATTTTTACCTTCAAGCATAACTCTAACTAATGGCTCTGTTCCCGAAGGTCTTATAAGTACTCTTCCACATCCATCTAATTTTTCTTCTATCTTCTTTATTTCTTCTACAATTTCGCTATCCTTTTCATGAATATCCTTCATATTATTAGGCACTTTTGCATTGGCTAAAACTTGTGGAAGCTTTGTCATCATAGAAGCAAGCTCTGATAATGTTTTTCCACTTTTCTTTACAATTGAAGCAAGTTGAAGACCTGTTACAAGTCCATCTCCAGTTGTATTATAATCTAAGAAAATTATATGTCCTGACTGTTCTCCCCCTAGTACATATCCATCTTTTATCATTTCCTCAAGAACGTATCTATCTCCAACCTTAGTTTTTATTGTAGATATTCCTTCCTTTTTAAAAGCAAGATCAAGTCCTAGATTGCTCATTACAGTAACAACTGCCATGTTATCCTTAAGTTTTCCTTGCTCTTTTAAATATTTTGCACAAATAGCAATTATAAAATCTCCATCTATAAGATTTCCTTTATCATCTACAGCAAGACATCTATCTGCATCTCCATCAAAGGCAAGACCTAAATCACATTCTTTCCTAATAACGTAATCCATTAATTCTTCTGGATGCGTTGAACCACAATTTTTATTTATATTTACTCCATCTGGATCATTATTTATTACAACTACCTCTGCTCCTAATTGTCTGAAAGTATCAACTGCTACTTCATA
Source organism: Clostridiaceae bacterium (assembly GCA_036677675.1). Lineage (GTDB taxonomy): Bacteria > Bacillota > Clostridia > Clostridiales > Clostridiaceae > Clostridium_H. Next base: position 18,009 of record JAVBWC010000011.1, on the reverse strand, counting down.
GGCTGCACCATTTGCACAATCTAAAGCTACTTTAAAGCCTTTTAAATCTGAATCTATAGTAGATTTTGCAAACTCAACATAGTCTTCTACTGCAGCTTCTTCTACAATTTTCCTTCCAAGCTCTGCACCTGTAGGAGATGGAACTCCATCTAAATTATTTTCTATTATACTTTGAATTTTATCCTCTAGCTCATCTCTAAGTTTATATCCTTGTCCGTTAAAAAACTTTATTCCATTATATTCTACTGGATTGTGCGAAGCTGATATTACAACTCCTGCATCTGCATTATATTTTCTTGTAAGATAAGCTACAGCTGGTGTTGGTATAACCCCTACACAAATTGCTTCTGCACCAACTGATAGAATACCAGAAACAAGAGCAGCTTCAAGCATGTCTCCTGATATTCTTGTATCCATGCCAACTAATATTTTAGGTTTATGAGCTCCTTCTGTTAATACAAAAGCTCCTGCTCTTCCTAGTTTATATGCAAGATCAGCTGTTAATTCATCGTTAGCAATTCCTCTTACTCCATCTGTTCCAAACAATCTACTCATATTGTTACCTCTCTTTATCGTTTTCTACATATATTTTTAATTATATTACATATCTTCTATTATAACAATATGAGTAAATATTGCTATCTGTTAAACTCCCTGCTTGATTCTTAATTTTTAAATAAATTCTTCATTTAAAAACTAAAATAACTGCTTTTAATCAATCACCCCCATTAACTACAATATATATTCCACTCCTTTTTCTATGGCTTTTTTATTAAGCTCATAAAACTCTTCTTTGCCATGATTTTTTAATGCTCTTAAAATGCCCTCAATAGAAATTATTCCTGTTTTTTTAACCAACACCCCTAAAAGTACCATGTTAGCTATTTTTTTATCTCCAATTTTCTCTGCTTCTCGTTGAGCTGAGATACTTATTACATAAATATCATCCCTTCTTGGTGGTCTATCTACAAGGTCTCCATCCATAATCAATGCTCCTCCTTTTTTCAAAAGAGGTTCAAATTTATCTAAAGATGGTCTGTTCATAACTACTATGGTAGACGGTTGTGTAATTATTGGAGACCCAACTGGTTCATCTGACACTATTACCGAACAGTTACACGTACCCCCTCTCATTTCTGGTCCATAAGACGGAAGCCATGAAACATACATATCAGCATCCATTCCTGCATAAGCCAAAAATTTACCCATTAAAAGTATTCCTTGTCCTCCAAACCCAGCAAATATTACTTCTTGTGTTGACATACTATTTCACCTCACTTGTAGTATCTTTTTTTACTCCTAGTGGATAATAAGTCATCATATTTTTACGAAGCCATTCCATAGCCTCCTTAGGTGATAATCCCCAATTAGTAGGACAAGTAGAAAGTACTTCTACAAGCGAAAAACCTTTGCCATCTATTTGAGCTTGAAAAGCTTTTTTCATTGATTTTTTAGCCTTAATTATGTTTGGAACACTATCAACAGAAACTCTCTCTACATAACAAGCTCCTGTTAAAGTTGAAATCATTTCCGAAATTCTAATAGGATATCCAGTAAGTTCAGTATCTCTTCCATAAGGTGTAGTTTCTGTTACTTGTCCTAGAAGAGTTGTTGGAGCCATCTGTCCTCCAGTCATTCCATATATACAGTTATTTATAAAAATAGTAGTTATCTTCTCCCCTCTTGCAGCAGCATGAACTATTTCAGCAGTTCCAATAGCAGCAAGATCTCCATCTCCTTGATAAGTAAAAACAACTGCATCTGAGTTACCCCTTTTTATACCTGTTGCAACAGCAGGCGCTCTACCATGAGCAGCCTGAAACATATCACATGCAAAATAATCATAAGCCAGAACTGAACAGCCCACAGGTGCAACACCTATTGTTATATCTAAAATTTCAAGTTCATCTATAACTTCAGCAACTAACCTGTGTATAATCCCATGAGTACATCCTGGACAATAATGAGTAGGAACATCTAGTAATGCTTTAGGTGGCTGAAATATTACAGTCATTATTTAGCACCCCCTAGTATTTCTTTAATCTTAGATAAAATATCATCTGGATGAGGAATCATACCACCTGTTCTTCCATAAAAAGCTACAGGTTTTCTTCCTTCAACAGCAAGTCTCACATCTTCAACCATTTGTCCACAGCTCATTTCAACAGATAAGTATCCAAATTTGGTTTTATTTATTGTATTCTCAAAAGCTTTATTTGGGTATGGCCATAATGTTATAGGTCTTATTAATCCCAATTTTATACCCTCTTTTTCAGCAGCTTTAATAACATTCTTGCATATTCTCGAAGTAGTTCCATAAGAAACTAAAACTAAATCATTTTCTCTTTTGCACTTGTACTCTTCATATTTAACTTCCTTATTTTTAATCTCTTCGTATTTTTTTAGAAGATGTAGATTAAGTTTTTCAAGCTCTTCTGTTTTTAGATAAAGTGAATTTATTACATGATGCTTATCTCGTCTACGTCGTCCATTAGCAGCCCATTCACTTTTATCTGGAAGTTCTCTTTTGATTCTTTCTTTAAATTCAACAGGCTCCATCATTTGACCAAGCATTCCATCTCCCATTACCATACAAGGAATTCTATATATATCCGCTACATCAAAAGCCTCTCCTATTAAATCTACCATTTCTTGAATTGAACATGGGGCATATACTAACATATGAAAATCTCCATGTCCTCCCCCTTTTGTAGCTTGAAAATAATCAGATTGAGCTGGTTGTATACCCCCAAGCCCTGGACCACATCTTACAATATTTATAATTACACAAGGAAGTTCGGCTCCAGCAATATACGATATACCTTCAGATTTTAAGCTTATTCCTGGACTAGAAGAGGATGTCATACATCTTTTTCCCGTTCCAGCACATCCATAAATCATATTAATTGCTGCAATTTCACTTTCAGCCTGAAGAAATACTCTTCCTATTTTAGGCATTCTTCTAGCCAAGTATGCTACCACCTCGGTTTGAGGTGTTATTGGATATCCAAAAAAACATTGACAATCTGCTCTAATAGCAGCTTCCCCAATCACTTCGTTTCCTTTCATTAGAAGCTTTTCACTCATTAAATATCCCCCTCTTTTTTATTTTTCCACAGTAATAACGCAGTCTGGACATATTTTTCCACATGAAGCACACCCTATGCATTTACTCATGTCCTCATCCTCTACTACAGCTGGATGATATCCTTTAATATTAAGTTTATGTGAGAACTTAATAATTTTCTTTGGGCAGGCATCTATACATAACCCACATCCTTTACACCTATCCTCTCTAAAGGTTACCTTAGGCATAAAACTCCTCCTTTATTTTTTGGTTATACTTCCCAATACTTTTTCATGTAAATATCTATTGGAAATATTTCACTTTTAACCTTTCCCTCTACTTGATTTTTTAAGTCTCTTGTGCAAACAATATATTTATATGGAATATTTAACTTTTGAGACACTTGCAAAACTACTTTATCCCCTTTTAAAATATGTTCTAATTTTGTCTCATAAGAAAGATTTGTATTTGATATTAGATGTGTTATTTTTAGTCTTGAAGCCTTTTCTATCTGGTTTAAAAACTCTTCTGTAGACTTTGAATCTGCTGTGAAAGGTCGATTATTGTTTATAACAAAATACATTTCATAAGGTTCTTTCTTAAAATACTGGTTATACTGACCAAGTACAACTGCACCAACATCATCTCCTCCAATGTCTATAACAACTTCATAGCTCTTATCATTAAAAATTGCATTTACCTCCGAAGGAATAACCATTAATTCTGCATTAACATAACTCAAATTTGAACTAATTACTCTTATCCCTGCATCTTCAAGTAAATCTTTTATAGCTCTTATACAAAAATAAGGATTAACTATGTCAATATCTACTATAGCCACTTTTTTACCAAGCTTAGCCAGATTCAAAGCATAGTTTATAGCAATTTCTGTTTTTCCACTGCCAAAATGGCCAGAAAATATTCTTATTCTGCTCATGTAACCACCTTATTCTATTAATTGTATAAAGATAACCTTCTAGCAAAGCAAATAATTACTATTATTTGTTACTATTTTTAGTTTTTGCCGTATACTACATAATATGAAATTTTCATTATTTTGCTAGAGTTTTAAAAACATATAAATTCCAAAAACACAAAAACAAAGAACATCTAAAATTAATATCTTAGATGTTCTTTTATATTTTATTTCTATTTTAATTTAATATTGTTTTGCCTTTTCTTCTCCATCTAATACTCTAAGTCCACCCTGAGTTAATGCCAAAAGTTCATCTTCTCCTGGATAAACTGTTACTGGTGCTATAAATTCTACTCTTTCTTTTATAGCATCCGTAACATCATTACTGTAAGCTATTCCACCAGTAAGAATTATTGAGTCTACTTTTCCAGCAAGTACTGCTGCACAAGCACCAATTTCTTTAGCCATTTGATATATGAAAGCATCAAAGATTAATTTTGCCTTAGGATCTCCTACTAAAGCTTTTGATTGTATTTCCCTAAAATCATTTGTTCCTAGGTAAGATACTATACCACCCTTACCATTAATCTTTTTCTTCATTTCTTCTAAAGTATATTCACCACTATAGCACATTTTTACTAAGTCTCCAATTGGCACTCCACCGCTTCTTTCTGGTGAAAAAGGACCTTCACCATCTAAAGCATTGTTAACATCAATTATTCTTGCATTTTTATGAGCTCCAACAGATGTACCTCCACCCATATGTGCAACAATTAGGTTAAGTTCTTCATAATTTTTATTTTGTTCCTTAGCATAACGCTTAGCAACAGCTTTCTGATTTAAAGCATGAAAAATACATCTTCTATCTATTCCATTCATTCCTGATACTCTTGCTACTTCATCCATTTCATCTACTACAACGGGATCCACTATAAATGCTGGTATATTTAATGATTTTGCAATTTCATTTGCTATAATTCCACCTAGATTTGAAGCATGTTGTCCTTGTACTCCAACTTTTAAATCTTCAAGCATTACTTCATTAACTTCATATGTACCACCTTCTATTGGTTTTAAAAGTCCGCCTCTTCCTACTACTGCATCTAAGGTACTTATATCAAAATCTTTATCTTTTAAAACATTTAATATAACTTCTTTTCTAAACTCAAATTGGTCATAGATTTGGTTATATTTTTCTATTTCCTCTGTAGAATGTCTCAATGTTTCTTCTAAAATTTGCTTTTCATCTTCATATACACCAATTTTTGTTGATGTTGAACCTGGATTTATTACTAATAATTTATAAGACACTTTAGTTCCCCCTTAACCTACACTTTTTCAATGTTTTTATTTTTCATAATTAGCAACAAGCGCAGCCAAAGCTATTGAATATAATTTAGCTTCATGAGTATCTGCTCTAGAAGTTAAAATAACTGGTGCAGATGTACCAACTAAAATCCCACCATTCTTAGAATCTGATGTATAAGTTAGTGTTTTATACATTATATTACCTGCCTCTATATTAGGCATTAATAATACATCCGCTTTACCTGCAACTTCACCTGTAACCCCTTTATGTCCGGCAGCCTCTTCTGACAATGCATTATCAAGTGCAAGAGGTCCATCTACTATACATCCTTTTATTTGTCCTCTATCACACATTTTTGAAAGAGCAGCAGCATCTAGTGTAGCAGGCATATGAGGATTTACAACCTCAACTGCACAAACTGGAGCTACCTTTGGACTTTGTATACCTACTGCATGTGCAACTTTTACTGCATTATTAACTATTTGAACTTTATCCTCTAATCCTGGATACATATTAAAAGCTGAATCTGTTAAGAATAAAAGTCTATTTATTTTAGGATTTTCAAAAACTGCAATATGAGACATAAGCTTTCCTGTTCTTAATCCAACCTGCTTATTTAATACAGCTCTTAAGAAATCAGCAGTAGAAACTAATCCTTTCATAACCATATTCGCTTGTCCACTCGAAACTAACTCTACCGCTTTTAAAGCTGCTGTCTTAACATCACATTCATCAATTATTTCATATTCGTCCATATTCATTCCAATTTTTAAACCAATTGAAATTATCTCTTCCCTATCACCAACAAGAATAGCCTCAGCAATTTCCTGCTCTTTGGCTTCTTTTATAGCCTCTAATACAGGCTCATCCTGTGCTACTGCAACAGCAACTTTTCTTGTTTGTTGTCCTTTTGCCTTTTTAATAATTTCTTTAAAACTCTTAATCATATTCATCTACCTCTTCTTAATGTTTTTTAATCTAAACTGTCTTACTACATCACAAACCGTTTACAAAACGACTTAAATATATATAATAACTTAAGCTAACCTTATTGCTTTGATCTTAAACCTACACATTTATTGTAAACTTCTATTTTTGTGGTGCAAGATTAGTATTGGTTTTATTTGTCAAATTATACGATACTCTTATATACTATTTATTTTGTTATAATAAAGTATTTTTCAGCTTATAGTATATCACATTGATCTTTTAATGTACACTATTTATAGTTAATATTATAAATAGTGTACATCTTTTTCTTATTCTAAATTATTTTCTTATTATAGTGCAGCATATTCTTTCATTATACTTTCTGCACTTTTTAGTCCATCAACAGCTGCAGACATAATTCCACCTGCATACCCAGCACCTTCCCCTGAAGGATATAGTCCTTGTAAGGATATACTCTGAAGTTTTTCATTTCTTTGAATTTTAACTGGTGCAGAAGTTCTTGTTTCTATTCCAGTTAAAACTGCATCCTTTTGTGCGAAACCTTTAATTTTTTTATCGAATTCTATGAGTCCATCCTTTAAAGTATCCACAACACCATTTGGAAGACATTTTCTTAAATCCGCAAATATATATCCTGGTTTATAGCTTGGTTTTATACTTCCAAGCTTCTGACTAACTTTGTCTTCTAGAAAATCTCCCACCAACTGAATTGGTGCATGATAATTTTCTCCACCTAATTTATATGCAAGACTTTCATAATGCCTTTGAAATTGCATTCCTTTAAGAGGAGTATCCCCTGAAAAATCCTTTTCTCCAACAGTCACCACTATAGCTGCATTAGCATTCTCTTTATTTCTGCTATAATAGCTCATACCATTAGTAACAAGTCTTCCTTCTTCTGAAGCTGCTGCAACCACATCTCCACCTGGGCACATACAGAAACTGTAAACTCCTCTGTTAGTTTTTGGACTTGTATATGTTAATTTATAATCTGCTGCTTTAAGTCTTTTGTGATTTGCAAATTTTCCATACTGATTCTCATCTATAAACTGTTGAGAGTGTTCAATTCTCACTCCAATTGCAAAAGGCTTAGGAGACATAAAAATCCCTCTTTTATATAGCATTTCATAAGTATCTCTTGAACTGTGTCCAAGTGCTAGAACCAAAGCTTCACAAGGCACTTCTTCTCCATTTACCACAATTCCATAAAGCTTGTTATCTTTTATTTTCAAATCCTCAAGCTTACTATTAAACCTAACTTCTCCACCTAATTCTATAATTTTTTCTCTAATATTTTTTACTACAACCTTTAATATATCCGTTCCTATGTGAGGCTTTCCTTTATACATTATTTCCTCTGGAGCTCCAGCTTTTATAAATTCTTCAAGTACAAAATCACATCTTGAATCTTTAATTCTAGTAGTAAGTTTGCCATCCGAGAAAGTCCCAGCTCCCCCTTCTCCAAACTGAACATTAGATTCTAAATTCAACTTACCACTGTTCCAAAACTCCTCTACTGTTTTTGACCTGTCTTCTACTTTTTCTCCCCTTTCAATAACAATAGGTTTATATCCCTTTTCTGCCATAAGCAGTGCAGCAAACATGCCTGCCGGTCCCATTCCTACTACAACTGGCCTGTGTTGGAGCTTTTTACTTCCAAAATTAAATTCTGAATCATATTTAATATCTTCAATCTTTACATCCTTATTATTAGCTCTAGCTACTATTCTTGACTCATCATCACACTCTATTTCTACACTATAATTAAACTTTATAGTATTCTTTTTTCTTGCATCAATAGATTCTCTAAGAATGTTAAATTTCTTTATATTCTCCTCTTTAATTCTCAATTTTTTAGCCGTCTTCTTTTTTAATAATGCTATATCTTCGTCTATATCTAATGCTATATTATTAATTCTAATAGTCATGCTTCTCCTCCAAAATATCCACAATATCTTTAATTGTTTTTTAATTATTAACAGGTTTACTATTCATTATGCCTTCTTCCTCAGAATTGTTATTCTGATTATTATCTTTTGATACATCCTTATTCTTTATTATATTCACTTTAACGAACTGAACGTTTTGTGATATCTTAGTTACTCCTTCAGGTAACTCTATAATAACAGGAACGGTATATTCACCCTCATCTAAATCCTGTAAATTAACAAAACATCCTATATCACTACTTGTTAAAGAATTGAGTCTGGTCTTGCCTCCTGATACTACTATGGATACACTATCTTTCTGTAGTTTTGCACTAGCTCCCTCTTGTAAATTTTTCATATTTATACTGAGATTTATATTATTTTGTATTACCTTATCCAAAATAACCTGCGTATCAATATGCTGTTCACCCTGAACTAGCTTTATTCCCTCCGGTAGAACCAAGTTTAGTTTCACATCAGTTTTTTCAGATGTTAAAATGCTTAAATTTATAGGTTCAGTTTCTAACTTATTTATGTCAGCTAAATCCTTTGGTTCTCCTGTAATTATAACTTTATATATTTTGGGATTAATAGATTTCAAAATATAATTAGAATTTAATTCTCCCTTTGTCTTTATATTTATTCCTACTTGTTTTGTCTTTTGAACAGGAACTACAACATCTACAAATTTAAGTGATAGTTGAATCTCTGGCATTTCTATTCCTGTTTTATCAACAACTTTTATAGGTGCTAATAAGCTTACATTCTTATCCGCATTATCCATTTTTATTTCTGCAAAAACCTCTCCAACATTATCCACATACTCTTTTGCTCCACTTACAACAACAGTAGTAGGAGTTATAATTGGAGCTTCTTTATAAAATCCATTCTTAGATTCTCCATTAATTTTAGATTTTATTGTAAAAGATTTTTCAATATATTCATCGACATTTATTGTAATCCACATAGCTCCATCATTTATTATATTAATATTTCTATTAGGTTTTTTTACAATATTTATAGGTATCTTATTGCTACCTTTTTTGAAAGCATACGCACCAATATCAGCAACAATGTTAAACTCTTCCGGTTTAACTGAATAAACCTCTGCTAGTGTTCCTGTTATTCTTAAACTAGTTGTAAAATCCTGGTTTGGTGACAATATAAGACCTGACTGAATTAATACATCTTCATTGATAATCTCTATAGGGATATTAGTTATCTTATATGTTTTATTTACAGTTTCATCATTAGAAGTATAAAGCCACAAAACAAAAGCAGCTATAACACAGCATATTTTTATTATTAATTGTTGTCTGCTCTTCCTAACCATGACTTCACCTTCTCCTTATATGTTATCTTTTTACTATTTCTAGATTCAATAATTCTAATTAAAATATCTTTTAATTTATCCCTTGTATAATATCTGGTTAATTTTCCATTTACAGCAAGAGAAATCACTCCTGTTTCCTCTGATACTATTATCGTTAATGCATCTGACACTTCTGATATCCCTATAGAAGCTCTATGCCTAGTTCCTAATTGCTTATTTATTGTATTGTTATTTGTTAATGGTAAAAAGCACCCTGCTGCTACAATTCTATCATTCCTTATTATTGTAGCTCCATCATGAAGAGGTGTATTCACAACAAAAATATTCTCTAGTAATGCTGATGAAATAATCGCATCTAATTTATTTCCTGTAGCAATCACATCACCAAGACCTGTAGTCTGCTCAATTACAATAAGAGCACCAGTTCTACTTTGTGAAAGATTTTCTATTGCACTTACTATTTCTGTTATAACCTCATTTGTTTTTTCTTCATCTTCAAAAATATGCTTATCTGCAAAAGCACTTCTTCCTATGTGCTCAAGAGCTTTTCGTATTTCAGGCTGAAAAATTATTACAAAGGAAAGAACTCCAATAGTTAATGTTTTATTAAGTATCCAATTCAAAGTTGTTAAGTGAAATATACTGCTAATTGGAATAAGAAGTATAATTAATAGTATACCTTTTAATAATTGCTCTGCTCTTGTTTCATTCATTAGCATATATATTTTATAAAAAATATATGAAACTACAATAATATCCAATATAGACGTTATGTTAATATGTTTTACTGTATTTATAATTAAATTTATAACATCCACCTAATTCACCTCTTGCTTATAATTTCTATTATAATTATACACTATTGTTTATTTATTAATAATACAAAGTGATTAAATTAATAAAATATTTATCAACTTATCTAATTCCTAACAATTCATCTAAAGTACAAACCCCCTATGAATTAAGTTTCATTTTATAATAAATATTTTATTAATTAAATGGAATAATATTATCATTATGGTAATATAAAAATATAAATTACTATAAAGGAGTGAATTATTTGAATGCATCAAATAAAAAAACAATAAATTCTTTGCTTCTTATTTTAGCTTTTATATTAATAGGCATAGGTGTTTTCTTTGGAACCTACTACTTCTTTATAAGTAAAGCTGTTTCTTCTTATGAAAAAGTAGTAACAACAGAAATAAATACTATAAATAGAATAAATGAAACAACTTCTGCATTTACTAAAGGTCAAACCATAAATACAGAAAAAATTCTAAATGAACTTCCTTCGTATATATCCTCATTAAAAATATCTGAAGAAAGATTAAGAAAATTAAATGCTAATAATAAATATAGTAATGATCACAAGGATTTACTCCTAGGTTTAAAAGAAAATATATCTATGTACAATCAAATATATATAATTTGTAAAAATACTAAAAATGTAACTCTTGATAAGGCTTTAACTTCACTTCAGAATTATAGAAACGATTGTATGAATTATTATGCTTTAATTTCTATCAAAGATATAAAAATTGATTTACCCAAAGAATGTATTGATTTTGTAAATAATACTGTTTATTTTACAGAAAAACAAATTAGATTAAATATTGATACTCAAATAACAAATAGCCAAAATAAAGATTTCTTGAATTCTCTAAGTAACCTGATAGACACCTTTAATTCTATAAATAAAGATTTATCTCCACAAATAGTGGAATCCAGAAATAATAAAGAAAACTATGATAAATTGCTAAATAATCTTAATAGCTATCAAAATACTTTAAATAGTGTAAAAAGTAATCTTTCAAGCTTAACCATACCTGATGATGGTACAGATTTATATAATTCCTTTATAAAAGTTTTAAATGATTATAATGGTTACATACAAGATTTTAAATACGCTGTAAAAACTGAAAAATTAGCATCTTCTATTTCTAGCTCACAAGAGGATTCTATAAACAAATTATATGAAAGTGCCAATGAAAAATTTAAAATACTAAATAATGATTATAATATTTTTTTGAAAGAATATACTAAACTTAAAGATAATCTATCAATTTAATAAAAAAGTGACTAAAATTAGTCGCTTTTTTATTATGTTAATACAAATTTTATATTTTTTGAATTATTTTTTTTAAAACGGGAACAATATCTATAGCCTACTTATTCAGCTCCATAAATTTTATAAGGAGAGGATATTAAAAATGAAAAAAGTATTTGTTAGCATAATTACTCTGCTAGCTATAGTATTTTCACTATTTAATTATGCCAACGGGAAGGTTTTATGTGATTCTGAAACTAAGAATTTATATAAGGAGGAAGCACAGGTAGTAACTGTTTTTAATACCAAAGGGAAAAATATTTATATAACTAATTCAGATATACATTTAATGGCACAGATAGTCTATGCCGAAAGTAATGCAGAACCCTATGAAGGAAAAGTAGCAGTAGCCTCTGTTATATTAAACAGACTTCAAGATTACAGATTTCCCAATAATATTGAGGGAGTCGTAAAGCAAAAAGCCGCTTTCTCTTGTGTTAAAAATGGTAAAATATATGCACAACCAAATGAAAATTGTTATCGCGCTGTAAAAGATGCTTTAAATGGTAAAGATCCTACAAATAATGCCATTTACTTTTATAATCCAAAGATTGCCACATCCAAATGGATGAAAAATATAAATAAATCAAACACCAAAAAAATTGGAAATCATGTGTTTTTTATTGTAAAATAATTACTTTAATAATTTTTCAAAAGCTTACACATGCATATTAATTATAATATGCCATAAAATATACAAAGCAGTTCATAATCACAAAATCATGAACTGCTTTTCTCATTTTTCTATTTTTTCTTTTACCTTTTCTTCTTTCCATTTTGTAAACCAAGTGACTGCACTCCCTAAACTTCTCTTTAGGTAAGGTTTTCCACTGCCGTCAATGCAGCAACTTGACCTTCTCCAGCTGCTTTCATATACTGATACGGTTTTCCAGTACAATCTCCAGCAGCATAGCAATTTTTAATATTTGTTTGCATTTTTCTGTCTACCTTTATATGTTCATTTTCCATTTCTAATCCTGGGACTAATTGACTAGGTGAAATACTATCTTTTAACATAAATACTCCATCTGTGTCAATAGTACCATTTTTCATAACTATTTTTTTAACTCTATCATCACCTAAAATTTCTACTGGTTTATCATTTACTATCCTTACATTATCATTAATCTTATAATCGCCTCTATACATAGGCACATAATATAAATTTTCAGTCAGTTCACTTACATAGTTTGCTTCCTCTTCAGCTTCTTTATTATACCCTATTATAGTTACAGTTTTGCCTTTATATAAAGGTGCATCACAAGTAGCACAATATCCTACTCCTCTACCTAAAAATTCTTCTTCCCCTTTTATTGGTTTATCATACTGCATTCCAGTAGCTAAAATAACAGCCTTAGCTTCGTATATTTTTTCATTAACCATTAAAGCAAAGTAATCTCCCATGGCGTAAATAGAATCTATTCTTTCTTCCGTTATTTGAATTCCCATTTTTCCTATATGTTCTTGGAAATATTCTCCCAACTCTTTGCCAGTTACATTATGAAATCCTAAAAAATTATTTACTTTAGGAGCTTTCATAAGTTTTGCACTCAAATCTTTATTCCCAAAAACAACAATATTCTTATTTCTAATTTTAGCATTTATAGCAGCCTCAAGTCCTGCTGGACCAGAGCCAACAATAGCTATATCATATCTTTCACTCATTTTTTTACCTCCTACATATTATAAAAACCCACAATACAGTTGAAGTATTGCGGGATCGAGATATATTCTAAAGATGCTTTGCAATTATACTTTGTATATCTTGTTTCGGTCTAAAACCTACCATAGTATCTACTACTTCTCCATCTTTAAATACCATAACACAAGGTATACTAGAGATTGCATATTTTTGTGCTATTGCAGTATTTTCATCCACATTAATTTTAAAAAACTTAGCTTTACCATTCATATCTTCTGCTATCTCATCCATAACGGGTCCTAGCATTCTACATGGTCCACACCATGGTGCCCAAAAATCCACAACAGCTGCTTGTTCTGAATTTATTACTTCTTGAATAAAATTTGATCCACCTATTTCTTTTACCATAATATACCTCCATTTACTTTGATATACCCTATAGGGGTATGTTCTATATTATTAATATACCTCTGTTTTTTTTATAAGTCAAGTGTAAACTTATATTAATTAATAATTATTTGTGCTTATTAACTATCTTTCATATAACTTATTGTTTCCAAAAGTCTAATTTTTAAAATGCGGTATACAAAATTAAAAATTATTTTGTATACCGCATTTTTATTTCTACTATTTGTTAATTATATTTTTAATGATAGAGTTATTGTATTGAGAATCTGAATAATTATTAACCAGCTTTATTGCGTATTCTTTTGATTTATTTAAGTTTACATCCTTATATATAAGAGTAAGTCTATATAATACCTCCGCCTCATAGCTTCCTTTTGGAAATTTAATATCATATTCTGAATAATACTTTAGAGCACTTTCATTATCTTCCTTTTTTTCATAAGCAACACCTAGCATGTATACAATATCCTGATATAAATAATTATCTTTTCCGTATAAATACGCTTTTGATAAATTATCTATAACCTTATTATATTCTTTAGATGACTGCAAATATTCATTACCTTTTGTGTAAAAGTATTTTACTCCTTCTTTTTTTAAGATTTCTTGGCACTGTGATAATAACATTTTGTCATTAATCTTCAAATTTACATTTTCCCATTTTGAAACATATTCATAAATCTTATAATAATCATTATTTTCTAAGCTTTTCTTTATCTCTTCATATGGAAATACTTCACTCTGTTTTTTTTCAGTTTTAGCATTAATTTTATCATTCTCTGTCTCTTTAATAGCAGACTGTATATTTTTATTTACATCCTTCTTTTTATCTAAAGTATCTTTTTTATTGAGATAATCCTGATTTTCTACAGGAGTTTTTATTTTTTTATTGTTATTGAAGCTAACTTCTTTTCCAACATCTATACCATATTTCCATATAAAAATGCAAAATACTAATAAAACTACCCCTGTAGTTATCTTTTCAAATTTCCTAAAAGGTTTACTTACAAAATCTTTTCTTCCAATACCATACTTAATCAATTCTTTTCTATGCATTAAAGCCACATCATTTTTTATATCATTTTTTAAAACTTCATTTACATAAGTAATAGCCTTTTCATATTGACCATACTTTATATAACATGCTGCTATAGCATTATTCACATTTATGCAATTGTAATCACTTTCTTTACATTCCATAAGTAACCCTAAAGCTTCTTTTATATTCAATTCCTTCAATAAACCTACTGCTTTTGTATATACCGCTAGTTTTCTTTTGTCTTCATTTAATCCTTGTAAGTATTTTTTAGATACTCCATCATCATTAACTTCATAATTCAATTTCCAAAGAGCTTTTGCACTATCTATATCTCCTTTTAAATAGTACAGCAATCCTTTTAAATTAATAGAAGCTCTATTCTTCATATTTATAGATATACTCTCTTCACATATATCTATAGCCTGATCAATATACCCACTCTGATACTTATTTAAAGCCTTTAGATATAACTTATTTGACTTGTCCATCAGCGCCCGCCCATTTTCCTCCTAAATTATTTTAAAACAATAATCTTCTTTTCAGTATGGTTTTTTATAAACTCATCATCATCATATACCAAGATTTGAAGTTCTAATTTGTTTCCAACTTTTTTTGATGATATAACTTGCTTCTTTGCACTTTTTGTATCATATAATAAAGTAGTTTCACCTGTTTTTACATTTATCTTATATACATTTCCTCCCATTGCAACTGTTCCATGTCCCAATCCTACTATAGATATAATATTTTCATCATCTATCCATTCTATAGATTTTGGAGAATTCTGAGTTTCTCCTGCAATAACCTCAAGAGACCATTTCATTCCAGTTGATAAGTCATGTACATATATTTTACCTATTCCTTCTTCTTCTGCATCAGGTCCTTTACCTTCTATACACACACTTAATTTTTTATTAACGGAGTTTTTCCATGGCGTTCCAAATTCAGGTTCAACACTTTTTTCTAGTTGATGCTTTACAAATTTAACCTTATTTTCCTCAGTTTTTGATATATCTTCTCCTGATTCTTCTTTAGCTTCACCACCAGATTCATTTTTAGTGTCCTTTACATCAGCTTTCACACTTTTGTCTTCTGTTTTCTTATCTATCTCCTTTGAATTAGCAATCTCATTTTTATCAGTAGTTACTTGAGTATTCTCTACCTTATCTTTGTTTTTATTTTTAGAACAACCTGTAAAGGAAATAATACTTGATATAAATAACATACTTAACATTAAACAAACAATTTTTTTGCACTTAATAAATTTATTTTTAGTTTTCATAAACTCCCTCCTAAAACTCATTATTTTTTCTTATTATTATCTATTATATCATTTTGTGCATTATATATAGTGTATTTTTCTAAATAAGTTTCATTAGAATTATCGTTATTTTTAATACTAAGTTTAACCTCAATATTATTTCCATAATTTTTTTAACATCTGAAATGCTTATTTTACTATTTTCTGTTTTGTAAATCATTAAACTCTTTCCTCTTTTTTTAAGCTTTTTAAACTATTAATATTTGTAGAGTAGGAAGAAGGAAATTTTATTTCCTTCTTCCCCTCATCAAACCGTGCATGCGGTTTTCCCGCACACGGCTTTCCGATATTCTTCTTTCTAAGGCATTATAACCTTTAAAGAGAAAGTTTCTTTAATCCCATTTCATTAAGAATATTCATTACCTCTTTCAAACCTCTATGTCGAGGTCTCCTTTGTTTCTTATTGTTATACCAAATAGTAAACCTTTGTATGATATACCAGTCTATTTTATTTAACTGTTTACCTGCATATTTCAAGTTATAGTAATTTCTTAGTCCTACTATTTTCTTGTTCATTTTCTGCACTAAATCATACATATCCATCTTTAGAGTTGACCTATTACTAAGGAGTTCTTTTATCTTGTTTCTCATACTTTTCATAGCCTTTTGGGTTGGAACTTGTATTGTGGTATTAAACCTTTGACCTTTTCCACTTTCCACAAGGCTACGCCTATGATGAAACCCTAGAAAATCAAAACCTTCTTTTCCATCCCACATATTCACGAATCGTGTTTTATCGGGATGTAGTTCTAGTTCTAATCTCTCAAAGATTTTCTTAACTACATTATATACATGGTATATCTCTTTCTTAGTTCTTGAAATAATAATAAAATCATCAGCAAACTTAACAAGTGTTCCAAGGTGTTTGTAGTATTTATCCCATACCAAATCAAAATAGTTTAAGTATATATTTGAAAGTAATGGACTTATTGACGAACCTTGTGGCGAGCCAATTTCACTTTCTGTATACTCATTATTTTCTACTACCCCTATTTTGAGCCATTTTCTTATAAGCTTTAATATTCGTCTATCTGATACCCTCTGTTCTACGAGCAGCATTAACTTATCATGATTTATATTATCAAAATAACCTTTAATGTCTGCATCAAGCACCCACCAGCCTTTATTATTACATTTCTTTCTTATAACTTCTAAGGCTTGATGTTGATTTCTCTTAGGTCTGAAACCATACGAATATTCCTTAAAGTCTGCCTCAAATATAGGTTCGATAACTATTTTGGTAGCTGTTTGAACTATCCTATCTTTGATTATTGGTATTCCTAGTGGTCTTTTCTTACCATCTTTCTTAGGAATATATACTCTTTCCACTGGTTTAGGCTTATAGTTATTTTCCATTAACTCCTGTTGCATTTCTTTGAGAAATTTCATCTCTCCATATTTAACAACATCTTCAATGTAAACTTCATCTATTCCACCAGTTCCCTTGTTGGCTTTAACTTGTTTCCATGCCTTTAATAAAATGTCTGCTCTATATATTTTGTCATATAGAGCATGAAACTTTCGTTTCTTATTGGCTTTGGCGCTTAGATATAGTTTTCTCTGAAGTTTTCGAATTTTATCTATGGTGTTGTTAGCTTTCGCATTCACTCACTCTTACCTCCTTTGAAAACTTGAATAAAGTAGAGTCCCTTCCCTATATGCAGTTTTGATGTCTGCATAGTTATTGGTACTATGAACTCCTCCGACTCCTTCTCTGCTGAAATAACAATTTCGCCCTCGGCTTATATGCTTTCACTTTACAGCTATCGCTGTGCAAAGGAAGGTCTCTCCAGTTCCGAACCATACTATAAATACATGTCGCTTCCCATACACCGGAGGATTCTTCAATGCTGCTTCCAAGTTCTTCACATCTATTAATGTCAATATTTTTTTGTACGATTGTGCCAATATTTTTATGTACAGTTTTGCTAGTTAGCCTTATTAGATATCTTAGAGAGAGCAGAAGCTGTTCTATAAGAATTTCC
>JAVBWC010000010.1:0-41203 GCA_036677675.1 Clostridiaceae bacterium | reverse complement strand
TCACCTTGTATAATGAACTCATAGTAAATTCATTATACTTTTCCTTTCTTAAAGATAATTTACTATAATAACATAAGACGCTGTGGATTAGTTAAATCACCTATAGCTAGACTATTTTAATTGAGGATATAACCACAGCTTTATGCTTATTTGTTAATTAGTTAGATAACGCATGACGTTTTATATAGAGCAAGGATACATTTAGCATATTAATGCTAAAATAAAAATGTACTAAGTTGCTAATATTTTTATGTACAACATTGCCTAAATTCTTTACAGTATTATTGGGTGATGAATATGATTCTAAAGATAAATATTAATACTGAAATAGAAATAAAGTCAGTAAAAGATTTAGGTAAATTAAAAATATTAGTGGAGGTTAACAACTTGGGGAAACCAAATTTCAGTGAACTAGGAAGAAAACTAGGCATTGATAGGAGAACAGTAAAAAAATATTATGAAGGTAATGTACAAAAGGAACGAAAGCAGAAAAAATCGAAGATAGATGACTACTACGATATTATTACTTCTTTGCTATCAGTAGAAAATAAACAGATATTCTATTACAAATCACATCTATATAGATATCTCGTTAGAGAGCATGGTCTAGAATGCTCTAGGAGTAATTTCAATTATTTTATTTTGAAGAATGGTAAATTTGCTGAGTATTTTAAGCCAAAATCCAAAAAAGATGCTATAAAATCTGAAACTCCATTTGGAAAACAGGCTCAATTTGATTGGAAAGAAAAACTTAAATTTTCATTTAAGGATGGGAGTGAAATGATTCTAAATGTAGGTAGTTTAGTGTTATCAGCATCTAGATTTAAAGTATGGACTATTTATCCTTCAACTAGTCAAAATCACTTATTTGATTTTTTAGCTAATGCATTTGAAATGATAGGAGGGGTTCCTAAAGAAATATTAATAGATAATGCATCAACAATGATGGACAAGGCAAGAACCGAAGGTTCCCAAGGGAAAATTAATAATAAATTTAAACAATTAGCTGACGATTTTGGATTTAAAGTAGTTCCTTGTGTTAGAGCAAGACCTAATACTAAAGCAAAAGTGGAAAATCCAATGAGAATAATAGATGAAATAATGAATTACAATGGTATTGTGGAAAATTTAGAAGAGTTGCATAAAAAGATGAGTATTATAACAAATGAAGCTAATTCAAGGATATGTCAAGCTACAGGCTTACCGCCTATATTAGTTTTTAACAAAGAAAAAGAACATCTCCTACCACTACCACATGATAAAGTATGTTCTTTTTACAAAAATATCACCGCATCAGTAAAGGTAAACACAAATGCTCTCTTTAAGTATAAACAGAACATGTACTCTGTTCCACCTGAACTTATTGGTAAAACAATTATTATAGAAGTTACTGAAGATAACCTCTATGTGTATTATAACAAAAGTTTAGTTACAATACACAACATTTCTAAGAAAAAAGTTAATTATCATAATGATCATCATGTTGATTTATTAGGTATAACATTTAAAGGTCAAGATGAAGAAACAGTATCAGAATATGCAAATAAACATTTTAAAGAATTGGAGAAATTTAATGAGCAACTATCAGAAGTTATGTGAAAATTTAAAGGATTTGAAGCTAACACAAATAAGTTTGAAGTTAGATGAATATATAACAAAAGTAAATGAAGGTAACATAAGCATTGTAGATGCACTCTACGAGCTTACAGCAAAGGAAATAGAGGTAAAAAACTTTAATGCTACTAATGCAATGGTAAAGGTAGCTGGATTTCCACATTTGAAGGAAATGAAGGACTTTGATTTCGACTTTCAACCTAAAATAAATAAAAAGCAGTTTTTAGATTTTCAGAGTTTAAGATTTTTGGAGAGTAATAGCAATATAATTTTAATTGGAAACAGTGGCGTGGGAAAAACTCACCTAGCCACTTCAATTGGTATTGCTGCCGCAAAGAAAAGAATAAGCACATATTTCATAAAGTGCCATGATTTGATTGATCAGCTGAAGAAAGCCTATTTAGAAAATAAGCTTGAGAGCAGGATAAAACATTTTAGTAAGTATAAATTATTGATAATTGATGAAATAGGTTATTTACCAATTGGTGAGCAAGAGGCTAAAATGTTTTTCCAATTAATAGATAAACGATATGAGAAAAAAAGTACAATAATCACCAGTAACATAAATTTATCAGATTGGAGTCAAATATTTTTGGATAATATGCTAGCTAGCGCTATTCTTGATAGACTTGTTCACCATTCCAGTATTGTAAATATACTAGGAAATTCTTATAGAACAGCTTCTGCTCTCTCTAAGATATCTAATAAGGCTAACTAGCAAAACTGTACATAAAAATATTGGCACAATCGTACAAAAAAATATTGACATTAATATTTAGCATAAAGTAGGTGGAACATAGCGGACTAAACTATAAGGAGTGTTCTTATGATTTATATTGGAATCGATGTAGCTAAGGAGAAGCATGATTGCTGTATCGTTGATTCAGATGGTGTTATTATTAATGATTCTTTACGTATATCCAATTCTCGTGAAGGCTTTGAATTACTCTATTCAACAATTCTTGCTACTCTGCCTAACAAGGATATTTCTAACGTAAAAATAGGACTTGAATCAACAGGTCATTATAGCACTAATCTCCAAAACTTTTTGTATTCTAAAGGCCTCAAGCTCTCTATTCTTAATCCTTTAGCTACAAATCTTTTCCGTAAAGCTCAGACTCTTAGGAAAACTAAGACTGATAAAACGGATGCTTTAGTTATTACTAAAATGCTCTTTTCTGATGATACAAAATCCTATTCACCTGTATCATACCAGATTCAAGAGCTAAAGTCACTAACTAGGCATAGATATCGTTTAATCGGTTATCGATCCAAACTAAAATTATCGATAACAAGACTAATAGATATTATTTTCCCTGAATTACCTAAACACGTTTGGTCAATTCATCAAACTTCCTCTTATTGCCTCCTATCGGAGTTACCTAGTCCGAAGGACGTGGCTAATTGCCATTTAACTAAGCTTACTCATATTTTAAGTAAAGCTTCAAGAGGTAAATATGGAAAAGATAAAGCTGTCGCTTTAAAAGAAGCCGCTAGGCATTCCATTGGAACTAGTACCAGATCTTTATCTTTTGAATTACAACAAACCATTAGGTTAGTTCAATCAGTCCAAGCTGAGATTGATGCTTTAGACCTTCAAATAAAAGAAGTCATTACCGAAATTAATTCTCCAATTATGAGTATTCCAGGTATCTCATATACTCTAGCAGCTATAATACTTTCTGAAATTGGAGATATAGAAAGATTCACTACTCCAGCTAAACTCTTAGCTTTTGCCGGACTAGATCCTTCTACATATCAATCAGGTAAGTACAATGCTTCGCATACACCAATGGTAAAACGTGGCTCTACATATCTTCGTTGGGCTATTCTTACTGCATCTAGGACTGTTTCAATGAGGGATACAACTTTCTCAGCATACTTATCAAAGAAACAAGCAGAAGGTAAGCATTACTATGTTGCTATGAGCCATGTTGCTAAAAAACTAATACGGGTAGTATTTTACCTTTTAAAAACCAATACAACATTCGTTCCACAAATGTAATCCTAATTTTTTAAAATAGGCAACACAGTTGCTTTATTTGTCATGCACTTTTTTAAGAAACTAAAATTATAAATTTTCTTTTAAAATTATCTTGACTTCATATAGTTAGTCTCATTATTTTTAACATATTTACTTCATAATAGATTATTTACTATTATAATTTAATACATCAATCCACTTTATTCAAGAACATATAAAACACCTAATAAAAATATTATAAATTTTATTTTAAAACAATAAAAATAAAGCAAGAAATTAAATATTAACTTCTTACTTTATTAATATTACTCTTCTTTTTTATATGAATATACATGATATTCTTCCCAAATACTCTCTAATTCTTTAAAAACACTTGCTGTTCTTTCTTTTTCTCTTAGTCCAACTGCAACTATTAATGCATTTATGACACTTAATGGGGCTACTAAGGAATCAACAAAAGAAGCCATATTACTTTGTGCAATAAGTGTATACTCAGATCTTGTGGCTAGAGGAGATAATAAGCTATCCGTTATTGAAACTACTTTTGTTCCTTTACTTTGAGCATATGTTAATGATTCTATTGTTCTTGCAGCATAACGTGGGAATCCTATTCCTATTACTAAGTCTTCATCAGTTATATTAATCATTTGATCAAGAACATCGCTTATTCCATGCCTTATGACTTTTACATTATCCAGCATTACATTTAGATAATATCCTAAAAATTCAGCTAATGCAGTAGAAGTTCTTAAACCAATAATATATATAGTTTTTGCTTCTAAAATACAATTAACTACTTCTTCAAAATCTTTATGATTAATTTTTTCTAAAGTAGCTCTTATATTTTCCATATCAGCTTTAAGCACACCCTTTAAAGCATTTTCTTGATCAATAAGATTATTGGACAACTCAATTCTTTGAACAGTTGTTAATTTATTTTTTATTAAATCATGAAGAGCTTTTTGAAGTTTAGGATATCCACTAAACCCAAGTTCATTTGCAAATCTAACTACAGTTGATTCACTGACACCTACGCTTGTACCGAGTTTAGCGGCAGTCATAAAAGCAGCCTTATCATAATGTTTTAAAATATATTCAGCTATAAGCTTTTGCCCTTTACTTAATCTTGGGAATTTCATCTGTATTGTTCGCATTAAATCCTGAGTACTATTATCGTCCATTATTTATTCAATCCTTTCTTGTGTTGCAACAAAATGAAATTTTTATTTCATTTTAACATCAATTAAAATATTAAGCAATATGGATTTCATTTTAGGTACGGTACTTTGTTACTAGTGGATATATCTAATTAATGTATCTAATGTAAATTAAAGATTAATTATAAATTTTTTAAATAATCTAATTCTTCTTTTTTTAAATATCTCCATTCACCTTTTTCTAAATTAGATAAAGTTAAACTGCCAACACAAATTCTTTTTAAAGTTATTACTGGATGACCAATTTTATCACACATCTTTCTTATTTGTCTATTTTTACCTTCATGAATAATTATTTCAACTTTGCATTTGTCGTTAAATTTTTTTAGTGTTTTAAAATTGGCATTAGATGTAATATATCCCCCTATATCAATTCCACTACAAAAGTTTTTTATTTTTTCTTCAGAGGGAATTCCTTTAATCATAGCAATGTATATTTTGTCAATTTCTTGTCTAGGATGAATAACTTTATTATATATATCACCATCATTAGTAAGAATTATTAGGCCTGAAGTGTCATAATCTAATCTACCTATTGGATATATTCTTTCTTTAACATTAATCAAATCTAAAATCGTCTTTCTTCCCTTTTCATCTTTAACTGTAGAAACAACTCCTTCAGGTTTATTTAGCATTATATATACTTTATTTTCTTCCTTAGTAATTAATTTAGAATTCACATAAACTTGGTCCTCATTAGGATCGACTTTTATTCCAAGTTCATATACTATAGTATCATTAACTTTAACTTTGCCTTCCAATATCATAGTTTCACATTTTCTTCTAGAAGCTATACCGCAGGAAGCCATATATTTTTGAAGTCTTTCTTTCATAATATCACCTACACTATTTTTATGAAATAATTATATATGTATTTAAAATTTTTATCAATTGTATGTTTTTAGTATATATTTGGTATTAATTAACATAAATTTCAATCTTCCAATTAACTTAAATTATATTTTAAATATAATTACGTACTTTTAACTATGTAATTTTATAGAGTGTTTTTCCCATAATTCTTTTAATTACATCTAATTTTTTAAATCCTAATTTGTAAGAATTTAAATCTTTTTCAATTATTTTTGCCTGAAAAGGGTTAATTCTTAATAATTTCTTTAGTTCATCCATAGAATAATAATCCTTGCTAAGTAATCTTATTAACTCATTTTGCATCTTTATTTTATATTCTATATCAATTACTCTGTTTTTATGGGGCCCAAATTCTCCCCTATGGTGTTCAGCACATAAGTATATATAATTTACTGGAATATCAATTCCACCTTGATTTTTAAATACTATGTGATGCTTTTCACCTATTTTACCACATACAAAACATTCCTTCATGTTTATCCCCTTTCATTATAAAATGAAAAATATATTTTAAATTATATTGCGAAATAATTAAGTATTATTTTACAGCATTTCTAATAATTTATTCACTAAAAAATAGCCTACTATAAACCCAGCTCCTACAAATACTAGTACAAACAATGTTACTCTCAAAAATTTCTTTTTCATGTATATCCCCCCCTATGTATATTTTACCATTTGTTATAGACTTATTAAATATATACGTGGATAAATCCCTTTATTTGCTTTTATTGTTTTTTATAACGGGTAATGATATATTATATAGGTGAAAAACATTGAAGAGAGGAAGAATACTTAAATGGCTAAATATGAATTGATAGCTACATCAGCATTTGGTTTGGAATCAATTGTAGCAAAAGAACTAAAACGATTAGGATATAAAGATTTAAAAGTTGAAAATAGTAAAGTTACATATATAGGAGATGAAGAATGTATATGCAAATCTAATCTTTGGTTAAGGTGTGCTGATAGAATTTTCATTAAATTAGCAGAATTTACGGCAACAAGTTTTGAAGAGTTATTTCAAGGAGCTAAAAATATTGATTGGGCTGATTATTTACCAGAAGATGCTAACTTTATTGTAAATGCAAAATCAGTTAAATCTCAGCTATTTAGTCTTTCAGATATACAATCTATAGTTAAAAAAGCTATAGTAGAAAAAATGAAAGATACATATGAAGTAGATTGGTTTGAGGAAAGTGGAAGTGTCTATCCTATACTTGTTTCAATATTAAATGATACTGTAACTATTTCTTTAGATACAAGTGGTGAAGCACTACATAAACGTGGATATAGAGAAAAAGGAAATGCAGCTCCTTTAAAAGAAACTTTGGCAGCAGCTATGGTAATATTAAGTGGATGGAGATATGATAGAAATTTTGTTGATCCTTTCTGTGGCTCAGGTACTATACCTATAGAAGCTGCTATGATAGCTAGAAATATTGCCCCAGGTTTAAATAGAAAATTTGCATGTGAAGAATGGGATTTTATTATTTCTAGTCTTACATGGAAAAAAGTTAGAAAAGAAGCTTATGAAGCAATAATTTACGATAAAGAGTTTAATATTTTTGGATATGATATAGACAGTAAGATAATCCCTATAGCTAGACAAAATGCAGTTAAAGCTGGTGTTGATGATTGTATTCATTTTCAAACTCAACCAGTAACGGATTTAAGCTCACATAAGCACTATGGAACAATAGTATGTAATCCTCCATATGGTGAAAGATTAAGTGAAAAATCAGACGTAGAACTTCTTTATAAAAATATGGGAAATACATTTACAAAATTAGATACATGGTCTTACTTCATAATAACTTCATACGAAGGATTTGAAAAATATTTTGGAAAAAAATCTGATAAAAATAGAAAATTATATAATGGAAGAATACAATGCTATTACTATCAATATTTAGGACCTAAACCTCCAAAGAGAAGTTAAAAATAATAAATAGTAGTATCTCCTTAATAATATTTTGAGAATAATAATTTTGTATGGTGGAATATTATACTTTGACAAAATATAATTAAAGGAGATAACTATGGGAAAAAAAACTCAACCTAAAAAAGCAACTAAAAAAAATAATGATAACCGAGCAAATATTTTAAATCCAAATTCAACCAGTTATGAAATGGCACAAGAAGGCTTTGTAACTGAAATTAATCCTCCAAATAATAAGACAAAGAATAATAAGGCTTAATTCTCTAAGCCTTATTATTCTTTGTCTTTATTTATTATTTTGATTTTAAAACATATATATAGTTCCATTTATTTCTTGGTGTATTAACTTCTAATCTGCACATAATATATTCATAGAGAGGTGATTAGCAATGGGCATAGATTTTAGAAATATTTATTTAAGGTTAGTCCTAAAATAATTTTAAAGTCTCCATACGTTCACTAATCTTGTTACCAGGGAATAATAATATTCCCTGGTTTTAACTATGTTTAGTTTATGTTTCTAATTCCTTAGTAAGTTAGTTATTTATTTTATGATAACCTGATAATTTATAATTTATTTACATAAATAGTTCTGGCTCTCTTCGATAAGCAAAATCAATTTCTAATTCGTATTTATGTCTTAAATAATCTTTATCATCATAATACTTTGCATGAGTAGGACACTTTTTAATACAAGCACCACATTTAATACAAATTCCATTTAATTTAGATACATCTGTACAATCAATAGAACCCATAGGACAGACATTTACACAAATTTTACAATCGATACAATTGCTATTTGTTTTCGGAGTAACCTTTCGAATATTCACAGGTATACCATTTTCATTTTCAGGCATATAATATTTTCTATAAGGTTTATTTCCATTTACAATTACAGTTTGAATTTTATCTTGAGTTGTTATTTTGGTATATATTTGATTAGCAAAATCATTTATTATAGCCATATCTTTTTCATCTGGTCTGTTTTTGGCAAGAGTTTTAGAAAATGAATGTTCTCCTATAAATGCCCCCCCTGCAATAGCTTTAAAACCGTTTGATTCAAGAATATCTTTTAATTCTATTAAAGCATCGTCATAGTTTCTGTTTCCATAAACAACTATAGGAATTGCCAATGCGCCATTACCTGCAATAGAATTTAAATATTCTAGTAATATATTAGGAACTCTTCCAGCATATACTGGAACTCCTATAATGACAACATCTTCTTCAGTAAAAGATACTGGTTTTTTTCTAACTGCAGGTAATGTAAAATCAATAGTACTTATAGTTATTTTTCTATCAATATTTTCTGAAATTTTCTTTGCTATTTGAGATACTACTTTTTTGGTTGTATCTGTTGCACTAAAATACATTGCATTAATTCTTTTATTCATAATAAATCTCCCCTATTATACGTTTCATTATACTAATAATCTAAATATCCTTATTATGTTAGTATTAATTTTTATTATACTACTGTTAGAACAATTATAGTATAAATAATATATAACAAAATATTTGAAAGGACTTATAATAATTTTATATCTCCACAACCCTTTTTTCTAATTATTATTTGGATACACTAAAAAAAGATATCATAGAATATCTTTTTTATAACCTTACATTATGTTTTATACGGTATCAGGTTTGTTTTAGTTGAATTCTTTCACATTATAAAAAGAATTTTTAATCATTACTTTTTCTTCTTTTAATGCATTAACTATTTTCATAACTTCCGTCAAATGATAATTTAATACTAAACTTGTATCATTTTCACAATTATTATAATCAATTTCATAGCAATTTTCCTTTGTTTCAAGTATCTTATTTAGTTCATTAAAATGTTTAGAACTTAATAACTTTTCAGTATCTAATGAGGATATTATAGTTAAATGTAAAGAAGCCTTTTCATATAAATTTATTAGGTTGTGTAATTTATCTAAATCTTTTTCGGCTTTTCTACTAAATCTTACTTCTTTATTATACAAATTTATGTACTCTTTTAGTTTAGATATTTTTTTATTCATTTCATTTGTATCTATTCTTTTTCCTTCTATAAGTAAATTACAAACCGAAAATATTTCTCTATGAATATTTTCTAATATATTATTAACTTTTGAAAAATAATTTGGTGGGTTCAAAAGATAATTTAATATTACAGCAACTATTATACCTATAAAAGTTTCCAAAAGTCTATGAATGCTATACATAAATGGAGTTACATTTTTTAGATTTGTCATTATAGCTAAAAAAACTATACAAGCAATAGTTACCGATTCTCGCACTTTTGTTATATTGCAACAATAAATGACACAAATAATTCCTATAAAGCATAAAAATGCATTATTCAGCTGTATTAGTGAAAATAGAAAACCTATTGTAGCTCCTATCATAGTTCCTATCATCCTATTTTTACCCGTTGAAAAAGAACCTGAAATAGAATTTTGTATACATATTACAGATGCAATACATGCATAAAATGGATATTGAAATCTAAAAAGTCTGAAAATAACTATACAAATAAAAACTGATAATGCTGTTTTTATATTACGCATTCCTATCCTTTTCATATTTAAAGCTCCTAACTCTCTCAGTAGTATAATTCACCTCTTCTATTCTATCACAAATTTAAAAATTTCTACTGTTTTACAATCTTTTTTATCAAATCATTATTGTCAGCTTGATAGTAATTTTAATTTATTTTTTAAAACATTATAATATATTACCATTACACTTACAATAACAAAAACATTTATACTATGAGCAGATATTTGCTTTAAATAAATTAACTAACATAAAAAAATATTTCTTGCGAAATTATTTAACCATTATACCTTAAAGATGTTAATTGCAGTTGCTTGTACATAAGTAGTCTAAAAACTTTATTCCTTCTTCTAATGTTATACCTGCTTGTAATGCTGCTTTCTCTACTTTTTTAATAATTTCTAGATATTCACTTGATTTAAGTTCTATTTCTTCTTCATAGTGTTTATCCATTATTCTTTCTTCCCCCTCTTACCTTATATTGTGGATTTTATATATATACGTAATGTTGTAAAAATATTGAGGGGGATTATATAAAGTTTTAATTAATAAATTTATATTTGTTAAGCTTATAACATATTGTTCTGTTTCTTTTGGTTTAAGTAATATATTAATATAAATTCTATGATAAAAATTTACCTAAATAATAGATTTTTTACTTCTTTTTATTAACCTACCCCTTTAATTTACAATGATAACCCGTATATTATTTTGGGAAAGGAGTAAAAACATGAATAAAAAAAATATTAATAGTAACATATATCTAAGAGTTGAGGCAATACGTACAACACACGGATTATATTCTGAAAATGATGTAATGAGAAGAAATATTAAACAAACAAATAAATCTAAGTCTAATATAGAAAATATAAGTTTTTCAAAACTTCTAGAAAATATTACTATAGAGAAGTGTCATAAAAAAAATAAGATTGAAGTTTGTGATAACTCCATAGACATTTATACTTCAAACACTCTTAATTCACTAAACCTAATAAAGATAAAAAATAGATAGAATTCTAGGAGTGTACTGAGTTGATTCCAAAAGGTTAGACAAAATTTAATTAAGCAGCTATTGAGGACTGAATCTTGTATTGTACAGGACTTAGTCTTTTTAATTTGCTTTTAATACGTTTGTTGTTTTTGTATATTATAATACTTAAATGTCAACTGTAATACTAATTTTTAATATTATTAAGACTTCACCCAAGTAGATTCTATTGTACGTACAGCTTTATTTGAAATAGTTTGACCAAGATTATCACTTATAGTAAAACTATTATTATTAATATAATCGGCAACAGTAGTTGTTAATGAAGTATCATCTGCTTTTGCATTAGGTATTATAATCTCTTCACCTGGTGCTAAATAATTTAACATATTAGCACTTGAGGTAAGAACATTACTTCCAGTTAAACCCGAAACAGTAAGTGCTGTTGTTGCACTTACAGATCTAATTTTACTGTCAGTACACCAGTACTTTAAAATTCCATATTGGTCTTTTGAATAAATTCCAATTTTACCTATTTTTGAAGTGCTTACAACCCCATCCATTAATGCGCAAATCACATTATATGGAATATGTGCTTCGATATAGTTATTATCAAAGAATACAAGACCTCTATTAGTATTATAAAATGCTCGTTGAACTCTTATTTCTTTTATATTTTTAATAGTATTATTACAGATATTAATTATATAGCAACCATTAAATATTCTTACTGGGAATATTTCGCTGGAAGAATTTATTTTTGTATCTATAAATTGATTTTTATCAACAGTTCCATAAATACAAATACTCATAGTAAAAGCTTTATTAATACATCCATCTACATAATTTCCAGAAACCTCAAAGTTTCGTAAATTACTAAGTCTAATACCTGCAACATATTGACTTGAAAAACTACCAAATGTACCAATAATTTTATTTCCTATTATTTTTATATTATCTGAAAGTTCTCCAGTACCATTATCATTACCTTGAACAACTATACCATCACCGTCACTGGTACTACTTCCTTTTATTATAACATTATTTTCAATGTAAATATCGCTATGACCAAATGGGCTTTGTGGTCTATTATCAAAGGCGCACATAATACCAGTAGCTACATTTTGGATATAATTATTTGTACAATAAAATCCAACACAACCATGTGAATCAATACCTTCCCATAGAGGATTATTTAAAAATCTGCATCTATCAATATGAAGATTGCGTGTTTTAAAAAGGAAATTATCAGTATAGTTTGTTGAACCTGTAGCTATAGTATAAGCTTGTCCGTTAATAGTAAGGGTATCAAAAGTAGTTCTTTCAACAAAAATATCTTCAGTTTCTTCAAGTAAAAGTAACCCACTATAAGTCATTCGATAGAACGTACAATCTAAAACATGCAATCCTTTTGATTTTCTTACATATACCCCAGACATACCTGCTATTTCTGTTAAATAACAATTTAAAATAAATATGTTTGCAGAATTTTCAATGTAAATACCGTTTTTATACGATCCAAGGTGTGAATCTGTTTGAGCTATACCATTTTGAATTGAAAGATTTTCTATTACAACATTATTAACATTGATTATATTAAAAATATTAACAGTATCTGTTGATGTATTTTTTATAAGTGGTTTACTTAATGCACCTAAAATTTTAATATTTGATTTTATATTTATGGATACTGTTACTTTATAAAAATTTTCAGTATGCGGAAATAATATTGTTCCTTCTCCAATACTATCAATATAATTAATTGCATTTTGGATTGAAACAGTATCATCTGTTACACCATCGCCTTTAGCACCGAAGCTTTTAACATTAACCATAATACGATCTAAATAAGTTTTAATAGATTCCCCATCTGGCATTTTAACATTATTACCGGTAGTTAAAGGGTGTAATTCCTCCCAATCAACTCCATTATTTTTTTTCATTAATTTATTTTTAGAACTCATATATTTTCACCTCTTTTATTTTTATTATTATAGGCTTGAGCATAACTCGCAGCCCTTTTATTGCAAGGCTCGCTAGAGCCAAAAAATCATTATCACTCAAATTTTTGCGTATCCTTAGAAATACTTTGACTAATAATATATTTATTAGGCAAAACTAATTAGTTTAAGTATTTCAAGGAGGTCTAAAAAATGTACCAACGTCAAGAACTTCTAAATCTAATTGAATTATTTACACCCCAAAGTCTAATCGACTTTTATTCAAGTTTTTTTGAGAATCTGGACTTATCAATACTTGAGGATATTTTACCCTCCAAGTTTGGCCCGAAGGGCTATTCTCGCCACGCACTTCTAAGAGCTTTCATAGTAATGAAGTGTGAGAAATTTGCTATGATTACAGAGTTAAAAGATTTCTTAAATAACAACTTAAAAATAGCATATTTATGTGGTTTTAATATTTTAAAACCTTTGCCATCCTACACAGTTCTTCAACGCTTCATAAAGAATTTGCCTCATAATATATTAAAAGAAATTTTTAAAACTCAAGTAAATACTCTCAATAATTTAGGAGCAATTAGTCCAGCGTTTACCTCATTCGATTCAACTCCAATCAAGGCAAATACTAAGAAAAATAATCCAAAATCCTTTTCTAAAAATAAATTTAAAAAGGATAAGCAACCTAAAGCTGATAAAGATTGCAGATTAGGTGTACATACTGCAAGCAATGAAATTACAGAAAAAAACTATGAGTATTATTGGGGATATAAAAATTTTGTTCTTTGTGACGCTATATAGGGTTTACCTATAGATGAGATGACTACTACTGCTGAAAAAGCTGACATCTCTATGCAAATACCATTTTTAACTGAAACAAGTAAATGGTTCAGCTTACATGGTACTTACTTCATAGCAGACAAGGGATTTGACTCTAGGAATAATCACAATTTTATTAAGAATGAACTCCACGGATTAGCATTTATAGCAAGAAATAAAAGAGGAACTAAAGAACCTGAGACACTGCCTGCCGGCAATCCCATATGCGAAGCTGGTTTAGCTATGCACAAAGATGGAAAACAATATCTTAAAGATTCTATAAAGCAAAAGTTCTGATGTCCTTTTAGAACTTCTAAAGATGACACGAAGTGTCCTTGTAATAATCCTAAATATTTAAATGGTAAGAAGAACCGTGGGTGTGTAAAGTATAAATCTATAGGAACTGATTACAGAGCTTCTATAGATACAGAATCTTCTTTCTTTAAGAAAATTTACTCGCTACGTACAGAATCAGAGCGCTACAACTCTAGATTCAAAAATTTAAATCTTGAAAATGCTTCTGTTAGAAATATTGATTCAGTTTGTAATTTAAATACACTAGGTCATATTTGCTTACTTACTGCTGCTATCACAGCAATAAAATTGAACAAATGTGATAAAACCAAATCCCTAACGGGATTAAAGCGAAGCGCGTAGCCAAGTATTTGCCCTTTGACAAAACCATAAATTTACAACCACACAGTCCTAGAAATAGTCTGCCCTTTTTTAGGTAAAAATATAGGTAACTTTTATCTAAAAGTCATTTTTTAAGCTATAGCTAAATTTATTAGTTATGCTCATCTCTATTTATTATTAATATGTACAATAAGAACCCGATAGAATTATTATGTTTTTATACTAATTAAAAAAATAAATATAATATTTTAAATTCATATACTTTGTTATTTCTAGTTTAAGTACAAATTTCATAAATTTTGATATATATTTATAGTATAATAATAAATTTCTAGTTTATATATTTTTATGTAAAAATATAATTTTTTGATATCAGGTTAGATACAATCTAACTTTAATTTTTAAAAAAATGCACAAACATTTGCTTGAATTTAATTACTACTAGTTGAATTAATAAAATTAAAAAGGAGGTACTGACAATAGTGAATAAATATTTCAAACTAGATAAATGGAACATTATTGAAGAAGGTTTCTCTCCAGAAAATAACCAAATATCTGAAAGTGTATTTAGTTTAGGTAATGGATTCATGGGACAAAGGGCTAACTTTGAAGAAAAATATAGCGGAAGCTCTTTATCAGGAAGCTATATTGCAGGAGTATATTTTCCAGATAAAACTAAAGTTGGTTGGTGGAAAAATGGTTATCCAGAATATTTTGCAAAGGTTTTAAACTCAACAAACTGGATTGGAATTGATATAAAAATTGGTGATGAATTTCTAGATCTTGCCCAATGCAAAATAAAAGATTTTACTAGAGTTTTACACATGAAAGAAGGATATTTAGAAAGAAGCTTTAATGCTGTCTTAAAAGATGGAAAAGAAGTAAAAGTAAATTCAAAACGTTTCATAAGTATGCCTCGTAATGAAATAGGAGCTATAAAATATTCTCTATCCCCTATTAACTTTGACGGCTTCATAGAAGTGTCTCCTTATTTAGATGGTGATGTAATTAATAAAGACTCAAACTATGATGAAAAGTTTTGGGTAGAAGTAGATAAAAATGTGCAGCCTTATGAAGGTTATGTTATGCTTAAAACAAAAAAACTAGATTTTAATATGTGCTCTTATATGAGATTTGAAATAACAAAAAATAATGAAAAAATAAACATTCCAATAGATATCTTTAAAAAAGAAAAATATATTTCAAATACAGTAAGAATAGATTGTTGTAAGAATGATGAATTAGTAATTTATAAATATGTGGCAAATACCTCTTCAAGATATTATGATACAAATACGCTTGTAAAAGTAACTAAGGATTTATCACTACAAGCTCAAAGTTCAGGCTTCCAAGCCTTGTTTGAAGAACAACGTAAAGCATGGGAAGAAAAATGGAAACATAGTGATATTATTATAGATGGTGACGTAGAAGCACAACAGGCAATTAGGTTTAACATATTCCAGCTAAATCAAACTTATACTGGAGAAGATGCAAGACTTAATATAGGACCAAAAGGATTTACTGGTGAGAAATATGGGGGCAGTACTTATTGGGATACAGAAGCATATTGTCTTCCTTTTTATCTAAGTACTGCTGAAGAAAAGGTTTCTAAAAATCTTCTTATATATAGATATAATCAATTAGATAAAGCCATAGAAAATGCCAAAAAACTTGGTTTTACAAATGGATGTGCTCTTTATCCTATGGTAACTATGAATGGTGAAGAATGCCATAATGAATGGGAAATAACCTTTGAAGAAATTCATAGAAATGGTGCTATAGCATACGCAATTTACAATTATGTAAATTACACTGGAGATAAAAGCTACCTAGGAGAATTTGGACTTCCTATTCTCATTGGAATATCTAGATTCTGGGCCCAAAGAGTTAATTTCTCTGAAGCTAAAAATAAATATGTAATATTAGGTGTAACTGGCCCAAATGAATATGAAAATAATGTGAATAATAACTGGTATACTAATACAATAGCTGCTTGGACATTAGAATATACTATTGCTGTAATGACTTATCTTAAAGCAAATGAATTAGAGAGATATACTGAATTGCAAATTAAATTAAATATTACCTCTAGAGAAATAGAAAATTGGAAACATATTATTGAAAATATGTACTATCCTGAAGACAAGGAATTAGGAGTATTTTTACAGCAAGATGGATATATGGATAAGGAACAGATCCTTGTTAAAAATTTAAATAAAAAACATCTTCCATTAAATCAAAATTGGTCATGGGATAGAATTCTACGTTCCTGCTTCATCAAACAAGCAGATGTACTTCAAGGATTATATTTTCTAGAGGATAGATATGATATTGATACAATAAAAAGAAACTTTGAATTTTATGAACCAAGAACAGTTCATGAATCATCTTTATCCCCTTGTCTTCATGCTGTTTTGGCAAGTAAAATTGGAAATATAGAAAAAGCATATGAAATGTATCTTAGAACAGCCAGACTTGATCTTGACAACTACAATAATGATACTTGTGATGGATGTCATATAACAAGTATGGCTGGAACATGGATGGCATTTGTACAAGGTTTTGGAGGACTTAGAGTTAAAAATGATAAACTAGTTTTAAATCCTAGTATTCCTTTGCAATGGAATTCATGTTCATTTAAGGTCATGTTTAGAGGAAATCTTTTAAAAACAACAGTTAGCAAAAATACTATTAAAATTTATAATGAAAGCAATAAGGATATACTTGTTTGTATTTATGGTAAAGACCATATTGTTAAAGGACTTGATTTTATAACTATTAATAAATAATATTTTAGCTGTAGAAAAAGTTATCTAGTAACTCTTTTCTACAGCTATTTTTAGATGGTTACTATAAATTACTCATTTTTTCTTAATTCTTTTATGATTTTCTCTAATTCTTCATTACATAATTTTTTCTTATCAATTTTATTTTCTTCTAAGTATCTGGATAAATTTTCCAAAACTTTTATATCTTCTTCTAAAGCTCCTTCTGACTTATCGTCTTTACTAATAAGTTTACCATTCTTACATTTGTAAAAGAAACTAAATTTCATATAACTTCCTCCTACTCATTTATATATTGATATATTAAAATTTTTATTCAATAATATAATCTTTTATGTAATTTATACGCATTAATTAATTTTATTATTTCAACTGTCTAATATAAAGAAAGCATATCACAATTATGAATAGATATTATTTAAGGTATTTTTAACATTTTTGTATGTCCATTATAAATAGAATTTTTTCATAATTTTAATAACTTTAAAAAGGTAATAGCACTAATAAATAAAATGCATTACCAATATATGTTTATGATACTTTGGCTCATTTTGATATAATTTTAAATGAATAATAATGCAGCATAAATAAGAGTTAAAAATAGCTTTAAAATTAAAAAAATAAAATTGACCACTAGAATTTGATGCCGTATTTATGATAGTATTATACACAAGTAAATCTCTTAAACTAGTGGAATGTTACAGAAAGGTGAAAAATAGAAAATGGACAGTTTAATATACAGCTTAAATGCTACACTTCCAATATTTGCGGTTATTGCAATAGGTTATATTCTAAAACAGACAGGAATGTTAAATGATAATTTTATAGACGTAGCTAATAAATTTAATTTTAATGTAACTCTACCCATACTATTATTTACTGATATAGGATCAACCAATATTAGTAAGAGTTTTGATGGAAAATATGTATTGTTTTGCGCGATAGTTACAACGATTTGTTTTTGGACAATCTGGTTTGTTACCAAAAAAGTCATGAAAGATAGTTCAATGATAGGTGCTTTTGTTCAAGCATCTTTTCGTGGAAGTGCAGCTGTTTTAGGTATTGCCTTTATTCAAAATATTTATGGTGATGCTGGAATAGCTCCATTAATGGTTATAGGATCAGTTCCTCTTTATAATATATATTCTGTTATTGTACTTACATTTGAAGGAGATAAGACTGAAAAAGGAATAAACAATATAAAAAAGGCATTTATTAATATTATAAAGAATCCTATTATCATTGGAATTTTACTAGGAATATTGGAATCTTTATTAAATATTAATTTCCCTAAAATAGTTGATAAAACACTGGAAAATTTTGCGGTTATGGCTTCACCATTAGCATTAGTTACAATCGGCGCTAGCTTTGAAGGAAAAAAAGCATTGGCAAAAATAAAACCCACATTAGCATCCAGTTTTATTAAATTAATAGTTCAAGCTGCGTTATTTCTACCGCTAGCGGTATATTTTGGATTTAGGGACCAAAAGCTTATTGCTTTACTTATTATGTTAGGGTGTCCAACTACAGTAAGTTGCTATATTATGGCTAAAAACATGAATAACGATGGTGTTTTGACTTCAAGTATTGTTGTAGTAACTACTTTACTATCAGCCTTTACATTAACGATTTGGATTTTCCTATTAAAAAGTTTAGGGTTTATCATATAAGAATTACTTATTGTTTTGAGTAGTTAAGATACAATAACTGAATATTTTGTCTTAACACTAAAAGTGCTAATATATGGTTAGCACTTTTTATATTATATTTAAAAAATATAAAAATTTATAATAAAGTAAGGAGAGATTTATAATGGTAAAAGGAATAATGGGTAATATAGGTGGACTAAGTAATTTAGTTAGTGGACTTGCTGGAAACCTAAGTGAAATGAATAAGGATTCTGTTAAAGCAGAATATGGTAAATACTTTTTAGATGATGAAGAAGTGGTTCAAGCATATTCTTTAATAAGAGATGTAGTTATATTTACAAATATTAGAATGATTATTATTGATAAACAAGGTGCAACTGGAAGAAAGATGTCTGTTAATTCAGTGTTCTTAATGAATATTGTTGACTGTTCAATGGAAACTGCAGGAACCGGAATTGATGATAGTGAAATTAATATTACTTTTCTAACTAATATCAAACGCAATGCTCATAATCAAACTACATCAACTCATAAAATTGAATTTCCCAAGAAAATGGATATAACACCTTTGTATACATGGCTTTTCGGGTTAGCTTATAAAAACCGCTTAGAAATAAATGAAATAGAATAAGTGTTATTTAATTTTACCTTTATTTTCTAGTGTATTAATTTCTAATCTGCACATACTATACTCATAGAGAGGTGATTAGCAATGGAAACAGATTTTAGAAATATTTATTTAAGGTTAGTCCTAAAATAATTTTAAAGTCTCCATACGTTCACTAATCTTGTTGCCAGGGAATAATGCTATTCCCTGGTTTTAACTTTCAAATCTTACTTTCCATTTTTCTTCATTATCCTATTCTATTAGTTTTTTCTTTAGATTATCATAGTCATAGGATAGCTGTTGATAGTCATTAAATGAATCCACTTTTCTCTTGGCGCTTGGGTCATCTTTTTTACCTTTCTTATACCGCAGTCAATAGGATTTTCAATTTCACTTTTAGCTTTGATTACTCTATTTATTTTAATTTTAACGTATATTTAAGATTACTATCTATAAATTAAGTTTTAAAATCCAAAATACAAACATATTCTAAATTAGTTATTATGTTTAAATTAAAGTATTTTCTATGAAAGGTATAGATTGGTATGAAAAACATTAATATAAAAAATTTTTTTAAAAGTAAGTATAGAGGAAATATTATGATTCTAATAGCTTCAATTTTACTATTATATTTACTTATTTCAGTATACTTTGCTAAGCATTTCTTTTTTAATACGGTAATAAATGGAGTAGATGTCTCATTAAAAGCATATGATGATGCAGCTTCTATAATTAGAAGTCGTGTTAAAGATTATAAGCTTCAGTTGATAGAAAGAAGTGGAGAAGTACAAGATATAATAGGACGAGATATAGAAATGCAATACAATGAAAAAACCAGCATTTCTAGTATTTACTACAAGAAAAGTTCATTTAAATGGATAATTTCCTTATTCAAGGATCAAAAATATTATGTAGATGATTTATATGTTTATAATAAAGATAATTTAGATATGAAAATTAATGAGTTAAATTGTTTAAATAAAACTATTATAGAACCCCAAAATGTACGTTTTAAGTATTCAAATAAATCATATGAAGTGATTAAAGAAGTATATGGAAATAAGATAATTAAAGAGAAATTAAATGAAGCTATAAAAATGAGCATATTAAAAGGAGAAACAAAATTAAATTTAAATGAAAAGCTTTGTTATGAAAATCCAAAGTATACTCTAATTTCTGAGAAAACTCTTGAAACTAAGAATTTACTAAATAAGTATATAAAAACAAAGATCACTTATATATTTGGAAGTGAAAATGAAGTATTAGATGGAAATATAATAAATAAATGGCTTAGTATTGATGGAAATTTAGAGGTTGTAATAAATGAAATGGCAGTTATTAGGTATGTGTACGGATTGAGTAAAAAATACGATACAGTTGGAATTGCAAGAAATTTTAAAACCTCTATGGGTAAAATAGTAGAAGTTAAGGGTGGACTCTATGGATGGAAAATTAATGGTGATGCTGAAATAAGAGCATTATTAGAAAATATAAAACTTGGCAAAGTACTTGAAAAAGAACCTATATATACTCAAAAGGCTTTATCAAGGGGTGAAGATGAGATAGGCAATACTTATGTAGAAATTAATATAACAAGGCAGCATTTATGGTTTTATAAAGATGGAAAGCTTGTAACTCAAGGTGCTGTAGTAACAGGAAACCCCAATAAAGGACATTCTACTGTCCTTGGAACTTATATGCTTAATTACAAACAAAAGGGAGCAACTTTAATAGGACCAGGTTATGAAGCTGGGGTAACTTATTGGATGCCTTTTTTTGGGAACATTGGAATACATGATGCCAGCTGGAGATATTCTTTTGGAAGAGATATATATAAGAGAAATGGAACCCATGGATGTGTAAATGTACCCTTGTATTTAGCTAAAACAATTTTTGATAATATAGAAGATGGAACTCCTATTATTTGTTATGAAGAATAGAAAATCCTTTACTATAAAAATTTTTAAAAGTTTATAGAATAGTACGGTAAATGTATTTATATCTCATTAATTAATATTAATTTTTAATATTTAGATATTTATAGCTCTACTAAAAATATCCTAGCATTAGATATTATTCTAATACTAGGGCTTAACTATCTTATTTCTGTTGTTTCTCCTTCTGGAGGTATAGTCTTTGGTGGAATCACTTTTGTATCCTGATTAATTTTAATATTTTTTATTGTAAAGTCGTACCCACCAGTACATGTAAAAGTTATTAACATAGCATTAATAAATATTAAATATAAACTACTTAAAGAAAAATTATTAGTGAGCATACTGCATATTAGTATATTAAATAATGCGACTAAGAACACAAGGTATTTTGTTGGAAGTTTTTTTATCACTGGCAACTCTTTTAAAAATTGTACTGTAAGCATCGTAACTACCACAGTTCCTAAGAATGTTTTGACATAATCTATCGTTAAGAAATTTTCAAATACCATTGTTTATTCCTCCTGTTAACCTATTAATTTATTATATGTGTTAGTTTCCAATATGCTATATACTTCTATCCTATTTTTCCTTTAAAATAATGTATTGCATATCCCAAAATGAAATATATTTCTTTTTAATCTTGCATGCTATTTTATAACCCCACGGTAATTTTTATACAGTTTACAAAATTTGGAGTTGTTTTTGCAAGTTTTACACATTTGTTTTTCATAAATTTCTAAAAAGAAGATAAAAATACAACTTTAAGCTTTTTTATATTATCCAAATAAAAAGAACCTACTTTGGTTAAATAGATTTTTTAGTAGAATCTATTTAACCAAAGTAAGTTCTTTCTTTTATTATCTAAATTATTTGGGTTCGTTGAATTTTCTTTTTTTCTTATGTTTTAGTTCAATATCTGGTTCATTTAAATTCCCATTACTGCCATTATCAGTTGTTTTTATTCCGATTGCTGATAATTGTTTATTAGTAAGGTTACTCTTTATAGTCATTCTCTTTACCTGCCTTTCATAACTAATCTAAATAAACTAAATTCTATTATTTAGTTTATTTTATATCTTATTTATTTTTAAATTTTTATTTACATAATATTCATTACGTTAATTATATTTAGAATCTCATATTTTTATTTATAAAATTAAAACCTTTAGATTTTTACTCTGTTGTTTTATCAAGTTTTGAAGAAACCTCTTTATGTGCTTTATGTTCCTTTGATTTATGAGGACTAGTTTTATAGCTTATATTACTTGTCTTAGTATTTCCAACGTGTTGATGATCAGTCATCCATATTCTCCTTTCTTAAAACAAAACTTTATTTGTATTTTCTATTAGGCTTTCCATTGAGCAGTCTTTTATACTAATTACAAAATTAATTTTTTGAATTTTAGTACTTATAACATATTATTTTTCTTTATGGATATAATAAAAATTTATACCACGAAATCCATTAAAACATCAGCATATATAAAGCTGATTTTTCACAATATAATAGTGACAAAATAATTAAAGCCATAACACACTGTAATAAATGAAGTATAAAGGAGGAAATGATTATGAAACATTTAGTTCCAGAAGCTAGAAATGGTTTAAATAAATTTAAAATGGAAGTAGCTAATGAACTTGGTGTTCCGTTCACAGATTATAATGGTGATCTTACTTCAAGGCAATGCGGTAGTGTTGGTGGAGAAATGGTAAAAAGAATGGTAGAAGCATACGAAAGAAATTTATAATATTAAATACCTTGTATAGATTATTAGGATAAATTTAAAGTAGGTATGCAGCAATGTTGTATACCTACTTGTTAAATTTTATTATTTACTTAAATTTAACTAAGTATATTACAAATTAGTTATCATTTATTATATTATAAAAATTCTTTACAAAAGGAGAAAAAAAGTATGTCTCAAAGACCTGTATTTCCAGGAGCAGAAAGTAAATTAAATAAGTTTAAAGCAGAAGTTGCTAAAGATATGGGATTAGAGGATCAAACTAATGAGCATGAATATATGGGAGATATTCCATCAAAAATTATTGGAAAAATGGCTAATGCAGGAAATGTTGGAGGAGAAATGGTCAAAAGAATGATTGCGTCTGTAGAACAGCAAATGATAAATAAAAAATAAATATTTTACCCTCTGCCTATACATCTGTATTTTCATAAATGTAAAAACTAGGAGTATAAATTTTTTGAATATACTCCTAGAAAAAATAAACTTCACATCAACTTAAATTATTTGAATTCATTAATATTTGTGAGCTTTTTATTCTATTACATCTGAAAATTCAATAATAACTTTATCATCTAAATTTTCTAATATGTTAAAAGAATCTTGAATGTATTTATCCTGCAAAATTTTATTATTAAATTTTACATTAA
The DNA here is from genome assembly GCA_036677675.1 of Clostridiaceae bacterium. Taxonomy (GTDB): domain Bacteria; phylum Bacillota; class Clostridia; order Clostridiales; family Clostridiaceae; genus Clostridium_H. The sequence continues at coordinate 17,254 of JAVBWC010000010.1, read as the reverse complement.
ATTCTGTTCCTTCTCCTAACTTACTTTTCACCTCTATTTTTCCTTTCATCATCTCCACAAATTCCTTTACTAAAGCTAAGCCTAAACCTGTTCCCTCTGAATTTCTAGAAAGTGAATTATTTACTTGTTCAAATCTATCAAATATAGTACTTATTTTATCTTTTGGAATGCCTATACCTCTATCTTTAACTTTAATGGATACTTCCTTATGATCAGAATAAACAATAACCATTATTTCTTTTCCTTCTGATGTAAACTTTATTGCATTAGATAGTAAATTTAGTATTATTTTCTCATATTTGTCCTTATCTAATTTCACCAATATTTCTTCTTCGTTAGTATCAAAAATCAATCTTATACCTTTACTTTTTGCATAAAAATTTACTGAAGAACTTATACTTTCTGTAACAAAAACTATATCAAAAACAGAATAATTTAATTTTAAAAATCCAGCTTCTGCTTTAGAAATATCTAATGTATTATTTATTAATTTTAATAATCTTGTACAGTTTTGATTTATTCTCAATAGTATTTTCTCAATGTTAGGTGTTATTTCTTTAGAGTATATATTATTTGCTAATTGAAGCGATGAGTGGATAATAGTTAAAGGAGTTCTGAGTTCATGAGATATCATGTTAAAAAAATCATCTTTCATTTTAGTTACTTTTTCTAGCTCACTATTCTGCTTTTTTATCATAATTTCATTAGTTTTCATTTCAGTAATATCTTTTAAAGATATTACTGTATACACTATTTCATTTTTATTATTTATTACATAATTGAAGTTTGCATCTATATATTTATATTCATTTTGAACTTTATCTTGAATTTTTATTACTAAATTTTCTATACTCTTAAAATTTTTTAGATAATCTTCATATACTTCTTTTAAAGTACTCCTACAATCTTTATCATTAATAATATCTATGTATTCTAAAATTTCTTTATAATTTTTAATTTCTTCTATGGTATATCCTGTAATTCGCAAAGCAGCTTTATTACAAAAATCAAATACTCCATGTTTATCCAGAACAATTATCCCTTCTGAAATATTATTCATAACATCTTTTAAATGGATGAGACCTTCTTTTTCAATATTTCTAATATTTCGAACAATATCATATTTTGTTTTTATTTCGGTTGAAATAGCTAAAAGTTTTTCTTTATCTTGTTTTGCTTTAACCTCCTTGTTAATATAATCACTAACTTCATATGCAAATACTTCTAATGAATTATTATTGTATTTAATATTAAAATCAAAATATTTATTCATAATATTTATCTTACTTAAATTTTTACATTTTTTATGCATAAAACATTCCTGTAAACTCTCGTTAAGGGCATCAAAAAAATCAACTCTATCTATATTTTTACCGATTATATCGTAATCAACTTTAAAAGTATTTTTAAATTCTTCATTGAAATATTGGATTTTTAATGTGTTATCTTTTAGAACAGCTATGCTAAATGGTAATTTGTCATATGCTTCATACATATTAATCACCTCCTGTTTTAAGCTCTTTTAGTTATATATTCTATATAAACAATATTTTTCCTTCTTTTGGAACATTTAAAATATCAAATAAAATCCCCCTTAAAGTTTATAAGGGAGATTTTATTTGAATTTGCTTATAAATAATATTATATTTAATTTGTTGAAAGTCTAAAATCTTTAATTCTTAACTGTAATTTTCTCGTGCCATTAAAATCATTTATCATTGGATAAAAGATTATATCTAACTTTAATCCTAATGGATTTATCAATACTTTCTCATAATTATTTTCGTATCTTTCTTTTAATAACTCTTTAAAATCCTCTACTCTATTAAAACATATAGCATCTATTTTACTATTATTATGTATTATACATGTTAGTTTCAAAGTGTTCTGATTCTTGCCAAGTATTTTTATGTCACAAATCTGTATATTTTTCTCTGCAAAAACAGGAGTTGGATTTCCTTTGCCAAAAGGTTCTAGTTCTTCAAGTTCATTTATTAACTCTAAACTTACTTCACTTAAATGTATTCTTCTATCTATCTTTATTTTAGGTCTTATATCACTGTCACTAAGAGTACAGTTTTTATTTAGTTGTTCTCTTAATACAGAAATATTTTCTTCTTTTATTGATAGACCTGCTGCCATTGGATGACCTCCGAATTTTTCCATAAACTCTCTACATTTTAGTAACTCTTCAAACAAATTATATTCTTCAATGGAGCGTCCTGAACCTTTAGGCATATCCTTTCCTTTTGTCAAAATTATAGTTGGAACATTGAATTTTTCTCTAACCTTGCCCGCAACTATACCAGCTATACTTTCATGTACATCTTTCTTATAAACAACTAGTACTTTATCATTTTTTAAATTAGAATTTTCAATAGAATCTATAATTTCTTCTACATTCTTCATTGTCATTTCTTGTCTAGTCTTGTTTAAATCATATAAAGTTCTTGCTAGCTCTATGGCTCTATTTATATCATTACATGTAAGTAATTCTACAGATAAAGCTGCAGTATCTAATCTCCCTGTAGCATTTATACAAGGTCCTATCATAAATCCTATATGGTAAGATTTTATACTATTATCTTTAATACCTAAGGTTTCTTTGAGAGCATTAAGTCCTATATTTTTAGTATTACTTATCATTTTCAAAGAATTTTTAGCAATTATTCTGTTTTCACCAATTAAATCAACTACATCACATATAGTACCTATACCTGCAAATTCTATAAATTCATAAGCATCATTGTCTTCTATGCCCAGCTTCATATATAATGCTTGTACAAATTTAAATGCTATACCTGCTCCACACAATAGCTTAAAAGGATATGGACAATCTTCTTGCTTTGGATTTATAATTGCATCAGCTTGTGAAATAATATACTCCCTTTTTCCTTCAAATTCATTGAAAGATAACTCATGATGATCAGTAACAACAACTTGCATTTCTAAACTTCTAGCAAAGTTTATTTCTTCTATAGCACTTATACCATTATCACAAGTTAAAATTACTTCTGTTCCCTGTTCTTTTAAAATTTGAATTCTTTCACTGCACATTCCATATCCTTCTGATTCTCTATCAGGTATATAGTATTCTACATTTGCTTCTAATTTTAAAAGTGCTTCATATAATATTGCTGTACTGGTAACTCCATCAGCGTCATAATCACCATAGATAACTATTTTTTTTCCTTCATCAAGTGCATCTAAAATTATGTCTGTTCCCACATCCATATCTTTCATTAAAAAGGGATCATGCATATCCTTTAGTGAGGAATTCATAAAGCTTTTTACTTCTTCTATATTCTTAATATCTCTATTAACTAAAATCTTAGCAGTGGTTTTACTTATATTAGCCTCTTTTGCAATTGTATCGATATCACAATTTGTAACTTTTAATCTCCATTCTGCTTTCATATTATCACCTTCTTCTTTGCTATTATAACATACTGATGAGAATTTTTGTGATATAATGTTGTTCAAAGAGGTGATGATAATATGAATACTTTATTCTTTGGAATATCAGGTCTTCCATTTGGAGATGAAAATAAAAAATTAAATTATAAATCTGGTATTGAATATTTAAAAGAATTTGGATTAGATGCTATGGAACTGCCTTTTGTGCGTTCAGTAAATGTAACAGATAAAAACAAAAATGAAATATTAGAAACTAAATATAAAAATAATTTCTATTTATCGGCCCATGGTTCCTACTTTATAAATCTGAATGCTGATGAAGAAGAAAAACAAATAAAGTCTATGGAAAGAATTATTCAAGGTGCTGAAGGACTGAAAAAAGTTCAGGGAAAAAGCTTAGTTTTTCATCCTGGTTTTTATCTTAAAGATTCTAAGGAAGAAACTTTTCAAACTATAAAAAATAATCTTTTAAAACTCCCTAACATAGGCATAGATTATAGACTTGAAACTACAGGTAAAGGAACACAATTTGGTTCTCTTGAAGAAAATGTTAGGTTATGCAAAGAGGTTGCCACCTGCAAACTATGTATAGACTTTTCTCATCTTCATGCTAGAGATAACGGTATATTGAAAACCTATAATGATTTTGCAAAAATATTAGATTATGTGGGTACAGAGATGGGTGAAGTTGCATTAAAAGATATGCATATACATATGTCTGGAATCAATTATACCATTAAGGGTGAAAGAAATCATTTACCTTTTGAAGAAAGTGATTTTAACTATAAAGCTTGCATAGAAGCTTTTGTTAAGTTTGATATTAAAGGATGTGTTATCTGCGAAAGTCCTATTTTAGAACATGATGGATTGCTTCTTAAAAAATACTATGAATCACTTTAAAAAGTGATTCATAGTATTTTTTATAGTATAAAGATAAACATTCTAACTAATATTCTAAACAAGCTATCACAATTCGTAGTATTTTTCCATAAAATATATGGAATATAAAAATATGAATTCTAGGAGCTGATACTATGTGCGGAATTGCAGGAATGATAAACTTTGAGAAAAATTTATCTGAAGAAAAATATGTTATAGAAAATATGACCTCTACATTAAAAAATAGAGGACCAGATTCTTATGGGTATTATATTTCCACGGAAGCCTTATTAGGTCATAGACGACTTGTAGTGGTTGATCCTTCTGGTGGCATTCAACCTATGCAAAAAACTTATAATGGGAAAAAATATATAATTGTTTATAATGGTGAACTTTATAATACTGAAGAAATTAGACAAAGACTAAAACAACTAGGTTTTACCTTTTCTTCTTATTCAGACACAGAGGTTCTTTTAACTTCTTATATAGCTTGGGGAACTGATTGCTTAAAATATATGAATGGTATTTTTTCTTTTGGAATCTGGAATGAGAAAGATAAGAACTTGTTTTTATGCAGAGATCCTCTAGGGGTTAAACCTTTATTTTATGCACTAAAAAATAAAACTCTAATTTTTGGATCAGAAATAAAAACATTACTAGCTAATCCTTTAATTGAACCTATTATAAATGAGACAGGCATTGCTGAAATATTTGGATTAGGACCGGCTCATTCTCTAGATAGTGGAGTTTTTAAAGATATTTATCAACTTCCTCCAGCTAATTTTCTTTTGTATTCTAAAGATAGTTTAGTTATAAAAGAATATTGGAAGTTAAACTGTAAATCTCACACCGAAAGCCTAAATACAACTACAGAGCATATAAGGTATTTATTGATAGATTCTATTGAAAGACAACTTATTTCTGATGTTCCTATTTGTACTTTTTTATCTGGAGGGTTAGATTCAAGTATTATTTCTGCAGTTGCTTCATCAAACTTAAAAAATGTTAATAAAACATTAAATACCTACTCTATTGATTATACTGATAATAACATTTACTTTAATCAATCAGATTTCCAACCAGATTCTGATACTGAATGGGTAAAGGTAATGTCTAAATTTTTAAAGAGTAACCATAATAATATAATACTAGATTCAACTAATCTTGCCAAAGCTTTAATAGAAGCTGTTGAAGCCTCTGATCTTCCAGGAATGGCTGATATAGATTCATCCTTATATTTATTCTGTAAGGAAGTAAAAAAAGATTCTACAGTAGCTCTATCTGGTGAATGTGCAATATCAATGAGGTTTTTGTTTCTTATACATCATTAAATGTCAACTTATCAATATTTACCTTTAATTTAAACTCTAAGTTTCTATCACTATAAACAATTATTTTATCTAGAATCATTTCAAGATATTTTCTTTCAGGCCTCTCGGAATTGATAATACAATCAAAAATTTCTATATTTGATTTAATACTCTTTTCAATATTCTCACTACTTGCTCTCTCTAATTCATTGATTTTTTCATTCAATTCTAATATTATTCTTTTTTTCTCTGCTTCCATTTCAGTATACGAATTTTCTATGATTTGTCTATATTCAACATTGCTTTCTTTCATTATATCCTTAATTTTTTGAGTTAGTAATAACTTCATTTCTTCATTTGCAACATTTAAAGCTTTCTTGTATTTTTTTAATGCAGTTTGTATATTATTTTTATTTTCCTTGCTGCTAATTGAATTGATATATTCTTCATACTTTGCCTTAACATCTTTAAGAAATTCTTTAAAAAAGAAAAGAACTTTTTCTTCTTTTACAGAATGATTAGTACATTGTTTCTTACCATATTTCATATACATTGTACAATTATAACCCCTTGTTATTACTAGTGCTTTTCTTAAATTTAAACCTGAAACAGTGTATCCACAATCACCACATTCCATAAAGCTTCCAAATATGTAACTGTACTTTTCCTTATTCTTCCTATATGCTTTTTCTTTTCTCTTATTATTTATTTCCTGTGCTAATTTGAATATATCTTCATCAATTATATGCTCATGATGGTTAGGAAAAATATACTGTTCTTCCTTTGCAACATTTTCTTGTTTACCTTTTATTAATCTAGACTGTTTTTTCTTGGTTCTAAGAGTACCTATATATATATCATTTTGTATAATTCTTTGTATCATATGAGTTTGCCATGTATTCGTTTTAGCATTTTTAAATACTCTTCCATTTTCTTCATGTCTTTTACGTATATATTCACTAGGTGTAGGATACTTTTTTTCATTTAGTACATCACATATTTTTTTGTAACCAGCTCCATTTATATACTCTTTAAAAATTAATTCTATAATTGGTCTAATATCTTCATCAACTATCAAGTTAAACTTATCATTTATTTTAATCTTTTTATATCCATAGAAATTTCCCATAATAAGTTCACCTTTTTTTTGTTTTGCATACATATTTGCTCTTATCTTTCTTGATATATCCTTAATATACATTTCATTATACCAAGTTTTAATACCAAGAATATCATGTTCATCTTTTGATAAATCAAGTCCGCCATTACCCTCTGTGATTAAGATAAGCCTTTTATTTAGTTCTTTAAATCGATCTATTAATACTAATACTTTACCATTATTTCTTCCTATTCTAGATAAATCTTTTGTAAGTACAGTATCAATATTGCCTTTTTCAAGTTCATTAATCATCTCACTAAATGCAGGTCTATCAAGAGAATAACCACTACAATTATCATCAATATACATTTTAGATATTGTCCAGTTTCTTTCTTTTGCATATTCATTAATAATATCTTGCTGTGAAATTATTGATGAATAGTTCTCTCTATCCTCATCTCTACTTAATCTTACATATCCGACTACATTCATCCTATCCCCTCTTAGACATATTACTCACTTCTATTTTCTTGAATTATTTTTGTTAATAAATTCTCAATGCTATTGATTCCGCTTACAAAAATAGAAACATCATTATATTTTTTTCTATAATTTGTAATTTTATTATTTATATCCTCATTATCTTTTTCATCACTTGTCACATAAATAATAAGGCTTTCCATATTATTATATTTAACTTTCTTTATTTTCATAGAAACTTTCCTATTAAATTGCTACTATTATTTTATTCTTTTTTTATTATTAAGGTTACAAAATTGTATACTATTATATAAAGATACCTTCTTTATATCTGAAAAAAAGTCCAATTGCACTGCAATCAGACTTTTTCTTTAAATTTTATATTCTATTTTATGTTATTACCTTTGCTTTGAATAAATACTATATCTCTATATTAACTACAGCTTTATCATTAACAAATACTATTGCCCATTTCTTTAGGTTAGGTATATGTTTTAACTCTTCAGAATTATTATAATTTTTCAATTGTTTTATTGCTTCTTCTGTTTTTTTCTTTACGATTTCTTCGCCTTCATTGTTAAATTGAAGTTTTGATATATATTTCAATTCAAAGATTCCAAAATAAGTTGGTTCCATATTTACCTGTTTCAGAAGTGCTATATCGATATATCCACCCTCCACTTCATATTCTGATTTTACTAAATATATTTTACTTAAAAAGCAATATGTTAAAAATATCAACTTTACATATTTCTCATCAAATTTAATATAATCTCTATTTGAAAGCTTATTTAATGTTTTTTCTACTATAGAAACAAGTTTTGAATTATTCCCTTTTAGAGCTATTTCCCTTATAGAATCATTAACTTCTGATACATTTAATTCATAATCTAATTCTTCGCTGATTTTCTTAGCAAAATACTCAAAATATAAAGCTTTTATTACATAATTAGGAACCTTAAAGGTTACACCGCCTAAAACACTTTTATCGATGGTTAACATTCCTAAATAAAATAGTAGAGATTTAAAATTGTCTTCATCAAAATCCTTTTCAAGGGAAAATTGTGTTGTTATAATACCTGTTATTTCTTCTTCATTTAAAATAGCTTCTAGTACTTTCATGTTTCCATGTCTATTTTTTAAATCAAACATTTTTCCAAGCTTGCTATAATCACTAGCAATATTTTTATCTATTAATTCACGAGGTCCTTTTTGTTTTATTACATAGGACTTTAAATAATAAAGAATCATATCACTATTAAATAATCTTGTTTCACAATCCTCCGAAAATAAGTATCCATTATAATTTCTTCTCAGTATTTGTATCAAATCTTCCATTTTATCGTCAGATACTTTAATATTAGATGTATGTAATACAAGTTTTCTAATTTCTTCATCTGTAAATCCCATCATTTCATTAAAGTCTTCATGAAGGGTTATATCATCCCCTATATTAAAACCACTAGTAAAACTGTCTAAGGTTATTGGACTTACACCTGTTGCAAAAATTCTCTTAACTATAGATTCGCTACCTTTCTTAAGAACTTCATACCATTTTCTTACAAATCCTGTTTTGCTTATTATCTCTGAAAATAAACTTATTTGAAAACTTAAAAGTTCATTTGCAAAGTGATCATATTCATCAATAATTACGTACACGGGATTTTTTATTTCATTAGTGATCTTAGACAAAAAATCTTCAAATATACTTGCCGCTGTACCTTCTTGAAGATATTTTACATTAAGATTATATTCGCTTATAAAATTATTAAAGGAAACTTTAATTGTTCTTACAAAAGTCTCTTCTAATGTTTCCTTTGTATCTGTATTAAGTCCTGTAAAATTAAATTTTAATATATGATAACTATTTCTATCTTTTGTTGAATTCTTTCCTATGTATGTTTCACCAAAAAGCTTTTTAAAGTTGTCCTTTTCATTTATATTATAATAATTAGCTATAACTGAAGTGAATAAACTTTTTCCAAATCGTCTTGGTCTTAGGAAAAAAATATATGGTGAATGATAGTTCTCTAATTTTTCAATATAATGAGTTTTGTCTATATATATATAATTATCTTCAATTAAGGTCTTATAATTACTTATTCCATAGGGTATTCTTTTAGGCATAGATAAATCAACTCCTTTTTACCTATCTATATTATAACCCAAAACATTTTTCTATTAAACCTTTCCGCTTTTAAATAATTAAAAAGAACAAACAAATCTTTGGTTTCTGACAATCTTCAACTCAGTAACGCACTCTGGTGAATGTGCTGATGAAGTTTTTGGTGGTTATCCTTGGTTTAGAAAAGCTGAATTAATAAATACAAACACTTTTCCTTGGTCTCAATCCATTGAAGAAAGGAAAAAACTTTTATCAAAAGAATTTGCTACAGTAGATTTAGAAGGTTATGTAAAAAATCAATATATTGATACTTTAAAAAAAGTTCCTAAGCTTGATGGTGAAAGTCCTTTTGAAAGCAGAATGAGAGAACTCTTCTATCTCAATATGAAATGGTTTATGGTTACTCTTTTAACTAGAAAAGATAGAATGAGTATGGCTAATAGTTTAGAAGTAAGGGTACCTTTTGCTGATTATAGATTAGTAGAATATGCTTTTAACATTCCTATAGAAATGAAGTTCTATAATAATAGAGAAAAAGGACTTTTAAGAAAATCAATGGAAGGAATGTTGCCTAAAGATGTACTTTGGCGTAAAAAAAGCCCTTATCCAAAAACTTTTAACCCTAAATATACTAATATAGTTGTAAACTGGTTAAATAATATTATACAGGATAAAACATCTCCATTACTTCAACTCATAAATAAAGAAGAAGTTAAAAATTTATTAGCTTCTAATGGGAAATCCTTTAATGGACGTCTTTTCGGACAACTTATGACTTTCCCTCAATTAGTTGCTTATTTAATTCAAATAAATATATGGATGAAAAAATATAATGTTAAAATAGGCTAAATTTCTCAGAACAAAAATCCACTAGTTAAACTAGTGGATTTTTCTTCTGAGAAATTATTTTAATATTCTCAAGTACATAAAAATAACTTGAGTCTACCATTGCACTTATAGATATTCCATCCTTTTCGATTGAAATACCTGGTTTCTTACTGTATTTAAAATAAAAAAAACTACCTAAGACAATCATAACTATACCTAAAGCAACAAAAATAATACTTACTGTTTTTTTCATAAAATACCTCCATTATTGTTTTAGAGAAACACTGTAGGCATTCGTAAATCCTTTTCTCTCCATTTTACCCCATCCCTTTGGTTTTTTTAGAGAATTAATATATCCACTGACTCTCCATAAACTAATTAACTGTCTTGGTCCAAAGTTTTCAACAAATGAGTATAATATCAAAACCATTAATTCCTTAATAGTAAAATAATCAGTTTCTTTTTCTGTCATAAGAAGAGAAGATAATGAAATTAAAATTCCCATCAAAATAGTAGATATAAAAAGAATCAATGCAATTTTTATATTTAAAAGTCCAAATATAGCAGCCAACACAACCATACAATAACCTTGAATTTCTATAAGTGGTCCCATCATTTCAAATATGAAAAAGTATGGGAAAGCAATCATACCCACTTTACCATATTTAGGGTTTCCAATGATCTTTTTATGAAAAGTCAATATATCAATAAGGCCCCTATGCCACCTATCTCTCTGTCTTTTTAATACATTATAACTTTCAGGTACTTCCGTCCAACAATTAGCATTGAAAGCATAATTAATTTTAAATTTCAGTTTTTTTTCTAACATGTGGCGGCTTAGTCTGACTACTAACTCCATATCTTCTCCTACAGTGTCTTTTTGATATTTTCCACTGCTAGTAAGGTATCCTCCTATCTCAATGATTCTATTCTTTTTAAATAATCCAAATGCTCCAGAAATAATTAAAAGAGAATCTATATATGCCCAACCCACTCTTCCTGACATAAAAGCTCTTATATATTCAATAGTCTGTAATCTTGCCACATTATTCTTGGGTATTTGTATATTTGTAAGCATTCCTTTATCAACACAACAACCATTAATAGGGAATATATTGCCACCCATTGCAGGACACTCTACTTCTTCATCTATCATTTGAGAAGTCAATTTAAGCAGTGCATCTATTTCCAATAGAGAATCTGCGTCTATACCGCAAAAATAATCTTTTGAAGATATATTAATTCCTGTATTAAGCGAATCTGCTTTTCCGCCATTTTCTTTGTCCACTACTATAAGTTTTGGCATTGATTTATTTCTGTATATGCCTCTTATAGGCATTGTATTTAATTTTTCTTCTATCATCATATCTATTTTTTCAAGATTAAAATACTGAATCAATGTTTGAATTGTATTATCCTTTGAGCCGTCATTGACAATTATTAATTCATAGTCAGGATACTTTAAATTTAAAAGTGAATTTGCACTTTCAATAATGGTTGCTTCTTCATTAAAAGCAGGAGCTATTATTGAAATAGAGGGCATAATACCCTTTTTAAATAAAAAAGTTATTTTCTTAAGATTCCAGTACTTAGACTGCTTGATCACACCTATAAAAGAAAAAAGAAGAATAACAATATAAATACTATTTATTGCTGTAGAATAATATATAAGATAATAATTAAAATCTATTACATAAATTTTTAGTTGTTCTACAAAAGGCATTGTTGAAAGTAAATCCTTATGCCTTATCATATATATAATTGGAAAAATCAAAAAAACAGTAAAAATTAAAAAGTATAAAAATACTATTACTTTTTTATCTTTCTTCTCTTCCCTTTTTTTCGAATTAGGAACATACTTAGTTAAATTACACTTCTTTAACAATCTTTCATTTAAGTAAGTACAAAATTCATTTTTTATCTCTTGCTTTTCTTTTATTGCTTTTTTTAAGATAGAAATAATTTCATTTTCAATTTCTACATCTTTATTTCTATTCAAAAATCCAATAATATCACTATTTTTGCCCATTAGCATAATTTCACCAATTACATTTTTAACCATATCTTTTTTGTTTCCAGAAAGTTTTAATATAAAATATTCCATTCTATTTGATATCACTTCTGCTAAAGCATTCTTAACAGACATAGTGATTTCTTTATTAAATTCACTAATCAATATATTTAAGTATTGTGGTTTTTTCATAATAATATTAGAAATTGCTAAAACAACATGCTTTTTTATACCTTCATCTCCAAGTATTGAAATCAACTTTAATAAATTTTCCTTAGATTGATTATTCCCTAGTGATTCTATTGCAATACCACGTATATAAGCATCAGAATTATATATATACTTTTCATCATTTAATTCTGTAAAATATACTTTTGATAATGACTTTACAGCTTTATGTACTATAAAAGTTTCTTCCTCTGGATCTTCTATAATTTTTATTAAATATTCCCTTAAATCTACTGCTGCATAAATTTCAGCAAATCCTATTATCAATTCTTTAATATATCTGTTATTACTATCTTTTATTTTAGGAATATATTCATAAAAATCTCTACCATATTCATATAAAAGCAGGTTTGTTTTTTCACGGTACCACCTTGGAGCATTAGGTATAGTATCAACAATCTTGTAAATAGATTCTGCTTGTCCGATATCCACCAAAGAATTAATGATATATAATTTTGCAGAATAATCTTTTTCTTTTTTTAATGCCATTTCCAATGACTTTCTTGAATCCTCTGTTGCAATAATACCTAAGTACACCATAGCTTCTATTCTCTTGTATTTTATTAAAGAATATAACCTTTTAGTAAAGTATCTTCCTAAATGATTTTCTTCAACTATATCAGTAAATCTTTTTCCCATTTCCTTATCAAAATAAAAAATCTGCTTCAACTCTGCAAATCGATTTAAAAATAATTTTATATCTTTTTTCAAAGGAAGTTCTCTTTCATATATCATTTCTTGAATAATATAATCATCCATTTTTTTAACTTTTTCTTTTTTTGTTCTATGTTTTTTCTTATTATAGAAAATTAAAAACATTAAAATTAAATCTAGAATAATAATTAGAAAAATAACATATAATGCGTTGTTTGAATCTATCTCCACTCTATATCTCCCCTTTTATCTTATTTTTAACAATTCCAATAAGTTCTGTAAGCATGTAGGGTTTTTTCAAATAATAGTCTATATTTAAACTTATTGCTCTCTCTACTGTTTGCATATCCTTTTGATATGACATAAGTATAAATGGAATTTTTGTTTTATCGGAATACAGAGACATTTTTTCCTTTATTAAAAATCCATCTAATTTAGGAAGCATAAGCTCAGAAATTACTATACTTATTTTTCCCATTTCAATTATATTTAAAGCTTCCACTCCATCCCTTGCTATAAATACTTTGAATCCCTCCTTCTCCAAATAAATTTTTAAAATTTCTAAATTCATATTATCCGTATCTACTAATAAAGCTTTTTTTATGTTATCAGTATAGTTATCTATAGAAGATTCACTACATACAATATTCATTCCTTTATTTTTAGCTACTCTTAATCGATTAAGAGCAATATTATAAATAGAACTAGAAAAGTCCTGTGGTGTTTGTACTATATCTTTTATCTCATCAAAAAGAAGAAGTCCAATTGATACAGTAATATTTTCTATAAAAGCTTCAGAGTCTACTACTATTTTTCGTATATTTTCTGCTATAGCTATTGCTTCATCCTTATTTGTATCTAAAATACAATAAGCAAATACTGCTCCCTGTAATTTAAATATCTGATGAGTTTCTTGCTTCTGATTAATTAATATATAAGATAAATTTTTTATAGTTTCATTTCCAATTTCACTGCCATAATTAAAGTTTATGTCAGTCATGTTATCTATACCAATTAAAAGTAAAGCTGAATTTATTTGATTATTAAAATTTATATCTAAATAATTCAAAAAAAATTCTTCATTATATAATCCGGTAATAGGACATTTAGTAAGCCTGTCCTTTACTTCTTGAACATTCCTTTTTAGTTTTTTATTAAGCGCTGCTAACTTTCTATTTTGCTCACTAAGTTCTATAGCTTTCTTTTCTCCTTGAACAATTTTAGAATTTAATATTTCAGGTAGTAAAACATCATATTCTTTTGATATTTTTTGCACAAGTGGCTCAATGATAGTTAAAAAGTCCACTCCTTTTTCTTTATACACCATTTCAAAAATTTTATTCCAAAGTTCTTGTCCAGTACAATTAAAATCCTCTATGAGTCCCGTTTGTTCATCTAATACTATATCTTTACTTTTAAGAATATCTTTTACTTCTTCAGTTTCCAAAACGGAATAAAGTCTCTTTATTACTTGATTACAAATACCTAAGTAACCACCGGTCTTTGAAATTTCTTTTTTTATAGGATTTAAAAAAGTACCACACTCTAAATCTCGTAGTGCTTTAATATGTTTTTTTATATCTTCTTCAATTATACATCCATGTTGAGGAGCAATTCTTAATATATCCATTGTTAAAAACTTTTCCATAACGGGTCTTAATATTTCATTACCAGGCATGTAATGTTCATGAAAGGATTTCATGGATTCTATATAACCTTGTTTTGCAAATAATCCCCAATTACTATTTGAAAAAGCACCAAATAAATCACTAGAAAATAAAGTCTTTGATTGAATATCATAAGTTGTAATAGAACCTGCAAAGTGTAAATATGGTGTTGGTAAAAATATAAGAGTTCTTCCTGATGATAATTTTAATTTAAAATCATTCTGATTCACTATATAATAAGGAGATTTTATTCCATAATGCTTGATTAATACAGCAGTTCTCCAGTGTGTTACAATCTTAGCTTGCAATCCTTTCTTTTCAAATAAAGGCAAACTAGCACAAAAATCTGGATCTTGATGATGCAATATCACATATTTTATATTTTCTATTGGAATTAATTTTGTCACATTAGAAAAAACTTGCTCAAAATCTAAGACTGAACCTGGATCTATGAGAACTCCTTCTCCATTATCTACAATCAGATAAGGATTACAATGAAGTCCACCAGCTCCTTCACTATCTCCTACCCAATAAATTCCTTCTGCTATTTCAGCTTTTTCATACATACCAATAGAATCCCCCTTAAATATTTCACTGATGTCTTAAAATCTAATTTCCCAAGGATTTTCTTTTCCTTGCATAAATAAAATACAGCTTAAAATAGAATTTTCCACCATATCAGATACAGCTTGGTCTGTGTAAAAAGCTGTATGTGGAGTAATAATTACATTAGGATAAGATTTCAAGATTGCAAGTTCTCTATTATGGAGTATTTCACATTTTAAATCATTGTAATAAAGGTTTGATTCATTTTCAATAACATCTAGTGCTACTCCACCTATTTTTTTACTCTCAATAGCGTCTATTAAATCGGTTGTACTAATAAGAGAACCACGTGCTGTATTAATAATAAAAACTCCGTCTTTCATTGTTTTTATACAATTTTTATTAATCAAATGATAATTTTCATCCGTAGCAGGTGTGTGCATAGTAATAACATCACTATTTTTGAGAAGTTCTTCTAACGTAACATACTTAGCATATTGCTTTATTCTTTCATTTTCATATATATCATATGCTAATATTTTGGAATCAAAACCACTTAAATTTTTGATAACAGTTTGGCCTATCCTCCCTGTACCAATAACACCTATAGTCAAGTTTTTCAATTCTTTACCTTGTACACCTTTTAAAGAATAATCTTGTACATTACTACGCTCCATAATTGCTCTCATTTTTCGTATTGCCATAAGAATTAACATTACTGTATAGTCAGCAACACTATTTGGTGAGTACGCTACATTTCCAACCTTGATACCTAATTGTTTAGCTTTTTCTATATTAATATGGTCATAGCCTATCGTTCTCGTAGATATAAATTTTACTCCAATATTATAAAATTTTTGTATTAATTCAGCTTCCATAGGGGTTGTTATAATACTTATACAATCGAAACCTTTTGCCAAATTTGCATTTTCCATATTGGGTGCTTCATCACATAGTATAATTTCTACTTTATACTTAACCATAAACTTTTTAAAAAATTCCGTTTCATCTTCTCTATGACTATATACTAAAATTCTCACTGTTTTCCCTTCCTTTCTCTGCTTTTTCCTAAATTATATCATTGAAGCTATATATACACAATTGAGTAAATTTCATAATTTTTATATGCGGAAATAAACCACATCTGCAGGAACAGTTGAAGTAACAGAAAGTTAGGATGAAACTGATCAAACATTAGACCATCTAAATTTTATGACTTAATTATCATAATGTGGTTTAATCTATGTTTATTACAATTCCATTTGTGAAATAAGTCATGACCACCCGTAAAACGGGTGGCATGCTCTAGCCCTATAAGGGCATGTTACTGGCTGTGTCTAAAGACACGTTGAATGGTCTGCCAACCGCATATTTTTTCAAGCTACCCCTAAAAGGGGTATTATTTTTTGCCTTTTTTTACTGGCTCACCCGTAAACGGGTCTATATACTCTTTTATACTTATTTGATCATATGTTAAATCTTCCTGTAATTGATTCCTTATATACTCTTCTATTGCCTTTTTGTTTCTTCCTACTGTATCTACATAATATCCCTTGCACCAAAATTGTCTATTCCCATATTTATATTTCAAATTTGCATGTCTATCAAATATCATCAAAGAACTTTTCCCTTTTAAGTATCCCATAAATTGAGATACACTTAATTTTGGCGGTATACTTACAAGCATATGGATGTGATCTTTACATGCATTTGCTTCTATTATTGTTACTCCTTTATGTTCACATAGTTTTCTTAATATTTGTCCTATGTCTACTTTTATTTTCCCATATATTATTTGCCTTCTGTATTTTGGTGCAAAAACTATATGATATTTACAATTCCACTTGCTATGTGCTAAACTACTATTATCCATATTGGATATACCTCCTTTGCTTTATGGTTGTGGTCGGCAAACCTACTTCCATTTTACATCGGAGGTTTTATTTTTTTCTACTCATAGCTATAAGCTTTTTAGAACCACAGGCATAGCCCGTGGTATTCGTTATACAA
>JAVBWC010000009.1:0-43741 GCA_036677675.1 Clostridiaceae bacterium | reverse complement strand
TTGATTTTTTCGCTATCTTAACTTTATAGTCATTTTTCTTATTTTCTAAGATATCATTTCCATTCTCATCTTTAGTCTGCTCTAAAGTATTGTCTATATCCTCCCACTTTCCATTTTCCTTATAATGAACAGGCGAGGGATACACAACTGCTTCATAGGTATTGTCATCCTTTAGAAAATGTTTAATATTCTCCTCTCTTTTTTCTTCAATTTCCTTTAGTATTTTTGCTTCAGATTTTTCACCATTCTGTGAAACTTCCTCAGTCTGCGGAACCTGCGGTTCAACGTAAGTTTCTGCTAAAACCTTAGTAGGTAGTGAAGAGAAAATAAAACAGCATAATAAAACCTTTGCTACCATTTTCCTGAAATTTGCCACCATTAATTACCCCCTTATTGTATTTAATACTTTTTTTTACATCAATTCAAGTATAAAAGAGTATTTATTATCAAAACAATGAGTAATTTGTGGTAATTTTTTTTGAAAATTTTAGTTTAATTATATTTTTGTTATCATAAACATATTTTCATTTTATTTCATATGATTATTGATATTTATTATGATCAGTGTATACTTTAATTAGATGATTTTACCAAGAAAGGAGTAATTGATTTGAACAGTAAAATATTTAAAAATCTCTCCACTGTACTTTTTTGTTTGATTATATTTTTATCTCCAATTTCAGTAAAGGCTCTAGAAAGTAGCTCTCCTACAAATATTCAATGGGAAGTATGGGACTCTAAGGATACCGTACCTATTGATAAAACATGGAAAATAAATTTCAATTCACCTCTTGATATAGATACTATTAAAGAAAAAAATATTTACATTACGGATACAGCTGGAAATATTGTTCCTATGTTTTATACTCAAAATTTAGGTGAAGATATGAGTATTTATGTTGTGCCAGTAAAAAACTACGAATACGGAAAAACTTACACTTTATGGATTAAAGATCTAAAAACTAAAAATGGACAAGTATTACATAAAAATATAAAAATGCAATTTACCATTGAGCAGAATACATCAACTCCTAAAGAAGTTGTGGTTAAAAATATAAAGGAATTGTTAGAAAACATAGGTCCTAACAAAACCATAATTTTAAAATCGGGAGACTATAATTTATTAGAACCAATGATACATAATAATGAATATATAGAATTCGAAGAAGTTTTTGATGGCTTTCAATTAGTAATAAATAATGTAAACAATTTAACTCTTAAGGGAGAAACTGATGGTAAAGTTAATCTTTTGATTCATCCACGATATGCAAATGTACTTAGCTTTAGAAATTGTGATAATATTAATATTTTAAATGTAATTGCGGGACATTATCCTGAGGAAGGTTATTGTACTGGAGGAGTTTTTGTCTTTGATGACAGCAAAAATATTAACATAGATAATTCAGAATTATTCGGATGCGGAACTGAAGGTGTGAACCTTTATAATGTTGAAAACTTTACTTTTACAAATTCTATAATTAAAGAATGTTCATATGGAATTATGACATTAAGCAATTCCAAAAATATTAAATTCAACAATTCAGAATTTCGTGATAATCGTGAATTTAATTTGATAGGTCTAACAGAATGTACTGATGTGGAATTTAATAAATGTAAAATCTATAATAACAGAACTGATAATAACTATTATTCCAATAATTATCTGTTTTGGATTGATGAATCTTCAAATGTTATAGTTAATGAGTGTACTATATATGATAATAAAGTTAACTATCTAGTTAATACTGAAGAAAATATAACCTTTAATAATGTTAATTTTATAAATAATGATTTTCAGTAAATATATGCAAAAGGATATTGCCATGCAATATCCTTTTTTACTTCAGTGCGTCCAGCGAAGCTGGACCATGCTTACTGGTGCAAGTCCAGTCTAGGTAATCACCAAGGAGCCTAGTAGCCAATCACCATGCGTAGTAGAAATATTGGGTATGAAGCGTGAGGGTAATGTAGCCCGAAAGGGAGCTAGCGGGAATACAGGTTGTAACATAAAGTGAATTCTGCCGTATCGTTAAAAAGGACTGCGAAAGCAGACAAAGAGGAAGTCGAGCCTTGTGAAATTGGGTGAAGACCATGGAAGATGTGAAGAACTTGGAAAACAGCATCGAAGAATCCTCCGGTGTATGGGAAGCGACATGTATTTATAGTATGGTTCGGAACTGGAGAGACCTTCCTTTGCACAGCAATAGCTGTAAAGTGAAAGCATATAAGCCGAAGGCGAAATTGTTATTTCATCAGAGAAGGAGTCGGAGGAGTTCATAGTACCAATAACTATGCAGACAACAAAACTGCATATAGAGAAGGAACTCTACTTTATTCAAGTTTTCAAAGGAGGTAAGAGTGAGTGAATGCGAAAGCTAACAACACCATAGACAAAGTTCGAGAACTTCAGAGAAAACTATATCTAAGTGCCAAAGCTAATAAGAAACGAAAGTTTCATGCACTATATGACAAAATATATAGAGCAGACATTTTATTAAAGGCATGGAAACAAGTCAAAGCCAACAAGGGAACTGGTGGAATAGATGAAATTTACATTGAAGACGTTATTAAATATGGAGAGATGAAATTTCTCAAGGAAATACAACAGGAGTTAATGGAAAATGACTATAAACCAAAACCAGTGCAAAGAGTATATATCCCTAAGAAAGATGGGAAGAAAAGACCATTAGGAATACCAATAATCAAAGACAGAATAATTCAAACGTCTACTAAAATAGTTATTGAACCTATATTTGAGTCAGACTTCAAGGAATATTCATATGGTTTCAGACCTAAGCGAAATCAACATCAAGCCTTAGAAGTTATAAGAAAGAAATGCAATAATAAAGGCTGGTGGGTACTTGATGCAGATATTAAAGGCTATTTTGATAATATAAATCATGATAAGTTAATGCTGCTTCTAGAACAGAGGATATCAGACAGACGAATATTAAAACTTATAAGGAAGTGGCTCAAAATAGGTGTAGTAGAAGATGATAAGTATACAGAAAGTGAAATCGGCTCGCCGCAAGGCTCGTCAATAAGTCCGTTACTTTCAAATATATACTTGAACTATTTTGATATTGTATGGGATAAATACTATAAACATCTTGGCACGCTTGTCAAATTTGCTGATGATTTTATTATTATCTCAAGAACAAAGAAGGAAATATACCATGCATATAACGCAGTTAAGAAAATCTTTGGAAGGCTAGAACTAGAACTACATCCCGATAAGACCAGATTTGTGAATATGTGGGATGGTAAAGAGGGTTTTGATTTTCTGGGGTTTCATCATAGGCGTAGCCTTGTGGAAACTAGAAAAGGTCAAAGGTTTAATACTACAATACAAGTCCCAACCCAAAAGGCTATGAAAAGTATGAGAAACAAGATAAAAGAAGTCCTTAGTAATAGGTCAACTCTAAAGATGGATATGTATGATTTAGTGCAGAAAATGAACAAGAAAATAGTAGGATTAAGAAATTACTATAACTTGAAATATGCAGGTAAACAGTTAAATAAAATAGATTGGTATATCATACAAAGGTTTACTATTTGGTATAACAATAAGAAACAAAGGAGACCTCGACATAGAGGTTTGAAAGAGGTAATGAATATTCTTAATGAAATGGGATTAAAGAAGCTTTCTTCTTAATGGTTATAATGCCTTAGAAAGAAGAATATCGGAAAGCCGTGTGCGGGAAAATCGCATGCACGGTTTGATGAGGGAGAGGAGGAAAACAAAGTTTTCCTCTAATCTACTCTACATTTCACTTTATACTATAAGCTTAATTATTAATTCGAAAAAGTTCATAAGCATTGATGTTGGTGGGGATATAATCCAGCCTGGAAGTGGACTCATTATAAAAATAAGTATAATTAACATTTGGTACCTATAAATACTATCAGCCACTCTATAAAAGAATTTAGGAAATAAATCTCTTAAAATATGAAATCCATCTAGACTTGGAAGTGGCAATAGATTAAATACAAACAATAAACAATTTATATATATTGCTCTTTGGCAAATGTTTACTAAGATATATTCAATATTATTATTTCCTACAGGAAATTTTAACAATAAAGCAAAGATTACTGAAAATATCAGTGCAACAAACAAGTTACCTATAACCCCTGCCACAGATACTTTTAAATCATCTTTATAATAATTTTTAAATGCACTTGGATTAGTTTGCACTGGTTTTGCCCACCCAAATTTAAAAATTAAAATCATTAAAAACCCAATTGGATCTATATGAGCTATTGGATTGAAAGTAAGTCTTCCCTGAAATTTTGGTGTTTTATCCCCAAGTCTATCTGCTACCCATGCATGTGCATATTCATGAAATGTAAATCCTAATAATATTCCTGGTATTAAAAAAATTGTATCTAGTATATTTTGAGTATTAAACATATTTTTCCTCCTAAATAATTAATATCATCATTATACCAAAGTACCCCTGAAAAATAAAATAGTTACAATCTATTAACCATGTTATCCGCATTTTCTTAGAATAATAAGAAAGCTTTATTTCTATAAAAAAACACCTATAGAAATAAAGCTTTAATTTTTTATTTTAATTGTGTTTCTACTAATTTTCCATCGCTAATGGAAGCTATACCTTCATCGTACATTTCCAAGAATATACCTTTATATACTGTTTCTTTATTTGAGCTTAATTCAGTAACAGTACCTCTTAAATTACTGTTAACATAGATTTTACCTGTATTTGAAACAAAAATATCCTTTTTATTTACAGGTTCAGCAAGAGAAATCTTTTTCCATTCATTAGTATCTTGTTCTGCTGTACCATAATAAATATTTTTTACTTCAGCAACTTCGGTAAGCTTATCTGCCTCAAGTTCACCTACATAAATTCTATCATTCTCATCTACTGATAAAAGACATAACTTATCAACTCCATCAACAGAAATAGGATCACTGGTACCCGTTATATAAACTCTTCCTTTGTCTGCTGACTCATAAGTTATTCTATCATCATTAGGAATTATTCTTGTATTTCCAATAAAGTAAGCCTCTGTTCTAACTTTTTCAATTCTCTTCATAACATCTATGCTATATATACTGCTTTTTCCACCATTTAAAGCAGTTTTTACATATATCATATTTGTTAAAGGTGTTAATTGTATATCCTCAATATAAGAGTTTTTAGAAGTACTAATTGTAGTTGCTTCTCCTTCTTTAGCTTCTAATAAATCTTTTTTATTTTTTTCTGCATCATAAGAATAGAATATATATTTTCCATTACTATTGCTTTCTTTTTTTATAGCTAAAATTATTCTATCCCTATCTGGTGCCCATTTATAAAAAGATACTTTAAGATTATCCTCAAACTCAATATTATTTTCTTCACCAGTATAAACATCAACAACTTTTAGAATATCATCTTTATAATAAGATAGATATCCACCATCATAAGAAACTGCTACATGATTTGCATCTTCTGGAACTACTATATCAACATTTTTTTTCTTTTCTTTCTTCTCTTTTACTACCTTTTTAGAAATTACAGCACTTGCATTTTCACTTGCAAATAAATGTTTATCAACATAGTATAAGATTCCAATTTGTGCAGTTAGTGATATAAGTATCCATACCATTAATCTTTTTAAAGCTTTCATTCATTTCTCTCCTTTTAAGGTTCAACGTAAAACATTGTAGGTATTGATCTTTCCCCTAATGCATCACAAGGATTATTAATTACTTCTCCATCATAATACATGGTAGATGATGACCCACCATCTAAGTTAGCTGCATTATAGGCTCCATATTCATACATTATATCTTGCACTTCTCTATAGGTTGCACCTATGCTACTTGCTTGTCTTCCATCTATAACTAAGAGCAATATACTTCCATCTTTTGTTTGGCCTATAGCTGTTCTTGGTGCTATTCCACCGCCACCATCTCCACTTTTAATTGTCTTCTTACCATTTACAATCATAGTCTTATCAAAGGAAACAGCTTCTACAACGTTTTTTTCCTTCATTTCTCTTAAACTGTGATATCCTACTAATAAAACCCCTTCTTTAGTAATGGCTACCACTTCATGCTTGTCCTCTTCGTTTTTATAATCATTATAGATTATATTGCCTTTTGATATTATTACGCCTGCTGGCTGTCCTCCATTACCTGCCCACTGCTTACCACTTGGTGATTCATCAGTAAAAGCTCCTCCATTTACAGCTGCAACTGCATTATATCTTTTGGCCATAGCACTAGTAGTTTCTCCAACTTTCCCAAGTTTACTGCTATATCCAACCTTAACTCTTGTTGGATCATTAATTACCAGCATAGTACCTATAAACTTTCCACCTTGTATTTCATATCTTTCTATATTGCTATCATGCTTAGGTTTAATTTCTATTTCATCTGTATCCTCTTGAATAATAGTTTCTACTTTATTTTTACCTTGAATCTCTGATATACGTTCCTGTGATAGAAAAGCTGTAGCAATCCATTGATGAGTCATGGTAGTCATGGCAGCTCCAACAATAGTATCTCTTGCATTTTCAAAAGGTCCATAGTAAAGCATAAAAGGTCCTGTAACTCCTGTAAAAGCTATTTCAAAAACTATAAAAGCTATTAACAATTTTAAAGAAAATTTTTTCTTTTTTTTTCTTTTTTTATTGCTCATTCAATAATCATCCTTTATTTATTATCATTTTTTTACTTTTATCTACTTTTTTATCTTTTTTCTTTATTTTCTCCCTATGTATTCTATACTATATTGTACAATAAAGATAGAGTTTTTTAAACATAATTTATATGCAAAGATAGCAAAATTACTCATTTTAACATTTAATTAATATTTAATTAATACTTATTTAATATTTTTTTCTCCTACATATAGTATCTATTTCATTTTGAAAAGATTCATAATAAACCATAAAACCTCACCTTTTTAACAAATCTTCCAACATTTCTTTATAAATTTTAACTCAAATTTTATTATATAATAAACACTTCATTTTTTAAAGTAAAAATACCAAATAGCAAAAACATAATATAAGAAAATTGTATAGCGATTTTCTTTAGTTTACAGATGACAGTGGACAGTTTACAGTGAAGGAAGTTTTTCTTACAGAAAAACTAACAATAAAAAACCTAAACCTAGTGTAGCCTTTGGCTATACTAGGTTTTTATACTTCATTTTAAATTTTGCATTAGCAAAATATCCTTAACTGTAAACTGTCCACTGTAAACTCTAAACTCTAAACTAGAATAATGTTGCGACGCAAGATTATTCTATAATAGTTTTGAAGCTTCATGTGCAAGTGGAGATCTTTCACATTCATTATATTTAAGTGTTACTTGACAGCATAATTTGCTTCCCTTCATATTTTCAGAAGCATAACATAAACCATTTGATCTATAATCTAAGAATGGTTGATCTATCTGCTCTGGGTCTCCTATAAGCACTAATTTAGTCCCCTCCCCTACTCTTGTAATAATAGCTTTCACCTGCTTCGGTGATAAATTTTGTGCTTCATCAATAATAACCCAATTCTTAACTATAGATCTTCCTCTTAAAAAAGCCACTGCTTCTGTAGTAATTATTCTTCTATCAAATAACTCTCTTATTTTATCATCCAGCTCTTTTTCATTTTTGTACCTTTGATTTTCATCAGAATCAATCAAGATTTCTAAATTATCAAAAATAGGTCTCATGTAGGGTGCTATTTTTTCTTGTTCTGTTCCTGGTAGGTAACCTATTTCCTCATCCATAGTAACATTCGGTCTGCATACTAAAATTCTTCTATATTGTCCACTATTCTCCTCTATAATTTTATGGAGTCCTACTGCAAGAGAGAATAAAGTTTTTGCAGTACCTGCTGGACCTTTAATTATTACCAGCGGCGCCTGATCTGCACTTGAAAATAGCGCTTCAAGCATAAATTTTTGTCCTACATTTCTTGGTTTTATTCCAAGGGGAATCATATCATTATACAAAAGTGATACTACTTTTTTTCCATCAAACTTTCCTAAAGCTGTTTTTCTTGGATTTTCTAAAGAGTGAATTATTAGAAATTGATTTGCATATAATTCAGCATTAGAATACTCCTCAGTTATGTTGTTATAAACTTTTAAGTCTTCTAAATTTATAGCTTTGTTTTTATAAAAGTCATCTATTTTTTCAGAATACGTATATACTTCTGCTCGTCCTGTATATTGCTCATAATATTCAGGTAATACCTTTTCATGGTAGTCATCAGCTTTTATATCTACAATATCAGCTTTTATTCTTTCAAATATATCTTTTGTGATTAAAAACACCTCTTCACCTTGATCTTTTAAAGCCTTACACACTTGTATTATTCTATTATCTGGCTTTGTTTTATCCCAAGATGTAGGTATTTTAGTATCATAGTGATTCATTTCCACTCTTAGAATTCCACCATTGGGTAATTCTACCCCTTTATTCAATTTACCTTTTTTTCTAAATCCATCAAGTAGACGTGATGCTATACGAGCATTTGCTCCAAGTTCACCCGTATTCTTTTTAAATGTATCCAATTCCTCTAATACAACCTCTGGTATAACTACATTTCCATCATCAAAAGAAAGCATGGAACGTGGAGAATACAAAATTACGTTAGTATCCAAAACATAAGTTTTTCTCAAAATATTATTCCCCCTCTCCATATAGTATATTATTCTATGAGGGTTATATATGTATTAAAAAACATAAAGAGCGACAAGGATTCAGGCTATTTGTTAATAATAATTGACCAAAAATAATTTTTATTATATAATATATTTAATTATTTTAGAAAGGTGATGCCAATGGATAATATAACATCTACTTTTAAAGAAAAAAAGTTGAAGCTAACTCCTCAACGTATAGCAGTTTATAAATATTTATGTTCAACTAAAGAGCATCCATCAGCTGAAACTATTTATAAAGCGCTGCATCCTGATTATCCTACAATGAGTTTAGCTACAATTTATAAAGCCCTAAAAACTTTAGTAGAAGTAAATTTAGTTCAAGAAATAAATGTTGGCGAGGGTAATTTCAGATATGATGCAAATGTTGAATCTCATCCCCATATACAATGTGTGTCCTGTGGAAAAGTGGATGATATAGAAGGAATTTCATTCTCACATTTAAATGAAACTATAGGAAATTACACTAATTATAAAATACTCTCAAATAAAATTTACTTTTATGGTATATGCTCTAATTGTAAAGAAAAAGAAAAATAGGCGAAAGTCTATTTTTTTTATAAATAATTTTTAAGCACTTTTCATAAATATAAGTAAATGGAGGTGCTATAATGAAATTTAAAGTTTTATTTGTAAAAAGAAAACATATTTATTATTTAGTTTTAACTTCAATAGTTTTCGTATTTTTTGTAATCTTTCACTCCTTAAAAACTAAGGAGACTTATCCTACCTTTAGTATAAATTTGAACAACAAGGCATACAAAGCAGATCTTACAGGTGATGGAAAAGAAGATATGCTGTACATAACAACAAATAACAACAAATACTACCTTCAAGTTACTACACAAAAAGATAGCCTTTTTCTAGAGCCAAATAAAAACATAAAAACTTTGGGCAGCTATTATCCTTATTGGACTCTAAGAGTTAAGTTATTAGACATATCAAGAGATAACACTCCCGAAATATTTATACAAACGTCTGAGAAAAATAAACCTGTCCAACATATTTTTATACACAATAATGAAAAATTTCAAAATATATTTTCCAGCCATAATAACGTACTAGGCTTTATTGATTGCAGCAATAATAAAACACCCAAACTTATATCCGGAAATATTTCAAATGGGAATTTTATATTTCATAACTATATTCTTCTTCAAAATAAATTAGAGCAATTTAATTATATTTCTGACGATACCTTCATGGGAAAAGACACTATATTATCCTTCATTAACTTTGTAACCACTATAACTAAAGATTCAAAAATACTAGAACAACAAATATTTTCCCCTAAAATAAACGATACCTCTATGGCATTAGTCTATGCTTTAATCAACGCAGATAATACTTATGTATTTCAAGATGCTGAATTCATGGATATTAAATCCAATAAAGCTGGAGAACCTTCACAAATTCAATGGCTTCTTAATTTTAGAGGAATTTCTAATAGTAATAGGGCTATAATTAAAAATTATACTATAAAAGTTATATTAAAAGCTTTTAATAATTCTAAAGAAATTTACTATTTTAAAATAGATTCACTAAATCAATTAAAATAACAAATAGACACTTAAATTATAATTTATAAAATTACTGCACAAAAAGTGGACCGCTACTTGCGGTCCTAATCAAAAGGGGGATGGGGGGTTTTAGCACTAGTGAGAGAGTAATTCAAACATATAACTTATGTTTAACAACTCTCCATGTACATTATATATGTTAACCTTTATTAGAAATTTTATTCATTTCATCACACTTTTTTATATTTTTTTATAAGTTTAATTATCTCACTACTTATATCTTCCCGTAAGCTTTTAGGTTCTAGAACTTCTGCCAGCTCTCCAAATCCTAAAATCCATTTCTTAACTTCTCCTAAATCATTTATGTATATATTAAGTATTACACTTCCATCTTCTAAGCTTTCAATAACCTGCTCCGAATTCCATTCATTCTCTTCTATAAACTTAGCAATATCTTTGTCAAATTTTAATTTGACTAAAGTCTTCTCCCCATTAAATACATCCCAACAACTTTTTAAATAATCCTTTAAATTAAAATTCTTAGGTTTTATAAATATATCCTTAGTTATTTCTATACTCTTTATTCTTGAAATTCTAAAAATTCTTTCTTCTTCATTAGTATTGCAATAACCAATTAAATACCATATTCCTTCTTTAAAGATTATAGTATAAGGATTTACACTCATTTCTGTAATACAATTTTTATTAAGTGAATAATAATTTACTTTTAAAATTTTTCCCTTAGTCATGGCATAATTAATTTTTGATATTTTATCATCAAAAGTTTCTAAATTTCCTATATCCTTGAGCTTAAAGCTATCAACCTGTTTTAAGTCTTTAAAATCATTATTTTTGTTTATAGATAAATCTTTTATTTTTATTACTGCACTTTTAAATTTCTCTGCGTATGCAAATCCATTGTCCTTCGTTAATATCTTAGATGCTATTAATAAAGCTTGTAGTTCCTCATTATCTAAATTTGGATATTTCATATAAAAATCTTTATCTATATAGAATCCTCCATATCTTCCTTTTTTAGATTTCACAGGTATTTTACCCATTTGAAGAGTATCTATATATCTATATACAGTTTTCTTATCTACTCGTAATATATCCGCCAATTCTGATGCTGTTGTAAATTCTTTATATTGAAGCATTATAATTAATTCTAATAAATGTGAAAGTTTAGACATGTGTTTTCCCCCTAAAATATACTCAATTATTTATTTTATCGTATAATTTCTAATAAAATTTAATATTTTATTAGATTTTCAATATATTTCATAATTTAAAAGTTAAAAATTAGAGTTTCTGTACTTTTATCCAATATAATTTTCTATAATAAATTAAGGGAATTATATTTTAAATCAAAATGTTTCTAAAAAAATAAACTTCCACATTGGAAGTTTATTTTAATTATACTTTTCCTTCTTTATATATATCTATTATTTTATCTAATTTTTGTGATTTTTCCTCATTTACTAGAGATTTTATAGAATTTAAAAGAGTTATAATTTCATCTTCATTTTCTTCTATAACCTCAGTATTTCTCTTTCTTTTATTTTTACTTCTACTTTCCTTTCTTTTTTCCTCACGCTCTACATTATTGATTAAACTATTATTTATGTTAGCAGCTTCATTCATTAATTCTCCTATATTTATATCTTTTAGTTGATTATTTACAGCATCATTTTGCCCCTCAAACCCTTCTGAATTATTTAAGTTATTTTCAGATTGGTTATTAAAACCTCCTAAAACACCTAAAAGAGAGGCTACTTGATTCATATCTATATTACCTAACATAGAGGCTATACTATTTATATCAAAATTATTATTTCCTAAATTTATATCATCGTAATCACCATAATCTTTGTATTCTTTTTTATGTTTTCTATGTTTTGACATTTAATCACCTCTCTATAAATGGGAGAGCATAAAGCTCTCCCTCTTTTTACTAACAGCATATACCTTGTCTTCTGAATCCTCCACAGCAAAGTAAGAATAAGAATACTAGTAATGTTCCAGTTTCATGGTCAATTATACATGCTTTCTTTAATACTAGTAAGAATAATGCTAATCTGCATGGATCAAATCCACAAATTCCACATCCTACGTTTCCTACGTTTCCAACGTTTCCCATGTTTCTGCATCCACAACAGCAATCACAATCATATTCACATTTGCATTTACATTTTTTTGACATAACTAAACCCCCCTTTCTTGGGCCATGGTTTCAATGTATTCTATTCTTCTTCATTTGCCTCTGTAGTCTCTGTATCTTCTGTTCTGTTTAAATTGAACATGCTACCTAGAGAGCTAAGAGTACCTAAATTTAATCCACCGTCTTTTCCACAACTAAGGAGAAATAGTACTGCTATGATTATAATTAAACTGCATCCACATCCACCATAACTGCCGCATCCACCGCCGCCATAGCCTCCACAGCCTCCGTAGCCGCAACTTTGACAACAATATTTTCTTCTGTGTTTTCTACCTTTTCTACTGCAAGAGCGACAACAATATTGAGGGCAATTCATGCTACCTCCACATCCTCTGTTAGAGAATAGCAAGATTATGATGATAATCAAGAGCAGTGGGAATCTGCTGCTTCCTGCCCCAAGACCTTTGCTGCCTAAGAGTCCTGAGATTTTATCAATATTGCCAAGACTTTCAATACCGCCTCCGCCTGTAAAATTGTTTATCAATGAACTTATGCTATCCATATCGTTTAGTTCCACTTTACCTCCCCCTTTCTGCCCTTTCTTCTTTATCTTTTGTTCATAGTACATACTATTCAGCTTGCTTTTATTTTGACACAAAAAATTGAACAAGCAGGATTAAAATAATCCTGCTTGTTTTTATTCTTCTTCCGATATTCCTTCTGTTAAAATATCAATTAATTCTTCTTTACCACTTTTATTAAGGGATGAAAAGAATACAAATTTATCTTCATCTCTTATATTTAAAGTTTCTTTTATAACCTTCTTATTTTTTTGAAACTCACTTCTTTTAAGTTTATCACTTTTAGTAGCTACAACTACAGCTTCATATCCATAATACTTAATCCATTCATACATATGAACATCATCTTTTGTAGGCTTATGCCTTGAATCTACAAGTAAAGCTATCTTTTTAAGTTGAGGTCTATTAACTAAATACTTTTCCATCATTTGACCCCATTTTTCCTGTTCAACCTTTGAAACCTTAGCGAATCCATATCCTGGTAAATCCACAAAATAAAATTCATTATTTATAAGAAAAAAATTTATTAATCTAGTTTTTCCTGGAGTACCACTTGTTTTTGCTAACTTTCTACGATTAGTCACAGTATTAATCAATGAAGATTTTCCTGCATTCGATCTACCTACAAAAGCTATTTCAACTCTATTATCTGTAGGATACTGTTGTGGCTTAACAGCAGAAATTATAAACTCTGAGTTCTTAATTATCATTAGAATTCTCCTCTATAAAAGCATTTTCCAATACATCTTCAATCTTTTCTGCAAGTATAACCTTTATTTTACTAAGTACTGATTTAGGTATTTTTCTCAAATCTTTTTCGTTAGCTTTTGGAATTATTATCATACTAATTCCCGCTCTAAAAGCTGCAAGAGTTTTTTCTTTAAGCCCTCCTATAGGAAGAACCCTTCCAGTAAGAGTTATTTCTCCTGTCATAGCTAAATTATGTTTTACCTTCTTGTTTCCTAGTGCTGAAACCATAGCTGTTATCATAGTAACTCCTGCCGAAGGTCCATCTTTTGGTACCGCTCCTTCTGGAGCATGTATATGAATATCTTTATCCTTATAAAAATCTGGGTTTATTCCATATTTCTCAGCATTAGCTCTAACATAGCTGTATCCAGCTTCAGCTGATTCTTTCATTACCTCTCCCAATTGTCCTGTTAACTGTAATTTTCCTTTTCCTGACATTACACTTACTTCTACCGGAAGAGTATCTCCACCATATCCAGTCCAAGCCATTCCCATTACTACACCAATTTTGTCTGTTTTATCTGCTTTATCATAAGTATATATTTCAGGTCCTAAATATTTCTTTATATGATTTACAGTCATTGCAATGCTGTCTTTATCTCTTTCCAGCATATCAGCAATAGCTTTTCTAATAGCAGAAGCAACCTTTCTTTCTAAGTTTCTCACACCTGATTCTCTAGTGTAATTTTCAATAATAGAGTATATTGCTGAATCAGAAAAACTTATTTTTTCTTCTTCTAAATTATGCTCTTTGAATTGTTTTGGAATAAGGTATTTCTTAGCTATATTAAATTTTTCTTCATAAGTATATCCTGATACTTCTATTACTTCCATTCTATCTAAAAGTGGCCTTGGAATAGTCTCTAAAGTATTAGCAGTTGTTATAAACATAACTTCTGATAAATCTAACTCTAATTCTAGGTAATGATCCCTAAAATTTTTGTTTTGTTCACTATCTAAAACCTCAAGAAGTGCACTTGCAGGATCTCCTCTAAAATCTGAACTCATCTTATCTATTTCATCTAACAAAAATAATGGATTCTTTGATCCTGCTTGCTTCATTCCATTAACTATTCTTCCTGGAATTGCACCTACATAAGTTCTTCTATGTCCTCTTATTTCTGACTCATCTCTAACTCCACCTAAAGACATTCTAACAAAATTTCTATTTAAAGCATTAGCTATAGATCTTGCTATAGATGTCTTACCAACTCCTGGAGGCCCAACTAAACAAAGAATAGGTCCCTTTAAAGATTTACTCATATTTTTTACTGCTAAATACTCAATAATTCTATCCTTTACATCTTCCAAACCATAATGTTCATCTTCTAATATTTCTCTAGCTCTTTTTATGTCTAAATTATCCTTTGTTTTGTTATTCCATGGAATATCCAATATCCAATCCAAGTATGTTCTTATAACTCCACCTTCTGCTGAATAACTTCCAGTATTCTTTAATCTATTTAACTCATATACCGCTTTTTCTTTAGCCTCTTTAGGTAATTTGGCCTTCTTTATTTTTTTTGAATACTCTTCTATCTCTCTTTTATTTTCATCTTCTTCACCAAGTTCTTCCTGTATAGCTCTAATTTGTTCTCTTAAAAAATATTCCTTTTGACTTTTGTCAATTTTGCTTTTTACCTTAAGTCCTATTTTCTTTTCTATATTTAAAATCTCAATTTCATTTTTAAGTATTAATAAAAGCTTTTCTAATCTCTCATATATATCATATGCTTCTAATAATTCCTGCTTTTTATTTTCCTTTAATATTAAATATGAACTTATTATATCAGCAAATCTTCCTGACTGTTCAAAATCATCTAAATTAACTAAAGCCTCTGCTGAAACAGTATTAGATAGTCTTGCATATTCTTCAAAGGATTTTTTTACCGAACGTACTAAAGCTTCACACTTACTTTTATCCTGACATTCTTCATCATCCTTTAATATTTCTATTTCTGCCTTTAGAAATGGTTCTTTTTGTGTATAGTTAAGCAATTTTGCTCTGTTTTCACCTTCAACTAACACCCTTACAGTATCTCCAGGCAGCTTTAGTATCTGCTTTATATTACAAACAGTACCTATTGTAAAAATATCATCCTCTTCTGGTTCCTCAATCTTAGCTTCTTTTTGAGAAACTAAAAATATTTCCTGCCCATTTAACATTGCCTCTTCAATTGCAAGAAGAGATTTTTCTCTTCCTGCATCAAAATGTAGTACCATATGAGGAAATATCGTTATACCTCTTAATGGAATTAACGGAAGAACTTTTAATTCTTTTTCCATATTTTCCCCTCATTTCTTGTTTAACTTTATTATTGCTATGGTATATTATGCCTTAAAATATTTTATACTATGCTATTATACCTATAAACTCATTTTTTTTCAATTGATTTTACATTTTGAGCCAGAATAAACATAATGAAATAGGAGTTAAAATTAATTAAAATTTGTTTATTATAGACACGCCTTTAAACTATTTAAATCTATTATTTTAAAAGAGTTTCTGTGAAAATCTATAATACCTTCCTTCTGCATATTTACTAATTCTCTTGAAAGTGAAGGTCTAGATACGAGTAAATATTCAGCTAATTCATTTCTTTTTAAGGGTATATCAAAATTAAAGCTATTCTTAATACTATATTGCTGGAGTAAATATGTACTAATCTTTTTCCTTATACTTTTTAAAGAAAAAATCTCTACCTTTTTATTTAAAATAAGTGCTTTTTTTGCTACTATTTGTAGCATATTTTGTATTAAGCTTTTATGACCAACACACATTTTATTACACACTCCTACAATTTTCTGTGGAGGGAAAAATAAGATAGTGCAATTTGTATTTGCCACTACTGTTTCTAACCATCCATAGCTAGAAAAAGCTGCTATTTCTCCAAATAGTTCTCCATCTTTTAACCTTGACATCATAATTCTGTCACCATCTAAAGTTTCTTTTCCAACAATTACTTCACCTTCTAAAATTATACCTATTCCAGTTAATTTTTCTTTTTCAATAGTTATAATATCTTTCTTACTATATGTTTTTATATTAGGTTTTAAACACCCTAATATAATTTTAAGTTCTTCTTTTTCAATATCCTTAAATAATTCAATCTTTATCAATTTATTAATCCATTTTTCATACATAAATTTTTACCATTCCTTACTCAATATAGGATTTTACCTAAAGTTCAAAGAACTGTTGAATAATTTATTTTCATTCATTATTCAACAGTCCTTTTATTTTAAAATCTTATAACCTTTTTCTTTATATATAGCTAAATAATTATTTTACTGGAGCTGGTGCTTTTACAACAATTAGTTCTAAAATTTCATCATGCTTATTGCCAACGTTCATCTTAGTTTCAAATGGTATTTGTAATATACTTCCATGTTTGTATTCATGAATTTCTTGTTCATCTAATCCTATAGATAATGTTCCCCTAAGCACAGTCATATAAACATTAGAATTTGAAAAATGCTCTGGAAGCCCTTCCCCTTTATTAAAAATCATGTGGATATAATGAACATTTTCATCCGAAATAAGCATTTCAACCGTTTTACTATTGCTATATGTCATGTTATAAACTTTTTCAATCATTTTATATTCCTCCTGTCAGTAACTTATTTTTATATTATAATATCACATAGAACTTTAAATTTCTGTAACATATGTTACAAGTATAAAGAATGTTTTTACATTACTAAAATAATTTTCTTTTCATTAGCTTAATATTGTGTATAAATAATTTAGTTTTTACATATACTTAATAGCTTTTACAGGACATTTATCAATTGCTAATTTAATTTTTTCATTTTCCTCTTGTTTTAATATTTTTTTGTTAACTTTTGCTTTTTTATTTAACATTACAAAATCATCTGGTGATACCTTTACACATAATCCACAACCAACACAAAAATTTTCCTCTACACTTAATATAGCATCTTCTTTTTCTATAATATCATCCCTAGGCATATCTTCTTTTTTAACAGATTTTGAAATTATAATTCCCATTATTATAATAGATATTGTAGTTAAAATCCATCTAACTACCATAAATTTAAGACCTAAAAACTTAGATTCATTAGCAAGCATTGGAATCTTAATTACTGCCCAAGCACTTAATATAATTACTATATTTCCTATATTTGCTCCCTTCTTTATAAGCATCTTACAAACAGGAAATGCTGCATAAATAGGACCTGCTGAAAAACTACCTAATAAAAATGAAAATACAAATCCTTTTGCTCCTGAGCCATCACCCAAAGCGTTCTCTATTGTTTTTTTAGGAACCCAGGCTTCGATAAGAGAAGTTAATAAAAGTATTACTGGCATTATTATAAGCATTTCTTTTACATAATATAAACTATTATTTAAAGATTCTATGCCTTTATCTGTCATAAAAATTAGTAAAAATATATACGTGAAAATAACAATAGTTAAAAACATATTACTTTTTAGCTTTTTGATAAATGAAATCACATTATCACCCCCATCAAAAATGCTATAACAATAGCAAATCCAAAGCTTAATGAATTTCTAGTCAATGCAAACTTAAGTCCAAATTCTCTCCTTTCAAGTGGAAAAGTAACAAATCCAACCATAGTAAGAGTTGTTAAAAATGCTACTATTGGAACTATACTAGCCCCTACATTTACAAGTGAACCTATCAGTGGAAAAGCAACAAAAGCAGGTATTAAAGTAATACTTCCTACAAAAGCTGAAATAATTGTAGATACAAGAGTATTCGATTGTCCTAAATATTCTTTAATTATATCTGGTGGAATAAAGGTAAGTATTAAACCAATAAGAAAAAGTATCCCTATAATTTGTCCTACCATATTTCTCATCATACCACTTGACATTTTAATAGAATTTAATGTTTTCTTTTTGTCTTTAATCATGGAACCTATAAACCAAATCATTGTAATTATCCAAAGACCTAAGGTAATAAAATCCATTTTATTTTCTCCTTTCAACATCTTTACTTATATTATAAATTGTTTTAAAATTATAATCAGTTACCAAAGTAACTAATTTTCAAAAGGAGAAATAATTTATGTTAGATTTTATTCATATACTTAAACAAATAGATTTATTTAAAGAAATTTCCGTTGAAAATATTCAGAATTTATTCACAAAGGATTCTTATAACATTAAAAATTATAAAAAAAACTCTGTAATATACTTTCAAAATGAAAAATGCACAACTTTTGACATAATTTTAAAAGGAACTGTTTCTATACAAGGAATTGATGATAAAGGAAATTATATTTCAATAAGTGATTTTACCATTGGAAATGCACTAGGTGGAAACCTACTTTTTTCACATAGGAATTTTTATCCAATGATGATTCTATCCAAAACTACGGTAACTATTCTCCATATAAAAAAAGACTTAATTCTAAAACTTTGCCAAAATAATACTACTTTCTTAACTAGTTTTCTTCAATCCCTTTCAGATAAAACTCTAATTTTAACAGATAAAATAAAAACACTGTCTTTTAAATCCATAAGACAGTGTATAATTGATTTTTTAATATATGAAAGCCATGCTCAAAAAAGTAATACAATTAAATTAGAATTAACTAAAAAAGATTTAGCAGAAAAATTTGGAGTACAAAGAACTTCTCTGTCTCGTGAATTAAATAAGATGAAGAAATCCGGATTAATTGAATATAATACACATTCAATTACAATACTAGATCTAGATTTATTAACAAAATGTGTATAAAAAATAACCATTTTGAATGAATAAAATGGTTATTTAAAAGACTATTAAAATTTTAATACTCTTAACTTAATAAAGTAAATTGGGTTTATACAGATTCTGCACTTAATATATCTACACTAGAATTAACATCTAAAACAGCTTCTTCTTGACTCTCACTTATCAACGCTATTTTTATAACCTCTTTAATATCCGTTACAGGCACGATATTAACATCTTTTTCATTTTGAAATGTTTCTTGCCAATTTTCTTTAGGAATAATTATAGTTTTTGCTCCAGCTTTTTTAGCAGCTGAAATTTTAGCATTTACTCCTCCAATAGGCTTAACTTTACCATGGAGTGAAATCTCACCTGTCATAGCTACTTTATTATCTACTGGTATTCCTACCATAGAACTATAAACCGCTGTAACCATACTTATACCAGCTGATGGTCCATCTACAGGCATACCTCCTGGAAAATTAATATGTATGTCATATTCATCACAATCTATATTAAATATTTTTTGCAATACCGCTAAAACATTCTCAACAGATCCTCTAGCTGTACTTTTACGTATAAGCTTTTTATTTGCACTATTTATTTCTTCTTCTTCAACTATTCCCGCTATAGTAAGTTTTCCTTTTCTTGAATTTACTTTTACAGCAGTAGCTTCAATTTCCATAATTGTCCCCATATTAGCTCCATATACAGCAAGCCCATTTACATATCCAATCTGAGGATCTTTGGGTATATTTTTTTCTGGTCTTGGAGAGTATTGACCATTTTCTATTACCCATTCAATATCATTTATATTTACTGTGTCTCTTCCATCATTTAAAGCTATTCCCGAAGCAAGTTGAATTAAACTAACAGCGTCTCTTCCATTACTTGCATATTTTCCTACGAGCCTTTTAGCCTTTTCTTCAATTTTAAAATTTACTTTATCAATAGCATTTTCAGCTATTAATTCTATTTCTTCTTGAAGCAGAGATCTAAAAAAGATTTCCACACACCTTGATCTAATTGCTGGACATATTTCTTCTGGATTTCTTGTTGTAGCTCCTATTAACCTAAAATCTGCCGGAAGCCCATTGTCAAAAACTTCCTTTATATAAGCTGGCATATTAGGATCTTCTGAGTTGTAATATGCACTATCTAAAAAAACTTTTCTATCCTCCATTACTTTTAAAAGCTTATTCATTTCTATTGGATGTAGTTCTCCAATTTCATCAATAAACAATATTCCTCCATGTGCCTTAGTAACTGCTCCCGGTTTAGGTTGGGGAATTCCTGCTGTTCCAAGTGGTCCTGCTCCTTGATATATGGGATCGTGTACAGAACCAATTAAAGGATCAGCTATACCTCTATCATCAAATCTTACTGTAGTAGCATCAATTTCTACAAACTTTGAATTTTCACTGAAAGGAGAATGCTTTGTTTTTTGCGCATTTTCTAATACAAGTCTAGCTGCAGCCGTCTTTCCTATTCCTGGGGGACCATATATTATTACATGCTGAGGATTAGGTCCACAAATGGCTGCTTGCAGTGCCCTTATTCCTTTTTCCTGACCTATTATCTCCTTAAAGCTAGTTGGTCTGCTTTTTTCTGTAAGAGGCTCAGTTAACTTTAAATTTTGCATTTTTCTTAACTTTTCCATTTCTTTTTTATTTTCTCTATTTACCACTGTTCTATTACCTGTTTGACCTTTAAGAGCATTAAAAAAATAAATTCCCATAATAATTGTGACAAATAAACTTACTACACTTAATACTGAACTTGTTATCATTTTAATATCATCCCCTTTCATATAAAAAAGAAAATTACACTTTCTTACTTTATATTTTGCGCATTTAAGGATAATATATTCTTTATTTTAAATATTAACCAAGCATTTATTTTCTTTATAGCAACTACAAACTAAAAAAACACCCCTTTAAGGGTGTTTTTTAAGCAGTTTCGCTTCCTAATTTTTTTCTTTTACGCTTTTGTGCACTTATTGCCGGTCTTTCTTCTCCATCAGTTAAAAGAAGTTCTGGTTCTTTTGTTTTTACAGTTTTTTCATTTATGATAACTTTTATAATATCCTCTTTTGAAGGTATGTCAAACATAATGTCTCTCATGATATCTTCAATAATGGATCTAAGACCTCTAGCACCTGTTTTTCTTTCTATAGCCTCATCAGCTATAGCTTTTAATGCTTCTTCATTAAATTCTAGCTCAACATTATCCATTAATAATAATTTTTGATATTGCTTTACAAGTGCATTTTTAGGTTCCTGTAGAATTCTTACAAGAGCCATATTATCTAAAGATTCAAGTGTTACTACGATTGGTAATCTACCTACAAATTCAGGTATAAGTCCAAATTTTAATAGATCCTCTGGCACTATGTCTTTTAAAAGTGTACCAATATCTTTTTCTTCTTTTGATTGGATTTCAGAGCCAAATCCTAATGAACTTTTTCTAGTTCTCTTTTCTATTATTTTATCTACACCATCGAAAGCGCCACCGCAAATAAATAATATGTTTGAAGTATTTATTTGTATAAACTCTTGATGTGGATGTTTTCTTCCTCCTTGTGGTGGAACAGAAGCTACAGTACCTTCTAATATCTTTAATAATGCCTGTTGAACTCCCTCACCAGAAACATCTCTTGTTATGGATGGATTTTCAGATTTTCTAGCAATTTTATCTATTTCATCAATATAAATTATTCCTCTTTCAGCTTTTTCAATGTCATAATCTGCATTTTGTATTAATTTCAAAAGTATGTTTTCTACATCTTCACCAACATATCCTGCTTCTGTTAATGTAGTAGCATCAGCGATAGCAAAAGGTACATTAAGAAGTCTAGCTAAAGTTTGTGCAAGTAACGTTTTTCCTGAACCCGTTGGTCCTAAAAGTAAAATATTACTTTTTTGAAGTTCAACATCATCTACATTTACTGCTGAATTTATTCTTTTATAATGATTATAAACTGCAACAGCTAAAGCTTTTTTTGCCCCTTCTTGACCTATTACATATTCATCTAAATATTTTTTTATTTCGTATGGTTTAGGAAGAGAACTTATATCTACTTGAGCATTTTCTTCAAATTCATCAGCTATTATCTCTGAACACAAATCAATACATTCATCACATATATATACTCCTGGTCCAGCTATTAATCTTCTAACCTGTTCTTGGTTCTTTCCACAAAACGAACACTTCAGTTGTTTCTTTTCATCGTATTTTGACATTCTCACACCTCACTAAGGTTTATTTCTTTCTAGTTACAACGTCATCGATTAATCCATACTCTTTAGCTTCATAAGCTTCCATAAAATAATCTCTTTCAACATCCTTC
This sequence comes from Clostridiaceae bacterium, assembly GCA_036677675.1. GTDB lineage: Bacteria > Bacillota > Clostridia > Clostridiales > Clostridiaceae > Clostridium_H. The sequence goes on along the minus strand of JAVBWC010000009.1, from coordinate 20,983 downwards.
TTTATTTGTTCTAAAGGTTTTCCTGTTCTTTCACTTAATATGTTATTTAATTTATCTTTAATTCTTAATATTCTTTTAGCATGGATATCAATATCTGTAGCTTGACCTTGGAAGCCTCCAAGAGGTTGATGTATCATTATTTCACTATTTGGAAGAGCAAATCGTTTTCCTTCTGCACCTGATGCTAAAAGAAAAGCTCCCATAGAAGCTGCCATACCTACACATATTGTAGATACATCTGGCTTTATATACTGCATAGTATCATATATAGCCATTCCAGCTGTAATTGAACCACCTGGACTATTTATATAAAGATATATATCCTTATCAGGGTCTTCTCCTTCTAAAAATAATAATTGTGCAACTACCAAGCTTGCTGTAACATCATTAACTTCTTCTCCTAAAAATATTATTCTATCTTTTAAAAGCCTTGAATAAATATCATAGGATCTTTCTCCTCTATTAGTTTGCTCAACTACTACTGGTACTAAACTCATTTTCTCTCCTCCTTAATAATTATTATTTTATAATCTCTTTATGATTATCACCTATATTTAATATGATATTCATAATTTTATATATTTTGTTGTAAAATAATTGCCAGAAATATTTCTGGCAATTATTTATGTATATACTATGCTATTTCCTTGCTGTTATTGATTAAAAATTCTACTGCTTTTTCATTTATTATTTGAGTTTTTAAATATTGTCCTTGAGAACCGATAATAGCCTCAATTATTTTTTCTGTTTTTTCTGCATCATGACTTCCATATTGTTTAGCCATTTCACTTGCTTTTTCTTTTATTTCTTCCTCAGTAGCTTCTATATTTTCTACCTTTACTACTTTTTCAAGAACTAATTCAGTCTTAACTCTCTTTTCAGCAGTTTCTTTCATATATTCTTTAACTTTATCTTCTGTATTATTTGTATATTGATAATATGTTTGAAGATCTAATCCTTGATATTTTAATCTCATTTCTAAATCTTGAACCATATTATCTACTTCTTTGTCTATCATAACTTGTGGAATTTCAACTTCTGCTTTTTCACAAACTGCTTCTATAACAGCTTCTTCGTATTCAGCCTTTTCTCTTTCAGCATTTGTTGCTTCTTCTTTTTTTCTAATGTCAGCTTTTAATTCATCTAAAGAATCAAATTCTGAAACTTCTTTTGCAAATTCATCATCTAATTCAGGTAATTCTTTTGATTTTATTTCTTTTACTTTAACTTTAAAAGTTGCAGGTTTTGCATTTAATTCTTCTCTACCATATTTTTCAGGGAAAGTTACATTAACCTCTTTTTCTTCTCCTACTTTTAAACCTACTAATTGATCTTCAAAAGTATCTATAAATGTACCTGTTCCAATTTCTAATGAATAATCTTCCGCTTCTCCACCTTCAAATGCAACTCCATCTACGAATCCTTCAAAATCTATTACAGCTATATCACCTTTTTCTATTGCTGCATCTTCTTTGCTCATTATTCTTGCATTTTTTTCTTGCATAGCTTTTAATTGTTTTTCAATGTCTTCATCACTTACAGAATATGAAGGTTTCTTAACTTCTAAACCTTTATATTCGTTAAGAGTTACTTCTGGTCTAACTACTACTTCTGCTGTATATATGAATTCTTTTCCAGATTCAATTTGTACTATATCTATTTTTGGATAATCAACAGGTACTATATTATGTTCTTCAATAGCATTTGGATATGTATCTTCACAACAGTAGTTTATAGCATCTTCAAAAAATACACCTTCACCATAATATCTATTAATTACATTCATAGGTGCTTTTCCTTTTCTAAATCCAGGAATATTAAATCTTTTTACATTCTTCTTATATGATTTTTGTAATGCTTCCTTAAATTTTTCTTTTTCTACAGTTATTTCTAATTTAACAACATTAGTTTCTATTTTTTCGATTTTAGTGTTCATTAACTTTTCCTCCCAATCACCGTAAATACTTATTTTGACTTCATATATTATAACATACATTAATAAAAATTTACAAATATATATGAGTATTTTTTCATAATTATAATTATATACTAAAAAATTTATATTACAACATGATTTTATATAAAAATGAATTTATAGGATTTTTTTCAAATACTCTTTACTTCCAATAAGTTCCTTATAATTAGAATAATTATCACTATACACCTCTATTATTGCTGCTCCCTGATAACCCACTTCTTTTAAATTTGAGTTTAAACTTATGTAATCCACTTCACCTTTTCCAGGTAATAAACATGGGCTAGTAGAATCTTTGTCATTTATATGTAGATTTACTATATCCTTATTCATTACTTTTATATACTTTTCAATGGGCACTCCCGCTTTATAGGCCTGCTTTATATCTAATGTAAAACTTATAGGATACTTACATTTTTCTTTAAGCATATTTAAAAAATTAATATCTGATGACATACACCATGATACATTCTCTTGTGCAAGCTTAATGCCTATTTCTGAAGATATATATATAAGTTCATTATATATATCGCCCACAAGATTTAAATCCAAAAATCTGGTATCAACTCTTCTCATACCATGAAAAGTATAGGAATTAGCTCCTAATTTTTTTCCAGCTACACAAACTTGTTTAAAATATTTTAACATATCATCTCTTCTTCTCTTATAACTATCAAATAAATAGGGTTCAAAAAAAGAAGAAAATGCATGAATGGAGTTTATAATGAAATTATATTTTTCCTTTTCATATATAAGCTTATTAACAAATTCCTCTTCAAACTCACTGGGGCAATTAAAAAATAGCTCTCCTCTCTCAAATCCTAAATCTTTCATTAATTTTATTGAATCTTCCAAGCACACCTGTGGATAAAAACATGCTGAAGAAATACCAATTTCCACTTTAATACACACATCCTTATATTAATATATTACTTAATTATATTTACATTCCCATCTATTATTACTTCTAATCCATCTTTCAAAAGTTTTCCATAGCTAATTTCTTTCCCACTAATTTCTCCACCTTCTGTTATTATCTGATTATGTACATTAGCACTTACCGTATATCTCCATATAAATTTATCTTCACCTCTATTAAACCATGGAAGTTGAGATATATATATTATATTATTGTCATCTATAAACTTAGGTAAACTACTCCATATATATCCTGGATTATTTTTCAAAACGCTATCCTTACTAAATACTGTTCCCTTAGTCGATACATACTCCTTCTTAGTAATATCTTTTACACTTCCCATTTCATCTACCAAAATAATATTTTGAGTATTTTTTTCAAGCAAAACTATCCTTTTCTTTGTAGGACTTATACTATACTGTATAGTTTTAGATAAAACTTCAATGTACTGTCTCTGATTATTAGCTATACTATATACAAGATTTATTTCTTCTCCATTTGAAAGTTTTATTACCTGTGTTCCTTTATTTGTATCAACTTCACTTTTATTCTCATTTTGTTTTTCAGTTTTTGTTACTTGCTGCTGATTTTCTTCCTTTTCTTTAGATATTGTTTTTTCTTTACTCTCAGTATTTTTTAATCCATTTTTATTTTTATCATTTACCTTATTGTTTACTTTATCAAGTCCTATTTTTATACTATTTCCTATATTGCTACTAAACAAAACCGCCCCAATAATAACAAGTAATACCACAATCATAGTAAGTATCCTTCTTATCTTTTTTCTTTTTCTCATTCTTTCATCATAATCTTTGCTGAACATGCTTGGTTTTGCCACTTTACCTCCTCCTACTCTAACTATATAAAATTTAATATATATGCTCACTTAATAATATAATAATATTTTCTACTTTTCTATAAATATTATTATACAAAAAAAGACTTGATAATTCAAAATTCTCAAGTCTTTTTTATTAATTTATTTATTTGAAAAATATTGTTTTAAATCTCTATATTCTATGCTTTCACCTTTCTTTACAACATTTATTGCTTTTAAGAAAATCTTAGCTGTATCAATACATGTAAATACAGGTATTTTATATTCAGCAGCCCTTCTTCTTATTTTAAATCCTTCTGTATTTATATTATTTCCTTTTGTAGGCGTATTTATTATTAAATTTATTTCTCCCTTTGATATAAATTTAGTAAGATGACTATTTTCTATAACCTGACACTTAATATTATTTTTATTTAAAATATCCCCAGTTCCCTCTGAACTATATATTTTAAACCCTAAATCATTATAAGCTTTAATTACATCTACACCTTCTTCTTTATCTACATCTTTTAGTGAAACATATAAAGCACCACTAGTTTGAATATCTATTCCTGAAGCAATAAATCCTTTGTATATAGCTTTATCCAAGTCATAATCTACTCCTAAAACTTCTCCAGTTGATTTCATTTCAGGCCCTAAATATGTGTCTACATCTACAAGCTTTTCATTTGAGAATACCGGCACTTTAACAGCCTTCATTCCACTCTCTTTTAAAAGACCTGTTCCATATTCTGAATCCTTTAATTTCATACCTAACATAGTTTGTACTGCTATATTAACCATAGGTACTCCTGTAACTTTACTTAATATAGGCACAGTTCTTGATGCTCTTGGATTTACCTCTATTACATAAATATCTTTCCCATCAAATACATATTGAATATTTACAAGTCCTAAAGTATTCAATGCTTTAGCTATTTTTTTAGTGTTTTTCACTAAATTATCTATTGTTTCATCTGAAAGAGTCATAGGTGGATAAACAGTTATACTGTCCCCTGAATGTACTCCTGTTCTCTCAACATGTTCCATTATTCCAGGTATTAGTATATCTTCGCCATCAGATATGGCATCTACTTCTATCTCTATTCCCTTTACATACTTATCTATTAATATAGTACGTTCATTAGATAAACTTACTGCTTCATTCATATATTTCTCTAAAGCTTCCTTATCATACACTACCTGCATAGCTCTTCCCCCTATTACATAAGAAGGTCTTACTATAACAGGATACCCTAATTTTTCAACAACTGTATAAGCTTCATCCATATTGGTAACCGCATAACCTGTTGGAGTTTTTATATTAATTTCTTCTAAGAGATTTCTAAACTTATCTCTATCTTCTGCTAAGTCTATAGATTCAAAACTTGTTCCAAGTATATTAACGCCTCTTTTATAAAGCTTTTCTGCAAGATTAATAGAAGTTTGACCTCCAAATTGAAGTATAACTCCTTTTGGATTTTCTTTTCTAATTACATTCATTACATCATCAATATACAGGGATTCAAAGTATAACTTATCGGAAGTATCAAAATCTGTACTTACTGTTTCTGGATTATTGTTTATCATAATTGATTCATAACCTGCATTTTTAATAGCCCAAGCTCCATGTACACAACAGTAATCAAATTCTATTCCTTGACCTATTCTAATTGGTCCTGAACCTATAACCATGATTTTTTCTTTTGAGGATATTACATTTTCCTCTTCCTTTTCATAGCATGAATAATAATAAGGCGTTTCTGCTTCAAATTCACCGCTGCAGGTATCAACCATTTTATAAACAGGATAAATATCTTTTAAATTCTTAACTCTTTCTATTCTTTCCACATCAATATTAGAAAGCTCGCTTATTTGCTCATCTGTAAATCCCATTGTGCTTGCTTCACAGATTAATTCATCGTCTACTACCTTACTTTCTAATCTTTTTTCTACATTAACTATATTGTTTATTCCATTCAAAAACCACATATCAATTTTAGTCATATTATGAATAAATTCCATTGAATATCCACGTCTTAAAGCTTCTGCTATAGCAAAAATTCTCTCATCATCTTGCTTTTTAATCTTAGCTTCTAACTGTTCATTTGTTAACTTGTAACCATTTTCTAATTTGATTCCTACAAGCTTGCTTTCAAGACAAGTTACAGCTTTTATGAATGCACTTTCAAAATTTCTATCTATTGCCATAACTTCTCCAGTAGCCTTCATTTGAGTTCCTAAGTTTCTTTCTGCTGTATTAAATTTATCAAAAGGCCATTTTGGCATTTTTACCACTACATAGTCTAAAGCAGGCTCAAAACAAGCACTTGAACTTTTAGTTACATAGTTTTTAAGTTCATCCAAGCTGTATCCAATGGCTATTTTTGATGCAATTTTTGCTATTGGATATCCTGCTGCTTTTGAAGCTAGAGCACTTGATCTACTAACTCTTGGATTCACTTCTATAATTATATACTTACTACTCTTTGGATCTAAGGCAAATTGTATATTACATCCACCTTCTATTTTTAAGTTTCTAATTATTTTAAGTGCTGAACGTCTTAACATATGATATTCATTATCTCTTAATGTTTGAGAAGGTGCTACTACAATACTGTCTCCTGTATGAACTCCAACTGGATCAATATTTTCCATATTACATACTATAATGCAGTTATCCTTCTTATCTCTAACTACTTCATATTCTAATTCTTTCCAACCAGCTACACTTTGTTCTAGTAGTATCTGATTTATAGGACTCATTTTTAGTCCTCTTTCGCATATTTCCAAATATTGTTCCATAGTTTCAGCTATTCCGCCGCCTGTTCCTCCTAAAGTATATGCAGGTCTTATTATAATAGGAAGTCCATTTTTCTCTGCAAATTCTTTGCATTGTTCAATATTAACTGCAATTACACTTTCAGGAATAGGTTCATCTATTTCAATCATTAATTTTTTAAATTCTTCTCTATCCTCAGCCTTTTTTATAGCTTCACTGTTTATTCCTAAAAGTTTCACATTATATTTATCTAATATACCTTTTTCCTGAAGCTCCATAGCTATATTTAAGGCAGTTTGCCCCCCGAATCCTGCCAATATTCCATCTGGTCTTTCTTTTTCAATTATCTTTTCTAGAGCCTCTACTTTCAAAGGCTCTATATAAACTTTATCCGCCATATTTAAATCAGTCATTATAGTAGCTGGATTACTATTTACTAATATTGTTTTTATTCCTTCTTCTTTTATAGCTTTACAAGCTTGTGTTCCTGAGTAATCAAATTCCGCTGCCTGCCCAATTATTATAGGACCTGAACCTAAAATTATAACCTTTTTTAAATTTTTATCTAAAGCCATGTTTTTTTCCTCCTTAGTCGTGTTATATTACTCTTTTTTCAACATCATTATTCATACTGTCAATGAATTTATCAAATAAATAGGCTGAATCTATAGGTCCTGGTGATCCTTCTGGATGGAACTGTACTGAAAATACTGGTAAAAATTTATGTCTAATTCCTTCTACTGTATTATCATTTAAATTTATATGAGTAACTATTACATCTTTATCCTGAATACTTTCTTTTTTTACGGCATATCCATGATTTTGAGATGTAATATAAGCTTTATCTCTTTCTATATCATATACTCCGTGATTTCCTCCTCTGTGGCCAAATTTCATTTTATAAGTGTCTGCTCCAAAAGTAAGAGAAAGTATTTGATGTCCTAGACAAATTCCAAAAGTAGGTTTACACTTTACAATTTTCTTAACAACTTCTACAGTTTGTGGAACATCTTTTGGATCTCCTGGTCCATTACTTAACATTACTCCATCAGGATTAATTTCCATTATCTTTTCAAAACTTGTATCATATGGCACTACTGTTATATCACAATTTCTTGCTTTTAAGTTTTCTATTATATTTGCCTTTGCTCCAAAATCCATTAATACTACTTTATGTCCTTTACCTTCTATTCTGTATATTTCCTTTGTACTTACTTCTTCTACAAAATTTGTTTTATTACATTTATCTATATATTGTTGTAGCTCCTCTATTGTTAAATCTTCATTGCTTATTACACACTTCATAGTTCCAGAGTTTCTTATAATTTTAGTTATACTTCTTGTATCTACCCCAGCTACTCCAACTACATTCATTCTGTCCATCATAGAACTTAAAGTTTCTTCACTCTTATAATTTGATGGGTTGTCACATATTGATTTAACTATAAGTCCCCTTGCATATATCTTTTTTGATTCATTTTCTTCTTCATTTACTCCATAATTACCTATAAGTGGATAAGTCATATTTATAACTTGCCCTGCATAAGAAGGGTCAGTAACTATTTCTTGATATCCTGTCATAGATGTATTGAAAACAAGCTCTCCTACAGCCGTTCCTCTTTTTCCAAAACCCTTTCCTTTTAAAACCGTTCCATCCTCTAAATATAATATTCCCTTCATTTTAAATTACCTCCTCGTAATTTCAAATACGTTTCTTGACTTTTGTAATTTTATGCAGTATTGTATATAGATATTAAATTTATTTTATATGCCTATAACTTGCGAAAACTTCATCACTTCTTAATTTGCAAGCTTTTTCTCACATACTTATGTTTATACATTTTATTTTATAATTATACATAGATTATCATTTTAAATTTTTAATGTCAATAGCTTATATATACAAAAAACCTTCTGCTGGAGACAGAAGGTTTCACTTATCTTAACTACTTTCCACCACCTTTTCAATCTCTCTGGACTAAATTAAAGGTACAAACATATTTAATTTTGCATATAAAAAAGCTTCTGCTGAAAGACAGAAGGATACTGTAAAATAACACTACATCAGTACCTTTTTAACCTCTCGGGCTATTTTAAAGGTTTCATGTATTTTTTTGTTTCTAAAATCATAACATAAATAAATCAATATGTCAATATTGATAGATTAATTTATTGTTAAATGTTTAACAACTGTAATTTTTATACATTTTATCTACTTTTTTATTGTACGAATATTTTCTTTTTAAAACTCCATATCTTTCGTATATATTCGTTAATTAAATGTTTTTTTTAAAAAAATATTAACTTTTTTTGTTTTTTGTCGTATAATCTATATAACAACATATTCGCAAACAATTATAAAATAATATATAATTATAACTATGATATTTTTTTAACAAACTTTTTTTTCATTATTTATATTATTATATAGAGATTATAACTAGGAGGTTTTACAATGTTTAAACAATGGGAAGATTTCAATGCAGGACACTGGACAGAAACTATAGATGTAAGAAATTTCATTGAAAAAAACTATACTTTGTATGAAGGTAACAGTAGCTTTTTAAAAGAACCAACAGAAAGAACAAAAAAAATTTGGGATAAAACTTATTCACTAATTGTTGAAGAACTAAAAAAAGGAGTTCTTGATATTGATACAGGGAAATTTTCAGGAATAGACACTTTCGAACCCGCATATTTGGATAAAGAAAATGAATTGATTTTAGGTTTTCAAACTGATGCACCATTTAAAAGAATGGTTAATCCTTACGGTGGAATAAGAATGGTTGATCAGTCTCTTAAAGAATATGGATATGAACTTAAGGAAGGTTTAGAAGAATCATTTGTAGAGTTCAGAAAAACTCATAACCAAGGTGTTTTTGATGCTTATACAGAAGAAACTAAAACAGCTAGACACGTAGGATTATTAAGTGGACTTCCTGATGCATATGGTAGAGGAAGAATTATTGGAGACTATAGAAGAATATCTTTATATGGAATGGATTATTTGATAAAACAAAAACAAGAAGATTTTAAAAAATTAAAAGGGCATGCTGATGAAAACATTATAAGACTACGTGAAGAAGTATCTGAGCAAATAAGAGCTATGAAGAAAATTAAAAATATGGCTGCCAGCTATGGAATAGATATTTCAGAACCTGCGAGAGATGCTAAAGAAGCAGTTCAGTTCCTTTATTTTGGATATTTAGCAGGAGCTAAAGAAAATAATGGTGCTGCAATGTCTCTTGGTAGAACTTCTACATTTATAGATATATATATACAGAGAGATTTAGAAAAAGGATTAATAACTGAAGAAGAAGCTCAAGAAATAATTGATCAATTTGTTATCAAATTAAGATCTATAAGACATCTTAGAACTCCTGAATATAATGAGTTATTTGCAGGTGATCCTAACTGGATAACTGAAGCAATTGGTGGTGTAGGAATCAATGGTAAGCCTTTAGTTACAAAAAATTCTTTTAGAATTTTACACACTCTAACTAATTTAGGTCCTGCTCCAGAACCTAATATGACGGTATTATGGTCTGAAAAACTTCCTGAAAACTTTAAAAAATATTGTGCAGAAATGTCAATAAAAACCGACTCAATCCAATATGAAAATGATGATCTTATGAGACCTGTATATGGTGATGACTATGGTATTGCTTGCTGCGTATCAGCAATGCAAATGGGTAAGCAAATGCAATTTTTCGGTGCTCGTACAAATCTTGCAAAATCTTTATTATACGCTATAAATGGCGGTATTGATGAAATGAAAAAAGAAGATGATGGAAGCGTAATTAAAGTTGTACCTGGAATTTCTACAATAGAAGATGAAATTTTAGATTATGATAAAGTTAAAGCAAATTACTGGAAGGTTCTAGAATATGTTGCTGAACTTTATGTTAATACAATGAATACTATCCATTATATGCATGATAAATATGCTTACGAAGCAAGCCAAATGTGTCTTCATGATACTAACGTTGGAAGAATTATGGCTTTTGGTATAGCTGGGCTTTCATGTGTGGCTGATTCATTGAGTGCAATTAAATATGCTAAAGTTAAACCTATTAGAGATGAAAACGGAATAGCTATAGACTTTGAAGTTGAAGGTGATTTCCCTAAGTTCGGAAATGATGATAATAGAGTTGATGATTTAGCTGTAGAATTAGTTAAAAAATTCTCATCTGAATTAAAAAAGCATTCTACTTACAGAAATGCTATGCACACTCTTTCAGCTTTAACGATAACTTCTAATGTAGTTTATGGTAAAAAGACAGGGTCTACTCCTGATGGTAGAATAAAAGGAGAACCTTTAGCTCCAGGAGCTAATCCTATGCATGGAAGAGATATTAATGGTGCATTAGCTTCACTTAACTCAGTAGCTAAAATTCCTTATAGAGAATGGTGTGAAGATGGTGTTTCAAATACTTTCTCTATTGTGCCTGATGCTTTAGGAAAAGATGAATCTACAAGAATAGAGAATCTTGCAAATATTTTAGATGGATATTTTGCACAGAATGCTTTCCATTTAAATGTAAATGTATTAAGTCCTGAAACTTTAATGGATGCTATGGAAAACCCTAATAAATATCCAACTCTAACTATAAGAATTTCAGGTTACGCTGTTCACTTTAACAGATTAACTAGAAATCAACAATTAGAAGTAATAAAGAGAACTTTCCATAAAACAATGTAATCTTAAGAAAAGGGTGATACTAGTGCTAAAAGGTAGAATTCATTCTTTTGAAAGTATGGGACTTGTAGATGGTCCCGGAATTAGAAATGTAATTTTTCTTCAAGGTTGTCCTCTTAGATGCCTTTTCTGCCATAATCCAGATACATGGGATTTTAATGAAGGCATTGAAATATCGAGTGAAGAACTAATAAACAAGATACTAAGATTTAAATCATACTTTAAGAATAACGGGGGAGTAACCTTCTCAGGTGGAGAACCTTTAATGCAACCTGAATTTCTTCTAGAAATGCTGAAACTTTGTAAAGAGCATAATATTCATACAGCTGTAGATACTTCTGGATGTGGTAATGGAAACTATAAAGAAATTTTAAAATATACTGATTTAGTGTTATTAGATATAAAACATGTCACCGATGAAGGGTTTAAATCCTTAACTGGTATTTCCATAAAAAAACTCATGGAATTTATAGAAGCTGTTAATACTTCTAATACTAAATTGTGGATAAGACATGTTATCGTTCCAGGAATTACAGACTCTAATGAACATCTAGAAAAATTAAAAAACATTATTATAAAAATTAAAAATGTAGAAAAAATTGAGTTTTTACCTTATCACACCATTGGAGTTAATAAATACGAAGCCTTAAATTACGAATATAAATTAAAAAATATAGAACCCATGGATAAAGATAGGTGTAAAATGCTAGAAGAAAAGTTTATTGCAGAACTAAAGAAAAGCGCGACGCACTTTTCTTTAGTTTACAGATAACAGATAACAGATAACAGATAACAGTTTACAGTTTACAGTGAAGGAAGTTTTTCTTACAGAAAAACTAATAATAAAAAACAAAAGCTAGTATAGCCTTGGCTATACTAGCTTTTTATACTTCATTTTAAATTTTGCGTTAGCAAAATATCCTTAACTGTAAACTGTCCACTGTAAACTCTAAACTAGAATAATGTTGCGTCGCAACATTATTAAGAGACGGCATCAACACTTTCAGGGTTTACCCAAACCGTAATATTTCCTGATTTAAGTGCAATAAATTCTTGCAAGTCAAGTATTAATTCTCCTGAAATACTGTCCTTATTATTTAAAGATACATTGACAACACTTCCTTTAACTTTTGATTGAATTACATCATTTAATGCACAATACTGTATTGTTTCTATAGTAGTGGGTATTGAATCCTTAATTATACTATATGTTATATCTGCAATTTCTTCCTTACCTAGTGCTTCCTTTTCACTACTCTGATTGTTACTTATATGTTTTTCAACAACCTTAGTTTTAACATCAAAGGAAGTAACTTCTATTTTATCACTATTAGAGATTCTCCTTTGATTCAAATTTTCAGATGAATTATCTATACTATTAGAAATCTCATTTCTTAATAATTGAATAATAATAGCACTAAATAGATTACTTGCTAAAAATACATAATTTCTCTCTTCTATTATTAACTTATATATAATAGAAAAAACTAATATTAAATATAACATTTTAAATATTCCTTTCTGTTTATGGGAATAAGCTTGATATGAATACCGCATATCAAACTCAAAAATATGTTTTAGAATAAGCAATCTATTGATCCTGCATCAATATAAAACCTTCTACCTCCTAACGACTTTATCCTTACTACATTCTCAAAATTATTATTGCCTAGATTATGAATTTCCTGCATAACCTACCCTCCCATTATATAACTCTATTAATATATTTGTAGAAGGCTTGATATGAATTTTTTCATATCAAACCTTAAATCTATTTTTTAGAAGAATATATCTATCACTTTAAAATTGAGATAAAAAATTTTCTCTTTTAATTAATTTTAAATTTACATATCCTCTAAGTCCTTAAAAGAATTAATTTCTGGGTCATCTTCTGATAAGAATACATCTCTTAGTTCTTGATCATTTTCCGACAAAAGAAAATCACTTAACTGAGGGTCATTTTCTGATACTTCAACATCTTCTAATTGCAAATCATCTACTTTAACAAATTCACCATTAAATTCATCCATTGACTCTTTTTCAAATACTTCTTCTGAATAATTAATATTATTGTTCGTTGGTTCGTTCACCATCTTCATAAACTCACTTCCTCCCTTATATACTTCACTTAACTTTTTTTATCTATTTTATTAAAGGTTTGATATGCAATAACTCCATATCAAACCTAAGCTTCTATTCTATTAGAAGAAGAAATCTATTGCTTCAACATTAACATAAAGAGTTCTTCCTCCACGTGTTCTTAATCCTATTACAGTATTAAAGCCATCTACTACTTCACCACAGATGAATATTCCACTTCTAAGTCTGATAACTATTCTGGCTCCCATATAATTATTTCTTATAAACTCAGCTAATTCCATAAATTTTCCTCCCTTCACTTATTATTTTTTCAGCTTTAGTTTTTCAACTTAATAAATAATAGTTTGGAAAATATATAGGGTTGTCCATTTACTGATACATAATACATAGAGGGTTGTCCATCCTCTCTATATATTATTAACTATATGTTGAAAATGTTACTACTATATTCCATAAAGAATAAAACTACGAAACAAATTTATTCTAATTGACAATTAACAGAGGACAATGGATAGTTATGGATGTTTTGCTAATGCAAAACTAAAATTAAAAAGATAAAAAGACCTAAACGCATGTAAATTCTGTGTTTAGGTCTTTTAAGTTTTAAGCTTTTCTGTAAGAAAAACTTCCTTCATTGTCCATTTTCAATTTTCAATTGTCAATTTGTTTTCTGTAGCACTTTTCTTATACTATCTTTCTGCTTCCTGGTTTTACATACTCTAATCCTTGTTTACAAAGAGGACATTCATCTGGTGTAAAACTTTCAATTTCTAATTCTATAGCACTATATATAGGATATTCTATATCACTACTTTTTCTATCAACTATACTTGCAATTCCTATTACTTCTCCACCAAGAGACTTTATAACTTCAGCAGTTTCTAATGAAGATTTTCCTGTAGTTACAACATCTTCTGTTATTAATACCTTTTGACCTGGTTTTATTTCAAATCCTCTTCTTAAAGTCATATTACCATCTACTCTTTCAGTAAATATTGCAGGTTTTCCAAGTTGACGTCCAATTTCATAAGCTACAACTACTCCTCCCATAGCGGGTCCTAAAACTATATCAATTTCTAAATCCTTTATCTTGTCACAAACAACACTTAAAACTTTCTCAGCTTTATCTGGATATTGTAAAAGCTTTGCACATTGAACATATCTATTACTGTGTCTTCCTGATGATAATAAGAAGTGTCCCTCAAGTAATGCTTCAACCTCTTTTAATATTTCAATTACATTTATATTATTTGCCATTATAATTCCTCCCGTTTATTAAGTTTACAGATAACAGTTTACAGTAAAGTATTTTTCATAATACTTTACTATAGACTATAAACTGTCAACTAGATTATTATATAATTCCTCTTATTTCACTTATATCTTTAATTCCTTCATCTATCATAAATTTTTCAATTCCATTTATTATATCAAGACAAATATCTGGCTTTATAAAGTTTGCACTTCCTACTTGAACCGCATGTGCTCCTGCCATAATAAATTCTATTGCATCTTCTGCACTGCTTATTCCACCAATTCCTACTACAGGTATATCTATATGTTTACATACTTCATATACCATTCTCAATGCAATAGGCTTGATAGCTGGTCCTGAAAGACCTGCACTTATGTTATTGAATACTGGTTTCCTATTTTTTATATCTATTGCCATAGCCTTAAAGGTATTAACCATAGATATTGAATCAGCTCCAGCATCACAGCATTTATACGCCATATCTATTATATCCTCAGCATTAGGCGATAACTTTACCATTAATGGCTTATTACATATATTCTTTACTTCTGAAACAACTTTATAAGCTACATCTGATTTTATTCCAAAAGCCATGCCTCCATGTTTTACATTAGGACAAGAAATATTTAGCTCTATAATATCCACTTCTGTGTTATTTAACTTTTCTATTCCCATTAAGTAATCTTCTATAGAGCCTCCCCCTAGGTTAGCAAGTATTACTGTATCTAAGTTCTTCATTTTAGGCAATTCATATTTTATAAAATTATCAACTCCAGGATTCTGTAATCCAACACTGTTCATTATTCCACTGCTAGTTTCATATATTCTTATTCCATCATTTCCTTCTTTTTTATTTATTGTAAGTCCTTTTGTTGATATTCCTCCAAGCTTAGATACATCATATATTTGTGAATATTCTTCTCCAAAACCGAAAGTACCTGATGCAGCAATTACTGGATTTTTAAAATTAACTCCATTTATATCTACACTAATCATTAAAAATCAAATCCCTTCCGTTAAAAACTGGACCATCTTTACAAGTTCTCTTATTTCCATCCGTTGTTTTACAAGTACATACCAAGCATGCTCCAATACCACATGCCATTCTATTTTCCATTGATGCATAAACTTCTACATCTTTCTCTAAACACATATCTATAACCTTTTGCATCATAACTTCTGGTCCACAACATACTACCATATCATATTCTTCAGGATTCAATAAGTCCGTTACGTACCCTTTGTGTCCAATACTTCCACTCTCTGTTGCTATATTAATACTATTAATGTATTTCTCAATGATTTCTAGTCCATAAACTTCGTCTCTAAAACCACAATATAAGTCAACATGGCATTCTTCAAGTTCTTTTATTAAATAATTAAGGGGAGCAATACCTATTCCACCAGTTACTACAGCAATCTTACCTTTTATTTTATCTTTTTCAAAACCATTACCTAAAGGACCCATTAATTGAATCTTTTCATTAACTTTCAGTTTGCTGATAAGTTTTGTTCCTTTTCCTACAGCAGCATAAAGAAATGTTATTCCTTCATCATCCAAATCATGTACACTTATAGGTCTTGGTAAAAACGGACCATCTTCCCAACACTTCAGCATATAAAACTGTCCTGGCTTCGCTTCAAATTTCCCCTTAACTTTTAGTTTAAATATTCCAGCAGAAACCTCTATATTTTCAATTGCAACTTCCTGTGAACATATCATCCGCTATTCTCCCCTTTCTTTATCTGCTCTTATTTCCCTAAAGCTTGTTTCATCTTTATAACTTCTTTACGTGCACATTCTTCAAAATATTTTTCTCCGTCCTCATATTTTTTATACGCCAAAAGAATTCCTCTTGAAGAATTAACAACTCCTCCATTGCCTTCTTTTAAATAAACACCAGCTTCTTCCGCTCCACCACCTTGTGCTCCAAATCCTGGTATTAAGAAGAAGGTATTATTATATTTTTCCCTTATTTTCTTTCCATCTTCGGCAGTTGTACATCCAACTACTGAGCCTATTGAGCTATATCCACAACTTCCTAGAGTTTCCTGCTCCAATTTCTGTAGCTTTTCCCCTACAACATCATAAACTCTCTTACCTTCTTTGCTCTCTATATATTCAAAATCTTTTGAGCCCTTATTTGAGGTTCTAAGCAGTACAAACAATCCTTTTTCTTTATTTTTTACATATTCTAAATATGGTTCTATACTATCCATTCCCATATATGGATTCAGTGTTATAAAATCACTTTCAAAATCACCTTCAAAATGAGCTTTTGCATACATTTTTGCTGTATCAGCTATATCTCCCCTTTTGATATCTGAAATAGCTATGCAGCCTAATCCTCTTACATATTCTAAAGTTCTTTTATATGCATTAAGTCCCTTCATGCCCAAAGCTTCATAATAGGCTATTTGAACTTTATAACAAGCCGTATATTCTAATGTTGCATCAACTATTTTTTTATTGAATTCAAATACAGCATCTTCTATGTTTGTAAATTTATTTAAAAAGTTTTTAGGAATATAATCCACAGAAGTATCTAATCCTACACACACATTGCCTTTTTTATTAACAACTTCATATAGCTTATCTATTATCACTATTATCTACACTCCTTTTCATTTTCATATACTATTCTTCCACCCTTTATTGTCATTAGAATTTCTCCCCAAACTTTTTTTCCATTTAAAGGAGTATTTTTCCCTTTTGATTGAAATTCATTAGAATTTATAGTATATTCTTTATCTAAATCTACAAGAACAAAATCTGCATCATATCCTATTGTTACTTGACCTTTATTAAGTCCCATAATTTCAGCAGGTCTTTTAGACATTATTTCCGATAACTTATTTAATGTTATTTCTTCTTCTTTAACAAGCTTTGTATAACATACTGGGAAAGCTGTTTCTATTCCAGAAATTCCTGGAGCTCCTTTTTTCTTATCTTCTTCAGTATGTGGTGCATGATCAGTTCCAATTGCGTCTACAAATCCATCTTTAATCGCCTTAATTAGGAATTGCACATCTTCTTTACTTCTTAATGGAGGATTAACTCTATATTCAGTTTCCTCTGTTAAAGCTAAATGATGTGGTGTTACTTCACAAGTAATATTAAATCCTTCTTTTTTAGCTTCTATTACATCCCTCATTGCTTCCTTAGTACTTACATGAGCCATATGCAACTGGCAACCAGTAAACTTAGCAAGGGCTATATCTCTCCATGTCATCATATTCTCTGCCATTCTCATATCAATATCACTCATCTCTGGACTTTCAGCATGAGATATAACCTTCATTCCCTTATCTCTAGCCTTTACCATAGCTTCCATCATAACTTTATTATCAGCTACACCCTTTCCATCATCAGAAATGAGTTTAACAATAGCTGGACTTATTTTGTCTAAATGACTTATATCTGTTCCTTCCAAATTTCTTGTTATAGAAACAACCTGGTGTGCATCTACCAATCCTGTTTGCTTGACTTTTTCTATTACATAATTTACTGTATCCATATCAGAACAAACTGGATTTGTATTTGCCATAAGATTTACTACTGTATATCCCCCTCTAACTGCTGCTTTACTTCCGCTTACAATATCTTCTTTATTAGTAAATCCCGGCTCCCTAAAATGAGCATGCAAATCTACAAAAGAAGGAAGAAGCACTTTTCCATTTCCATCTATTACTTCACAATCCTTAGATATATCTTCACCTATCTCAAAAATCTTTCCTGCATAAATATATATATCTCCATAAAAATTCTGAGCAAAATCTATAATATTAACATTCTTAATTAAAACTTCCATATATCACCCTTCTCCCCTATTTATTTAAACTATTCACCTACTCTTAAACTTCTTTAACATATGTCTCATCACAGTACTTACATCTATATTCCCCAGTTTCTTCATCTACTAAATAAAACTGCTGAGGAATATCTTTTTCTATAGAAGTGATACATCTTGGATTTTTGCATTTAATAACATTTTCAACCTCTTTTGGAAGTCTTAACTTTATCTTTTCTTTTGTTACTTCATTCTCTATAACAGTAATTGTTATAGAAGGATCTATTAACCCCAAAACAGTAAAATCTATATCCATTTTATTTTCAATTTTTATTATATCTTTTTTACCAAGCTTTCCGCTAGTAGCATTCATTATAAGTGCTACAGAAAACTCAGCTTTACCTAAACCCAAATGGTTAAAAATATCTATTCCAGTTCCTGCCTTAATATGATCTATTACAATACCATTCTTTATGCTATCTATATTTAACATTATTCACACACCCCCAAAAGTTTTGCTATTAAAGCCATTCTGGCAAACATTCCATACTTTGCCTGTCTAAAATAACATGCTCTAGGATCCTTATCTATTGATAAAGAAATTTCATTAACCCTTGGCAGTGGATGTAAAATAACCATATCCTTCTTTGCCATTTTCATTTTTTCTTCATTTAATATATAGCTATCTTTAAGTCTTAAATACTCCTCTTCATTAAAGAATCGTTCTCTTTGAACTCTAGTCATATAAAGTATATCTAAACTACCCATCACTTCTTCTAATCGTTCTACTTCTACAAATTCAATATTATTTTTTATGAGCACTTCTTTTTTTATATAATCTGGAATTTTTAATTCTTCAGGTGAGATTAATACAAACTTATTATTATTATATCTTGATAAAGCTTTAACTAAGGAATGAACCGTTCTTCCGAATTTTAAATCTCCACAAATACCAATTGTGTGATTTGAAAAATCTCCTTTTATACTTTTTATAGTAAGTAAATCTGTTAATGTTTGAGTAGGATGTTGATGTCCTCCATCTCCAGCATTTATTATAGGAATATCAGAATACATTGCTGCAACTCTAGCTGCACCTTCCTTAGGATGTCTCATTGCTATAATATCTGCATAGCATCCAACTGTTCTTATAGTATCAGCTGTACATTCTCCTTTTGAAACAGAGCTAGAATTTGCATCTGAAAAGCCTAATACCTGCCCACCAAGCCTTAACATTGCAGCCTCAAAGCTAAGTCTTGTTCTAGTACTAGGTTCAAAGAAAAGAGTGGCAAGAAGTTTACCTTCACAAACCTTCGAAAATTTTTGGGGATTTTCTATAATTTCCTCTGCAAGATTAAAAATCTCATCTATTTCTTCTATTGAAAAATCCATTGGATCTATTAAATTTCTTCCTTTTAACATACTTTCTCCTCCTTCTCAGTCTCTCTGGACTAAATTTAAAGGTTATAAAAAATGCCTTCTCGTAACAGAGAAGGCATGGTTATGCTATAATATCATATTGAAATTAATTTTATATATAAACATAAAATTAATTTCCTACTTATATCCTTCTCTGTATCTCGTACAGATTTAAAGGCGTCCTTATTAACTTTTAAATCATTGTATCATAAATACATTTAAAAAGCAATGAATTTTAATATTAAATTGTTATATATAGTATTGTTCAAAAGCTTTTCCTTTATACCTAAATGCATTTACCGGGCATTTATGAAGACATCGCTGACAAGATATACATTGTGAATAAAATACTATTTTTCCATCAATCAAATTGATATTATTGGTTGGACATTCTCTCTCACATTTTCTACATTTTATACATATATCCTCATCTACGGTTAATTTTTTTGCAGCCCATCTTAAAGAATATCTATAAAATAACTTATATGATATTTTCCCTACAAATAGTCTTCCTTTAGAAATTTTATTTATATGTTTTTTTCTATTTATTAAACTCTCAACTAATTCCTCTACTTTAATTTCTGCTGCTTTCTTTAGTCCTTCTATTTTATCCCTTGAATCTTTCTTAAACATTACTACATAATAATTATTAGGCATTTGTATGAAATCTTTAACAACTATTTTCATACCTTTTTCCTTTAAAACATCAGCAAGTTCTTCTATTCCAGCTGCCTTATCTGCTGCTTGAGTAGAAAATATAGCACATATTTTATTAATATCCTTACTAACATTTTTTCTTACCCAATCAATATAATAGCTTGGAAACATTTCTGCATGAATAGGAGCTCCGAATACGTAAAAATCATATTCATTCTTCAATTCATCTTTAACTGTTGTATCTATTAATTCACCGTCTATTCCTTTGTTCTCTAATTTTTTTTGGAATTGCTTCATTACATATTCTGTATTTCCTGTACCTGAAAAATATATCAATGCACCCTTCAAATTTATATTCCTCCATATTTTATACTTAATTCTTATTATATTTTAACTTAATCAATAGAACTTTTAAACTACCACTACACATTAGAATAATATTGCGACACAACATTATTCTAGTTTAGAGTTTACAGTGGACAGTTTACAGTTAAGGATATTTTGCTAACGCAAAATTTAAAATGAAGTACAAAAAGCTAGTATAGCCAAGGCTATACTAGCTTTTGTTTTTT
>JAVBWC010000008.1:0-8373 GCA_036677675.1 Clostridiaceae bacterium | reverse complement strand
CTCTACCTCCATTCCCATTTCCAAATCCTCTATTAATTCCTCATAAGTATATCTCATAAAAACACTCCTTAACTTTATAAGTTAACTACTTAACCCAATCCCATGTATGTACATGTGATACTAGCAACAAAATTTGTCAACTACATTACCAATTTTTAAAAGGTGATAGGTACCATACAGAAAATAGAATAAATGTTAGTGAATTCTGTTTTCTGTTGCTATTATTTTATACGTATCTTCTAGCTTTTCAATAACCATATCTGCATTAGCATCTAACCTAAGACATATTTCTTTAAACTTATCCCCAACTCCATTTCTTCTAAGGTTAGTTGATAGTTCATCGAAAGGAAGATTTTTTAAGTGTTGTTATAAATATAATCTTTCCTTTTATATTACTATGATTCTTTGCAATAAACTCAAGGACATTATAAGTCTTTCCAAACCTTGTTGGCATGTCTAAAAGGAATAATCCCTTATCTATAGTTTCACAAAAATGCCTTATTGCCTCCTGCATATAAAATCACCTCATTTGTATTTTTAGTAATTATATACATAATTATCACAATATATTACAGATTACAGTTAATGTAGACACTGATATGAAACTTTTGTTAAAAATTTCCCAATACAGATAATTTGATGTATTTTAATAAAATAATATAGTCCAAGAATATAATATTCATGGACTTTCCACTGTAGATTTATAACAATATTTATATCTTTATTAACGGCATACTATATTCCCACACCTGAGCATGAAGAGGGCTTCCATCCTTTTTTGATAATTTTCCCACATAAAATAAATCTTTATCTTCTAATAGGCTTAATACATTATTAATTCTTTTCCTATACTGATCCTTAAAATAAGCAGGATACTCTCCCCAAGCAATAATAACTTTATTGACCTCCCTAATTGCATCTTTTATACAATTATCATTTTCTACCCCAATAACATCTTCATGTTTATCAATGGCTGCATTTACCATGTTACTAGCTTTTTGTGCCCTATATGCAAATAAATTAGCAACAATAACCTCATCAAATCCATTTTGATAGCAATAATCACATATTTTATTAATTGTATAGTCAGAACTATATCCTGTTGCTACTGATGGATTTTTCAATATAACTAGTACTTTATTCTGAGGCATTTTAGAAAATGGTAATCTTAATAAGTATCTATATGTCTTGCTATTATCTTCAACAATTTTTATATGTTTTGTTCATACATAAGTTCTATAATTGTACCCCAATTTAAACACTCCATCCACAAATTCTTAAATAAGCAATAATCTTATATTAATTTTATATCTAAATAATAGTAACTTCAAATTTATTACAGTGCATTTCTTCCTATAATCGTTTTAGGAGAATCTTCTCCAAGCTTACTCAGACTAGTTTTTTCTTAGGTTTTCGTATAATTCATGTACTTGATTTAGATTTTTTCTTCTTGCAAAATAAGAAACCACCGACTTCAAAATCGATGGTTTTAAATCTAAATTAATTACTATAATTTTTCTTTTAATACTTCTTTCAACAACTCCATAGCACTTTCTTCTTCAAGATTATTAGTTCCAAGCTCTCCACGAAATGCTCTAGCAAGAATAGCTTTTTTCATTAAGTCTATTTTTTCTATAACATCTGAAAGTTCTTTTGCACGTTGATCCTTTTCTAGGAGATTATCTAGGTTGCGGATGATTTCTTTTTGTTCATCAAATGGTGGAAGCGCTATTTTTAAACTATTGATTGATTTTTTATCAATGCTTTTTGTTGCAACGCCACGTACGAACTGTTTAATATCTTTTTCAGAAAATCCACTTAACAAATGATAATATACATATTTTGATGAAACTTTCTCATTTAATCTCAACATAAATAAATTCATTGCTAGAGATGCTGGTCGTTGAAGTTTTGGCATTAAATATACAGAACCTGCATTACCTATTTTGTTAATTAGTATCTCATCTCCATATAATTTTGATTTTTCCATGAATTCATATGCTTCTTTTGTAATATATTTCATCAAAGTATCAAAGTTATCTTTTTCAAAATTAGTTGTACGAATCATACATGCATAGCTAGGTTCATCAAGTAACTCTACATGTTTTTTCAATGTTTCATAACTTCCATTAGCATGATAATCACTAAGTAAGTCTATTAGATCTCCTAAACATACCCATTGCCATGTTTCAGGTATATCAAATTCAATAGTATTATTAATATCTTTTTTGTATTTTTTCTTAATTCTTATTTCTTCTAATTCAGTTAACGTAAAATAATTTGGATTATTGACACGCCATTCCTTAGTTAAATGTCCCCTTATTGCCTGCTCAAGTATTATAGTTCTACGATTTTCAAATGAGTCCAAAGTATTTTGTACCAGTTCCTTTGCTCTATCTAGCTTTTCAAATAGTGACTCAATAACATCTACAATACGTTGCTGCTCTGCAAGAGGTGAGAGTGGTATTTCAACTAAAGCTGCTTTGCTTCCAGATAATTCTAAAAATGTTGTTCCACTTGCGTAGCTCTCTAATATATGTTTTATCGATTTCAAGTAATATAGAAGATACTTTGGCATATACGCATATGATGGTAAAAAGCTCTTAAAACCTTGGTTAGTACACAACTCATTTTCTGCAATAACTACATAACCAATAGGCGCTCTTGATGATAGTAGAACCGTATCCTTAGGCATAAGTTTAGCTGAACTTTTCTCTAAGCCTAATTGCGTAATATTTCTTTTACCTCTAGAAATGTATATATCCATATAACCCGATAGATCTGCAGGAGTGATCCAGGAAATTGCACCATTTTCATAGTATTCATCAACACTTGAAGACGGAGTTCCTCCGCCAACAATTTGTGCTATATTTCCTAACCTCGTCCACACCCAATTCCCCGGCACTTCATAAGGTCTATCCTCTTCCTTAACAATAGCCTCTTCCAACATTTCCTCTAGTGACAACTGTTTCTTCTTTCCTTTTGCCATTACTTGTCACCACCTAAGCTCTTTAGTTCCTTTACTACAGTCAAGATTAAGTCCATGGCTTCTTCAAGTTGTGCAGCTATTTCTTCGCCACTTTCAATAGGGTCTTGCAAATCTTCATAGTCTAGTACACTGTCATCACGAATAAGTCCTAAGTCAAGGCTGTCATTCTTCTCTTTTATTTCTTCTCTTGTAAACACCGAGAATCGTTCATCTTCTAGTTTAGTTCTATCCTCAGCAGTATATGCCATTACAAAGTCATCAAAATGCTTTTCTTTTAGAGGATTAGTCTTTCCAAAACTAGGCATATTTGTTCTCATATCATATATCCAAACTTCTTTAGTATTATCCTTTTCCGTACTACCTCTAGTAAAAAATAATACGTTAGTTTTTACTCCTTGAGCATAGAAGATACCTGTAGGTAAACGCAATATAGTGTGAAGATTGCATTTATTCATTAAGTCAGCACGGATATTTGCTCCATCACCATCGGCAAAGAGTACGTTATCTGGTAGTACTACTGCTGCTCTTGCTTTTCCGTCATTCTTTAAGCTTCTGTATATATGTTGCAAAAAGTTTAATTGCTTGTTTGAAGTCATGTAAGTCAAATCATCTCTTGTTACTCTTTCTCCCCCTTTTTTTGTTCCGAATGGTGGATTGGAGAGCACCACATCTAGGTCTTTCATTTCCTTCCCTATATTAGTTAAGGTATCTCCAAGTATTATATTCCCTTCTATATCATGAAGCATAGCATTCATAAGAGCTAATCTATGAGTTTCATGAACCAGTTCACAGCCTGAAAAAGCCTTGGTTCTTTGAAATTCTGCCAGATCTGTATCTAAGTCAAAATAGTTATCTGTTTTTTCTTTTATATAATGATCTGCTGCAATCATAAACCCAAAGGTTCCTGCTGCTGGATCATTACATTTTTCACCTGGCTGTGGATCTATTAATTTAACCATAACGTCAATTAATACTCTAGGAGTAAAATATTGTCCTGCTCCGGATTTCTTTTCTGATGCATTCTTTTCAAGTAGTCCTTCATACAGGTTTCCAAGTCCTTCTTCCTTTGCTGAGTACCAGTCAAGTCCATCTATAGTTGTAATTATTTTTTCTAAATTTTTTGGTTCATCTATATTAGTGGAGGAGCCTTGATATATTTGCTGTACTATTCCGCTGCTTTTTTCACCTAGGTGATTTAATAAATCTTTATAAAAGTTCTTAAGTTCTATTCCGCTTTTAGACTTTAAATCATCCCATTTATATCCTTCAGGGAGCTTATCCTCTGAGCCGGTTTCCTTTGCCATCTTTAAGAAGAGAATATAGGTTAATTCTGTTACATATTGATGATAAGTTATTCCATCATCCCTTAGTACATTGCAAAGATTCCAAAGCTTACTTACTATTTCTTGAGTATTCATATCTAGCTAATCTCCCTTTCATCAAACATGTATGTTTTTAGTTTTGTTATTATTTCTTCTAAAGTACCATTAAACAACTTTTCATTGAGCCTGTCAAAGCCCCCACCTTGAGATTTAAAGCTTCCTGTATTTAATGTGTCTACATCTATCACTACTTCTTTAAGCATTACTTTTTCTATTTTATTAATCCAATTTTCTTGAGGCTTTGTTAGATAGTATTCTCTTTTTATTCTGCTAACAGCTCTTTTAACTCTCTCTTCATTAGATTCTAATGGACTTCCTAAAGCCTGCTGTCTTATAAAAGCAATAATATCTGCTACTATCTCTTCATGTTTTAAATCCATCCAAGCAGTTTTTAAATATTCCTCACTGAAGCCATTATTACGTAAGACAGCTCTAAGCTGTCTTAAAGTATCCTTTGTTAAATCCTGTGGTCTTGTGCAAACAATTTCCAAAGCCTGAATGGTATTCTTATTTTCTTCAATATACTTTTTAAACTCTTCAATGTAATCTTCTGGTTTTTCACCTTTGCCATAGCCCATTGTATGGGATATCAACTTATCCTCTCTATCTGAGACAATTATAATTTCATCATTTCTATACTTTTCATCTAAATATTCTATTAATGCATTGCTTCTGATTATTTCTCTTGCAGCAGTCTCTGTATCTAACTCTTTAAGACTTTTTATAAACTCTTCTAGAGTTTTATCGTTACAAAAACTTTTAAATATTAATCTTTCATTTTCATCTATAATCTTCTTTTTCCTTTGAAGCTTTGCTATAACTCTCTCAACACCTGCCTTTTTTTCCTCAGTATTTTCAGCTCTCTCTAGGGTTTCTTTTAATATTTTAAAGGTTGTAGTCTTATTTGCTGCAACGGGTTTCATATTGGTTATGTCTTCTAGAGCTTCATATAAACGTACGCAGTCAAATATTTCAAAGTGAGTTTTATTAATATCATCACATACTCTGGTTGCCCTACCTTTCATTTGCTCATAAAGTATTCTTGATTTAACTCTTCTCAAGAATACTATTTTATCAATTCTAGGAACATCTATTCCTGTTGATAATAAATCCACAGTAACTGCAATCTTAGGATATTCCTCATTCTTAAACTTCTTTATGGCAAGATCTGAATCTTTAATTGCTCCTGTTATCTTAAGAATAGAGTCCTCATCTACTCCACCCATAGTTTCTCTGTAAATATCCTTTAATAATCTAACTATCATATCAGCATGAGCATCGCTTGCGGCAAATATTAAGGTTTTTCCTTCATCATTTTCGGGATCAATGAACTTTGCCACTTCCTCTAGGGCAGCTCTTGTATGAGATTCTACAATTATTCTCTTATTAAATTGCTCTATTTCAAAATCAACATCATCTTCTATTTCTGCACCGTTAATAAGTTCTCCGGTAGACTTATTGTATTTTGCTACCTTGTCTCCTTTATTATAATGAATTCCTTCCTCCGTTAGTTCAGTTTTAATAATATGAGGTGGCTCATGGTCCACAAGATATCCGTCAATAACTGCATCTCTATAGGTATAATTGCACACTGGCTTTCCAAATATCATTGTAGTATGAAGGGCTGGTGTGGCAGTTAGAGCAACCTTAAAAGCATCAAAATATTCAATAACTTTCTTATATTTACTTAAAAAGTCCCTGCTATCTCTCCAATCAATTTCCCCTTCACTCATTTCTTTATCTAAAGTATATCCTCTGTGAGCTTCGTCAACTATAATACAATCGTAGTCCCCAACAGAGGGTACATTAGTTTCTTCTTCATTATATATAATTCTTTTAACCATAGCTTGTACTGTGGCTACGTGAATTCTAGTTTCCTTATCAATAAGTTTTTCATCAAGTCCGTTAATATTATAAATTTGGTTTAGAGTTTTTAAATCTTCTATCTTAACTTCTGTAAAAGTATCAATAGCCTGATCACCTAGTGAAGTTCTATCAACTAAAAAAAGAATCCTTCTATATCTTTTAGTTTTAAGTAGTCTATATATTAAACCTAAAACTGTACGGGTCTTTCCTGTTCCTGTAGCCATTGTTACTAAGGCAGTTTGTTTTCCTTCCATAATTGCCTTTTCAACTGCTTTTATAGCATCCACTTGATAATCTCTAAGCCCTATACTATTTTCACTTTCCAAAAATTCAAAATCCAATTCTTCAAGACTTTTATTTGCAGATTCTAAGTTTTCCCGAAGCATATTATCAAGCTTCTCTGGTGAATACCACCCTTGAAGGACCTTTGTATTATTTTTTCCATTTCTACAATCTAAAAAGTGGACACCACTCTTATCTTTAATCTCTTTAATATACTTTCTTCCATTAGTAGCAAATAAAAACGGTACTTTATAATCTTTCCACTTTGAAATTACATACTCCTTATGCTCTTCTTTTACCCCTTTTGCATAAACCTTAGTCTCCGTTATAGTACCAGCAACGTCCTTAGAATACTTCTTCGCTTCCACAAACCCCACTAGCTTTTCACCAATAAACAAAGCATAATCTACAGCGCCATTACCCTTTTCCTCTGAATAAGTTGGCCATTCAGCAATAGCTAAGTTCCTTCCTTTTTCAGGTCTTGCACCCTTTGAGTACCTTAGGCTGGCTGTATCAGCTTCCCATCCTGCTCCTTGAAGCTGGGCATCGATTATTCTTCTTGTTTCAACTTCACTTAGCTCAATCTTTCTGCTGGCCTTTTTACCTTGATCCCTACGCTTTTCCAGCTCTTCTTTATTTTTTTCCTGAGACTTTAATACGTTAAGCTCCATTTCTAATGCTTTATATTTTTCTTCGTACTCTTTTGCTATTTCATCTATATTTTCACCATACTGATTTTCTTCTGGCATTTTAAATGGTTTCGGTTCAAAGTCCCAATCTCCGTAAGTTTGCATAAACCATACTGCCAGTTTATGAGTTAACTCTAACTGAATTTTTGCCTTTTCAACATCTTCATACCATTCATGTGCAGCAGAGTTTCTTTTTATTCGGATTATATGAAGTATATTATCAATATCTTCTGGAATTAAATCTTCCTTCTTTAACAACTTAATTCTATTATTATGATTATTGTCATGAGCTATTAGAGTTTCATCAATTTTTTCCATAGAAAACATAAACTGAACAATAATTTCTCCAAACATTCCACATTTAATAAATGTAGTGTTAGAATCTATATAAAGATTTCTCTCGGCTAATCTACCTAAATTTTCTAGTATAGGCCACTTTTCCTTTAAAAATTCAAAGTTACTCATGTGTTTCCTCCCCAAAATACTCTTATACTATAACCAGATTAGTATAATTATAGCATACAAAATACTTCAAATTACTAGCTTTTTAGTAATTATATCCAAAAAAAAAGATTAAAACTACCTTGAATAAATTTATACTAAGTAGTTTTTAATAGTATACTTTTTAATTATATATTTTCACATTTACAGCCCCTAATGTTTTAATTTTTAGACTTATATTTCTCTACTACTTAGTCTATAAAAATGTTAGTAACATCAAGATATCTCAAAACAATATAGAATTTAATTACTTACCCATAAATATACATTTATAGAACACCAATATTTATCGGAGGCTTTCCATTTGAATTGCTCAGACATTACCATAACTATAACTAAACCAGAAAACATGGATAAACTTATAAAGCAATATAGTATAGTAGCAGCTGAAATAATTGCAAAAAAACTTCCAAAACATTCATTAAATAATTTAGTGAATAAGTTACAAACTATTAATGATATGAATGATTATTCAAATACATGAATAAGATAAGTAATCAATCATAGAAGGGAGGATATATGAATACTGCTGCTATATATACTAGAAAATCAAAATATACTGGTACAGGTGAATCAATAGATAACCAAATTAAGTCATGTAAAGAACATCTATCTAGAAACAAGATTGAAAATTTTTTAATATATGAAGATGAGGGGTTTTCAG
>JAVBWC010000007.1:0-46264 GCA_036677675.1 Clostridiaceae bacterium | reverse complement strand
AATTTATATCTTTATTTTCTTTGTTCATAACAGGTTTCCCCCTTCTACTTTGTTACCTGTTATTTTATCTTATTGACTCTTTGTATTGTAGGCGTCAATTTTTTTACGCTTACGTATGAGGTGAACAATTATATGAGTAAAAAAAATCATAGAACTATAAGGATGGTTGCAAGTATTCTCATAACTGTAATTTTATTTATTATAATTTTTAGTATTTCCATATATCTTAAAGAGAAACAAAATCAAAGAAATCAGTTTTTTGAAACAGGAAATAATATAACAACTCAGACAACTACAGCTCTTAAATATTGGATAGAGGATCAAATTAGGGTAGTTAAAACTATTGCTTCTGATAAAAGAGTTATAGATGCATGTCTTAATCCTACAGATAATGAAAAATTAAGAAAAGCAAATGAATACTTAATAGAAATGCATAAAAGATATCCATATTATGAAAATCTTCCTTTAAGTATAAGATCAGATAAAGACTTAATAAGAGATGTAAATGGAAAAAAAGTCATAATAAGAAATGGAAATTTTTTCTTGGATACAGTTGGAGGAAAGACTATTGGGAAAGGTGGCATAAACTATTCGTATGTTAGAGAGGCATTTAATGGCAAAGAGTATTTTATAAGTGAAATATATCCAAGTATTTTAAGGCAAAATCCAATTTTTGTTATCAGTGCTCCTATAAAATATAATGATAAAATAATAGGAGCTGCAATGATATCTCCCCAAATAGATTATTTTGCAGAGAAATTCGTTAAAAGCGTAAAGTTAGGTAGAACAGGATATATGTGTTTTATTGATGGGAGAGGTTTAATTATTGCTCATAAAAATAGAGAATATATATTAAGTACCTCAGAGAAATTGAATAAAATAAATAAACATATTATCAAGAGAGTGTTAAATGATGAAACAGATTTTGAGGAAACATATTTAGGGGAGAAAAAACATTATGTAAGTACAAAAGTAGAAATTAATAAAAATAATTTGAAGTATGAATGGTATTTAGTGTTTTCTCAAAATAATACAGAAATATTTCAACATACAATGAATTTATTAAAATTAATTATTATAATGATACTAATTATAGTAATTTTCATTACAGTGATAGTATATACAATTATTGATATCAATCAAAAAGAAATATATGAAGAAAATTTGATGGTAATGAATAAATCACTTGAAAAAAAAGTTCAAGAAAGAACCAAAGAGCTACAAGAACGGGTAATAAGAGATAGTTTAACAAAGCTTTTAAACCACAAGGCTTCTTACAATTATTTGGAGAAGGAGATAAATGATTGTAGAAAAACACTTAACCCCATATCAATTATTATGCTGGACTTGGATTATTTTAAAAGAATAAATGATACCTATGGTCATCAAGTTGGTGATGAGGTTTTGGTATCAGTTTCTAGAGCTATAACAGATAATATCACAGAAAGAGATATTGCAGGCAGATATGGTGGAGAGGAGTTTATTATCATATTGCCAAATAGGTATATAAATCAAGCTATAGTAATTGCTGAAAGGATAAAAACCTCTATTTCACAACTAGAGTTTAATTATGAAGGACTAAAGGTGACTGCCAGTATGGGTGTTTCTAGTTGGAGAGGTGAAAATGCAGTAGAATTTATAAATAAAGCTGATAATTTGCTCTATAGAGCAAAATTAAATGGAAGAAACCGAATTGAAAGCTAAAAATATAAAACTAAGCTGAAAATGCATTCGGCTTAGTTTTATATTTATCAGCTTTAAATAGTAAATTTCTCTACTACTAAATTTAATTGTTTAACAATATTCTCAAGTTGTTCTGTAGTTTCAGCTACATTTTCCATTGCACTGGACTGTTCTTCCATAGATGCAGATACTTGTTGAGTAGAAGCTGCTGATTCTTGAGATATAGCAGATATTCCCTGAATAGAGCTCAACACTAAATCTTTATCTTCATTTACCTTATCAATGTTAAGAACAAGATTATTTGTTTGGTTCATCATATCTTCAATAGCTTTTTCTATAGTTTTAAAGGATTTTTCAGCTTCTTTCATTGAAGAATTAGCTTCACTAATTGTAGCTTGTCCTTTATTCATATTAAGTTTAGTAGTTGCTATTTCATTTTGAATCTGCTCAATCATATTTTTAATTTCATAAGTAGAGTGTGCAGTTTGTTCAGAAAGCTTTCGTATTTCATCAGCAACAACTGCAAAGCCCTTACCTGATTCACCAGCTCTAGCTGCTTCGATAGCAGCATTTAAAGCTAAGAGGTTTGTTTGTTCTGCTATTGATTGAATAGTATTTACAATTTCATTAATAGAACTAGATTTATCAGAAAGCATATTTATATTTTCTGCAATTTGTGAAACTGCTTGATTATTTTCTTCTAGTTTGTTAACTAATACTTCCATAGCTTGCATTCCTTGAGTATTAACTACTTTAGTGTTATTTGAAGATGCTGTAAGTAAGCCAGCGTTATCATTAGCAGTATTTATTTCATCTGCAAGATTTATAAGCTTTTCTGTTCCTTCTTGAGAATCTCTAGCTTGTTCTGTAGCACCTTTTGCTAATTCTTCTACAGTTTGTGTTACGGCATCGATGGAATGCACTACTTCATTAATAGTTGTTGAAAGAGATTGAGAGTGATTGCTTACATTAGTTGAGGTTTGTTTTATATTTCCTACTATATTTCTTAGTTCTTCTCTTAAATTTAAAACTGATTTTGCCATAATTCCCGTTTCATCTTTGTATCCTAAAATAACGTCAAAGTTATTATCATATTTTAGATCTAGTTCAGAGGTTTTATTTATAAGTTTAGTTATTAATAAAATAGGATTACTTATTTTTTTGCTGAAATATATTGCTGAAATAATAGAAAGTACAAGAGCTACTATTATGAAAATACTCATAGTAAGTATAGTACTATGTAACTGTTGGTTTAAAACAGTTTCCTTTTGCATAACTATGTTATCTATGTCGTCAACATAGTTTCCAGTTCCAACTACCCAATCAAAAGGTTTAAAATAAAGAGAATATGCTCTTTTAGGAAGAGGTTCATTTTCACCACTCTTAGGGAACCAATAGTTTGTATATCCACCCCCGTCTTTCATACCATTGTTGATTATTTCTTGAATCATATAGTTGCCTTTTGTATCTTGAAGATTATATCTGTTTTTACCTTCTGAATCTTTTCCAAGTAAGACTACGTTCATACCTTTACTAGTATCAACCCAAAAGTAGCCATCCTTTCCATATCTAGCTTTTCTAAGTACATCAGCAGCAAGGGTTTTAGATTGTTCAAGAGTCATTTCACCATTTTCATACTTGTCATAATAGATTTCAAGTATGCTTATCATAGTTGCTACTTCATTTTTAATATTTTCATCATAGTCAACTCTTAAAGTGGTCTCAAGTTCGTGGATATTTTTGGAATTTTGCTGTCTTATATTGATAATACTAAAAATACCAATACCAGAACCAGCAATAATACAAGTAATAATTACTAGAAGAGTTATTTTAGTACTTATTTTTTTCATTAAATTCACCTCATATTCAGTATTTATTACATACATCGACAAAATACAAAAAAATGTAGAATTAAATTTATTGGAATAGAAGAATATAACGAAAAATCATTAGAATCATATGTGACTTTTCCAAGAAAAACATGAATATACCATATTTAAACAATTAATTAATTAAAATACATTTAAATAGGTAAGAATAAATGATAAAATTTAATTATGTAGGATTAAATATAACCATGAGCATGAGAGTTTGTCCTTTCTCCTAAATAGTTAATTATCCATAAATACCATAAATACTTAATAATATTATATAATATTATTAAGTATTTATAAATAGAAAAATTTTGAAAATTGTTAAAATATAAATAATAACAAAAATAATTTGTAAATAGGAATATTGTAGAAGCGGGAGTTAGTATGATTTAATAGAAATGATTGAAATTAAATTTGACGAAAAAGGTAAGTATATTTTATGTTCTGTAATAGTATTTGATTAGAGGTGAGTACGTGAAGGTAAATAAAGAACAGTTAAAATTAATTAACAGTAAACCAAATGGATACAGTATAATAAAAGGATTAAAGGGATGCGGTAAAACTACGGCAGCGGTATATAGAGCCTTATATTTAAAGAATAATTATTCCTTTTGTGAAGACGATAAAATTTTGATGATATCATGTAGTGAAGAGCATTTTAAATACATAAATTATATTTATAATAAGCTTGAAAAGACTACAAAATACGAATATTATACTTTGTTTTCAAATTTAGAAAACAAACCACATATAATTAAATTAGATGATATTATAAAGGAATATTTTAAGGAATATATTAAAAATAATAAATTAAATTATCAGCTTATTTTAAATGAGGATATGAAAATAAACCTTATAAAACAATGTCTTCTAGAATTTAAAGGTATATATCCAAAAGTTAAAATATTAAAAGAAGCATATATTAAATTTTTTATTGAAGAAATAAAGTGGATTAAAAGCTTTAACTATGAGAAAGTTGAAGATTATCAGAAGGCTAAAAGGGAATGTAGGAAATATAAAAAAGGAGAAGGTCCATCAACACTTAAAAAAAATAGTACAGCTAGAGAAGCGGTATTTGAATTAATGAAGAATTATAATGAAAAGCTTAAAAGACAAGGCTATATAGATTATGAAGATATGGTATTATTTGCATTACAGGAATCTAAAAGAAAAAAGAATGCAAAATATGCTCATATATTTATTGATGAAGGTGAAAAATACACAAAATCACAAATAGAATTTATTAAAAGTCTATATAAGGAGAAGTCTTATTCTGGCATTACATTCATTGTAGATGTGAATGGAAAAGAAAATCCTTATTCTGCTTTTGTAAGAAAGGGTAAAGTATATGCTAAAGAATTAGGTATAAAAATAAGAAGATTTAATTTTAAAATCAGTTATAAATCTGGTAAAGTCTCAGATAAAAAGGATAATAAACCAGATATAGTAAATTCTATTGAAAAGTTTGAGTATTTTGACTTAAGACATAATAAAAAGTTTGATATGATGAGAGATTACGGCAATTTAAAAGAGGTTATTGTAAATAATGGTGATGGGAATATAGAATATAGAGATGAAGAATTGAGACAAGTTCCTGTATTTAGTAATATTGCAGCAGGTGAGCCTATACTAATAGATCCAGAACAGCAAGATAGTTTTTATGTTCCACAATATTGGTTAAAGGGATTAAAAGATTGTTTTATCCTTAAGGTTAAAGGAGATAGTATGAAAAATGCTAATATTTATGATGGTGATTATGTAGTAATTCAAAAGCAGTATAGTGCCAGTCATAATGATATAGTAGCAGTGAATTTGCAAGGAAGTGCAACCTTAAAAAGACTTCATATGGAAAAAGAAGAAGTATTGCTTATGCCAGAAAATGAGAAATATGAACCCATTCCAGTGAATGAAGAAGGAATATATTTAATCGGAAAAGCTGTAGGAATAATAAAACATAATTAAGAAAAGATTTTAATTTATTTAAATAAGTTATATATTGGGTCTACAAATAAGTTTGTGTAAATTGGCAAACTTATTTGTAGACCTAAAATGAGATTATATTTTAAAAGCATCTACAATATCATTAATATTTTCTGAAGAATGAGCTAGAATCTTTGAAGCTTGTCCTACTTGATCCATTTGTTTTAAGATAATTTGCATAAGTTCTAGAGCATTTTCGCTTCTATCTTGATTTTGTACTGTCTTTTTCTCTATCTTAGCTGCTACTTTTTCGGTATTTGCTGTTATTTCCTCTAATTCTTTATATTGAGTATTAACTAAATCAGAAATCTTATCTACATTAGTTGTTACTTCTAATATATCTTTTCGTATTCTATTAAAGGATTCCATAGATGATTTTACACTATGACTACCCTCTTGAACTTTACTTCCAATCCCTTTTACATTTTCAATAGTAATATTGGTTTCCTTCTGAACATTATTAATTAAATTAGTAATGGATACAACTGACTGGGTTGATTCAGTTGCTAATTTTGATACTTCCTGTGCTACAACAGCAAAACCTTTTCCAGCATCTCCTGCACGAGCTGCTTCTATAGATGCATTTAATGCAAGAAGTTGTGTTTGGTTACTTATTCCTTCAATTACAGATACAATTTGGTGTATTTCATTAGAATATTTTTGTAATATATTAATGCTTTCTAATGTTTTATTCATAGCCTCTTCTAGCTTATCCATAGTTATTAAAACTTCTTGTGATGTTTCTCCATTTTCAACTACTCTACTATTTACTGCATTTGTTTTAACACTAACTTCATTAATTAAGTTATTCATATCCTTTGCTGATTCTGATATAATAAAGAATTTTTCCTGAGTATTGTGAAATACTGAATTTTGCATTTGTGAATCATCTACAAATTGCGTTACTGCTTGCTCTACAACTTTAGTGCTTTTCTGAACTTTTTCTGTTAATGTAGAAAAATATTGTGCTGACTTTTTAGAATCTTTAGCTGCTACACCCATTCTTTTCATCATACTGCTTTGGTTATTTACAAATTTATTGAACCAACGAGCTAATTCTCCAATCTCATCATTTGAAAGCATTCTAACTCTCTTTGTCAAATCTCCTTCACCTTCAGCAATCTCTTGCAGCCTATTAACTGTATTATTAATGGGCTTCACTACTAGTTTATTTATAATATAAAGAGTCATTAATGTGTTTAAAAGCCATATTATAAATGCTGCAAATATGTCTTTTGTAGTGTTAGCAGAATATATAATATTTTTAATTACAATTAAAAGAGCATTAACTAATCCAATTAATAAAGGAATTTTTAAATTTATACTTCTAAACTTATAAATTTCCTCAATGTCCCCTTCACACAGCATACCCCATACTTCATCGGAATGAGGTGGATGAAGTAAAATTCCTTTTCCTCCTACTAAAATATGTCTATATTCAGGGTAGCCTGGCCAAGTTTCTAAATTTTCACCGTTTTTAATAGTGTTTTCTACACCTTTATGTAATTCATTTGTGGCAGGATCTTTGAATATAATTTCAAATTCAGTATGTCTTTTAATTTTAATGGTTCCCCATTTTTTTGTTCTAATACCATCTTTAAGATTATCTCCCAAAGTAAATGTGTTATCTTCAAATCTGCTTCTAGAAATTGCAGTTCCTACAGGAATACCTCTGTTATTTTCTACTATAAAAAGATAATTATCTCCTGACTCTTTGTATACATGGGTATCTTCTTCTTGAATTACATCACTCATTACATCATTTGGAATTCTACCACATAATATACATTTCTTGTCTAAAATTCTATTTTTAACTGGTATTGAAAACATTAATGTAACTTCATCGAAAAATTTAGAGTTACATTCTCCTATTTCCAAAGTATCTTTGTCTATGTAAGGTCCATACATTAATGGTTGGCCTTGTAGGCTTTTGATATAATATGGAGAAGAACTTAAGTCTTTACCAATACTTCTTTCATAAGTTGATATAAGTACTTTTCCTTCTTCATTAATAATAAAAAATTCTGAAAAATCTTTGAATCTCTCTTTTTTATCCTTAAGTATACTACTTAGTTCACTAAAGTTATTATAATTCTCATCTAGATAAGAGTGAATGGTATCATTTACGATGCCTAATTCAGTCCATTTGTCTTTAAACCAAATATCTAAAGCTTTTTTTCTTCCTTTAGCTATTCCTTCTAAAATTTTTTCTGAATGTGCTTTTAGTTTTCTGTTAATTAAGTAGGAAAATGTTAAATTCATAGCCACACCTCTTTCTATAATAAATAATAAAAAGTTATTATTAAATTAAATGTATACACAAAATAAAATTGATTATATGTTAATTAATTTTATGTATATATATAAAAATGATAATTTTACAATGTCAAAATTAAATGTTTTTAAATAATAGTATTATATTTATGAAAATTTGTCAATTAACTCTTTGGCTTTGAATGATAAAAAAGTCATTTGTTTCCATGACTATAACGTCTAAAATACTTAGTAGATATTTAGGAAGGAAAACACAAATTAGAAATTGTAGGTAATTTAGCTAAAAGAATGATTGAAAAAGCTGGAGTAGATATAAACATACATTTAACTTTAAATAGAAGAGAAGCGATTAAAGATGCTGATTTTGTAACAACTCAATTTAGGGTGGGATTACTAGAGGCAAGAATTAGAGACGAAAAGATTCCTTTAAAATATAACTGTATAGGTCAGGAAACTACAGGGGCTGGTGGATTAGCTAAAGCACTGAGAACTATTCCAGTTATATTGGGTATTTGCAGAGGGATGGAAAGTGCTAAAAAAGAAGGGACTTGTGGAGAACTTGTTAAAAAAGTAGAAGCAGGAGTACATGGAGATTATGATGCAGCGCTTTAAGCTTTAATACTACATCCATTAGTAGAAAGCAGCACTGCAAAACCTTTACTGGATGATATAATCAGAGAAAATGTTGATTATTTACCTCAATTTAAACATTTAGTAGAGTCTGGGAAAATATCAATAAAGTAATAAGAAAATAATTATTTATTACACAGCATATCTTTTCTTTTCTTTTAACTTTTGTTTTTCATTATACATTCTTTTATCTGCAGTATTTATAAAGTCATCAACAGATTTTTCAGGTATTTCATTAAATTCTGCAATACCATAACTAATACTTATATTATAAGGTTTTAAATTTAGTTTATTTATTTTATTTGTTTCATATTTTATTCTATGACATATTTCCTGTGCTTTTCTTTTATCGCAATTCTTAAAAATGATTAAAAATTCATCTCCGCCTAATCTACATCCTATGTCTTTTTCACCTATAAATTGTTTAATTAAGCCAGCTACAGTTTTAATTAAATAATCTCCAGCATTATGCCCGTAAGTATCATTTACATTTTTAAGTCCATCAATATCTATAAAACAAATAGTTAAATCTTGCTTTCCAAGTACAGCTTGTTTACATTCTTTTTCTAAAAATTTAAGGCCTATTCTACGATTGAACAAATCAGTCATATGGTCTTTTGTAGCATATTTCTCCAAAGTTTCTTCTGCAAGCTTTCTTTTAGTAATGTCTAGTATTTCTACAATTATAAATAACTTTTCTTTGATTAATGTTTTTTGAAGAAATATTTCAGAAGGAAAGAAAGCTCCATTTGCTTTTTTTAGCCAGATCATAGGAATGTGAACTTTATCATTCTGTGATAATTGCTTGAAAATGATTTCTTTATCTTTACAATTTGAAAATATCTGCATTGAGTTAAAGCAAAAAGAATCTTGCTCAATATATCCAAATAACTTAAAAAATAATTCATTACCAAATATAATTTCAGAGTTGTGTAAATCAATTACAATAATAGGAAGAGGTATATGTTGTAAAATTTTTCTGAAAAAATTTTCATCTTCATTTATAAAGTTATTTTTATACATTTTATCACATCCTCAAATCAAAAATATAAAAATCATGTAAATTTAAAAATGGCAATTTAGTTTGATTTTAAATTCCATATATGTATAATTATATTAAAAGTTCAACAACTTTAAATAGTTTATTCTATGGCTAATACTTCTAATATTCTATTTGGACTAAGTTATATTTACCATGATTATATACGTAGAAT
This sequence comes from Clostridiaceae bacterium, assembly GCA_036677675.1. GTDB lineage: Bacteria > Bacillota > Clostridia > Clostridiales > Clostridiaceae > Clostridium_H. The sequence continues at coordinate 36,609 of JAVBWC010000007.1, read as the reverse complement.
TATGACAAAATGAGGGGGGTTATAAGTTAAAAGATAAAATATTTAGAGGGTATTAAAGGCGAATTTTAAAAATATAAAGTGTAAATGAATTTTTAGTGAAATTTTATAATATTTATGATATTATTTTGTAAAATATTAAATTTAAAACATAATATTATCAATAGTATATATTTAAATCATAATAGTTAAAATTGCACAAATTTTGGGGGAGGATAAAAGTTTATATGTTTAATAACCATGTTGATGAGAACTCTTTTTTTTACCATATACCTGTACCTATTATAGTTTTAGATAGAAATGGTGAAGTTATAAATATAAATACTGAAGCAATAAATACGTATAAAAATACATTATTTATGGAATATGAAGATATATATATGTATGTAAAAGAATGGTTTAAAGATGAGGTAAAGATTTTCGTAGAATCCAGTGAGGAGAAATATTTTAGTTTTGAAAAAACTTTAAAAATAAAAAAGGATACTTTATATTTCCAGATTAAATTAAAAAAAGTGTTTGATAATAATTATCAAATTCAAAAAATAATAGTAGTTTTAAATGATATAACTAATCATAAGCTGACTGAGATTGAGTTCAAAAAAAGTCAGGAACATTTTCGTTCGATTCTTCAAAATATGCCTATAATGATGGATGCTATTGATGAAAAGGATAACATAATAGTATGGAACAAAGAATGTGAGCGTGTAACGGGATATTCACAGAGTGAAATCATTAGTAATCCTAATATATGGAATAATTTATATCCAAATGAAGAATATAGAGAAAAAATATTAAATGGAATAAGAGAAGGGGAGTGTAATTTTAGAGATTCAGAGTATGATATTGTATGTAAAGATGGAAATAAAAAAACAATATCTTGGTTTAATATCTCTAAAGAATTTCCTATTTCAGGTTGGCATACCTGGGCCTTTGGAATTGATGTTACTCACCGAAAAAATACAGAAAAAAAATTAAGAAAAAAAACTAAAGAACTGGAAAAAATTTTTGAAACATTACCAGATTTATATTTTCGTATAGATTGTGATGGAAATATACTAGATTGTAAAAAGGGCATATATTCAGATTTTTCTATAATGCCTAATGAATGTATTGGACAAGTTCTTGAAAACGTTGTTTCTCAAGAGACAACATTATTTTTAAATAAAGCTATAGGTCAAGCTTTTAAAACAAATTCTTTAGTTGAAAAAGAGTTTTTTGTTAAATATGATAAGGAGATAAAATATTTTGAAAGTAGAGTAGTACCTTTAACAACAAATGAAATGATGATAATAATTAGAGATATTACAAATAGAAAACTAGCAGAAGAAGCTAAAATAAAAGCGGAAGAAAATATGATACTGTTAAATCAGGTTGTAGAATATGAAAAACTGAGAACAGAATTTTTTGAAAATATATCCCATGAATTTAGAACACCAATAAATGTAATATTAGGAGCTATACAATTAATGGATATATATTTAAATAATATATCTGATACAAATGAATATGGAAAGCTCATAAATTTAAAGAACTCAATGAAACAAAATTGTTATAGACTAATAAGATTAGTTAATAATTTGATCGATATTACAAAAATAGATTCAGGATTCCTAGAACTTAACCTTGAAAATTGTGATATTGTAAAAATAGTAAAGGATATAGCTTTATCAGTCTCAGACTTTGCAAAACTAAAAAATTTAACTGTTAAATTTGACTCGGATATAACAAAAAAAATAATAGCATGTGATCCAGATAAAGTAGAGCGTGTATTACTGAATCTACTCTCAAATGCTATTAAGTTTACAAAATCAAAAGGTGAGATATTTGTCAGTGTAAGAAATAGAAAGGATTTAGTTATAATTTCTGTTAAAGATTCAGGAATAGGTATTAAAAAAGAAGACTTAAAAATTATGTTTCAAAGGTTTAGACAAGTGAATAAATCTTTAACTAGAGAAAATGAAGGTAGCGGAATAGGATTATCACTTGTGAAACAGTTAGTTGAATTGCATGATGGAAATATATACATTGAAAGTGAGTATGGAAAAGGAAGTGAATTTATTATAGAGCTTCCTGTGAAGTTGGTTGAAGAAAGTAACAAAATTTCTTTAAAACATATTGGCACAGATAAGGTTGAAAAGATATCTATAGAATTCTCAGATATATATTTTTAAGCTAATATTTAAAATAATACTTGATGAGATTCTATTGGGGGTTTCACATATGCTTCAAAATAGTAATATGAATTTAGAATAAAAAGCTAGAGTAAGAGAGGCTCTAGCTTTTTTGGTAATATACTTTTTTATTCTTTTAAAGCATTACATTTTGAGGCTTATCTTTTAACCATTCTGTAATATTATCAAAAGTAATTTCTGCTCTTCTAAGCATAGATTCATCTGTAGCAAAAGCAACATGGGGAGCTAAAACAACATTTTTAGCATTTAATAATGGATGTTCTTGAGGGATAGGTGGTTCCATTTCAAATACGTCAATACCAGCACCAGCAATTTGGTCATTGTTTAATGCTTCAGCAAGAGCTTCACTATCAACAACGCCTCCTCTTGCAACATTAATTAAAATACTAGAAGGTTTCATTAAGTCTATACGCTCTTTATTAATAAGTAATTTTGTTTCATCTGTTAGGGGAACATGTAAAGATATAATATCACTTTCTTTTAAAAGTTCTTCAAGACTTGTATATGTAATTCCTATATCTTTTGCATCTTGTCTCTCAGTTCTACTGTAGCCTAATACTTTACATCCAAAGGCTTTACCAATTTGCCCAACTCTTCTTCCAATAGCACCAGTACCTATAATACCAAGAGTTTTATTATAAAGTTCGTTACCCACTAAACCTGCTTTAGTTTTTCCTTCTCTTGTAGCTAGATCACATGGAACAATATTTCTTAGAGTAGATAAAATAAGGCCAAAAGTTAATTCGGCTACTGAATGAGTAGAGTAACCAGCAGCATTACATATAGTAACTCCTTGTTCTTTACATGCTTGTATATCTACATGATCTATACCTGTAAAGGCAACAGATATCATTTTAAGATTAGGACTTGATTTTATTACCTCTCCGCTAAGTGGAGAATTTGCAATTATAAATACATCTGCTCCTGCAGCTTGAGCTATAAGTGCATCCTTATCTTCTATTTTATTATAGCAAGGTATAAATTCGTGTCCTTGTTCAATTAAAGATTTGGCAAGAGAGTCAATAGCTTCCTTGTTTACTCCTAATGGTTCTAGCATAGCAATACGCATTAAACAACACCCCTTATAAAGTAATTTTTAATAATTTAACTTTGTGAAATTAATTTTATATTCTTAAATTAATAATACCATAATTTATTTAAAATATGCGACAGATAATAAAAAATGTTTAATATAAACTAATTTAAGTTTATTCTTTTTTAGTGTTATTAATAAAAAGGGAATAATGTACACATATTAAGTTAGTAATATATAATTTTTATAATTAGGGAGTGATATAAATGAAAATAGCCTTACCTAAAAATGGAGATGAAGTAAACCAACATTTTATGAGAAGTAAGAGTTTTGCTATTTTATCTGTTGAAGGAAAAGAGATTACAAGGGAAGAAGAAATTGCTATTGGAAATTTACATGAACATACTGATGAAGGACTTGCAGCGTTTTTGGCAGATCAAAACATAGCTGTACTAATTGCTGGAGGAATGGGAGAAGGTATGCACAATGCATTACAATCAAAAGGAGTTACCGTTGTAAGAGGAGCTTCCGGCAGTTATAAAGATGCTACTAATGAGTATTTAAAAGGTGAATTAAAGGATAGAGAAGTTATTTGTGCTCATTATGGAGATTACCATCATTAAAAAGAATTAAACAAAAGTAAGCCAGCATACATTTTAAATAAATGTTTTACTGGCTTACTTACCAATTTATAGTGACCTAACGAATTTCACCATGTTTTTCATAGTATGTTATTTCATTTATTGTATTATCTTCATTTACAAAAACTACTTTAGGTTTGTGTTCTCTATATTCTTCATAATCAATTTCACAGTAGCACATAATTATAATCTTATCTTGGGGTTGAACACATCTTGCGGCAGCCCCATTTAAACATATCACATTACTTCCACGTTCGCCAGCTATAACGTAAGTTTGAAACCTGTTACCATTGTCGATATCTACTATATCAACCTTTTCATATTCTAGTATATTTGCAGCATCCATTAAATCCTTATCTATTGTTATGCTTCCTACATAATTTAATTCGGCTTGTGTTACTACAGCTCTGTGTATTTTTGATTTTAATATATTTAACTTCATTATTTTTCCTCCTCTGTACTTGTAAATGTATAATTATCTATAAGACGAGTCTTACCTATATAGACTGCAAGTGCTATAAGTATTGATTTTTCAATTTTTTCTACAGGTTTTAATGATAAGCTGTCTACAATTTCAATATAATCTATTTTTGAAGAAGGTACTTTAGCTATTTCTTCTTCAATAGCTTCTTTTATTTTAGAAGAAGCTGTTTCACCTTTTTCTAATAGTTCTTTTGCTTTCTTAAGACTTTTGTTTAAGCATAAAGCTTCTTCTCTTTCCTTTGATGAAAGATAAGTATTTCTTGAGCTTTTAGCAAGTCCATCTTCTTCTCTTATAATTGGACACCCAACAATTTCTATATCAAAGTTTAAGTCTCTAACCATTCTTTTGATAACAGCTAGTTGTTGAGCATCTTTTTCACCAAAATAAGCTTTATCAGGAGTTACAATATTAAATAATTTTGAAACTACTGTACACACTCCTGTAAAATGTCCTGGTCTCTTAGCTCCACATAATTCCTCTGTGAGGTTCTCTACATTTATATAAGTTGCTGCATCCTGAAAATACATTTCTTTTGGATCAGGATTAAATATTAAATTAGCTCCAGCTTCTGCACAAATTTTTGAATCTCTATCCATATCTCTTGGATATGTAGCTAAATCCTCATTTGGTCCAAATTGAATAGGATTTACAAAAATACTTACGACTACTTTATCATTTTCTCTTACTGCTCTATCAATAAGGCTTTTATGTCCTTCATGAAGATATCCCATAGTAGGTACAAGTCCTATAGATAATCCTTGTCTTTTCCATTCTTTCACACAGTGTCTAACTTCAGTTATTGTATGAGCTATTTTTAAGTTATGCACTTTAATATATCCTCCTTAAGCTAATATTTTTTATTTTAATTTTTAAGTTTCTTAGTTTATTAGTGTTTAGATTAAATCTAGTATTTTTATAAAGTAGTCTTTAACTTTTTATTAAGTTGTTTATCTACTACCTTTTTACCCAAGAGCTTATTATCAGATAAACTATAATGTGCCATATACTAGTGATAGTAGACAGCAGGGTAGCAGTAGGATTAAAATAGGTAGTTGCTAATAAAACTGCAAAATTTAAATTTTGAATTATTTAGTTTTGTATAAAATAGGGATATAAGGTGGATAAAATACCTCAAGGAACCTGAATTGTCTATATTCGAAAAGACTTTAGAATATAATGAGTCACTGGTGTGACAGATAATTTTATTCTTTAAGCTATACTTATTCATATTCTGCCATGTGCTATTATAGGGAATTGCAATAAAAATTGTATCGTATCTTTAGTAAGATTTTTCCAATGTGTATATGTTTTTTAGTTTGTAGATTTTAAAGATTTTAATGCAGTCTGGTAGGTACTGCTATAATATTTTTAAAATTTCGTATTATTAATAGAAAATACTTGTCCCACTATAGCTGTCTCATTCTAATGATATGAGCAGAATAAATATTAAATCTGAATATGACAAACTGGTGCAGTTCCATTGGATACTACCCGTTTGCATTATTTTAACATATTAATTACGGTATTTCAAAACATTTATTTTATTTTAGCGATAAATTATAAGGAAAAAATACAAATAAGTCTTAAATTTGAGGTTATTTACATTGAATATCTTTATTTTCAATTGAGTAATCCTGTATAATTTTAATTAAGTCAAAAGGTTTATTTAATTTATAATGTGGTGGAACATTTTTGAATTTTTCCTCAGGAAAGATTGTCCAAGAAACAAGAGCAGTTTTTATACCTGCATTAATTCCGCAAAGTATATCATAGGGGCTATCGCCTATAAGTATCATACTGTCGCTAGAACAGTTAAAATATTTCTGAGCCATGTAAATACCTTCAGGATGAGGCTTAGGATTTTTAACGTCATCAGCACTTATTATATAGTCTATATATTTAGTTAGATTGAAAAGCTGAAGACCGCTAACAATTCCACGTTTCCCCTTAGATGAAACAATACCTATTTTACAACCTATATCTTTTAACTCTTTTAGTAATATGTCAATTTCTGAATAGAGATGAGTCATTGTATTTTCATGTTTTCTATAGTATTGCTTATAGTATAAAACTAATTCTTTATACTTTTCCTGTGAAAAATATTTCATCTGGTCATCTAGATGCTTACCTAGAATTGCTATTAAATCACTATGATCAACTTTCTTGTCTAATATATTTTCTACGGATTCACTAATTGTTTTTATAATTAATTGGTTTGTGTCGATAAGTGTTCCATCAAAATCGAAAAGAATATGCTTTAGCATATTTAAACATCTCCTAATTTAAAATTAATATTCATGTAACTGGACACAATGATTATACACTAATTTATATCTTTTATAAATAACAAATCCTTTTTACCTTTAAAGCAGAAGAGAAATATACAATATGGAAATAGGAAATAAAGTAACTAGAAATTAATTAATGGTTATCTAAAAATTGATATATTGATATATTTTAGATAAAATGATATAGTATTTGTGATAGTGTATATACAGAAGCATACTCATAAGTAAAACGAGGTGTAAATAATGATAAGAAATATTAGAGATGAAATTATAAAATTAAAACAAGAAAGAAATGCAGTTATATTAGCTCATTATTATCAAGAGCCTGAAATTCAGGAGCTAGCTGATTATACAGGAGATTCTTATTATTTAAGTAAAGTAGGCAGGGAATGTAAAGAAGAGACAATTGTATTCTGTGGTGTAAAATTTATGGCTGAAAGTGCAAAAATCCTTTCACCAAATAAAAGAGTTCTTTTACCAAATATGGATGCTTTATGCTGTATGGTTTACATGGCTGACGCAAAACAGGTTGAAAAATTAAAGAGAGAGTATCCAAATGCAAAGGTAGTTTGCTATGTAAATTCATCTACTGAGGTTAAGGCAGTATCAGATGTATGTTGTACGTCTTCCAGTGCTGTTAATATTATTAAGAATATAGACAGTGATGAAATAATTTTTGTACCAGACAGAAATTTAGGTAGCTATGTGCAGGAAAAAGTACCTGAAAAGAAGATTATATTGTGGAATGGATGCTGTAATGTTCACGATGTTATAGATGCTGAAGAAATTCAAGATGCAAAAGAAAGGTATGGACAAGATATTAAAGTATTAGTTCATCCTGAATGTAAGAAGGAAGTTAGAGATTTAGCTGATTTTATAGGCAGTACAGGAGAAATAATAAAATTTGCGTCTTCTGATAAATCACTTAAATATCTTATCGTAACAGAGGTAGGAATCCTTCATGAGCTTAAAAAGAACAATCCTAATAAAGAGTTTTATACTTTGGATATGGTTTGCAAAAGCATGAAGATAACAACTATGGAAAATATTTATAATTGCCTTAAGGACTTAAATAATGAAATACAGCTTGATGAAGATATGAGAAAATCTGCACATAAAGCTCTTGAAAATATGCACATTCTTGGAGGCTGATAAGATGAATATTTATACAGATGTGCTTATAGTAGGAACAGGAATTGCAGGTATGTATAGTGCTTTGAATTTAAGAGAAGATTTAAATATAGTTATGATAACTAAATCAACCATTGAAGAGAGCAACTCTTATCTTGCTCAAGGGGGAATATCTACTGCCAAAAATGAGAAAGATAAAGCTGTATTTATTCAAGATACTTTAAAGGCAGGTATATATAAAAATGATATAACAGCAGTAGAACTGCTTGCGGCTGAATCTAGAGAAAATATAAAAAATCTTACTGACTTTGGAGTGAAATTTGATAAAGACAAAGATGGTTTTGATTACACAAAAGAAGGGGCTCACAGTATAAATAGAATTGTCCACTGTTCAGATGAAACAGGAAGAATGGTTTCAGAGGTTTTAATAGAAGATGTAAAGGCAAGAAAAAATATAAAAATATATGAGAATGCTTGCTGTATAGATATATTAAAAGAAAACAATGTATGTAAAGGTGCAGTTGTTTTAAAAGGAGACAATTTAATAAATATATATGCAAAGACTACAATATTGGCATGTGGAGGCATTGGAGGATTGTTTAAAAATTCTACTAATCAGAGAAGCTTAATAGGTAGTGGACTAGGCATTGCAATTAGAAATAATATTGTAGTTAAAGATATGAATTATATTCAATTTCATCCTACTGCATTATATGAAGGAGAAACTGATGGGAAAAGATTTTTAATTTCGGAATCTTTAAGAGGCGAAGGCGCAAGATTAGTTAATAAGTATGGTGAAAGATTTGTGGATGAGCTTCTTCCAAGAAATGTAGTTGCACAAGCTATATTGGAAGAACAAAAAAAGACAAATTCCGAACATGTATATTTAGATATAACTCATATGCCAGCACAATTTATTATGAATAGATTTCCAGGTATATATAAGGAATGCAAAAAAAGAGGATTGGATATAATAAAAGAGAGGATACCTGTAACTCCTGCTCAACATTATTTTATGGGAGGAATAAAAGTAGATAGTAATTCAAAAACTTCTATGGAGAATTTATTTGCTTGTGGGGAAGCTAGCTGTACTGGGGTACATGGGGCAAACAGACTTGCTAGCAATTCTCTTTTAGAAGCCTTAGTATTTTCGAGAAGGGCGGCTATTTTTATAAATAAAGTGATTGATGGTATTAATGTAAACCTTGTTTCAAACAATATACAGTATAATGAGGCGTTAAAGATTAATACATTAAATAAAAAAATAGTAATAAAAGAATTTATGAGAATTAGAGGGGATATAAAGGATGAACTGGTTAGTTGTTGATGAGATATTAAAGACTGCACTTAAAGAAGATGCTGCATATGGAGATATAACTACAAGTTCAATTGTGGATAGAGATAGCATTTGTTCCGTTGATTTAATAGCAAAAGAAGACGGTATTATTGCTGGAACAGAAGTGTTTAGAAGAGTTTTTACTATTTTAGGAGAAGTCCAAGTGGAATTTAATGTAAGCGATGGAGATGAAGTTAGAAAAACACAGGTATTAGGTAAAATTCAAGGCAATGCTTACAATGTGCTAATAGGTGAGAGATTAGCACTTAATCTTCTTCAGAGAATGAGTGGTATTGCTACCATTACCAGAATGCTTGTAAAAGAAATAGAAGGTACAGGAGCAAGACTTTTAGACACCAGAAAAACTACTCCTAATCTTAGAATACTTGAAAAATATGCAGCCAAGGTTGGTGGGGCGTGTAATCATAGATTTAATTTATCAGATGGGGTTATGATAAAGGATAATCACATAGGTGCTGCAGGAGGAATAAAAGAGGCTATAGGTAGGGTAAGAAATAATGTGTCTTTTGTAAGAAAAATAGAAGTTGAAGTAGAAAGCTTAGAGCAGGTTATAGAAGCATTAGAATCAGGGGCAGATATAATAATGCTGGATAATATGGATACAGAAACAATGAAAAAAGCTGTAGAAATAATAGATGGAAAAGCTTTAACAGAAGCTTCAGGAAATGTGGATTTAAGCAGAATAAGAGAAATTGCTGAAACGGGAGTTAATTTTATATCCTCAGGAATGATTACTCATTCTGTAAAAGCTTTAGATATAAGTATGAAAAATTTAAAAATAAATTAATAATTATTGAAATATAGCTTTAAATCAAGATATTGAACAAAAACTAGTCCAATGGGAGAAAACTCCATTGGACTAGTTTTTGTTATTATTTTCTATAACTAATTCAGTTAAAGCTCCAGAATTCATGTTTTTAGAGTAAATTTTGTAAGTGTATCCACCTTTATTTTTAGCTGCATACATTGCTGAATCTGCATTTTTCATTAATGTTGTTAAATCCTTTCCGTCATTAGGATAAAAGCTTATTCCTATACTGCAACCAACATAAATTTCATGATCTTCATAATCAATAGGCGATTTTAAAACATCACAAATTTTTTCAGCTAGCTCTTCAGTTTCATAAGGAAAGGAGAGATTATTTTGAACTATAATAAATTCATCTCCACCTAATCGACCTAACAAGCAGTTTTTATCTATCACGGATTGTAGCTTATTAGCTACCTTTTCAAGTATAAAGTCTCCGGCATTATGACCTAAGCTGTCATTGATATTTTTAAAACTATCTAAATCAATAAATAAGAGGGCCAATTTAGTTTTATTTTCTTTTAACATTAATTTGATATTTTCCATTATGCTTTTGCGATTTGAGAGTCCTGTCAGCGTATCATAATAAGCAAGTTGCATTAACTTGCTTTCAGATTTTTCAAGTGTTTCAAACATAGTATTAATTTTTTTACTTAGTTCAGTTATTTCGTCATTACCTTTCACATCTATTCTACATGATAAATTTCCTGTATTTGTAATTTTATCAATTGTAGTTTTTATAGATAATATTTTTTCTATTATTGTTTTATTTAGGGATGTTACTACCAATATAGTACATAAGAAGGATATTATAAATAAAATAATAAGATATAAAGTAAAGCTGTTTTGAGTATTTTTGTAAATATCTCTTGGCATATCTATAGTAATTATTAAAGCAGGGGTAGAAAATATATCATTAATTAAAGCATATCCTGTTATAGTATTTTTATTCGTAATTTTTACATATATATTATTGGAAGTATCATATGCAACAGTATTTTCTAATATATTTTTATCATAGTTCTGTACTTTTATATTAAGATTTAAATCGGCTGAAAGGCTTTTAAGAGCGTTATTATCCAAATATTTTACTAAAACCAAAGTACCTTTTGTTGGATCACTACCATCATTTTTTAATATAGGACGTGTATTAATTAAAACAGGTACATTATTACTTAGTAATATTCCGGTAAAGTTTTTAGAATTAGCAAATGAATTCAATTTAGATATAATATCCTTCTGAATATTGTGGTTTAAATCAGATGATTTGTATAAAGTGTTGAGTATATTTTTACTAAATATAACATCACCTGAGTTATTTACAAAGGCCAAAAAGGATATATTTAAATTTTTGAAGCTGCTTAAATCGTTGCTAAAATTAGAGTCTATGAAGGCTTTGTTGTGATTTTCCATAAATTCACAAGTTTTATCCCACTGAGAATATTCCAAGTTAAGTGAATCAATAGCTGTCATATCTTTTTTTATAAAATGTAAAACCCTTAGAGTATTTGATACAATTAGTTCCTTTTCTATATTATTAGCATTTTTTATTAGAAGTATTTTAGCAGAGATAGATATCAAGCAAATTCCAATAAAAATAGATATTATTGTGAGCTTTATAACTTTTGTATATAATTTCATTTTTTATAGACACTCCTCTATGAGTTGAAGTTTATAATTATATATTCGATAAATATAATTATAACTAAAATGCAAAATTTTGAAAACTATATTATATAATTAACAATTGTAATACCTATCATCATTCAATAGGAAGTATTACAATTGTTAGTTTCTGAATTTTACATTTACTTTATGTTGAATTAGTTATTTTAATATTGGTATGTCTATTAAAAAAGCTTCTACTTTTTATAGATTATAAAAGTAGAAGCCTTATAGAATTATGATTTAAACTTTGATTTTAAGTACCTAAAATATCTTTTTGTGATTCTTCCCAATATCCAGCATTTTTCTAGAACTTTATAATAGAAAAAAGAACTAACGCTAAAGTTATTTGGTGTTAGTTCTTCTAGGTTCACTTTATTAATATACTCTTACTATTTTATAGCCAGCTTCATTTAAATGTCCTATTATTTCATTAACGTGTTCATGACCATTGGTTTCTACAGTTACTTCTAATTGCACTTGCATGAATCTATCAAAGGTTTTAAATTGATTATGGTCAAGTTTTATTACATTACCATTTAATTCAGCAAGTATTTGAGAAATCTTTAAAAGTTCTCCTGGTTTATCAGGAAGGTCTACCGTAAAGCAGAATAATCTTCCTTTTGAAACAAGACCTCTGTTTATCATAGAAGAAATTGTTACTACATCTATATTCCCACCGCTTATGACACAAACAATTTTTTTGTTTTTGTCATTTATTTTTTTCAAGGCAGCTAAAGGTAATACTCCAGAAGTTTCAGCAATTAATTTTTGTTTTTCAAGTACAACTAAAAAAGCTTCCATTATATCGAAATCTGATACTGTTACAATTTCATCTACATAATCTTTTATAATTTCAAAAGTAATGTCTCCAGGTGTTTTTACAGCTACTCCTTCAGCAATTGTTTTTACTGTATCTAAGCTTATAACTGTATTTTTTTCCATTGACTTTTTCATAGCTTTAGCGCCTTCAGGTTCTACACCAATAATTTTTACTTCTGGATTTATAGATTTAGCGGCAGCGGCTATACCACTTATAAGTCCACCACCACCTACGGGAACAATGATACAATCAACGTCCTTTAAGTCTTCTAATATTTCTAAACCTATCGTTCCTTGTCCCGCAATAACATCTAAATCATCAAAAGGATGAACAAAAACATAGTTGTTTTCTTCTTGAAGTTCCTTAGCTCTAGCATATGCTTCATCATAATAGTCTCCATGTAAGACTACATTTGCCCCATAGCTTTTGGTAGCTGCTACTTTAATAAGTGGAGTTGTTTTAGGCATTACTATTGTTGCTTTAATTCCAAGTTTTTGAGCGGCATAGGCAACTCCTTGAGCATGATTTCCAGCAGAAGAAGCTATTACCCCTCTTTTCTTTTCTTCTTCTGATAGCCTACTAATTTTATTATAAGCCCCCCTAATTTTAAATGCCCCAGTAACCTGTAAATTTTCAGGTTTTAAATAGATTTCATTTCCAGATTCATTACTAAAAATAGGGCTGTACATGAGCTCAGTTTTTTTAGAAACCCCTTTAAGGATCTCAGCAGCCTTTTCTACATCTGTAAGGTTTAATGAATAATTTGAATTTTGCATTAATTTTGCCCCCTTAAAAATTTAATTAAATAAAAAAGTCCTTGAAAAAAATTTTTTTCAAGGACGAATTAATATCCGCGGTACCACCTTAATTGCATATAGAATATGCCTATCTTTCTCGGTTCAATCAAACCAAAGTCTTTTATCGGGACTAAACGGTGTATCTTACTACCTTTCAGATACACAGCTCAGGAGTGATACCTATAGTATCCGTCAGTATCGACTTTCAGCAAATGTCGACTCTCTGTAACTGATTTTGATAAAATAGCCTTCTCCGTCTACGCAATTTAAATTATATATTTGATTATATATTTTATAGGTTTTTATTTAGGTTGTCAATAATTAATTATATTTTTATATATCTTTTATATGATTAAACTTTTAAAAAAATTTATCTTTTGTGTTAGGTGAAAATTTGTTATAAATAATATATAATAATAATCTTACCGCAAGAATGGCAGGTTGCTTTAACAGCTGTATCTTGTACAGCTATAGCTATAGCTTGGGCTTATGCTTTTTTAATTGGACCAGAAAAAGCTGCAAAATTATATCAAGTTTTCTATAACAATATTTATATTGGCTGTAATCTTTGTGCTAAGGCTCATAAGTTTATAAAAGTAGACATAGGATAATATTAAAATTGAAAAGTAAAAGAGAGGATAATGAAAAATATGATGGAGAAATTAAAGAACAATATTAATACTGCACTGGGAAATAAAAAAGCAGACATTGTATTAAAGAACGCTTTAATTGTAAATGTATTTAATCAAACTATAGAAAAAGATGATATAGCTATAAATGGAGATACAATTATTGGAGTGGGTAATTACAGCGGTGAAAAAGAAATAGACTGTACAGGTTATTTTGTGTCTCCAGGCTTTATAGATTCACATGTACATGTAGAATCTTCAAAAGTAACTCCAGAAATACTCTCTCATATTTTAATAAAAAAAGGAGTAACTACTTGTATTGCTGATCCTCATGAAATAGCCAATGTTTTAGGTAAAGATGGAATCAAATTTATGCTTGATAATAGTGAGAAAAGTGTTATTGACATGTTCTTTATGATGCCATCTTGTGTACCAGCATTAGAAATTGAGGATAATGGAGCTATTTTAAATTCAGAGGATTTAGAGAATTTCATCCATAATAATAAAGTTTTAGGACTTGGAGAAGTTATGGATGTACCGGCTGTTGTTGATGGAAAACAGAATATGTTAAGTAAATTGGCTTTATTTAGAAATAAAAAAATAGATGGGCATTGTCCGCAAATTAGTAATCACTGGTTGAATGCATATATGAACTGTGGTATAAGTACAGACCATGAATGTACAAATCCTAAGCAAGCTCTTGAAAAAGTTAAAAAGGGCATGTATGTAATGTTGAGACAGGGGTCAGCAGCTAGAAATCTAAGAGATTTGTTACCAGCGGTGAATAGTGAAAATTTCCATAGATTTCTATTCTGCACTGATGATAAGGACATAGTTGATTTGGATGAAAAGGGGTCCATAGATGATTGTATAAGAATTGCAGTTAAAGAGGGATTAGATGCTATAAAGGCGATAACTATAGCATCTTTAAATGCAGCGGAATGTTATGGACTTAAGCAAAGAGGAGCGATTGCTCCAGGATATAAAGCAGATTTGGTTATTTTAAAAGACCTAAATAGTGTTAAGATTAAAGATGTAATAATAAATGGAGAAGTTTACAATAGGGATTTTAATAATAAATCTAATACAATTATTAAATCATCAATGAATATAGATTACATTAACGAAGAGGTTTTGAAAATTAAAGCTAACTCAAATAAATTGAATGTAATAAAAATTATTCCAGGATCTATTGAAACAAAAAGGGTAATAAAAGAAGTTGTTATAAAAGATGGTTATGTAGATCGAGTATGCTCTTCTGATGCACTTAAAGTTGCCGTTTTCGAACGACATAAGAGAACAGGGAAATATTCAGTTGGTTTTATAGAGGGACTAGGAATAAAGAATTGTGCCATAGCCCAAACTATAGCCCATGATTCTCATAATATTATTACAGTGGGGAGTAATGACAAGGATATAGAAGTGGCGGTTAATAGTATTATATCTATAGGTGGAGGAGTAGCCATAGCTTCAGGTGGTAAGCTTATAGAACAATTAAGCTTGCCAATAGGAGGTCTTATGACTTATAAAGAAGTTAATTATGTAATAGATAAAATCAAAAGATTAAATAGTATATGCCAGCAATATGGTATGAAAGAAGATATGGATATATTTTTAACATTAGGCTTTATGGCTTTGCCTGTTATACCTGAAATAAAAATTACAGCAAGAGGGTTGTTTGACTTTAATGAAAATAAATTTATTAATTTGTTTTGTATGTAAAGTTTATAGAAACTCAAAATGTAGCAGTAGCTATATTTTGAGTTTTATTTTTTACTATTTAACAAGTATGATGTATAATATACACATAATAATAAAAATGTAATATATTTACTGTAATATTATTACAATTTTTCGGTGTTCAGCATTATCTAATGAAGAATTTAAGTTTATTTGTTAAAACTTTACCAAAACAAAGTAGCATTCCATATCAACTGAGTTCTGTTAATTATCAATGTTTAGCTTTTGAAATTTCAGAAAATTATGCATATGATGAAATTAAATAAAAATGATAAAGGAGATGAAAAAAGATGAAGCCTATTTTAGCGGATATTCAATATGCTGCAATGAAATATGCAAAGATCATATCTAAGGTTTTGAAGGTTGAGATAGAAATTGTGGATATAAATCTAGTAAGAATTGCAGGAACAGGAGTATATAAAAATGGAATAAATAAAAATATATCTGAAGAGGGATATGTTTACAAGGCTGTTATAAAATCAGGAGTACCTCAAATTATACACAATCCTGGAAAAGATAATCTATGTATACCCTGTCCAAAACGTGGTAAATGTGAAGAAAAATTTGAAATATGTACTCCTATTAAGTTAGGGGATGAAATAATTGGAGTTATAGGACTCGTTTGCTTTAGTGATGATCAAAAGCAACATCTTATGAGAGATTTTGATACATATATGGAATTTCTAAACCAAATATCAGAATTTATTAGTATAACTGCCTATGAAAGAAAGGAAAAATTAAGAGCAAAAACTTTATTAAACTCTCTTAATCTAGTAATAGACAAAATTGATAGAGGAGTAATTATTTTAAATAAGACAAATAAAGTTACGCGTATAAATAAAAGGGCTATAGATATATTAAATGTTATAGATAATCATTTTATACATCAGGTAGATGTTGAAGAGGTTGGAGAAAGTATTATAGGTATGCATAAGTATAAATTGAGGATAGATAATCAAAAATTTGATGTTGTTGGAAATATATATCCTATGAGTTTGAATGAAGATCAATTTGATAAAATGATTATTTTTCAGGATGATAAGATATTAAAAGATATAGTTACTGGTGTTAGTAATACAAGTAAAAATATAGGTTGTGACGATATATTAGGTGAATGTGACAGAATGACTGTGTTAAAAAAGAATCTAAAAAAAATAGCATTATCAAGTTCTACAGTATTAGTAACTGGAGAAAGTGGCACTGGCAAAGAGCTGTTTGCAAGAGCTATACATAATGAAGGTAATAGAAAAAAAGAGGCTTTTATAGCTATTAACTGTGCAGCTATACCGGATGCATTGCTGGAGAGTGAATTATTTGGATATGCAAAAGGAGCTTTTACAGGAGCTTCAGCTTCAGGAAAAATGGGAAAATTTGAATTAGCTAATAAGGGAACTATTTTTTTAGATGAAATAGGGGACATGCCTCTATATTTACAAACTAAACTTCTAAGGGTTCTCCAGGATAGAAGAATAATTAAAATTGGTTCTAATAACTCTATTGATATAGATGTTAGAGTAATTGCAGCTACAAATAAAAATTTAGTAAAGCTCATAGAAGAAAATAAATTTAGAGAAGATTTATATTATAGACTTAATGTTATTCCTTTTAGCATTCCTCCGTTAAGAGAAAGAATACAGGATATAAAAATTTTGGTTGAATACTTTATAGATAAATATTCTAGACTTCTCAATAAGAAATTCTCATCAATATTTGTAGATGAGGAGGTATGGGAAATTTTTTATAATTATTCTTGGCCTGGAAATATACGTGAGCTGGAAAATACAATTGAATTTATGATAAATATGCTAGGAACAGATGGAAGATTAACTTTAGATACTGTGCCAAATAGTATTATACATAATGAACGAAAAATTAAAGAAAATGATAAGGAGATATGTACCTTAAAAGAATTAGAGAAAAATGAAATCAATAAAGCTTTAGAGGTTTATGGAAATTCAACTCAAGGCAAGAAAGCAGCAGCTAAAAAATTAGGTATTGGTATAGCGACACTGTATAGAAAAATAGAAGAATATGATTTATCAAAATGATAAAAGTTTAGTATAGGCAATCTTATAAAGGTATTTATAAAAGAAAATAAAAACATAGTTATCAATGTGATAATTTTTATCAGATTGATAAGAGGAATTAAGTCTAGTATGTTAAAAATGTCTAAAATAAAGAAATGCAAAAATTGGCATAAATAATGCTAAATAAATTTGTATGTGGAAAGAAGGAGAGGTGAAGAAATGAAAGCATTGACTAATGCATGTATATTTGATTTTCAGAGCTTTAAGGAAAACTATTATGTATTATTTGATTCTGAAATCAAAGAAGTTGGAAAGATGAATGAATTTCCAGGAGCTGATGAAATATATGATTGTAGTAGAACAATTGTAATGCCTGGGCTAATAAACTGTCACACACATATTTATTCTACTTTTGCAAGAGGTATGAATGTTCCTTTTGATCCTAAAAATTTTCAAGATATACTAGATCAACTTTGGTGGAAATTAGATGGACAACTTGATAAAAAGGCAGTTTATTATAGTGGATTAATATATGGTTGCGAATGCATAAAGAATGGAGTTACATCTATAATAGATCATCATGCAAGTGGACTAAATATTAAAGGGTCCTTAGAGGAACTAAAAAAGAGTATTTGTGATGACTTAGGAATGAGAGGAATATTTTGTTTTGAAACTAGTGACAGATTTGATACAGAAGAGTGTATAGGTGAAAATCTTCAGTTTGCTAAAAATAAAAGCGAAAAACATGCAGGATTATTCGGAATGCATGCATCAATGAGTTTAAGCAATGATACGTTAAAAAATATATCTTCAGTTATAGGAGATATACCTATCCATATTCATGTAGCAGAAAGCAAAGATGACGTAAAAGATTGTTATAAAAAATATGGCAAGAGTATTGTAAAAAGGTTAAATGATTTTGGGTTATTAAATAACAACTCAATTATAGCTCATTGTGTTCACATAAATGAAGAAGAAGCAGAACTTATTGCAGAAAATGGATGCAAAATTGCTATGAATCCAACTTCTAATATGAATAATGCAGTTGGACTAGCCAACTATGAAATGTTTAGAAAATTTAAGATTCCTTGTATGATAGGGAACGATGGGCTTGGAGTTAATATAACTAGAGATTTCTTAAATATAGTTTTTACAATGAAAAATAGATTAAATAGTCCAACAAAATTTAATTTGGATGATTTAATTCACATGATAAATAATGGATATGAATATATTAGTAATATTTTAGATATTAATATAGGAAGAGTAGAAAAAGGCTATAAAGCAGATATGATAACGATTCCATATAATCCACCAACAACAATGAATAGTGACAATATATTTTGTCATGTATTTTTCGGAATTTTTGATAATTTTAAGCCAAGAGATACTTGGTGCTCAGGCCAATGTATGATGAAGGATTATGAATTAAATGTAGATGTAGACGTAGACTCAATTTATTCTAAAGCAAGAGAAGAATCAGACAAGGTATGGAGAAGAATTAATGGAATTAATTAAATGTGTAAGGGGTGTATATAATGAATTTAAGTACTAAAATTGCTGGAATTGAATTAAAAAATCCACTATTACCTGCATCGGGTCCTTTAGTAGGGGATTATGAAAAAATGATGACACTTGCTGCTTTTGGATTAGGTGGTATGGTGACTAAAACAATTTCAATTGCAGGAGCAGAAGTACCAAGACCTTGTATTATAGCTAACAAGGACAGCATTATGAATGCAGAACTTTGGTCAGAGTATCCCTTAGAACATTGGCTACAGAAAATTTTACCTGATTTAAAGAAAGATTTAAAAATTCCTCTTATAATAAGCGTAGGTTATACAAAAGAAGATATGGAAAAATTAATTCCAGTTTTAGATCCATATGCAGATGCTTTTGAAGTATCAACTCACTATGTAGGAAAAGATTTAAACTTAATAGGTGAAACAGTTAAAACTATAAGAAAGAATACTAAAAAACCCGTATTTATGAAAGTAAGTCCACATATGCCTGATCACGTTGCTTTTGCAAAAGTAGTAAGAGAAAATGGTGCAAGTGGTGTAGCTGCAGTTAATTCTCTTGGACCTAGTATGAAAATTGATGTTGCTAATCGTAAAGTATTAGTTGGAAATGATAAAGGTGAAGTTTGGACCTCAGGTCCTGCTATTAAACCAGTTGCATTAGCAATAGTAAATAAAATAAAAAGTGCAATGCCTGATTTTACAGTAATAGGTGTTGGTGGTGTAGCTTCTGCAGATGATGTAGTTGAATTTTTATTAGCAGGTGCAGATGCTGTACAAATGCTTTCAGCAGCAATGCTTCAAGGAAAAGATTTATATGAAAAAATAGTAAATGATTTGCCTAAAGCACTTAAAAAATATAATTTCTCAAGTGTAGAAGAAGTTAGAAATGCTAAGCTTGAAAAAGGAAATATTAAATTTAAACCAGATAATCCTGTAATAAATGAAAATAAATGTGTAAAATGTGGTCTTTGTGAAAAGGTCTGTCCATATTTTGCTATAAAGATAGATGAAAAGGTTAATGTAAACACTGAAAAATGTTTTGGCTGTGGATTATGTGAATCAAAATGTCCTGTAAAAGCTATAAGTGGTGTTCTTTAAAATACATTATATAAGAAAGGAGTGAGTTGCTTGATAATAAAAGAATATTTTAAGCCAACTAATTTAGAAGAAGCATATAACCTTGTAGAAGAAAAAAATGCAGTTATCTTTGGTGGAGGAGCCTTTATTCGTTTAGGATCAAAAGAAATAGATGTAGCTATGGACTTAACAAATCTTAATTTAGATTTTATAGAAGAAAAAGAAGATAGTATAGAAATAGGTGCTATGACAACCCTTAGAAAAATTGAAATAGACCCTGCAATGAAAAATAACTTTAGTGGTATTGTATCTGATGCAGCAGCAGCTATTATGGGAGTTCAGTTAAGAAATATAGCTACTGTAGGTGGAACTGTATATGGTAAATATGGTTTCTCAGACTTTAATACAGCATTATTAGCTCTTGATACTTATGTTGAACTTTTCAAAGGTGGAAGAGTATCGTTAAAGGATTTTTTACAAGATAAAAAAAGAGTTAAGGATATTGTTACTAAAATAATAATAAAGAAAGACAACAGAAAAGCAGCATTCCAAAGTTTAAGAAATACTAGCACAGATTATGCAATTCTTAATGTAGCTGTTTCAAAAGCAGATAATAAATTTAATATATCTGTAGGAGCAAGGCCAGCAGCGGCAGTGTTAGCAGTAGATGCTATGCTTTTTATGGAATCAGCTAAATTAAATGAAGAAAGTGCAGCTAGAGCAGGAGAGATAGCAGCTGAAAATTTGAATTTTGGAAATGATTTAAGAGGATCGGCGGAATATAGAAAAGAGGTATGTAAGGTTTTAGTTAAACGTGCAATCATGGAGGTGATCTAATGAAAATTAAATTAATACTTAATAATGATGAAAGAGTATTTGAAGTAGAACCAGGGGAAATGCTTGTAGATGTTTTAAGAAGATATGGTTTTACAAGTGTAAGAAGAGGATGCGATACAGGATCTTGCGGAGTGTGTACTGTACTATTAGATGGCAATCCTATACCTTCATGTTCAACTCTTGCTGTAAGAGCTGAAGGTCACCATGTTACTACTGTAGAAGGTGTTCAAGAAGAAGCTGAAACAATAGGACAATTTCTTACAGCGGAAGGCGTTGATCAATGTGGATTTTGTAGTCCAGGGTTTGTACTTACAGCAATTGCTATGAAAAGACAGTTAAAAAATCCTACATTAGAAGAAATGAAACATTTCTTAGTAGGAAATTTATGTAGATGTTCTGGATATGAAGGACATATAAGAGCACTTAAAAAGTATATGGAGGTGGAATAATGAAAGTAGTAAATAAATCTCTTCCTAAAATTGACGGAATGGGATTAATTAAAGGTAAACCAGCGTATACAAATGATCTTGCACCTCACAATTCTTTAATTATTAAGGTGCTAAGAAGTCCTCACCCATTTGCCAAAATTAAAAATATTAATACAGAAAAAGTTGAAAAGTTAGCTGGTGTAGAATGTGTTTTAACATATAAAAATGTACCAAGAAATATTGTAACAAGAGCTGGACAAGGTTATCCAGAACCATCTCCACATGACAAATTTATATTAGATGAATATGTTAGACATGTAGGTGATGAGGTTGCTGCTGTGGCTGCAATAAATGAAGAAATTGCAGAGAAAGCATTAAAATTAATTGATGTAGAATATGAAGTGCTTGAACCAGTATTAGATTTTGAAAAAGCAGAAGGACATTCCTCTGTAATTCATGCTGAACCAGAAGCACACGTAATGTTCCCAATGGGTTTTGAACCTTCAAAAAATATTGCATGTGCATATAATATGAATATTGGCGATGTAGATGAGGTATTAAGCAAATGTGATGTTGTTGTAAGAGATACATATTATACTCAAGCACAAGCACATGTAACAATGGAAACACATTCATCCTTTGCATATATTGACTTCTATGGAAGATTAAATGTTGTAACTTCTACGCAAACACCGTATCATATGCGAAGGTTAATCGGACAGGCTTTAGGTATGCCTATTGAAAATATTCGTGTTTTTAAACCAAGAGTTGGTGGTGGATATGGTGGTAAACAGCAACTACATGGTGAACTATTAGCATCTGTGGTTGCACTTAAGACAGGAAAACCAGCAAAACTTATTTATACAAGAAAAGAAGTATTTGAAGCTGCTTACTGCAGACATGCTATGAAGTTTGATATGGCAATTGGATCAGATAAACAAGGTAATATTAAAGCTATAGATATGAAGGTACTATCGGATACAGGTGCTTATGGTGAGCACGCATTAACAGTTTTCATGATTGCTGCATCAAAAACATTACCACTATATAACAGAGTTGATGCTGTAAGATTCGGAGGAAATGTTGTTTATACAAATCATGCACCAGCAGGAGCATATAGAGGATATGGAGCTATACAAGGAAACTTTGCTTTAGAATCAATTATGGATCAATTAGCACATAAACTAGGAGTAGACCCTATGGAAATCAGAAAGAAAAATATGATAAAAGAAGGAGAAACTTCTGATATATTTAAGAAGATGGGTGAAGGAACTGAAGGAGTTGCAATGACAGTTGAAAACTGTAAATTAGATTACTGCGTAGAAAGAGGAATAGAAGTATCTAAATGGAAGGAAAAATTTCCAAGGAAACAAGTAAGCAAGAATAAAGTACGTGGTATAGGTTCTGCAATAGCTATGCAGGGTTCAGGTATACCTTATATGGACATGGGTTCAGCAGTATTAAAATTAAATGATACAGGTTTCTTTAACTTAATAGTAGGTGCTACTGATTTAGGCACTGGAAGTGATACAATATTAGCTCAAATTGCAGCAGAAACTTTAGGAATTCCAGCAAGTAAAATAAAAGTATTCTCTTCTGATACTGACCTTGCGCCTTTCGATTGTGGTGCATATGCTTCAAGTACAACATATGTATCCGGAAATGCTGTTATAAATGCAGCAGAAAAAATGAAAGAATGTATATTAGAAGAGGGAGCAAAAAAATTTGGTGTATTTGTAGATAAAATTATCTTTGATGGAGAATATATAAAAACTGATGACGGAGAAAATAGTGTATCATTAGCTGATTTAGCAACAGAACTATACTATAATAGGGACCAAAAACAAGTGCTTGTTTGCGGATCATACTATGGACATAAGTCTCCACCACCATATATGGCTGCTTTTGCTGAAGTAGAAGTTGATATAGAAACAGGAAAAGTGGATTTACTTGATTACACAGCTATCGTAGATTGTGGAACTACTATAAATCCAAATCTTGCTCGTATTCAAGTTGAAGGTGGATTAGTTCAAGGAATAGGTATGGCTATGTTTGAACAAGTTAAATATACTGAAAAAGGTAAAATGATAACAAATAACCTTATGCAATATAAAGTACCGACAAGAAAAGATATTCATAAATTAACTGTAGAATTTGCAGAAAGTTATGAACCATCAGGTCCGTATGGTGCTAAATCCGTAGGTGAAATTGGAATAGACACTCCTCCAGCTGCAATAGCAAATGCTATTTATAATGCAATAGGAGTAAGAATTACTACATTACCAATAACTCCTGAAAAGGTTTTTATGGGATTAAAAAAGTTAAATAAATAAGTATAACTTTTATTATAAGTATAAAATTTATAGATTTAATTGTAAAATATTTTAAAATTATTAAAAATAAAACAATTAGGAGGGTATTGTATGGCAGTAGAAGGAATAATTTTAGCAGCAGGATTATCCTCAAGAGCTAAAACTTATAAGATGACATTGAAGATTGGAAATAAAACTGTTATTGAAAGAGTAATAGATAGCATGTTAGATGTGTGCTCCAGGATTACAGTTGTTGGAGGTTATAAAATTAAAAATTTAGAGACTATCATACAAAAGTATGAAAATGTTGAACTGGTTTTCAATGAAAATTTTATGGATGGAATGTTTAGTTCTGTTAAGAAAGGATTTTGCTGTGTAAAAGAAGAAGCATTCTTTTTTACTCCAGGTGATTACCCTCTTATTGATAATCGAGTATATAAACAGTTACTTAATAATGGTGGGGAGATTGTTATTCCTACTTATGAGGGAAGAAAAGGGCATCCCATACTAATAAAAAGTTCTTTAATTAAAGAACTTTTAGAAGAGGATAAATATTCTAATTTAAGAGAGTTTATAGCAAGTAAAAGTCCTGCTTTAGTTCCAGTACATAATGAGGGAATTCTATTAGATATAGATACAATAAATGATTATAATCGTATATTGAATATGATTCCCCAACAATCAGGGAGGTGTAAATAAAGCTTATGAACAATAATATAAGTAAATCAATTAAAAGGTTTGATACAGCTGAAAAAATTGCAGGAACTGCCAAATATGTAGCTGACTTTCAATTTGAGGATATGCTTTATGCAAGAACATTTAGAGCAACTGAAGCAAGGGCTAGAATAAAATCAATAGAATATCCACAATTGCCAGAAGGATATTTCATAGTAGATAAAAATGATGTGCCAGGGGAAAATATAGTGCACGTAGTAATTGATGATCAGCCATGCTTTGCTGATGAGATAGTAAATTATATTGGGGAACCTATACTTTTAGTAGTAGGCCCAGATAAAGAAAAAATATTAGATATAATGTCACAAATAAAAGTTGAATACGCAAAATTAGATCCAATCTTTAATATAGAAAATGGGTTAAATACTTTGAATCCAATATTCGGAGAAAAAAATTGTTTTGCTGATTATAAATATTCCAAAGGAAGTATGGAAGACTTAGAAAAAAATAGTGAATATATTATTGAAGGAGAATATGAAACAGGATATCAGGAACACATTTATTTAGAAACCCAAGGTGCTATAGGGTTATATAAAGATGGAAAGGTTACAGTATATGCTACAATGCAGTGTCCTTATTTTGTAAAAGGTGCTGTTGAAAAATGCATTGGTTTTGAAGAAGATAAAGTACAAGTTATTCAAACTGTTACAGGTGGTGGATTTGGAGGAAAAGAAGATTTTCCATCATTATTAGGATGTCATGTAGCTTGTGCAGCTTTAAAAACTAAAAAACCTGTACAGCTTGTACTTGATAGAAATGAGGATGTAGCAGTAACTCCTAAGAGGCATCCTTCTAAAATTAAAATAAAGAGCTATATTGATAAAAATCACAAAATTTTAGGTATGGATGTAGATATAAAAATAGACTGTGGACCATATGCTGGACTATCTAATATAGTATTACAAAGAACTATGTTTGCTGCTATAGGTGTATATAATGTAGAGAATGTATTTGTAAAAGGTAAATCGGTAGCTACTAATAATATTATGTGTGGTGGATATAGAGGATTTGGAGCTCCACAAGCATTTTTTGCTTTAGAAATGCATATGGAACATATAGCAAAACAATTAGGGGTAGACTCTTTAGATTTGAAAATAAAGAATATGCTTAAACAAGGAGATAAATCTTCAACAGGTGGTAAATTTAGGGAAAATATATTATTACCAGAAATTATAGATAGAGTTGTGGAAATGTCTTCTTATAGAGAAAAGCAAAAACAATTTCAAGAAGAAAGAAAGAAAGGTAAGTTAAAGGGCATAGGAATGTCATTATTCTTTCATGGTGGAGGATTTACTGGAAGTGGAGAAAGAGATCATATAAAAGCTAAAGTAAAGTTGGTTAAAAATATAGATGAAACTGTAGAAATATTAATTGCTAATATCGAAATGGGACAAGGGGCTCAAACTTCTTTAAGAAAGATAGTTGCTCATGTACTTGCTATACCAGCAGAAAGAATTATATATGAAAATCCTGATACTGATAGAGTACCAGATTCAGGTCCTACTGTTGCATCAAGAACAACTCTTGTTGTGGGGAAATTACTATATAATGCGGCTTTACAATTAAAAGAAAGATGGAATGAAAGTAATAGAGTTGAAGTAATAACTCAATATAAACATCCCGAAGGTTTCGAATGGGATGATACAAACTTTGTGGGAGATGCTTATACCTCATATTCATGGGGAGCAAATGTAGTTGAAGTTGAAGTAGATCCTATAACATATGAAATAACTATTAATAAGGTTTGGGCTGTTTTTGATATAGGTACTCCCATTGATGAAAGAATAGTTAAAGGACAGATAGATGGTGGTATATTACAAGGGTTAGGCTATGCAGGAATAGAAGTTATGACTAGTTCAAATGGTTTATTAAATCAGAGAACAAGCACTGACTATACTATACCTACATCAAAGGATGCTCCACAAATTGAAAGTGATTTAGTTTGTGAATGTTCTGGAGATGGACCTTTTGGAGCTAAATGCCTAGGAGAACTTACTTTTATAGGAGCACCTCCAGCATATGCTTTAGCCGTTGAAAATGCTGTAGGAAAAGAGCTTAATAAAATACCCATTACACCAGAATACTTAATGGAGGTCATGGAAATGAAAAATAAAATAAAATTCACACTAAATTTTGAACAAGTAGAAATTGAAATAAGTCCTGTAAAAAGATTACTTGATGTTTTAAGAGAAGACTTACATTTACAAGGAGTAAAAGAAGGTTGTGGAGAAGGTGAATGTGGAGCTTGTGCTGTACTAATGGATGGAGATATCGTTCATTCTTGTATGATACCAGTAGGTCAAGTAGAAGGAAGAGAAATTATTACAATAGAAGGATTACAAAAAACTCCAAGATATAAAGTATTAAAAGAAAGTTTTGAAGATGCGGGAGCAGTTCAATGTGGATTCTGTACTCCAGGAATGATAATTGCTTCAGATGCATTATTTAGAAAGTATCCGAATCCAACAGAAGAACAAATCAAAGAGGGTATTTCTGGAAATTTATGCAGATGTACAGGCTATAACATGATTATTGATGCTATAAAAATTGCATCTCAAAGAGGTGATGGATTATGGTAGCAGGATACAGACCAAATGCTCTAAGTGAAGCTTTAGAGATAATAAATAAAGAAGAATGTATAGTATTATGCGGTGGAACTGATTTAATGGTTAAAAGAAAAAGAGGTTCAGGAGTAGAACCTAGCTTTGAAAAGCCAGTAGTATTTATCAGTCACTTAGAAGAGCTTAAAAATATTACTTTTAAAAATAATATTTTGACAATAGGAGCTGCATGTACTTGTAGTGAAATTGCAAACAGTAATTTGGTTCCAGAATATATTAAACAATCAGTATTATGCATGGCTTCTCCAGGAATAAGAAATGTGGCTACCATTGGTGGAAATGTTTGTAACTCATCTCCAGTAGGAGATACTCTGCCGGTATTATATGCTTTAGAGGCTGTTCTTGTATTAGAAAGTGCTAATGGTAAGAGAGAAGTGTCAATAAATAAATTTATTACTGGACCTGGACAAAATATTATAAGAAAGGATGAAATATTAAAAGAAATTAAAATGGCAATAAAAGATTTTAATAAAATACTTCACAGAAAAGTAGGTACTAGAAAATCAATTGCATTAGCTAAGTTATCATTTATGGGTCTTGTTAAAGTAGAAAATGGAAAAATAGAAGATATCAGAATTGCTTTTGGAGCAGTAGCACCAACAATAGTAAAAAGTAAAGATATAGAAAATGAAATTGTGGAAATGGGAAGTGTTAACAATGAAAATATAAAAAAAATAAAAGATAAGTATGGAGAGTTAATAAAGCCTATAGATGATCAAAGATCAAAAGCTAATTATAGAAAGGCAATATGCTTGAATTTATTAGCATGTTTCCTAGAAGAAATAATGTAATAAATATTTAAAATATATGATTTTACAAAGTTTAATCAGAGCATATAAATTAGCTAAGAAAGGATTAGTATTATGATAGATATATACGAAGAAATTTATAAAATGAAACAAAGTGGACAAGAGGGCGTAGTTGTAACGGTAGTGCAGCGAAAAGGACATGGACCAGCAAATGAGGGAAAAAAGCTTCTAGTATATTCTAATGGAGAAAAAAAAGGAACTGTTGGTGGTGGAGAGTTAGAGTATTTAGCTATAGAAAAGGCAAAAGAAGTAATGAAGAACCAAAGGCACTGTATGCAAAGGTATGATTTTACTGGGAAAATACCTACTAAAGATGTTATAAGCCTTGATATGATTTGTGGAGGGCTTGTTAGTTTATATTTTGAACATATACCTGTCAATCCTAGAATATATATATTAGGTGCTGGTCATGTAGGAAAATGTCTAGCAGATATTTTAGTTAATTTAGATTATAAAACTGTAGTAATAGATGATAGAGAAGAGATAGCAGAAGCTATTAATGATAGTCATGAAATCCTAGTTGGAGATTATGCAGAAAAAATAAATAATTTAGATATTTCAGAAGGTAGTTATATTGTTATTACAGGCTATACTCATGAAATAGATTATAAAATTTTAAAGGCAGTATATGAAAAAGAATGCAAACCTAAATATATTGGAATGTTAGCTTCAAAGAATAAGGCTGGTATTATGATTAATAAATTAAAGGAAGAATTAAATAAAGAAATAGATTTAAGTATACTTCATGCTCCTATTGGGTTAGGGATAGGAGGAGATAGCCCTGAAGAAATAGCTATATCAATAATTTCCGAAATACAGGCAATAAGATATAACAAAGAGGGCAATAAGCATATGACAGAAAAATGGTGTATATAATTACAACAAATAAATATATCATTGTTATTTCATAACATTGTAAGCTTGTTTATCAAAATGATAATAAAAAGAACAATTAACTATATAAAGTCTGTTATTAAAAGGATTTATAAAAACAGTTATCAGTGTGAGAAATTTTATCAAATTGATAACTGTTTTTTCTATATAAAAGAATAAGAAAGACATTTTAACCTTATTTTACAGGGATTATAAGGTTGGCATAAATAATGCTAAATATATACATAAGGGAAGGGAGGATTTAATATGGAGCAAAATATTAAATGGATAAAAAATGAAAGAGCTAGACAAGAAAGTGAAAAAGCGTCAGTAGATTGCCTATGTGTTGAAGAACTTCAAAAGGTAAAAAAATTCCATGAGAGTTTTGATATTTATTCTAAAACACCTCTTGCAAAGTTAGATAACTTAGCAAAACAATTAGGCGTTTCTGAAATTTTTGTAAAGGATGAATCCTATAGATTTGGATTAAATGCATTCAAAGTTTTAGGAGGATCTTATGCTATAGGTAAATTTATAGCAAAAGAATTAGGAGTAGATATAGCTAAAATAGACTTTGAAACACTAAAAAGTAAAGAAACAAGAGAAAAAATTGGTCAAATAACTTTTACTACTGCTACTGATGGAAATCATGGTAGAGGAGTTGCTTGGGCAGCGCAACAATTAGGTCAAAAAGCTGTAGTATATATGCCTAAGGGGTCATCAGAAATAAGACTTAATAACATTAAGGCAACGGGAGCAGAAGCCTACATAACTGATATGAATTATGATGATGCTGTTAGATTATCTTTAGAAAATGCAAATAAATATGGCTGGAAGATAATCCAAGATACTGCATGGGAAGGATATCAAGATGTACCTTTATGGATTATGCAGGGGTATACAACAATGATGCTTGAAGCAGTAGAACAAATGAAAGAAATGGAAGTTGAAAGACCAACTCATGTATTTGTTCAAGCTGGTGTAGGTTCTCTTGCTGGTGCGGTACAAGGATTTATAGTTTCTTATTATAAAGAAGATAGACCTATTACAGCAATTATTGAACCTAATGAAGCAGATTGCATGTATAGATCAGCCATAAATGGTGAAATAACAAATGTTACAGGGGATATGCCTACAATAATGGCAGGACTTGCTTGTGGAGAACCAAATCCTATTGGATGGGAAATATTAAAAAGTTATAGTGATATGTTTGTATCATGTCCAGATAATATTGCAGCACAAGGTATGAGAATATTAGGTAATCCGCTTCAAGGAGACGATAGAGTAATATCTGGAGAATCAGGAGCTGTACCAGCAGGATTTTTACACACTGTGTTAACAGATGAAAGATATAAAGACATAAAAGAAGCATTAAAACTTGATGAAAATTCTAAAATACTTCTAATAAGTACAGAAGGAGATACTGATCCCAAAAACTACAGAAAAGTAGTATGGTATGGAGATCATCCTTATAAATAATGAAGATGATAATCGTGAAATAAAAGCAAGTTAGGGTGAGGAGATATGGCTACAATTATAAAAAATGGAACTATAGTAACTGCTAGCGATACCTATCTAGGAGATATATATATTGAGGATGGGATTATTAAAGAAATTAGTGTTGAATTACAAAAAGATTGTGAAAATGTAATTAATGCAAAAGGTAAATATGTGATTCCAGGTGGAGTTGATGTTCATACTCATCTCAACTTAGATGTAGGAATTGCTGTGGCTAATGATGATTTCTATACTGGAACAGTGGCAGCTGCTTGTGGGGGAACTACCTGCATAGTTGACCATATGGGTTTTGGACCTAAGGGATGTAATTTACAGCATCAAGTAGATGTATATCATGGATATGCTGATGGAGAGGCTGTAATAGATTATGGTTTTCATGGAGTAATTCAGCATGTAAACCATGATATCTTAAATGAGGTGAATAAAATTGTTAATGAAGAAGGGATTCCAAGCTTTAAAATTTATATGACCTATGATTATAAGGTAAGTGATGAAGAGGCTTTAAAGGTTTTGTTAAGATTAAAAGAACTTGGTGGAATAACAACTGTTCATCCAGAAAATAATGATGCAGTTAATTATTTAAGGCGTGATTTTGTATCAAAAGGTTTAACTTCTCCAATTTATCATGCTTTAAGCAGGCCGCCAGAGTGTGAAGCAGAGGCTATTAGCAGAATTATAAATCTTGCATCAGTTGCAGGAGATGCTCCTTTATATATTGTTCACTTATCTTCAGCTTTAGGACTTCAACAAGTAAAGATAGCACAGGAAAGAGGACAAAGGATATATGCTGAAACATGCCCTCAATATCTACTTCTTGATGAAGAAAGATATAAAGAGGCTAATAATGAAGGGCTTAAATACATAATGAGCCCTCCACTTCGCAAAAAAGAAAATCAAGATAAATTATGGAAGGCTCTTAAAGATGGAAATATTAGTACTGTAGCAACTGATCACTGTCCATTTGCATTTAATAAAGAAAAACAAATGGGTAAAGATGACTTTACAAAATGTCCAAATGGAGTACCTGGCATTGAGGAAAGAATACCTCTAATGTTTTCAGAGGGAGTAATGAAAAAGCGAATAAGCATAAATCGTTTTGTGGATGTGTGTTGTACAACGCCTGCAAAAATATTTGGATTGTATCCTCAAAAGGGAGTTATTCAGGTAGGAGCAGATGCTGACATAGTATTAATAGACCCAAATAAGGAAGTGACTTTAACAAAAAATGTGCTTCATGAAAATGTAGATTATACAGCATATGAAGGGCTTAAGTTAAAAGGATATCCTGTTCTTACTATGTGTAGAGGTAAGGTTATTGTCGAAAACAATTGCTTCATAGGAGAAAAAGGATATGGAAGGTTTATTAAGAGACAAAAAAATTTATATAAGAATTTTTAAAAAGAAAAAACGTAGGGGGAGTTTGTAATGGGAAAAAAATACAAAGTAGAACAAATTTTAGAATTAGCACAAGTATATAAGGCCGATATGAGCAAATTTTTAAGAGATATGATAACTATTCCAAGTGAGAGCTGTGATGAGGAAAAGGTTGTATTAAGAATAAAAGAAGAAATGGAAAAAATAGGATTTGACAAAGTAGAAATAGATCCTATGGGAAATGTTTTGGGGTATATTGGTCATGGAAAACACATAATTGCAATGGATGCACATATAGATACAGTTGGCGTTGGCGATGCAAATTTATGGAACTATAATCCATATGAAGGCTATGAAGATGAAGAAATCATTTTAGGAAGAGGGGCTAGTGACCAAGAAGGCGGAATGGCATCTATGGTTTATGCTGGTAAGATTATTAAAGAACTAGGACTTGAAGATGATTATACATTAGTAGTAGTAGGATCAGTTCAAGAAGAAGATTGTGATGGATTATGCTGGCAGTATATCATAAATGAAGATAAATTAAAACCAGAATTTGTTGTTTCAACTGAGCCAACTTCTTGCAATATATACAGAGGTCAAAGAGGGAGAATGGAGATTAAAGTAACAACTCATGGTGTAAGCTGTCACGGTTCCGCTCCAGAAAGAGGAGATAATGCAATATTTAAAATGGCTCCAATACTAAAAGATTTAGAAGAATTAAATGGTAGACTAATAGATAATGATTTTCTAGGAAAAGGTACTTTAACAGTATCAGAAATATTCTTCTCATCTCCATCAAGATGTGCTGTTGCTGATGGATGTACAATTTCAATAGACAGAAGATTAACTGATGGAGAAAGTTGGGAGTATGCTCTTGAACAAATAAGAAATCTTCCATCTGTACAGGTAGCTAAAGCAGATGTTGAAATGTACACTTATGAAAGACCAGCTTATACAGGACTTGTATATCCTACAGAATGCTACTTCCCAACATGGGTTTTAA
Organism: Clostridiaceae bacterium; assembly: GCA_036677675.1. Taxonomy (GTDB): domain Bacteria; phylum Bacillota; class Clostridia; order Clostridiales; family Clostridiaceae; genus Clostridium_H. Next base: position 3,884 of record JAVBWC010000007.1, on the reverse strand, counting down.
AAGAAGATCATGCAGCATGTAAAACATTAGTAGATGGTTACAAGCAATTATTTAAAGAAGAACCATTAGTAGATAAATGGACATTCTCAACTAATGGAGTTTCAATAATGGGTAGATATGGAATCCCGGTTGTAGGTTTCGGTCCAGGACATGAAGATCAAGCACATGCTCCAAATGAAAAAACATGGAAGAGCGAACTTGTTAAATGTGCAGCAATGTATGCACTTATTCCAAGCTTGTATGTAAAAGAATATGCAAATAAATAAGAAAAATAATAAATAAAATATTAATTAAATTAAAAAGTTTAAGGGGGAAAAATAATGCAAACAGTATTTAGAGGGAGACATTTTATAACATTAGAGGACTACACAAAAGAAGAAATAGAAACAATGTTAGAGGTTTCTTCTGATCTTAAAAAGAAAATGGCTATGGGAGTGGCAACTCCATATTTACCCTATCAAACAATGTTCTTAATGTTCTTTGAACAATCAACAAGAACAAGAAACTCAATGGAAGCAGGTATAGCACAATTGGGAGGACATGCAAACTACCTAGATACAAGTACAATGCAAGTATCACATGGAGAAGTAGCTAAAGATACAGCAGTAATTCTATCAAGATTTGGTCATGGTATAGCGTGTAGAAACTGCTTTTGGGAAGTAGGAAATAAATATATAAGGGAAATGGCAGAACATTCATCAGTACCAGTAATGAACTTACAATGTGATTTATATCACCCAATGCAAGGTTTAGCAGACTTAATGACAATCAAAGAAAAATTTGGGGATACAAAACGTAAGAAAGTATCAATAATCTGGGCCTATGCAACAACACATAAAAAACCAATATCAGTACCATTAACTCAATCATTATTATTCCCAAGATTCGGAATGGACGTAACATTAGCATATCCAGAAGGATATGACCTGCCAGATTGGGTAATAGAAAAAGCTAAGAAGAATGCACTAGAAAATGATGGAACTTTTACAATAACTCATAACATGGAAGAAGCGTACAGAGGTGCAGATGTAGTAATTCCTAAGAACTGGGGAAGCTGGGTTAACAACCAAAGTAATGTAGTAGTAGATGATTTATTAGAGGCATATAAAGGATGGAAGTGTACAGAAGAAATGATGTCACTTACAAATCCAAGATCAATCTATATGCATGCACTTCCGGCAGACAGAAATAACGAAGTTGAAGATTCAGTAATAGACGGACCTCACTCAGTAGTTTATGATGAAGCAGAAAACAGAATTCATACAGCAAAAGCTGTTATGGTTCTTACTATGGGAGGAAAATAAAGGCTAGTTGAGAGAATGTAGTCACTTTGTTAAGTGGAGCAGCTGGTCACTTAGCTGAGGTTAAAAATAAAGTTAAAAGAAGAGAATATTTAAAAATGGGGGTAAGATTATGGCAAAGGTAGTAGCAGTAAATATAAGTGAAACAAAAGGAGTAGTAAAACATCCCATTGAAAAAGGATTTTTTAAGGAAAAGCATGGACTTGAAGGTGATGCCCATGCAGGTGATTGGCACAGACAAGTAAGTCTTCTTGCACAAGAAAGCATAGATAAAATGAGAAAAATGGGACTAGAATTATTCGTAGGAGATTTTGCTGAGAACTTAACTACAGAAGGTATAATACTTCATGAACTTCCAGTTGGTACAAAATTAAGAATTGGAGAAACGGAGATGGAAGTGAGCCAAATAGGAAAGAAATGTCATGATGGCTGTGAAATCAAAAAAAAGGTTGGAATTTGTATAATGCCAAAAGAAGGAATATTTACAATAGTATTAAAAGGCGGATATATTAAACCAGGAGATGAAATAGAAGTCATTTAAAATTATAAATTTTATAATATTAAAGAGATGTAAATAAAGGTGTATTAAACCTTTATTTACATCTTTTTTATTTAAAGTATATAGAAATAAAATAATAATAAGGATTATTATTAAGAAAATTCAATATAAAAATAACTGTTGAATTTTAATAGTTATTTTTATACATTATTTTACATACAAAGCATAAGAACCTGTACTAATGTTGATAAAACTACAACAAAAGGTTATAATAGTATTAAAATGAAATAAATGTAAAAAGGCTATCAAGGAATGAAACATATATACAATGGCCATTATGAATTTATCTAAAATTATAGAAAAAATATAATTTTAAATAAGTTATTACGTATTTAATGAGGTGATTTTTATGAAAAAAATTAGAGTAGAAGATTCAGTAGGAACAGTATTAGTACATGATTTAACGAAAATAGTACCAGGTGAATATAAAGGACCTGCTTTTAGAAAGGGTCATATTATCAAGAAAGAGGATATAGAAGAATTAAAAAGTATAGGAAAAAACCATATTAATGTTATAGAACTGTGTGAAGATAAAATTCACGAAAATGAAGCTGCTGAAAGAATCGCTAAGGCAGCAGCAGGAGAAGGTATTTACCTACAAGGACCAGTAGAAGGAAAAATACAACTAAAAGCTGAAAAGAAAGGAATACTTAAAATAAATTTAGAGGCTTTAAATGCAATTAATGAGGTTGAGTTACTTACTATAGCTACACTTCATAATAATACATTTGTTCAAGAAAATCAGGATGTTGCTGCAACAAGAGCAATACCTTTAGTTATAGAAAAGGAAAAAATAGAAAAAGTAGAAGACATATGCAAGGAAATAGGACAAGTTATTAGTGTAAGAGAAATTAAACCTTTAAATATAGGAATTATTATAACAGGGACAGAAGTATATGAAGGAAGAATAAAAGACAGATTTGCGCCTGTTTTAAAAGATAAAATTAATTATTATGGGTGTAAGCTTGTTAATATACTTTATTCTCCAGATGATAGAGAAAAAATTAAGGAAGGTATAAAGTCACTTATAGAAGAAGGAGTAGATGTAGTATTGGCAACTGGAGGTATGTCTGTGGACGCTGATGATGTAACGCCGATTGCTATACAAAATGTTGCTAACGAAGTGGTATCTTATGGAGCACCTGCATTACCAGGAAATATGCTAATGCTTGCATATAGAGGTGATACAGCTATCTTTGGAATACCAGGAGCAGGAATGTATTTTAAAACCACATCCTTTGATTTAGTATTTCCCAGAGTATTAGCTGGTGAGAGATTAACAAAGAAGGATATAACATCTCTAGCTCATGGAGGACTATGCTTAATGTGTAAAAATTGTATATATCCCGCTTGCCCCTTTGGAAAGTAAAGAAGTTAAAGCTATAAAGCTAACTTATTGATATGACAATTATAGTTTAAAGGGAGTGCTGAGTATGATTAAATTAAAAAAAAGCTTAACTATTTTATTATTTAGTGTTTTAGTGACTTGTTTAGTTGTAGGATGTAGTGCAAAACAAGAGGATAAAAAAGTTGTTTCTGCATCGGAAAAGAAAACTGAGTCATTACTGGTTTATAGTGGGGCAGGGCTTAATAAACCTATGGATGAAATTGGAAATAAATTCGAAGAAAAGTATGGTGTAGAAATACAATATACATACGCAGGTTCTAATCAACTTTTAAGTCAAATAGAACTTTCAGGAAAAGGAGATGTTTTTATACCAGGTTCCAACTTAGATTATGATAATGCAAAGAAAAAAGGATTAGTTGGAGAAAAGCATGATGTTGCTTATCACATACCCGTTATAGCAGTACCAAAAGAAAATCCTAAGAAAATTCAGAATTTAGAAGATTTAGCAAAACCTGAAGTAAAGGTAGCCTTAGGAGATGAAAAAGCTTGTGCAATAGGAATCTGTGCAAAAAAAATACTAGAAAAAAACAAATTATATGATAAAGTTATGAAAAATGTAGTAACAACAACAGCTACCGTTAATGAGTTAGTAGTTCATACATCAATGAAGCAAGCA
>JAVBWC010000006.1:0-43212 GCA_036677675.1 Clostridiaceae bacterium | reverse complement strand
AGACCTAAACATAGAATTTATCTATATTTAGGTCTTTTTCTGCTTTTAATTTTAATTTTAGTTTTGCATTAGCAAAACATCCATCATTGTCAACTGTCAATTCTCAATTCTCAATCTTATATTATGTAGCAAACAAAAACACCTCAGCATTCCACTAAGGTGTTTCTTTTGGAGGCGCCACCCGGATTTGAACCGGGGATCAAGGCTTTGCAGGCCCATGCCTTACCGCTTGGCTATAGCGCCATATCATTATAAAGTTTTATATTTTACTTTTTTAAAAAATATGATTTGAACCACTTAATTCATTTATCACTTAAAATTTTGGAGGCGCCACCCGGATTTGAACCGGGGATCAAGGCTTTGCAGGCCCATGCCTTACCGCTTGGCTATAGCGCCTCATTTATTGTGTTTTGGAGCGGAAGACGGGATTCGAACCCGCGACGTTCACCTTGGCAAGGTGACGCTCTACCACTGAGCCACTCCCGCATTTTATGGTGGCTTCAACTGGAATCGAACCAGTGACACGAGGATTTTCAGTCCTCTGCTCTACCGACTGAGCTATGAAGCCATTGGCGACCTAGAAGGGACTCGAACCCTCGACCCCCGGCGTGACAGGCCGGTACTCTAACCAACTGAGCCACTAGGCCGCGATATGGTGGGCACAACAGGGCTCGAACCTGTGACCCCCTGCTTGTAAGGCAGGTGCTCTCCCAGCTGAGCTATGCGCCCATATCTTACAGCGACAAGTAATATTATATATTTTTCAAACTACTTTGTCAATACTTTTTTTCAAGATTTTTCTTGATTGTTTTCTTGACCCTTTCACCCTGGAAGTTTTTTCTTCAACTCCCTGGCGCATTAATATAATATAAAATTCTAATACAAATGTCAATACTTTAAATCTTAATTATATGAATTTATATATGTTTTGCTTTTATATAATTCATTATTCTCATTTTTTCTGTAATATACTTTATTTAGAACGGTTTATAAAAATAAAAAAAGAAAATAAAAAAGTGAAACTGCACAATTAAATGAGAGCGCTAAAAAACCCCACAATCCATGGGGTTTTTAACAACCTATATTTTACTTTTCTAAATAAGGCTATAAATCCTTTATCATATCCTCTATTTCATTATGTGTAAACTCATAAGTTTTATTACAAAAATGACATTTTAATTCTTCATTTTTCTCTTCATCACATATTTTCCGTAGTTCTTGTTTCCCTATGCTGATTAGTGCTCTTTCAACTTTTTCTCTTGAACAATCGCATTCATATCTTGGTTCCATAGTATCTAATACTTTTAATCCCATATCATCAAACAAAAAGTTTAATATATCTTCTGCACTTTTTCCTTCTGACATAAACTTAGTAATAGAGCCCATATCCTGCAGCCTGAAGGTTATTAAATCTGCCAACATTTCATCTGCACCAGGCATCATTTGTATAATTAATCCCCCTGCATGTTTTATACTTAAATCTTTATCTACAAGTACCCCTAACCCCACAGCTGTAGGCGTTTGCTCTGATACTGTAAAATAGTATGCAAGATCATCTCCAATTTCTCCAGTATAAATAGGAACTTGCCCTATATATGGTTCTTTTAATCCCATATCTCTAATCACTAATAAGTTACCATCTTTTCCTATAATTCCGCTTACATCCAGCTTACCAAAGTCATTTGCTGGTAAATCTGCAGATGGATTTCCTATATATCCTTTTACATGAGTATTACTATATGAAGTAACAGTAACTCCATTTGCTAAACCACCACCAGAAATTTTTAGAGTTACCACATCTTTATCAGATTTTAACAAAGCACCCATTAAGCTTCCAGCTGTTAACATTCTTCCTAATGCTGCTGCAGCAGTTGGAGCACAGTTATGTATCTTCACACCTTCATTAACCATATTTGTGGTAGTAGCTACTAAAATTCTAACCTGTCCATCCTTAGCAATAGCTCTTATTAATTTATCCTTCATTTTTATTTCCCCCCAAGTTGTTTTTTTGTTAGAATATATACAATTCTCTCAGTTTCATATGTAATTTTTTCTTCTTTATAATTATCTAACTTTTTAATTATTACAAATCCTATATCATTTAAAAGTTTATCTAGAAATTCTTCTTTATAAGCTCTTTCTTTATGTTCTTCATCAAATCTCCTATATACTTCACCATCCTTTATAAAGAAGGTTAGATACATATCAACAATATCATTTTCTAAAACATTTTCCCATATGTAAACTATATCTTCATTATCATAGTTGAATATATTATTCCCTAGAATTTCAGTTAATTTATAATAGGAATTTATATCAAAAATGAACATACCCTCATCATCTAAATGTTCATATACTGCTCTAAAGTACTTTTCCAACTCACATTCATCTAGTATATAATTAGTTGAATCAAGAACACAAGTAATCAGATTAAATTTTTTCATTATATTTAAATTACTCATATTTTGGCATATAAATTTCGCCTTTAACTTTTCTTCCCTTAACTTTTCTTCTGCTTGCACTAACATATCACTAGATAAATCTACCGCCCAAACATTCTTAAATTTTTTTCCTACCTCTTTTGTAACATTACCTGTACCACAAGCTAAATCCAAATACTCAGCTTTACGAATATTATAATCATTACATATTTTGATTATTGCTTCACCGAAGCTTTTATAATCTATATCTTCATAAATGAGCTTATCGTAAATCTTAGCAAAATCTTTATAACATTTCATACTGTCCCCCCATTTCAGCCACATTCCAAATATTTTTCGTAAAACAATACCTAAAATAATATATTATATATTTTGCTATAAAAAATCAACCTGCATTAGTATATTGTAATCATTTTATATATCCAAAATACAAAAAATAATTTAAGTTAATCAACTATAAATATATGTACTATATGTTTAATTATTTTATATCTTTTTCATTTATATTTAAAATAACCTCATTTTTAGGAATTTTTAATTCACGCTTTCTTTTTGTCATTACTCCTCCTATTCTTCCTGTTTCTTCTGCTGTTAATCCCCCCCACCCCAACTTATCCACTTTTTCATTTAGTCCTAATTCTTTAGCTATTTCATATTTCATTTTTTCTCTAAGCTGCTCTAACTGGCTAAGTTCTTTATTTGATTTTAACTTTGCTTTTATTACTTTTTTCAGCGGAGTTTTCCCCATTTTTTACCCTCCCAAAACGTGATATATAATTATATTCCTCAAATTTATGATTTTTATACAAAAATAAAAAGAGAAAGAATTTTTATAACATTCTTCCTAATCTTTCCTTAAACTCTATATTGTCACCTATTACAGTTTATAAACAAACTTTTTATATTATAATACTCCATATATTTTTGCCATCTTATTGTTATTTGCATATTATAATTGTATAGAGCTTATTTTAAAATGATTCTAACTTTTTTTAAAAAAAAATTGTGTTAATATAATATACGATATATAATTATAAGAAGTATATATTTGTTGAATTTGAACTGTAGTAAATAAAATATACATTGTTATAGGAGGATTTATAATGTTTTATAATGTAGCTGTAGTAGGTGCTACCGGAATGGTAGGAAATAAGTTTTTAGAAGTTTTAGCAGAAAGAAATTTTCCGATTAAAAATCTTTATTTATTCGCTTCAAAAAGATCTGCAGGAAAAACACTTTCTTTTAAAGGACAAGATGTTATTGTAGAAGAATTAAAAGAAGAAAATATTAAAAGTAAACAAATAGACTTTGCTCTATTTTCAGCTGGTGGAAGTATTAGTTTAGAGTATGCTCCAATTTTCGCAAAATACAATGCTACTGTTATAGATAATAGTAGTGCATGGAGAATGGACCCTAATGTGCCTTTAGTTGTGCCTGAAGTTAATCCTGAGGACATAGCATGGAATAAGGGTATAATTGCTAATCCTAACTGTTCTACAATTCAAGCAGTAGTTGCTTTAAAACCACTGCATGATAAATATGGAATTAACAGAATTATCTATTCTACTTATCAAGCTGTTTCTGGTGCTGGAGTAGGTGGTTTCAATGATTTAAAGGAAGGATACAATGGTTCTGAGCCTAAAAAGTTCCCTTACCCTATAGCTGGTAACGTACTTCCTCATATAGACGTATTTTTAGATAACGGATATACTAAGGAAGAAATGAAAATGGTAAATGAAACTATAAAAATCCTTCATGATGACTCCTTAAAAATAACTGCAACTACCGTAAGAGTTCCTGTATTCTACGGTCATAGTGAAAGCATTAATGTAGAATTGGAAAAAGATTTTGAACTGAATGATATTTTTGAATTATACAAAAGTGCTCCTGGAGTAATATTAAAAGATGACGTTGAAAATTTAGTATATCCAACGCCTATTGATGCAGAAGGTACTGATGAAGTTTATGTTGGAAGAATAAGAAAAGATTTTAGTGTTGAAAAAGGCTTAAACTTATGGGTAGTAGCTGATAACATCAGAAAAGGAGCAGCTTCTAACGCTGTTCAAATTGCAGAATATATAATAAAAAATAAATAATTATTTTCTAAGGGGGATTTAAAATGACATTATTTAAAGGCTCTGGAGTTGCAATAGTTACTCCTTTCACTAACGATAAAGTGAATTTTAATAAATTAAAAGAACTCTTAGAATGGCACGTTAAATCTGGTACTGACGCCATTATAGTATGTGGTACCACTGGTGAAGCTTCTACTATGTCAGAATCTGAAAAAAAAGAAGTTATTAAATTTACAGTAGATGTTATAAACAAAAGAATACCTGTAATTGCTGGCACAGGAAACAATAATACACTTTCATCTATTAATATGAGCAAGTGGGCTGAAAGTATAGGAGTGGATGGTCTTTTAGTGATTACTCCTTACTATAACAAAACTACTCAAAAAGGAATTGTAGAACATTTTAAAGCAATTGATAGTAATGTTAACATACCAATAATTGCATATAATGTTCCTGGAAGAACTGGATTAAATATAGCTCCTAAAACACTATTGAAGCTATGCCAACTAAATAATATTGTAGCTATAAAAGAAGCTAGTGGCAACATAAGCCAAATAGCAGAAATGAAAGCATTATGTGGTGATAAAATAGATATTTATTCTGGAAATGATGACCAAATCATTCCTGTACTATCTTTAGGAGGAATTGGAGTAATTTCTGTAGTTGCAAATTTATTTCCAAAAGATGTTCACGACATTTGCCAGCTTTATACAAACGGAAATCATGCAGAAGCTTTAAAGCTACAATTAAAAATGCTTCCTTTAATAAACTCACTTTTTATAGAAACTAATCCTATTCCTGTTAAGACTGCAATGAATGTTTTAAATATGGAAGTTGGAAACTTAAGATTGCCTTTATGTGAAATGGATCAAAGCAATCTAGATATCTTAAAGGAAGAATTAAAAAAATATAGTCAAAAATAGAGGAGGATTAAATTTCATGGTAAGAATTATACTAAGTGGCTGCTCAGGAAAAATGGGAAAAGTGATCTCAGAAAGTGCCTCAAATTTCCCATCTTTATCTATAGTAGCAGGAATAGATAAAAAGGACGATGCTACCATAAAATATCCTATTTACAAAAGCATACAAGAATGTAGCACTGAAGCTGATGTAATTTTAGACTTTTCAAGACCTGAAACATTATCCTCATTACTTCAATATTGTAAAGAAAAAAATATGCCAGTTGTATTATGTACAACTGGATATTCCCAAGAAGAATTGGCTTTAATAGAAGAAGCTAGTAAGGAGATACCTGTTTTCCGTTCAGCTAATATGTCAATAGGTATTAATGTTATAAATAATATTCTAAGAAAAATTAGTGCTATGCTATATGAAAACTATGATATTGAAATAATAGAGAAGCACCATAACCAAAAGGTAGATTCTCCAAGTGGTACAGCTTTATTATTAGCAGATACTATCAAAGAATCAATTCCATCTGAAACAATATATACTAAAGGTAGAGACGGTATAGCTAAAAGAGAGCATAAAGAAATAGGTATTCATGCTGTACGTGGCGGAAGTATTGTTGGAGAACACGACGTAATTTTTGCAGGACAAGGAGAAGTTATTGAATTGAAACACTCTGCTCTGTCAAGAGAAGTTTTTGCAGTAGGTGCTCTTAAGGCTTGTGAATTTATGTGTGGAAAAGAAAAAGGTATGTACTCAATGGATGATGTAATCAACAACTAATATTTAATAAAAAAGTGATTTGCCAATTGGCAAATCACTTTTTTATTTCTTTTTTATTTTGCAGTTTCAATATAAGCTTTGTCGAAATAATAGAATCCAAGTGGTGTCTGTACAAGTTCTTTAACATTTTTATTTAAACATACTACCTCTGTGTAGTAGTAAATTGGAATTATTGGCATATCTTCCATTAAAATATCTTCTGCTTTTCTTAACAATTCCATTCTCTTAGCTGCATCTGATTCTGCCATTGCAGCTTTTATAAGTTTATCATATTCTGCATTGCTGTATCCAGCATCATTATTTCCGCCGCCTGTTACCCACATATCAAGGAAAGTCATAGGATCAACATAGTCACCTAACCATCCATGTCTTGCTATTTCATAGTTTTTATCAGTTCTTGATTTTTGGAATACTTTCCATTCTTGGTTCTTAAGCTCTATATTAATTCCTAAGTTCTTTCTCCACATATCCTGAACTGCTTGCGCTATATTTTGATGACCTTCATTTGTATTATATAATAATTCTATTTTAGGGAATCCTTTTCCATCTGGATATCCAGCTTCAGCTAAAAGTTTTTTAGCTTCTTGTACATCCCCTTCTGCTTTAAAATAATCTTTATCTTTAAATTCTGTACCATCAGCTTTTAGTATTCCAACTGGTACATATGATGTTGCAGCTATCTGTCCACCCTTAGTTACATTTTCAACAATTTGCTTTCTGTCAATAGCTAATGTTAATGCTTTTCTTACTTTTGGATCTTTTAATGCTTTAGCTACTTCAGCATTAACTTTTTCTGCATTGTCAGAAATATTTACACAGTAAAAATATGTTCCAAGATTTGGTAATATCTCAGCAACACCATCTTTTATCAATTGTGGTATTTCTTGTGCTGGTGGTTGCTTGATATAATCTAATTGACCAGCTTTAAATGCTGCTAAAGCACTTGATTCTTGCTCTATCATTTTATAGTCAATTCTCTCTAATTTTATAGAGTCTTTATTCCAGTATTGATCATTTTTAACAAATGTTATTGTATCTTTAGGTTTCCATTCTTTCATTTTGAATGGTCCATTAGAAATATATGTTTCTGCCTTTCTTGCCCATCCCGTAGGATCTTTAGAAACTATATCCTCTCTTACAGGAGCGTAAGTTGGGAATGCCATAAGTGCTAAGAAATATGCAGTTGGATTTTCAAGAGTTACTTCTAGAGTATAATCATCTTTTGCTTTTACTCCAACTTCATCAGCTTTTACTGTGCCTTTGTTATACTTTTCACCATTTTTTAAATAATACAGTTGATATGCATATTCTGCTGCTGTTTCAGGTTTTAATGCTCTCTTCCAAGCATATTCAAAATCTTGAGCTTTTACAGGTTTTCCATCTGACCATTTAGCATCTTTTCTAAGATGGAATGTATATTTTAGTCCATTTTCTGATATATCCCATTTTTCTGCAACACCTGGGATTGGTTGATTTTTTTCATCTAACCTAGTTAATCCTTCAAAAGCATTTACAAGTATTGTACCACCATTTACTCCATTGTTTAATGCAGGGTCAATACTTTTTGGCTCAGAGTTTATATTAAACTTTATAGCCTGCTCTGCCTTAGCATCTTTCTTTCCACATCCTGCAAACACTGATAAACTCATTGCAAGCGTAAGGGCAATTGCCCCAAGCTTTGTTAGTTTTCTTTTTAACATCACTTTATTTCCCCCTTTTTAAATATTTTTATATTGTTATTTTTAGATTAAACCATGTTAAATAAACTTGAAAATATTAACAATATCAATTTTATACCATTTTATAGTAAATGGCAAGCGGCAAAATGCCCTCCACCTAAATCCTTCATTTCTGGATCTACTTCTGAACAAATAGATTTAGCATATCTACATCTATTTTTAAACCTGCATCCTGGCGGTGGATCAATTGGCGATGGAATATCACCTTCCAATACTATTCTTTGGTTTGTTGCAGCTTCATCTGGGTCTGGTATAGGTATCGCAGATAATAAGGCTTGCGTATACGGATGCACTGGATTACTGTACAACTCATTACTTTCACCAATTTCAACTAATTTACCTAAATACATAACCCCTATTCTGTTAGATATATGTTTAACCATAGATAAATCATGGGCAATAAACAAATAAGTTAGTCCTAAATCTTCTTGCAATTCTTCAAGCATATTTACTACTTGAGCTTGAATAGAAACATCTAATGCTGAAATAGGCTCATCACATATTATAAACTCTGGTTCTACTGCAAGAGCTCTTGCTATACCAACCCTTTGTCTTTGACCACCCGAAAACTCATGTGGATATCTACTAGCATGGTCACTATTAAGTCCTACTCTATTTAATAAATATCTAACTCTATCTTCTCTTTCCTTACCTTTCATTAAATCATGGATATCTATAGCCTCACCAATTATATCTCCAACTGTCATCCTAGAATTTAAGGAAGCATATGGATCTTGAAATATCATCTGCATTTTTTTTCTATACTCTCTCATCTGCTTAGGAGTATACTTAGCTATATCTGTACCATGGAATATAATTTCACCTGCAGTAGGCTCATATAATTTCATTATTGTTCTACCAGTTGTAGTTTTACCACAACCGGATTCTCCAACAAGTCCTAATGTTTCTCCTTTATTTATTGTAAAAGAAACATCATCTACAGCCTTTACATTACCTACTACTTTATTGAAAAGTCCTTTTTTTATAGGAAAATATTTTTTTAAATTTTTAATTTCAATAAGTGCTTTATTGTTACTCATTAATCAATGCTCCTTTCTACCTTTGGTGCATCTGGATGGTTAAGCCAACATCTTGACCTGTGTTCATCACCTAATTCAAAGAAAGGGGGCATTTTTTCCATGCATATTTTCATAGAATGCTCACATCTTTCTGCAAAAGGACATCCAGTTGGTGGTTTTAATAAATCTGGTGGTTGTCCATCAATAGGTTTTAATTTTTCTTTTGTAAGTGTTTTTGGATTCGGTACACTTCTTAATAATCCCCATGTATATGGATGTTTTGAATTATAGAATATATCTCTAGTAGTACCCATCTCTATTATAATCCCACCATACATAACATTAATTCTGCTGCAAACATCAGCAACAACACCTAAATCATGAGTTATTAATATAATTGAAGTGTTTAATTTATCTTTAAGTTCTTTCATAAGCTCCAATATTTGAGCTTGTATAGTAACATCTAAAGCCGTAGTAGGCTCATCTGCTATTAAAAGCTTAGGATCACAAGCCAATGCCATAGCTATCATTACTCTTTGTCTCATTCCCCCTGAAAACTCATGTGGATATTGTTTTATTCTTTCTTCTGGTCCTGGTATGCCTACCAAAGTTAACATTTCTATCGCTCTTTTTTTGGCTTCTTCTTTAGAAACCTTCTTATGTTTCATTATAGGCTCAATTAGCTGATCTCCTACAGTTAAAACTGGGTTTAATGAGGTCATAGGATCTTGGAAGATCATTCCTATTTCATTCCCTCTAACTTTTTGCATTTCTTTTTCTGAAAGTTCCAATAAATTCTTACCTTCAAAAATTATTTCACCTTGTTTGGTTTCACCGTTTTCTGCTAAAAGTCTCATAACAGACATCATAGTAATACTTTTTCCACTTCCTGATTCACCAACTATTCCAAGTGCTTCCCCTTTATCTAAATCAAATGAAACACCTCTAACAGCTTTAACTTCTCCAATATGTGTGTAAAATGATGTGTGTATATCTTTTAATTCAAGTAATTTTCCCATTGTAATCCTCCTAACTATTGTCTCATCTTTGGATCAAGTGCATCTCTTAAACCATCTCCGAACAAGTTAAACGCAAGTATTGTTATACAAATTGCTCCTGCTGGGAAAAATAATTGATAAGGATACAACTGATAACCTTGCATTGCTTCTGACACGAGAGTTCCCCAAGATGCTTGAGGTGCTGAAATACCAAGTCCTATAAAACTTAAAAATGATTCTGTAAATATGGCACTTGGCACTGCAAAGGTTAAAGTTACCAATATTGGTCCCATACTATTAGGTATTAAGTGCCTTAACAAAATTCTCGCATTTGATGCTCCTAAAGTTTTAGCAGCAAGGACAAATTCTTGTTGTTTAAGTTGCATCACTTGCCCTCTTACAATTCTAGCCATTCCTAACCAAAATGCTATTGCTAATGCAATAACAACACTCTTCAATCCAGCTCCTAATACAACCATTAAAAGTATTACATATATCATCATTGGAATAGAATACAGTACATCAATAATTCTCATCATTATGTTGTCAACCATTCCGCCAAAATATCCAGAAATTCCTCCATACAAAACACCTATTAGTAAATTTAAAACACTAGCTGAAAATCCAACTATTAAAGATATTCTTGCACCATAAAATACTCTTACAAAAACATCTCTTCCAAATTGATCTGTACCGAACCAATGTTCACTACTTGGAGATTGATTTGCAACACTAAAATCTTGCGAGAAATAATTATATTTTGAAAGCATTGGCACCAAAATAGCCATAGCTGTTACAATTATAACAACTATTAATCCAAATATAGCAATTTTATTCTCTTTTAATCTTCTCCACGCATCTTGCCAATATGTTACACTAGGTCTTACTATTTTATTAAGTTGTTTTTCTGACTGCGGAACTTTTTTAAACATTTCACTGTCTATTTTTATATAATCATCTGTTGCATTCATATAAGTTTCCTTTCTCAATTTTTGTCCACCTCCATTAATCTTCTAGTTTTATTCTAGGATCAATAATTCCATATAAAATATCCACTACTAAGTTACACATTATTAAAAATGTACTATAGAAAACTGTAACTCCTAAAATAGTGGTATAGTCTCTATTTGTAATACTTCTTACAAACTCTCCACCGAGTCCTGGTATACCAAATAAAGATTCAACTACAAAACTTCCAGTAAGTATACCCGCAACTAAAGGTCCTATATATGTGATAACAGGTATTAGTGCATTTCTCAAACCATGTTTGTATATAACAGTAAAACGTGAAAGTCCTTTTGCTTTTGCTGTTCTCATATAGTCCTGTCTTACAACTTCTAGAAAAGAAGATCTTCCAAGTCTTGCTATGAAAGCCATAGAATATCCTCCAAGGGCTATAACTGGTAATACATAATTTTCAGGTCCGTCAAATCCAATTACCGGAAACCATCCAAGCTTTAATGCGAAAATGTAAATTAAAAATGTAGCAAGCACAAAGCTAGGCACTGTAACCCCTAGAGTTGCTATAAGCATAGTAACAGAATCCTGCCATTTTCCTTGTTTTAACGCTGCTGTAATACCTAAATAAAGTCCAACGATTAACGCAAATATAACTGAAACTACACCTAATTTAGCTGATGCTGGAAACGAATACCCAATTACATCATTAACCGTCATACCGCTATATGACATTGAAGGTCCTAATTCCCCTTTAGCCAAATTTTTTAAATACATTATATATTGTTCATGTAATGGCTTGTCTAACCCAAACTTTTGCTTTAGATTAGCTTCAATCTGAGGCGGCAATTTTTTTTCACCATCGAAAGGTCCTCCCGGTATCTTATGCATTAAGATAAACGTTAATGAAATAACCACAAAAATTGTGACAATACTAGCGAAAACTCTTTTTACAATATAATTTAACATTGTATATTTCCCCCTATCTGTATTTTACATTATTTTATATTAAATTAATTTTTAATTTGAAACCTTTTACAATCTTCTGGTTGCATGATAAATTTCAATCAAACTTATATGCATAACTTGCCTCTAGAGACCTTTAAATAGCACATACTATACAGCTTGCTTTTAAATATTTTAGCCTTTTTTAAATTTCCCCTTCATCAAATTACATATTTTGATTTTTTTCTTTCATTGTATTGTTATATCGTCATTTTTTTCCTGCATCATTGTGAAACTATCAATATTTTTTCATGTTATTATCATATTGTTAATATATTCTTATTTTAATTATCACATTCTTAGTATTCCCTTCATGATTTTATCATATTTCCACTCCTATTGTCAAATTTTCGTGCCTCGCAACACCTCTTTGTTATTTTTATAAACCTTTTCATTACTTTTATTAACATATATTCCCTTTATATGTTAATAAATTAATAATTTATTGCAATTTTCCTTTCTGAATTAATAAATTAATAATTTATTGCAACTTTTCTTTCTAAATTATCAATTGTGTTTTTGCAATTTTTTTAGAAAATCGTCTTATGATATTTTTTCACAAAATTATTTCTTTATGAATTTGTATCTTTTATTGTTATTTTTTTAACATGAATAATAGACAAAGTGTAGCAAACTATTAACATATCAAATTAATTTACCATAATATTTTAGCTATAAATGATATGTTAAACAATTTCCTGACAATATATTATGAGGACTATTCAAATTATCTTCCTCTAATTTATCTACTACCGCAATAAAACAAAGATATACATTTGTCCATCTTAAATTCCTAATTTATCAAAACGTTTTCTTTAAAATACAAAATTAATAACATTAACATGCTTGCAAATAACAAGGCATATTAATGTTATTCTATTATATAATTTTAATCCACTTTTCTATTCTATCTAAAGCTTCCTGCAATTCTTCCATACTATAGGAATAAGATATTCGAATATATCCTTCTCCTCCTCTACCAAAGGCAGAACCTGGCACCATAGCTACTTTAGCTTCATATAATAATCTCTCACAGAATTCATCACTACTCATATTGAACTTCTTAATAGAGGGAAAAATATAAAATGCTCCTTTAGGGAGATTAACTTCAAAACCTAAAGATATCAATTTTTCATATACATAATCTCTTCTTTTTATAAACTCACTTTTCATATGTTCTACATCATTTAAACAATTTTTAATGCCCTCATAGGCACCCCATTGTACAATAGAAGGAGCACAAGATACATTGTATTGATGAACTTTCATAATATTTTCCATCAAAACAGGAGCTGCACAAATATAGCCTAATCTTAACCCTGTCATTGAAAACATCTTTGAAAAACCACTTACAAGTACAATCTTATCTTTAATATCTTCATATTGAGCTATTGAATAGTATTCATTTTCAAAAACTAAAGAACTATATATTTCATCAGATATAATAATAATATCCTTATCTTTTATCAGTGTATATAATTTATCTCTATCTTCCTTGCTTAATACTGCACCCGTAGGATTGCAAGGATAGGATAAAACCATTATTTTAGGACTTTCTTTTACAATAATTTCCTCAAGTTTATTAAAATCAATAGAAAAATCCTCTTTTAAATAATAATTTAATACCCTCCCTCCTAGAAGCTTTACACAACTCTCATAGGCTGGATATGCAGGAGTAGGTATAAGTACTTTATCTCCACTATTTATAAGAGCAGTAAAGGTAGATAAAAGGCCTTCGCTTCCTCCTATAGTTAAACAGATTTCGTCTTTATCAAAATTTATATTAAAATATTTATTTAAATAATTAGATATAGCAATTCTTAGTTCTTCTATACCAGCATTAGAGGTATATCCCGTTTTATTTTCCTCAATTGCATTTATCATAGCTTTTTTTATTTTGTCTGGCACACTAAAGTCAGGCTGTCCCAAAGTAAGAGATAATGCTCCATCAACCTTAGACACCTTATTAAAAAATTTTCTAATGCCAGAAATTTCTATACTTTGAACATTCCTAGAAATTACGTTATTCACTTATATCGCCCCTTGTAAATTATTTTTATTTTAAATTTTACTCCACTTTACTATTACATGTCCAGCTAAAAATCAATTGCTTACAAAATATAAGAAAATTACGAAACAATTTTCTTAGGTACTAGGTGCTAGGAAAGGAGGATTTTCTTCCTTGAGTCAGAAAATCTTCTAATCCTAGTACCTAAGAGTAATGTTGCATCGCAACATTAATTCTAACATTAACATATTTTTACTTTGATTTAATAATAATATCTATTATAATATTAGTTATATTTAATTATTTTACGGGAGGTTAACTTATGAACTATGATTTTACTAATCCATATGAAATAGCAAGATACATAAAAGAAGCTAAAAAATCTACTCCATTAAAAGCATACATCGATGGAAATCTTGAAAATTGTAATTTTAATAATATAGAATACTTTGGAGAAAAAAGTTTCTATGTTTTATTCGGCGAAAGCATTGAGGTATTAGAATTTATTCAAAATAACCAAGACAAGATAAAAAAATTCAGAATAGAACATGACAGGAGAAATTCTGCAATTCCTTTATTAGACATAAAGAATTTAGAAGCTAGAATAGAACCTGGTGCAATTATTAGAGATAGAGTTTCAATAGGTAAAAATGCAGTTATTATGATGGGGGCTGTAATAAACATAGGCTGTGAAATTGGAGAAGGAACAATGGTGGACATGAACGCCGTGTTAGGTGCTCGTGCAAAACTTGGTAAAAATGTTCATCTTGGTGCAGGGGCTGTTGTTGCAGGAGTATTAGAACCACCAAGCAAATCTCCTTGCGAAATCGGTGACAATGTATTAATAGGTGCTAACGCTGTTATCCTTGAAGGAGTAAAGGTTGGTACTAACTCTGTAGTTGCTGCCGGTTCCGTTGTTGTAGAAGATGTACCTGACAATGTTGTTGTAGCAGGAAGTCCAGCAAAAATAATAAAACATGTAGATATTCAAACTAAAGAAAAAACAAAGTTAATGGATGATTTAAGAAAATAAAATTAAATTAAAAACGTACTTAGCCTTATGCCAAGTACGTTTTATATTATTCAGCTATATCTTCACAATTATCAAATCCCTCTGATTTTTCTTCAGTATCTGTTGCTTTTTCTAATTTGGAAATAGAAACTTCATAAGCAGTTTTAGTTATTGCATCATTTTCTGATACCTTTTTTTGATACTGCCTACTTTGAAGTCTTCCCCAAACCATTATATTATCTCCAACACCTAAAGTCTTACAAAATCTTGAATTTCTTCCCCATGATATAGTTGGGATATAATCCGATTTATTGTATGGTCTATTTACTGCAAGTAATATATCTGCTATTTCTCTTCCAAATGGAGTAGTTCTATAAACTGGCTCTTTACAAATGTAACCGTTTAAAAATATTTGATTTGGATTTTTACTTCTTTCTATGCAAGGTTGGATATCCCTTGCAAATACCGTAAGTATCAATCTATTGGAACCATCTACAAACTTATTGTAGGATCTAAGTTGTCCTTCAACAACCAAATCAGCTCCTATCTTAATATCTATTTCAGTAAGTAATCTTTCTGAAACAGTTATAGGCAAAATATCCTTAGCATCACTTAGCCTATTTACCTCAATCCTGAAGCTATAAAAGCCCTCGCCATACATTTCATGACTGAATTCTAACTCAGATACACAAGTACCTTCTAAATAAATTTTGTTATTTAACATTAAATTATCCATTGTAACCCCTCTCTCCCTTAGTTTTCTTTTTTATTTATCTTACTGAAATATACATATTCACATTTTTTATGAAATATAACATATTTTTGAAAATTATTTTTTATACAAATATTTGTTTATTTTTCTCTATAACTTTTTTAATATTTACATTTTCTATTAAACCTATAGTTATTGCAGTCATATATGAATATAACTCTTTCTGTTGCTTAAACTCTATTTCTATAGGTAGTTCTTGTGGCTCAATTTCTTTTGAATTGATTACGTGTATATATCTTTGAAGACAATAAACAAATCCTTCATTTTCATTTTCCACACTTGAAATAGTCACAGTATTCTTAGCCCCAAAACCATAAGTAATTAAATTTCCATGAATGCTAATATTGTTTTCGAACAAACTATCCATATTAGCTAAACAATACCCACAATTTAATGTAATGGATTTTGTATCAACACGTGAATTTATAATAATATAGTCACTATATTTACCATTGTACAGCACATCTCTACTGATATCTTTATATTTAACTCCTAAAGCCTCAGCAAAGCCTAATAGGTTGGATTTAAAAACCTTATCATTGTTTTCACCAACAAATGCAATTGTTTTCATTTAACCAACTCCAACTTTAGAATATTTTATATAATTACTTAAATATAGTTTTGACAGATAATAAAATTTTATGAGTATACATAATTGAAGCAATTAGCATACAAATATTCTAAAAGTCTAACTGGCTATGTTTCCATTATAATACAATTATGAGTTAAATTTCAATGACTTTTTTCAATTATTTAATATTTGTTTTCCTGTATGATCTATATGATAATTCTCTTTATAAATTAAATCGGATATTTTTACAAATTCGTATCCTTCTGATTTTAATTCTTCAATTATTTTAGGTAAATTTTCTGGAGTATACTTTGCTGCATTATGAAATAAAACTATAGATCCACTTTTAACCTTTTTCATTACTCTTCCAAATTCCTTATCAGCTCCTTGTTCCTTCCAATCTATACTATCTACATCCCACTGTATGCAACGATGGTTGGTGTTCTCTATTACCTGTATACTTCTATCATCATATGAACCTGATGGAAATCTAAATAACTTTGTATCTGTTCCAATAAGCTGCATTAGCTTTGCATCTGTTGCAGCTATTTCTTTAACTATTCTATCATCTGATAATGTAGTCATATCTGGATGAGAATTTGAATGATTACCAATCTCATGTCCTCTCTTATAAATTTCTTTTGTTTCTTCTGGAAATTCATCAACCCATCTTCCCACTAAAAAAAATGTAGCTTTTACATTATACTTATCTAGAATATCTAATATTTTAATTGTATTATTTGCTCCCCAACTAGCATCAAAAGAAATTGCTACTTTTTTCTCATTTGTATCTACGCAATATATAGGTAACTTTTTACCTTTTGTAAACACTCCTAAACTTCCATAATTAATCATAGTGGCAATAAGTCCAACTATTATAAGCCCTAAAATAATTCTTAAAATATTTTTAACCTTAGTCCTTTTAAAAATTATTAGTATTCTCATAACTCCTCCAAATTTAAAATTACTCTATTGAATTTATATATAAATAATTTCATAAATATTACTAAAATAATCTTATGATTTTACCAAAAATCCGCACCTTTGCCTACTTTGCCTATATACCTCTAGTATAAAAATACCTTTCCAAGACAAACTATTAATACAAATAATACATAAAGGAGGATTTATTAATGGCTTTAGGACAATCTGGCAGTGGTAGAACTCAAGTAGTACCTGACTGTCATAAAATATTAGATAAAATGAAATATGAAATAGCTGAGGAATTAAATTTAGGGGTTCACGAAGGCTCAGAAGATTATTGGGGAGATGTTTCTTCTAAAAATTGTGGTAGAGTTGGGGGAACAATGGTTAAAAGACTTGTCAATTTAGCAGAAAAAGAACTTATAAACGGTAAAAAAGCTTAAATATTTAAAGCACCGAAATAAATCGGTGCTTTTTATCTTATAACTAACAATTTTAATATATTAAATATCTATAAGAATTGCTAGTTACTAGCTTAGTTTAACTAAAATTCAGCTGGAGTAAAAACTCCAGCTGAATTAAATTTCACTTTATGATATAATATTCTATGTAATATGATAAAAGGAGTGGAGACAATGTACAGTAGCACCTCTGAATTAGCTGAAGATAAGCTTCTTTTGCTTTATTTACTACATAAAATTAAACTTCCTATTTCAAATAATAAAATTACTCAAATTATCTTAGAAAATAATTTTATTAACTACTTCACTCTCCAGCAATATATAACAGAACTAGCAAACGCCAGTTTCGTAAATTACATAGAACAAGAAGGTAAACATAGAATTGTTATATCTGATAGTGGTTTGAAGGTTTTATCTTTATTTAGAAATAGAATATCTGAAGTTAAAATTAAAGCAATAGATTCTTATCTAAAAAAACAAATAGAAAGTATAAAAAAAGAAATTGCTATATCTGCCGACTATACAATTGAGGGAAAAAATTATATTGTCAATTTAAAAGCAATTGAAAATACTTCTATACTAATTGATTTAAAATTAAATGTAGCATCAAATAAGCAAGCAAAAGACTTATGCACAAAATGGAAGAAAAATTCTTCTGACCTTTACAATAAGTTATTACAAGTACTTATAGATAATTAACAAATGTCATTCCAGTAGGCTCACCCCCTATGGATATGACTTTTTTATTTTCATTTTGCATATGAACTCTTATAAGCAAATTACTATAATTATCTCCTATATAAATATAATCCTTTATTTTAATAATTCCTCTAGGCATTCCTCCAACATTAATCTTCTTTATTTCTTTATACAAATTTATATCAGCTATACTAATACTTCCTTCACCAAAATTTGATACAAAGCAATATGACGTATCTACATACATATCAACAGGATATTTCCCAACTAGTATTTTATTTAATACCCTATAAGTTTTTAAAGATAATATACTAATACTTCCTCTTGTATCCGTCCCTATATTACTTTCACAAATTAAAATGCAATTTCCATCCACTGTGAATAATGCCTTTGTAGGATATGCCCCAACCCTTATATTTTTTATGTTCTTTT
The DNA here is from genome assembly GCA_036677675.1 of Clostridiaceae bacterium. Lineage (GTDB taxonomy): Bacteria > Bacillota > Clostridia > Clostridiales > Clostridiaceae > Clostridium_H. Next base: position 24,407 of record JAVBWC010000006.1, on the reverse strand, counting down.
TATCCTCTAGATCTACAATCGTTATGCTATCATTTTCAAAATTTGATATTAACATAAGCTTTTTTTGCTTATTTATTTGTATACTGTGTGGGAAATTACCGCAGGGGATTTCTTCATCGATTTTATTTGTGATTAAATTAAAAACTACAACATAATTGGACTCTCCACAGATAACATATGCCTTGTCGCCATATACAGCAGCATCATTGCAATGCATGCCTATAAAATGACTTTGTACTTCTTTATTTAATTCTGTATCAATTATTGAAAGAGTATTACTATAATTGTTAGAAACTAATAATTTTTGTTTATAAGTACATATTCCATGTGGTCCTATCTTATCCATATTGTATGAATTCAAAGAAATTTTAATTTTTTCCTGGAAACTTTCTAAATTAACTACGGATAGATTATCAGAAGAAGTATTACATACATATAACCAACTCATATTTTCACCCCCTTACAGTATAATATGAGGTAAAGTTGAAATTTGAGATAGAATATATATTTGAAATAAAATTTTTAGAAAAATTTTATTTTGTTCACTTGAATGAAATAAAGGAAGTTATTGAAAAACTTAAAGCTAAAATCATATAAATTTTTTTAAAAAACGAAAACACTTTTTGTTAGTTTCTCATATACTATTATTGATAGAGGACAAGCTGCATGTTCCTATCAACTCCTTACGAAGGGAGGCTTGTTTATGAGTAACTCTCGCTGCTCTTTCGATGATGGATTATTGCTTATCATCTTAATTATCATATTATGCTGCTGCTGCGGCGGATTCGGCTTAGGATGTTGTGGATTAGGCGGCGGCGCTGGATTAGGTTGTTGTGCATTACCTTCCTGCTGCTGTTGTTGCTGCTAGCACGTATAAAAGTTACTGTTAATGCGGTATATTTATAAATATACCGCATTATTTTTAGTGCTTATAGGTGCCTTTCTATGGCAAATCTAAAATATTTTAAGTTTTGCAGTCACACCTCTCTATACAAGCTATGTATAAGCTTTTAATTTTCATATATAGTTTTAAAATTTCATATTAATGTCAAAAATACTAGAATGATAAATAGTTTGGTGTTATAATCTATCTAGTTGATAACCTATGTGAAAGAGAGGACTCAAACTTGTTTAAAAATAAAAAAATTCCACACTTAGATTTAGTACCTATTTTAATAGTTGCCTTCTTACTTTTTAAAGCTATAAATAATATTGAATTTTTAGCAGCAGGTTCTTGGTTTTTCATTAAAATCCTCACTCCTTTTTTTTGGGCTTTTGGAATAGCATATATATTAAATCCTCTTATGGTCCATATTGAAAGAAGATTTAAGCTAAAAAGAGCATTAAGTATATTGATTGTTTACATGATAGTTATAGGATTAATAACCTTAACTGTAACTATAGTTTCTCCTACCATAGCCAGTAATGTAGGTGAGTTAGTAAATAATATGCCAAATTACGCTAGACAAACAGAAGGATGGTTTAATACTAATATAGGTAAATTCAATTTAGTAAATAATACTGATATTCTAAACTGGATAAACAACTTTTTAACTACATCCTTAGATAAATTAACAGAGATTTTAAATACAGGAGTTAACGCAATACTTACTAAAGCTATTAGTTTTACTTCTTCATTTCTTAAAATGATTTTTGGATTTATAATATCCATTTATATATTAAAGGACAAGGAAGTATTCAAGAAAAGTATTAAAAAATTTTTATATGCTATTTTTAATGAAGAATCAGTAAATAATTTTCTTGTATTTGGTAATGAAGTCAATGAATTATTCTCTCAATACATAATCGGTAAATTTATTGATTCATCAATAATAGGATTTCTATGTGCCATAGGCTTAATAATCCTACAAATTCCATATGCTTTACTTATTAGCTTCATAGTTGGTATTACAAATATGATACCTTATTTTGGACCTTTTATTGGAATGATACCTGCTGTTATAATAACTTTATTTTATAGCCCAATAAAAGCATTATGGGTACTACTATTTATATTCATTCTACAACAATTTGACGGTTGGTTCCTTGGTCCTAAAATTCTTGGCGATAAAGTAGGCGTAAGTCCATTTTGGATAATACTAGCTATAACTATTGGGGGTGCTACTTTTGGAGTACTAGGTATGTTTTTAGGAGTACCTATTATAGCTATTATAAAAACCTCTCTACAAAGATTTGTTTCTAAAAGATTAAAAAATAAAAATATTAAAGAATTTGAAAATAAAAATAGGGACTAGCTAAGCTAATCCCTATTTTTATTGATCATTTTTCTCATATCCCCTATCATATATAATGATCCTGAAATTAATAACAAATCATTTTTACTACAATATTTTAATCCAAGCTTATATGCTTCCGAATAATCTTCAACAGCCTCACATTGTATATTATATTTTTCTACCTCTAACTTAAGTTTATCTGCAAGTTCTGCTCTATGGCTGTGAGGAGTTACACATATTACCTTTTTTGCCATTGGTGAAAGAGTTTTAACTATATCTTTTACCTGCTTATCTGCAAGTATTCCTAAAATTAAAATTAAATCATCGTATTTTATATAAGCTTCTACACTTTCTTTTAACTTTAATATTCCATCAATATTATGTGCTCCATCTATAACAACTGTAGGATTAGTCTTCATTATTTCAAATCTTCCCATCCACTTTACTTTTGATAAGGCTTTAATAATATGCATTTTATCAATTGTTATTCCTTGCTGCTTCAAAGCTTCTATTGCATATATAGCAACTGCACAATTTAGTAATTGATGCTTACCTAATAAAGATAGGCTAATGTCATATACATCACATTGTCCTTGAACTGTTACATTTTGAAGAATTCTATATTCACTATCTTTTTCTATGCATCCTAAAAACTCAACACAATCCTTTTTTACATTTATGAGCTTGCAATTTTTATCAGTACAAACCTTTTGAATTATTGCTTCAGCTTCTTTTTCTTGAGGGTATAAAACTACTGGCACATTTTCTTTAATTATCCCTGCCTTTTCTAAAGCTATCTTAGATAGTGTATCTCCTAGAATGTCTATATGATCATAACTAATAGAAGTTATTACACTTAATATAGGAGTTATTACATTAGTAGAATCTAATCTTCCTCCAAGTCCTACTTCTATAACTGCAAAATCAACTTTTTTTTCATAAAAGTACAATAGCCCTGCACAAGTTATTATTTCAAATTGAGTTGGATTATCATATCCCAATTCAATAACTTTATCTATTACTTTAGAAACTTTAGTAATAACTTCTGCCAATTCATCCTTATCTATATTAACTCCATTTATCTGTATTCTTTCTTCAAATTCTTCAATGAACGGAGAAGTATACATTCCAACCTTATAACCAGACTCTTTAAGAATACTTGCTATCATAGAAGTAGTAGAACCTTTTCCATTAGTTCCAGCTATATGTACACATTTTAATTTTTTATGAGGATTACCTAATAGTTCAAGTATTTTTTCTGTTCTTGAAAGTCCAAGCTTTATACTGAATCTAGCCGTTTCTTCTATATATTTCATTGACTCTGAATAATTCAATTTATTTCTCCCCAATCTAAAATAATTTTTCTTATAAGTTAAACTTTAGTGCTTATTTTATCAAAATTCAACAAGTTTATCAATTTTTTTATCAAATTCTTAAAACAAAAACATCTGCTTTTCAGCAGATGTTTTATAAAATTATTTCAAATTATTTATTCTTTCTAAAACAGCATCATACATTTCTTTATACTTTTTGCCTTTTTCTCTTTCTTCATTTACAACAACCTCTGGAGCTTTACTCATAAATTTTTCATTTGAAAGCTTCTTTTCTACTCTTTCAATTTCTTTTTGAAGCTTTTCCTTTTCCTTATTTAATCTTTCAAGCTCTTTTTCTATATCTACCAAGTCTAATAAAGGCATATACATTTCTGCTCCTTTTGTAAGTGCTGAAACTGAATTATCTGGTATTTCATCCTTTGATTCAGTAATAGCTACTTCTGATGCAGAAGCAAGTTTTTCAAAATAAACTCTACCTTCTTCAAAAGCTTCTCTACCCTCTACTGCAAAAATCGTTACTTTAGCCTTTCTTGAAGGTGGAACATTCATTTCAGTTCTAACATTTCTTAAGGCCTTTATAGCTTCTATTATATAATTCATATTTTCTTCTGCTTCTTTATTTTCTACTTCTTCTCTATATGTTGGCCATGTAGATATAACTATAGATTCATCTGTATTTGGAAGATTAGTGTATATCTCTTCTGTAATATATGGCATTGCAGGATGTAGTAGTTGTAATCCTGTTGTCAATACTTCATTTAAAACATTCAATACTGTTCCTTTAGCCTTTTCATCTTCTCCATATAAAACAGGTTTTACTAACTCGATATACCAGTCACAGAATTCAGTCCACATAAAATCATATACCTTTTGTGAAGCTATTCCTAGTTCAAATCTATCAATATTTTCTGTTACCTCTTTAACTAATGTATTTAGTCTTGATAGTATCCATTTGTCAGCAATAGTGTACTCTCTGCATTCTTTATACTTATTCATTAACTCTTCATCAAGATTCATCATAACAAATCTTGAAGCATTCCATATTTTATTTGCAAAGTTTCTAGCAGCTTCAACTTTTTCTTCATAGTATCTTATATCATTTCCTGGAGCATTACCTGTTATAAGCATAAATCTTAGGGCATCTGCACCATATCTTTCTATAACTTCTAGTGGATCTACACCATTTCCTAGAGACTTAGACATCTTTCTTCCTTCACTGTCTCTAACTATTCCGTGAATTAATACTGTCTTGAACGGTATGTCACCCATGCTGTGAAGTCCAGAGAATATCATTCTAGCTACCCAGAAGAATATAATATCATATCCTGTAACTAAGGTATCAGTTGGATAGAAATATTTCAAGTCATCAGTTTTTTCAGGATAACCTAGTGTTGAGAAAGGCCATAGTGCTGAACTGAACCATGTATCAAGAACATCTTCATCCTGTTTTAAGCTTGCACTTGAACATTTAGTACATTTTGTTGGTTCATCTACAGATACTACTATCTCTCCACAATCTTCACAATACCAAACTGGAACTCTATGTCCCCACCAAAGCTGTCTTGAAATACACCAATCTTGAATATTTTCCATCCAATTGAAATATATTTTTGAGAATCTATCAGGTACAAATTTAATTTTTCCTTCTCTTACTACATCTATAGCTGGTTCTGCAAGTGGCTTCATTTTAACATACCATTGCTTAGATGTTATAGGTTCTATAGTAGTTCCACATCTATCATGAGTTCCAACATTATGAGCATGATCTTTTATCTTTACAAGATATCCTTGTTCTTCTAAATCTTTAACTATAGCTTTTCTTGCTTCATATCTATCCATTCCTGAATATTGTCCATATCCTGGTACTATAGCACCTTTTTTATCCATAATAACTATTTCAGGAAGATCATGTCTCTTTCCTACCTCATAATCGTTAGGATCATGAGCTGGAGTTATTTTAACTGCTCCAGTTCCAAAATCTATGCCAACATAATCATCAGCAACTACTGGTATTTCTCTTCCTACTAATGGTAAAATTAATTTTTTACCTATTAAGTGCTTATATCTTTCATCCTCTGGATTAACAGCTACAGCTGTATCTCCAAGCATAGTTTCAGGTCTAGTTGTAGCAATTTCTAAATACTCATCACTATCTACTACTGGATATTTTATGTGCCAGAAATGTCCATTTTGTTCTTCATACTCTATTTCTGCATCAGATATAGCTGTCTGACATTTTGGACACCAGTTTACTATTCTATTTCCTCTATATATTAGCCCTTCATTATAAAGGTCAACAAATACTTGTTTTACAGCATTGCTTAACCCTTCATCCATTGTAAATCTTTCTCTAGTGTAATCCGCTGAAATTCCCAATCTCTTGTACTGAGTCTTAATTCTTTCTCTATAAGTATCTGACCATTCCCAAACCTTTTCAAGGAAAGCTTCTCTTCCCATTTCTTTTTTATGTAATCCTTGAGTTAATAACTCCTTTTCAACTCTTACTTCAGTTGCAATACTTGCATGGTCTTCTCCTGGAAGCCATAAAGTACTATAACCCTGCATTCTTTTTGTTCTTATAAGAAAGTCTTGTAGGGTTCCATCAAGAGCATGCCCTAAATGAAGCTGTCCAGTTATATTTGGCGGCGGCATCATTATTGTGTATGGCTTTTTATTCTCATCCACTTTAGGAGTAAAATAACCTTTTCCTTCCCACTCTTTATAAATCTTATCTTCAAATTCTTTTGGATCATATGTTTTAGCGATATTTACTTCTGCCATTTATATTACCTCCCGTTATTTTTTACAATTAGAATAAAAAAGCGCTGACATCCTATTCTAAAGGACGACAGCGCGCGTTACCACCTTAATTCCTGAATAATACAGGCTCTCATTGAAATTAACGATGTGACCACCGTCTCTACTTACTACTACTTCAGCAGAGAAGCTCCAAAGCTACCTTCAAGATAATTTGTATAGAAAGTCTCTCAGCTAACAAACTTTCCTCTCTTAATACGCCTCTATCTTTACTCCTCTTTTTCTTAGCTTTTATGTTAGATTCAAATATATATTTTTTATTATAACTTTATTTTATAAACTGTCAAGACTTATTTAAATTCTGACATATATATAGCACTTAAAATATATTTTTAATTATTTTTATATTTGTGGATATATTTTAATAGCCCTTATTTTAGATGTTGATACTGCCAAATCATTATTTAATACCACTATTTCCTTTCCAACAGCTGTTATTTCTCCTATATTGTTATTCAAATCACCAAACATTTGAATAACAACTTTATTTTCTATGTTATTTTTTAAAAATTCACTAAGCGTACATTCACAACAATTAACTTCATTTGTTTTAATATCTATCAAAGCATTTTCTGGTATTAAAGGAGTTAAACCTGATTTTGTACGTACTGCTGCAATTTTATCAATTGCAATAATAATGTTTTCCCCACTTAGAGGATCAAAAACTTCAACCAAGTAATTATTAATACTTACAATATTTACATCACTCTTAGTTTCTTGTCCGTCTACGAAATAAATATCTACTTTTATTAATCCTTTAATCTTTAATACATATAATACTCTTGCCATTGGTTCAATACAACAATGTTCTATTGAGTCTATACTTTTTTTGTTAGTTTCAGGTAGTTCTAATGTAGTATCTTTATCAGAATTAAAACCTATGTTAGTAACTTCTTTTACATTAGAATTATCTGTTTTATAATTACCAGATAATTCAGTTGCACATTCGTATATTAAATTATCCTTGTGCTTATTCTTGTAATTTTTAATTGAATTTGTAGGAGACTTATCTATTTTATACTCCTTATTAAATTGACCACTCTTTTTCCCCTTAGAATTAACAGAATCTTTGGATATGGACTTATGTTGTAGTCCTGCTTCTTCAAATATATCAGATAGCAATTTTATTAAAATCAAAAAAAGCTCTAATCTATTACTGTAATAATTCATAAAATCTCCCTCCTTCCTAGTACCATTATATGAAATGTATTTTTGTTTGGTTAACTTACGAAAAGAACCTTTCTAAAAATATTTTTAATATAAATCGCCTATACAAAAACCGCCTATTACAGCGGTTTTAAAATTTAAAATAATTCTTATTATTAAAGATTTTTATAAATTTAATTGTTAAGCTCTTTTAACTGCTACAGAAATTTGAATTAAGTTTTTGTCAATAATTCCTTCTATGAATGGTTGTTCTTCTACGTCTTCAATAATTTGAATAGATTGAAATCCTCCTTTTTTATCCTCTTCATATATAGGTACTTCTCCTAAAAAACAATTTTTATCATTTATGCTGGTATATAAAATCTCATAAATATCGCCTTTTCTTGCTCCATTTACAGAAATAAAAGATTTAAATGGAATCCAAACAGTTGTATGGCGAACAACTCCATCAACAGCTATAGAACCAACAGTTATAATTTCACAACTAGGTCTAGCTTGTTCATCTTTAGATTTATCTTTTTTAGATTCATCTTTTTTAGATTCATCTTCTTTTTCATTTTTATCTTTCTCTTCGTTTTCTTTATCAGGACGTTTTATTGTTTTATACATAATGCTATTGTGTATATATCCATTAATTACTACACTATTTCTATTTACCTCTACATCAGTTAACTTAATTTCTTTGTTAATACTTATAAGCTCCACTACTACATCTTTCTTAGGAGGATTAAAAATTATCTTCCTTTCAATTAGTTCTTGTCCAGTTCCTTTACCTATTAGCCTAGCATCCTTTACTTCATCTACACCATCCAAATTATTATCTTTATTTTGATCCTCTAACTCTTGATCTGCTATATTTACTTGGGGATCAATTTCTATAAAATTTTGCTCTATATTTGGATAGTAAATATTTTTTTGCATACTGTTCCCTCCAGTTTTAATTATTTAAGTTTTAAGGTTCATTATTTTTAGCCCCATTAGTATCCTACATTTTAAATAGAAATGTTTACTATTTTCTATTCGTACAGCATTATTACTCATATTATTTGTAAATGATGATGCTGCAATAATTTACTTGAACAACTGGGCTAAATTATTGAAGATAACTAATAAAATATTAATTAGTTTATCTACTATATATTATTCACCTAGGGTATAGATGTTACAATTTTTGAATCTTGCCATACAATTCAATATAGCTATTATCATTTACATTCATAATCTGTTAATGTTTTTTTTATATCATTAAACTCTTTATATTTTTTGAAGCATACTGACCCTAAATAAATTGTTAATTTAACATCTGCTGTATCTTCCTTTAAATTTAATTTAACTACTTTTGCCAAAGCCTTAACATTAATAGCTTGCTTTAATATCTTTTTTTCCATAGTATCTTCTTCAATAAACTCTTTAAACTCTTGGCAAGGCTTATAAAGTTCCACAGTAATATCTTTTGGATTTGTTTCTTCATCAAAACCAGACTCATCTTTACCGTTGGGTAAATATTTCAAAACAAAATATCTTTGAGTTATAATTTTAGAGGTAACATCTACTATTTTGGCCAAAATCTTAACATAAATATTGCTTAAAGTTATTATTACATAATTTGGATCCTGATAAGAAATTTCTATCTTAGATCCGTTTATCTCATAAATATTAAAATCAATATCAACTACTTCTAATTGAATATCGCCTATTTTTTCTTTACTAAAATCAATATATGGAAATAATGAGCTGAAATTTTCAATATTTCTACAAAGATCAATCTCGCATTCATCAAAAACTATAGGTTTTGTTTGTGGTAAGCTATTATGCATTCTTAATAAAGATGTATAACTTTTATATTTACCAAAATTAATCTTATTTTTTTTCACATATCTCATCTCCTTAGACTAATAAATGTATCTAACTTAAAATAAATTCTAATTTTTCATAAGGAAGAATTATTTATTTTTAATTTTTCTAGTAAAGGACCTAAATCCACATAATGTTCAGAAGCTTTAAATAATACTAAGCTCTTTGGAATTATATAATCTTGAATATGTTTTTCAGCCTCCTTAACAGTCCTAAAATATACTAGTTTAGACTGAGAAATACCCTTGCTTATGGCACCATTTACATATTCTTCTGCCCATTTTCCGATAGCAATTAATTTACAAAAATTCAAATTTCCTATTTCTTCTCCAATCATAAAGTGTACCTTACGAGCATAATCTTCTAATTTTTCATTAGGATTTTCCATATCCCCAATCACCAAAATAAGGGGATATTTTTTGTCAAAATGAGCCATCTCTTGTATTAATAATTTTGTTGAATCAGGATTTGCATTAAAATTGTCATCAATTAGAATCGTACTATTAATACCTTCATGGATTTTTTGTCTTCTATGCTCTGGTTGAAAATTTAAAAGTCCTTTTGATATCTCCTCCTCATTTAAACCTAATTTTATACCCACAGCTACAGCTGCCATAGCATTTCCTATATTGTATCTACCAAATGTATTTATTGAACAGCATATTTTAAATCCTTTTCCATTTACTTTAAACTCTGTTTTAAATCCATTATATTTAATATCAGAAGCCCATATATCAAACTTATTTGAAAAGCCAAATTTTAATATTTGTCCCTTATGCTTATATATAGGAAACTTAGAGCAAAATTCATCTTCTCCATTAATAATTAAAACTCCATCATCAGATAAATGTTCTAACATTTCTGCTTTTGCAGCTATAATATTTTCCATAGACCCTAATCTAGCTAGATGAGATCTGTGTATTGAAGTAACTACAGCAATATTAGGCTGTATCATACTTGAAGAGTACCCCATAATGCCGTATCCTTTCATTCCTACTTCTAATACAGCAGCTTTATGATAATCCCTTAATTGAAAAATATTAAAGGCTACTCCTGCTGGTGCATTATAATTATAAAACCCTACCAAAGCTGGCATTCTTTCCCTGATAACATTTCCAATCATTTCCTTGGTAGTGGTTTTTCCAGAGCTACCGATAACTTCAATAAAAGGAATGTTAAATTGCTGCCTGTAATATTTAGCTAATTTTACATATGCATTTCGTCTATCATTTACCTCAATAATACCTATATTCATTTTTATCCACTTATCAATATTAAGATTATGCGGTGTTTCAACAACAATACTTGAAACACCCTCACTACTTAATTTATTCAATAGCTTATCTTCATCTTTAAAATAGTCAGTAACAAAATATAGGCAACCTTTCAAAGCCAAATCAGGCTGTTTAATAACTCTTTTAATTGTTTTTTTTTCATTTCCTATAATAATTTTACCTTTCACAGCTCTTGCTATTTCTTCCAAAGAAAAATTTTTCATGGTCATCGTTCCTTTCTTACAATGTATTATTACTACCTGATAAAAACTTTGCATATTCAAGTATTCTATACATAGCAAGATTTCTTGTTTTTAATGCACCAATAGCATACAGTAAATTATCTGGTTTTGAATTTAATTCAATTACAAAAATATTAAAGTTTTCATCTATTCCAAAATCAATAGCTAACTCACCTGATTGTATCCCTTTATCATCTATAATTGATACCACATCTTTTGATATTTCTCTTATTTGATTTCCTATATACTCTGCCCTTTCATCAAAACATTCTGAAAGAACTACAGAGGATTTTAAATCTATTTCCTCTTCTAAAGTAATAAAATTTTCATTTTGTGCTGTACATCTTGCAATCATACAGGTTCTAATCCATTTTCCTGTGCTGTTTTTTTGCATAATTACTCGTATTTCAAAATTTCTTTCTTTATATTTAACAATAGGTATTTTCTGTTGAATTATATAGTCAGTATTTATACATCCCATTTCTTCAATTTTTTCATCAATAATCTCAATAAGATTTGATTCTTCAACCTTAATTTTCTCAGTGTAATCATATATATTATTATGAATAATCATGTAAGAGGAATCATTTAACTTTTCAACATAAAAAACACCCGTACTTTTACTTCCACATTTTAATTTAATAAATACACAAGTATATTCTTCTATGCACTGTTTTAGTTGAGTGTGACTACTATATTCACAAGTTTTAGGTTGAATACCCTTTGTCTTGTCACTACAACTTAGCAGTAAGTAAGTCTGCCATTTATCATTAGTTAATTCCATACATTCTACACTATTTATAAATTTTATTTTATTATCCTGTACATATCGCATATACTCTTCATATTGACTGTACGTATCTTTAGAAATCATAGACCACCTGTTATAGAATACATTTGGTGCTATAAAATACTGTTTTATCCATATGTCTTCATGAAAATCGTAGGTATATCCTTTAATTCTATTATCACCCCAATCAACATCACTAACAGCAACTACATATACTATCATTCCTTTACTTCGTGAAAGCTTAATTAGTTTTCTAAAGTAATAGGTTTGAGGTCCAAAAATATTGGAATGATATTTCATTTGGTCTGAAAGTATTGCCAATACAGGTCCAACCCTATAGATATCATCATTTGAATCAAACCATATACCTACATTATCATTTTCTTTTATTCCTATTCTTTCGCATATATCCCTTGAAAAAGATACGTATCCATCCTTTTCTGAAGTGAAATCATCTTTAGGAAATACTTGGACTTTATATTGACTAGTTCCAACCATTATACTAATAATTTGTCCAATACTTACACCTAACTCTATTCTTTTCTTCTTTGAAATAAAGCATCTTGATATAATATTATAAATCTCATTTGATGACTTTAAATTCCAAGATTCTTTAATATCTTTGTCCTCTTCCCATTCTTCACATAATAATATTTTTTTAAATAGTGGATCTATTACTGAACTATACTTTTTAAATGTTTCTGTATTACTTATGTTGTATAGTATCTTATCCATTTTATCCTTAAAGTAAAATTTTTCCACCAAATAAAAAGCTCTTATATCTGAATAATTACATAAAAACTCTTCATTTAAATTTAAATGTTCCTTTGCAATAACCTTTGCTAAATGAAGAACTGCTGTAGCTATTTCAGGATCTACAAGCCAACTACTAAGAGTACAATATTCAAATCCTTTATGAAACTTCAATCTATAATTTCCTAATGCTCCATATTTAAATTTTCTTTTTCTTGATGAATAAGCTTTTTCAATCATCATTAATGGAAGTGCAAGATAATTATCAAGAGCTCTTATAAATTTTACGTTAGGTTTTACTCCAAAATGAATATGCCCTCCAACCCAGTAATTATATACAGGCATATTACCTGAATATATTCCTATATTTTTATAATTAATATGCTCAGATGCTTTATCTAAAATTGATTTAATAGAATCAATTACTTCAGCAGGATTTATAGAATACTGCGGTCTAATCTCCATAACAGGAAAATACTCTTTATCTCCTTCTATACTCCTAGCATCCATTCCTACCGAACCTTCTTGTGAAAAAAAATCAGATGCAAATATTAAAGCTCCTGTTTTTTTATCTTTTATTATACATTCTATATCCGCTCCAATAGTTATCTCATTCTTGTTATTTATTAGATTATCATATTTAAATAATAACTTTTTAAATTGATTAATATATGCTTCCTTACATTTTTCAGAAGTCCATTTACAAGTTGCATCCACATCTAATACATAATATATTCCTTCTGAATTTTTTCCTATGTTTACAACTCCAAAATCTAATCCTATTGAATACACAGCCTTTTTAGCTAAGTTACTAATGGTTTTTATATCTACCTTGTTTTTATTCATTAAATCTATTTCTGAAAATTCCCATCCAAAGACTTTAGTTCTTATTACCATTTCATCTAGTTGCAATCTATTTTCACAATATTTTTCTTCAATAAAAAATACATCTGTATCCATAACATGAACTCTATATTCTTCTATAATTTTCAGATATTCTACAAAATACTCACTATCACACTTTTTGTATTCTTCTAAGCTGTCAATAATTTTAATGTCTGTTCCTTCTTTATGATAATATTTCCTTCCTATTACTGGAAATTCAGTCTTTTTTCCAGGTTTTATTCTCCTTGCGCATTTTACCCCATTCCTTCTTAATATGAGAAGCACCCCTTCTTTATCTATAGTATTTTTAATAGCATGAGGAGAATTAAATTGAATTTTTGTAGAGGTATCATTTTTATCTATCCAATTCCCCCATCTAATAATAAAGTCGTTGCTTAATTTATTTTGAATATTTTCACAATTAAGTTCTTTATTAATTTCTACTCCTTCTGATGAACCATCTATAATAGTTTTTATCCCCATAAAGACACCCACCTTCCTCATTTTCAATATATGTAGTAATTCAACATTTAGTGTTATTCATTTTAAACCTAAATGTTCTATTTTCAAATTTTAAAATAGCCTACTTTGTACTCTGGAAGTACTAAAAAAGGCTATTGATAAATTTAATTTATCAATAGCCTTAAAAAGGATATACAACATTCTTTATATAATTAAATTAGAAAATAGTCAAATATATCCCTAAAAATATACCACTTAAAATTAATATAATAAAACTAAATGGAATGGAAAATGCTAAATACGCCTTAAGATTAAAAATCTCCATAATTTGTTCTCTAACTTCATGCTCCATATGATATTTCTTTAAAAATCGATTTACTTCCCCTAGCATTATTGGACCACCGGTTGCTGACCAAGGTAACATACTGCTTCCTGCTAAAATCCCTAATGCTAATGCAGCATATACTAAGTTATTACCGATTACAGGTGATATATCATTACATATAGGAAGTAAAGTAGCTGCTGCTGGTCCAGCAGATAGAAATGTTGCTATTAAAAATGCAGCTACCATAACAGATATTAGCATTAAATATTTATTTTCAGAAGTAAAGACAAATATATATTCTACTACTCTGCTTGTTATTCCACTATATTCTAGTATTCCACCTATAAAAAATAAAACCATAATGAAAAGAAGAGATTCCAAAACAGGTATTGAATTTATAATATTCTCTGGGCTATTCTTATTTGTAATCAAGAGTAGAGCTCCAAAAAACATTGAAATGTATGCTATAGATATATCTAAAAATGGACCAATACAAATACCTATAATAAATAGTATAAACCAAATTATTGGCAATTTTATCTTATTCCAATTCAACTTATGAACTAATTCATCATTAATTGATTCCCTCCATAGACTTGTTTTATGAGGTGGTAACCTATGTGGAACCTGATGAACCCTAGTAATAATTATCCCTTTTGCATGCTTACACCAAAAGATAGTATATACTGACAGTAAAACAACATATAGTGCACATGGTAAAAATAATTTTTTTATAAAATCCATTAAAGTAAAATCTGTATATAATGTAAGAATTACAGCCGGAGTATCTGACCATGCCAATGCAGCTCCCCCTATATTTGATGAAATTATTCCAGCTACAAGCAAAGGTACAACAGGCAAATTTAACTTTAATGCTATTTTTAAACAAACGAATGTAAACATCAAAACTACACTTAAATTATTCATAAACAAAGATGCTGCGTACATTATAACTATTAATAATACTATAATCCGTATTCTATTTCCCTTTGAGCTGTGAATCAATAAATATTCTAAATACTCAAAAACTCCGTTTTCTTCAAATACCTTAGTAAATAACGCTAATACAACAATTAAAATAAATATTTCTTTTGGAAATTTTTCAAAGGCCAAATTAGCTGGGAAAACATTACTTATACTTCCATATATCAATAAACTCGCCGCTCCTACCATAGCAATTGGTGTTCTATAATGCATAAAAAATATCATGGCACCATATGTTAGTATCGACAATATTATTATACTCATCATTCACTTCGCCCTCTTTATATTTATTTGAAATATTGTTACTTGGTTTATAAATTAGATTGTATAGTTTGTCCCATTAAATAGTGCTATGATTTTTCTTTTTTCATAATCATCTCTTGATTCTAAATATCCCCATATATTTTAAACAAAAGTATTTTGAGTTAAGTAGTAAAATAATCGAAATATTTTACTACTGTACTTTTGCATAATTAAGACATAGTGTTTTATATCTTAATTTATATTATTCACAATATCTACATTTTGTACATATATTGTATTAGAATCTATTGGCAATTTATTTATAACCAAATTAATAGATTAAATTTCATCATTTTTATTTTTTACGCAAAATAACTAAAAAATCTATGATACTTTGGTATTATGTAATTATTTTGCAAAATATGAAAATATTCTACAGTGACAAATTAAAGAATAAGCATTTTTAATACTTACATTATTATACAAGATACTAACGTCTTTTATAAAGAAAGGATTGATTATACATGAAATTTATGGATAGATTTCAAAATAAACATACTTTACCTCCACCAAAACCTTTATCAAGTGATATATTTCCTGAACCATTAATGCTTCCTAGTAATTTTGAAGTAGTTCTTTGGAAATCATATATTCCTGTAAATGGTACAATTTTTGTAGAAAATCAAAAACTTTCTAATGAGGATATTTCTCAAGCTAAATTAATAATAAATATAAAATGTTCTGATGGCAATGATATTGTTGAAACCATAGAAAAAGGTAGACAACTTATGATAACCTCATTAAACATGGAAAGTCTGGTAGTACATTTTGAAGAAACTGACGAAGAATTTTGTGTTGTAAAATATGGTATAAGTATCCATAATTAAATTTGTGTAAATATTCTAGACACAAAAGGTTGGAGTATTAAACTAACTTTTTGTGTCTATTTTATGTTATTGATAAATAGTATAATTTTTATCAATTTTATATATTAGGAAATTAAATGCTTCAAAAAATTACTGTTCCATGCAAGTTCCTCATATACTAAATCTATATTTTAAAAATAAAACTTTTATATAAAATATAATAACATTTTAGTAATTGATTTAATAAGAAACGAATATTTTGATAACAAGGAGTTTATCTTATATTGAAAATGAGGTACTAATATGAAATCTATAAATATTTCTGGAATAGATTTAATCACATGTAAAATATTACATCACAGCAAAAAAGAAATAATATATCTAACACCTGATTACAAAGTAATTAAGATATGTAAAAATCTTGATGAATGTAGAAGAGAGTATCTTATACTAAAATACTGTGAAGGCAATAAATACTTTCCTAGAGTATATGAATATCATACTGGATATATAATTAGAGAATATATCACAGGTATTTGTTTAATAGATTATATAAAAAAACAGAGTCTTGATGAAGCTCTTGCTCTTTCCCTAATTGATATCATAAAAACTTTTCAGCTTCTCAATTTTACTAGATTAGATACAGGACTATCTCATATATTTATAAAAAATAATGGAGAACTAAAAGTAATAGGTCTTAAAAATAACTTTACACGAAAAGAAATATACCCCAAACATATGCTTTCAGGACTTAGAAAATTAAAAGTATCTAAAAAATTTTTCAAAATCTTAAAAAATCATCACCCTGATTTATATCAAAAATGGAAAGATTAATAAAATATACAAGTAGTAACCACAGTTTTTATTCATATTAATACTTTTTAAAGTGTTTTCATATAATGTACTAATATTATTATAAAGAAGAGGATATTATGCATAAAAATCATGATTATTATATTGATTTAGATAGTAAAATTGAAAAAATGTTACAAAGAGCTGAATTCTTAGGTAGTGGTCATAATGGCATAGTATATCTATTAGATAATAAAAATGTAATTAAAATTTTTAAAGATAAAAAAGTATGCGAAAAAGAGTATACTATCTTGAAAAAAGCCAAAAAGAGTAAATATTTTCCTAAAGTTCACAATCACGGAGCATATTATATTGTAAGAGATTATGTAAGTGGTGAACAATTAGATAAATACATTAAGAAACAAGGCTTTAAAATAGAAATGGCACATAATCTTATTAAACTTATTAACGAATTTAAAAGACTTAATTTTAATAAGCTAGATATAAGATGTAAAGATTTATACGTTGGTAAAAATTTATCATTAACAGTAATCGATCCTAAGAATAATTATTCTAAAGAAGTCATTTACCCACGACATCTAATGAAAGGATTAAATAAATTAGGTGTTTTACATGAATTTTTGGCAGTAGTTAAAGAGCAATCTCCTGAAACTTATGAGTTGTGGAATTATAGAATTCAACAGTATTTTGAGAAAGGAATTAAATAATTTTTCTGCTATTTGCGTTAACTTTTAATTTCTCACATCTATTAATCTTCAATAAGAAAAGCTTGGCTTCATAGCTAAGCTTTTCTTATGAAATAAACTTAGAAAATTAAACTTTAAATTTTGATACCATCGCAACAAGTTCATCTATAGATTTTTTTGCTAAAGTTACATTATTATTAACTTCATTTGATTTTTCGACCATTGAATTTGTTTCTTCTGCAATATTTGTTGTACCATTTGCACCCTCAATGGCAGCAGATGATATTTCATTAATTGCTTTTGTCATGCTTTGGATAGAAAACATAAGCTTTTCAGATTCAGAATGAAATTCTAAGGATAAATCTTTATAATACTTAGCATCTTTACTATATTGAATACTTGTTGATACAAGCATTTCATAATCTTTCACAACCCATTCATCTATAAAATTTAATATATCCTGTGATGTTTCTGATAAATCCTCAACTGAAAGCACTATAGTATTAATATTATTTTGTATTTCAGTTACTGAGTCTTTAGATTCTTGAGCTAATTTACGTACTTGATCTGCTACAACTGCAAATCCCCTTCCATGTTCCCCTGCCCTTGCAGCTTCTATCGTTGCATTTAAAGCTAATACATTTATTTGAGAAGTTATATATAAGATAGTATTTAATGTTTCTTTTATCTTTTCTATTGATTTTGATTTTTCTATTGACTCTAATAGTTTTGTCTGAGTATTTTTGTATATTTCCGAAGTATGCCTTTGAGATTGTATTGCTTTATTATTTACTTCTACTGCTCGTCTACTTATTTTTTCTGAAGAATCAACTCCATCATGAGCTCTTGATGACACTATTTCTACATCATTTTCTAACTTATTTGTTGATACACTTATTTGTTCTATTGCAGCTGCAGTTTCCTGAGTCCCAGCTGATATTTCTTCCGTAATTGAAGCTATTGTCTCTAGTTGATTATTTACTTCTAATACTTTATTCATTGTACCTGAAAACAAATTATTTAAAGTTATAGATTCATTTATGATATTCTTTACTATTTTTTGAACATTTTCAACGAATAAATTAAAGTATTTAGACATTTCCCCTATTTCATCTTTCGTTAAAATATCTAATCGTCTTGTTAAATCTCCTTGTCCTTCTGAAATATTCTTTAACATATTTGTTGTTTGGAGAATAGGTCTAGAAATTGCATTACTTATTATAACAGAAAATAAAACTACAATAATGCAAATTCCAAATGAAACACTAAATAAAATAATATTAGCCTTTTTAATAAAATTAGCTGTGTCTTTTTCAATTATTGCATTACTTTCATTTGCCATAACTACTACTTTATCTATTTTTTCTCTATGAATTTTATATGCATCCTTTAATTTCCCATAAGCAAGATTTGTAGCTTTTTCCTTATCCCCATTTAAAATTGCGGGTATAAATTCCTCATTAATAATTTTATAAAATTCATTCGCAGGCAAATATGCTTCTTCAGTCATTGCTTTTTTAATATCACCATCTAAATTTTGAAGCCAAAATTCGTGTCTCTTAAAGTATTCAGCTTCTAGATCTTTCACTCTATTTGTTAATTCATTAATTTTCGTTTTATCAGTTTCATTGATTAATTCAAAAGTTAATAAATATGACTCAATTATATATTCAGGCGGTGGTAATATATCCGCAACCAAATCTTTACCTAAAATTATATTATTATAAATTGGTCCATTAACTCTAACAACTGATAAAGTTCTAAATGAATAGACACTAAAGAAACCAAATCCTAACAAAAACATACAAATTATCAAAAATATCTTATTTTTAATTTTCAATTGATTTATAAAATTAAACATGGTTTAAATTCCTCCATTTTCATTAACATATTGAAAAGTTTATCATTAATAATATAACAATTCAATATTTTTTTGTTTGTTTTTATATAAAATTATCAAAATTACGAGGATATTAAAATCTCTTATCTTTAAAAACCATAGCTATTTTAAAATTTAAAACCACTTATCTCCATAAATCAATTTTCACATATTTCTCTGTAAAATCTAAATCAATATTATTTTCTTTAAAAATCTTTTTCAATATGATAAATACCTTGATAGATTTCTTATTTACTTAATTCTCCTATTGTTGTATAAATTCTACCACTTAAAAATGGTGCATAGTTTATCTTTCTAAATTTCTTACATTACATACATAATTGGTAAGAGGACAAATATGTAGTTCTATTTCATTTCCTTTATCGGCACGATCATAGAATTCATAAGCAATATTATACATTTTTCCATTTAACCGATACTTAGCTGGCCCTCTGCTAGGCTTGATTTTATCTTCTAAAATACCAGTAAGAATATATTTCACTCCATTATTAATATCCTTATCAACTTTTTTCGATAGTCTTGAATTTACTATTATAAGTATAAGAAATACAGCACTTACGGAAGTACATGTCAATACATATCTAAGGTTTTTTAAAACAAAACTACCTGCTATAGCTAGAATTAATCCTACAAATACCATAAAAATAAATATAACATGAAGACATCCAAAAGTTGATTGTCCAAAGCCTTTCAGTCTCTTAATATCTTCTGGTGTTAAAATTCCCTGCTGCATTGAAATATTCAATTCATTTTTTTCTAAATTATTCATAATTCATCTCCTTATAAAAGTAAGCGTAAAAAAATTAACATGGGAAAATCACCCATGCTAATTTCCAATAAATCCGGCATCTTAAGAATTAATTTACATAAATCTGTGCACATTCTTAAAACTTTAAATGTTCTCTTTAAGTATTTTTATGAAGGAACATTTTCTTAGCTTGAATCAAATCATCAGTTATAATGGTATTGATATCATTATTTCCTATTTCCGAGTCATAGACCCTTACACTTTGAATTCTAATAACATTATCAAGGAATTGTTTTATCATAAGCCCATTCTTTATAATAATATATTTATTCTCATAGAACTCAGTTATTATTTTACCTATATTGTCTTCACATTCACTTTCCATTGAATAACCTTTGCCTTTAAGAATTTTTAGAGCCAAATTAATTAAACCAGTTTCAGTATAGTCATCAAAATCTAATAAAGTTGGGAATCTGTAGTTTAAGGCTGGATTTTGTTTCATCAAATCCTTTATAGTTTTTTCTTCTCCATTCAAAACTATTATCATCCTATTGCTATTTTTATCAATAAACTTAATTAGTTTAACAATAATGTTGTTAGAACCCTCTCCTTCAATAAATAAATCAGTTCTATCTATAAATAACACCTTGCCTATTCCTTTATTTAGAACATCTTCTAACTTTTTGCCATTTTTAATAGCAGTGTCAATTTCATATTTACTGATTTGAAGAGGAGCCTTTGCATTTACTATACCTATGCTGTATAACATTTCAGTCAAGATATTTAATACAATGTTTTTACCAGTTCCCATTCCTCCAGTAAAAATAATATTCATATACTTGTTTATGTCTGAATTTATTCCTAATTTCTTTCTTCTTTCATTAATTCTAAATAACTTATATTGATTTCTCAAAAATTCCTTAACTTTGTCATTATCAGAAATCATCATTAATTTGTTTTCAAGATTAAAACTCTTATCATTTTCAGAGAATATAAGCTTTTCAACATCCTCAGCAATTATACGATTCATTTCATAAGCACTAATTTGTTCTTCAGCAACTCTAACACTTTGAATTCTTATAAGATTTTCAATATGATTTCTTACCATTCTAGCATTACCAGATTGGGCATCTGAATTCTCATATATATCAACAAAACTCTTTTCAAGCTCTACATGAGCATTTTTGGATATTTCAAATCCTTTTGACTTTAAAAGTCTAAGCCCAATTTCCAATAATTCATTTGGTATATAATCCTCAAAAGTAGTCCATAATGGGAATCTTGATCTAAGACCAATGTTTACATCAAAGAAATCTTCCATCTCTTTACTATATCCAGCTAAGATAACAATAACTTCCTTTGAATAGTCTTCAATTAGTTTAAGTAATGTTTCAATAACCTCTCTACCTAGTGAATCATTTGCTAAGGTATATGCCTCATCAATAAACAAAATTCCACCAATAGCTTCTTTAAATTTTGCCTCTGTTTTTTTAGATGTTTCTTCTGAATTTTCTGCTACAAAACTTGATCTATCTGTTTCAACAAGTTGTCCTCCTTTTAAGAAGCCCATGCTGTTTAACATTTCCGCTACAAGCCTTGCAATACTTGTTTTTCCTGTTCCAGGATTACCTGCAAAAACCATATTTAAATTCTGTTCAATCTTTGTATCAACGCCTACTGATTTTCTCTTCTCTTGAGCAATTAATAATTTATATTGATTTCTCAGTAAATTCTTTACTTCTTCTAATCCAACAATATCTTTTAATTTTTCCTCTAAATCAAATCTAACTCTAACATTAAAGTTAAAATTGCTTCTATCTAATATATCAATTTGTCTTTTCAAATCTGAAAGGTATTTTTTAGAAGCATCCATTATAGCATTTTCTATAACATTCCTTACAAACCTTGCATTTCCCAATCCTTTACTCTCAATAGTTTGGTTTCTTGTAAATAGATCTATTAAATCATTTTTCACATTATTAGCAATATAATATCCTTTATCTCTTGCTATATTAACAGCTATTTCATACATTTCTTCAGGTGTGTAATCTCTAAAATGTATAATATTATGGAACCTAGATTTTAATCCTTGATTATAATTAAACAATCTTTCCATATCTTTCTCATAACCTGCTAAAATAACAACTAGATTATCTCTATTATTTTCAATTCCACATAGAAGAGTATCTATAATTTTTCTTCCTACCGTATCATTTTCACTTTCACATAAGGAATAAGCTTCATCAATAAACAAAACTCCTCCTATAGCTGAGTTAATAATATCATTTGTTGTTTTTTCAACATCACTAGCATCTCCAGATACGAAATCAGCTTTACTAACTTCTACAAAAACATTCCTTGATAACAATCCTAAAGCATTTAAAAAATCAAATGTAATTCTAGCAGCATTTGTTTTTCCGCCCCCTGCATTACCTACAAAGAGCATGTTTAAAGGTATATTAACTGTCTTCATATTAAGTCTTTCTCTTATTTTTTGTACTTTAAAGTTGTTTTCAATATTATTGATGTGTTCTTTGAATTCTTTCATCCCTATTATTGAATCCAACCTATACTTTACTTCTTCCAAGGATGGTGTTACATAATCTTCTAATTCATATACTTCATTATTTATTTTTGCAAATATTTTATCATTTTCGATATATAATAAAATTCTACTATTTTTCTTAATCTTTTCTTCTTCAATAATTTTCTTTAGAGGATTACCTATTTTGTATCTAGTATAATCCATTAAAGTAAAATTCTTATCTTCATTAAATTTATAAATATAAGATAAAATACCGTAATCCTCTTCCGGATTATTACTTTCTTTATTTCTAAATATGATATCAAGACTATAATTTACTTCTAATTCTTTTAATACCTTAAATAATACTTTTTTCATAATAAGTGTTTTTTCAACCTTAGTTAGGTTTTTAGTATATAAAACTTTGTCTCTGTTATTAATGTAATTTTCAACAAACTCTAAATAATCGTTGTCATTCTTTTTATCATATAAAAACACAACAAATTTATCATCACATTTTATTGTATTAATTGCATTTTCTACATTTTCAGTTGTTTCTAAAAGGAATCTGTTATTCATAACATAGTT
The DNA here is from genome assembly GCA_036677675.1 of Clostridiaceae bacterium. Taxonomy (GTDB): domain Bacteria; phylum Bacillota; class Clostridia; order Clostridiales; family Clostridiaceae; genus Clostridium_H. The sequence continues at coordinate 915 of JAVBWC010000006.1, read as the reverse complement.
AGTCTCTAATTCAATACTACTATTTGGATATATCTTAGATAATATATCAAGCATCTTATCACTTGCCATATTAACATTTGTGAACACTATACCTTCTGAACTATTGCTCAGCTTTTCATATAAATCTGTTAAAAATGCATTATAACCGTAGTTAAAGTTGTATGAAGCTAAATCAATCTCTTCAAGAGTTCCATCCTCTAAAAGTTCATTTGCTCTTAATTCTTGAAACATATGTCTCATACTAACTTTTTTAAATGTATTCATCTCTCCAACAACAAGTAATACACCTTTTTCTCTGTTCATTATTTTATCTTTAAAATAAGCACTTACTTCCTTAAAATAATCTTCTTGTCCAATAAATTCTTTATTCAATTTTTCTTCTATTTCTGCAAAAATATCTTCATTTAAAATCAATCCCATAATGTATTTCTCCCTCAATAAATATTTTCTCTATCTATCCAAATAATTTGATGAGTATAAGTGGTATAAATAACATTTTAATATAAAGATAATTATAGCATAATTTAATGGTAATTTCATAAAAATCACCATTAAAAATTGTTAAATTTGAATTTCCACTATTATACATTGAGATTTAGAATTTAGAATTTAAGAACCTAAAAGTAAAAATTCTTGTAAAGAAATGAATTCAGAGTGCATAATATTTAAATGAAAAGCTTAATGCACCTTAATCACCAGTACACCATAAATTTCATATAATACTATATCATGAATTAATTCTATGGAGGTAAAATCTTTTATGAAAAAAAAGTTATTTAGCTTACTTTCTATGTTGTTTGCCTTAATTTTTAGTTTCTCACTTCTATCAGGCTGCAGTACAAACCAAGAAACAACTCTAAAAAAAATCAAGTTAAATGAGGTAGTACGTTCTGTATTTTATGCTCCTATGTATGT
>JAVBWC010000005.1:0-42405 GCA_036677675.1 Clostridiaceae bacterium | reverse complement strand
TAAGAGAACGTGTCGCACCAAAATGGTCTTCTATAGCCCTTTTATTTCTACCTGTTATAATAAGTATTTCCTCAATTCCTGAAGCTACTGCTTCTTCTATAATGTATTGAATAGTAGGTTTATCTACTATAGGGAGCATTTCTTTTGGCTGTGCCTTTGTTGCAGGTAGAAATCTTGTACCTAAGCCTGCTGCAGGTATTATTGCTTTTCTTACTTTCATTAATCATACCACCTCTGTTGGCCAACTATTCATTACATATATTATTCTATAAATTAAAATATAAGACCTTTAATTTTTGAAATAAATACAAAAGAACAGTTTAAATATCAATAAAAGGGAAATAATGTAATTAAATTCGTAAGAGATATGAGGTGCTTAATGCTGTTCTTTCATTTTAATGTTTATTCATTGTCTATGAGATTAAGTGTAAAATATGTATAATCCCAAGTGTTTTTTCATACTATAATGTATATATTTTGCATATATAAGGAGAAATTTTTATGGATATGTATTCGCTACTATTAATAGCTTTGGCGTTGGCATTGGATGCTTTTGGAGTAGCTCTGAGTATAGGTATAAATGAAGGAATAAAATTTAAAAATAAACTTTGGTTTTCTATGTCCTTTGGTTTTTTTCAATTTCTTTTTTCTTTTATAGGGGCAGTTGCAGGCTTCCTGTTTAATACATATATATTGGCACTGCCTAAGATAGTAGGTGGAATAATAATAGCTGTGGTAGGAGTGCTTATGTTGAAAGAAGGTTTGGAAGAAAAAGAGGAAAATATTCTTTTGGAAATAAAGATGTATTTTATTCTTGGAATTTCTGTGAGCATAGATGCTGCAGTTATAGGTTTTACTGTTTTTAATAATATAACAAATAATTTAATATTGTTTCAATATACTTTATTTATAGGATTAATTTCTCTTATAATGTCAGGACTTGCCTTTTTAATTTCAAGGTATCTAAGAAAAATTAAGGTTGTAGCCCAATATGCTGATTATGTTGGTGGGATTATTTTGATCTTATTTGGTATTAAGATGATAATGTTTTAAGAAACATTTGACAATTGATAATGGACAATTGACAGTGAAGGATACTTTGCTTTTGCAAAGTCGCAATATAAAAATTTATTAATATTAAGCTGCTCCTGATTAATAATATTTTATCTGGATATAATTTAGATAAACATTTTATTTTATTGTTATTGGAGGAGTAGAAATGAATAAGGTTTTGTTTATAGGTAGAATTACTAAGGATATTGAATTAAAGCAGATAAAGGAAAATGGTAAGTTTGTAACTAACTTTACTTTAGCTGTAGATAGACCTTTCCTAAATGAAAAGGGAGAGAAGGGAGCTGATTTTATACCTGTGGTTGCTTGGGAAAAAAATGCTGAAAAGTTATCTAAATATACAAGAAAAGGAAGCATGGTCAGTGTAATTGGAAGACTTCAAATGATTTCTTATGAAGGAAAAGATGGAGTTAAAAGATATTTGAGTCAAGTAGTTGCACAGGAAATACAGTTCTTAAATTGGAAGAAAGATAGAGAAGAAGCCATTTAGGAAAAGAAGTTTAGGAAGTATAGTCGCTTCGCTGAGAGTAGACGCTTCGCTGAGTGTAGAGAGTTTAGGAAAAAAAGTTTAGAGAGTAGTTGCTTTGCTTAGTGTAGGCGCTCTGATGAGTTTAGAAAAAAGCTTGGAGAAGTTAGAAAATTTACAGTTTGAGTGTACAGTTAAGGAGATTTTGCTAAGGGGAAATTTGAAAATAAGTATAGTATAGTTATTGAATATACTATACTTATTTTTGTTTTGGGAATTTAAGAATTTAAGAATTAAAGAATTTAAGAATTTAAGAATTAAAGAATTAGTGGAAATTATGAAGATTGCAATCTATATAGTTTAATAACTTTCCATTAAGTGCAAACTTATTATGAGTTGTTAAAAATTATGATATAATGGTTATAAATTTGCCTTTAAGGTGATAATATAAAGGTATAAATTTAAAAATGTGAAAATAAAAAATAATTTTAAAGGGTAGGGATAAATAATGGAATTTTCATCATTAGTACTTATGGAAGTTGATAAGGATAATAAATTTTTAGGAGAGCTTGGAAGCTATGAGGTTGGAGAAGGAGCTGAATATGTTACTAAATTTTTCTACAAAGAGGATAAAATAAAGCTATATTTTGATACCAAGGAAGATGTAGAAGAGTGGCAGTATACTGCTTTATTTCATTTGTTTAATTTAGAAGCTTTTGAAGAAATGGGTTATAAAATTGAAGAAGATGATGATGAATATAATCCAACATGGATTGTTGAGTTTGATTATATTGAGGAACATAATGAAATGAAAGAAAAGCTAAATCAGGTTTGTGAATTAATTAATGTGGAGATGAAAAAAGCTTTCAAAGAGGCAGAGGAGAGGAAAGAAGAATACCGTTAGGAAAAAAAGTTTACAGTTTACAGGTGACAGTTTAGAGTGAAAGAATAGGAAAAAGAGTTTACAGGTGACAGTTTACAGTTTACAAAAGAGATGGAAAAGATTTTACCTAAGGTAAAATCTAAATAACTGTAAACTGTAAATTCTCTGTAGACTGTAAACTCTAAACTGTAAACTGAATCAAAGAATGGGGTGTGATGTTAAGATGCTTAAAAAGAGAGAGGAAATACCAGAAGAGTTTAAGTGGGATATTGGAAAGGTTTATTCAGGGATAGAAGAGTGGGAGAAGGATTTTGCAAAACTCAAGGAAATTGCTCCAAAACTTAAAGGATATAAGGGAAAGTTAAATCAGGCAAAAGAACTTTTGGACTTCTTAAAATTGGATGAAGAGATTTCAAGACTTGCTGATAAACTGGCAGTTTATGCATTTTTGAGAGCAGATGAAGATACTACAAATACAACCCAGCAAGCATTAAAAAATAAGATAGAGACTTACTTAGCTGAGCTTATGGCTATGGGGTCATTTTTTACTCCTGAAATTCTATCTTATGAAGAAGGAACTGTAGAAAGAGAACTTGAAGAGCTTCCTGAGCTTAAAATATATGAATTTATGTTAAGGAAAATATTAAAAACAAAACCGCATACTTTAAGTAGTGAAATGGAAGAACTTATGGCATCTGTATCAGATTGCTTAAATGCACCAGGAAACATTTTCAGTATGTTATCAAATGCAGATATGACTTTTCCAAATATTAAGGATGAAGAAGGCAATGAAGTACAATTAACTGAAGGAAACTACTCAAAGTATATAAAGTCTAAGGATGTTAAGGTTAGAGAAGCTGCTTTTAAAGCTTTGTTTGGAACATATGAAAAGTTTAAGAATACTCTAGCTTCATCTCTTACTTCATCTGTAAAAAACTTTTCTTTTGTTGCAAAAACTCGTAAGTATAAAAGCTCTATAGAGAGTTCGCTGCAGCCAAATGATATTCCAGTAAGGGTTTATGAAAATGCTATTGAAACAATAAATAAGAACATAGCAAGTCTTCATAGATATGTAAGAATAAAGAAAAAATTACTGGGATTAGATGAAATCCATATGTATGATTTGTATGTACCTGTGATAGATACACCAAAGACTCATATTGAATTTGATGAAGGAGTTAAAATTGTAAAAGAGGCTCTTAAACCCTTAGGAGAAGAATATTTAAATATTTTTAATGAAGGAATAGATAAAAAGTGGATAGATGTTTATGAAAACAAGGGTAAAAGAAATGGAGCATATTCCTGGGGCTGTTATGATACAATGCCTTATGTACTTTTAAATTATAATTATGAGTTAAATGATGTATCAACTCTTGCTCATGAGATGGGGCACTCTATACACTCATATTATTCAAGAAAAGAGCAGCCATATATATATTCTAGTTATACTTTATTTTGTGCAGAGGTAGCTTCTACTGTAAATGAATGCTTGCTTATAAATTATTTGATAGATAATGAAAAGGATGAAAAGAAGAGGCTTTATCTTATAAATACTCAGCTTGAACAAATAAGAACTACCGTATTTAGACAGATAATGTTTGCTGAATTTGAAAAGATCACTCATGAGAAGATTGACAATGGAGAACCACTTACTTCTCAAGATTTATGCAGTATATATCATGATTTAAATGTTAAATATTTTGGTGAAGATATGATTGTGGATAAAGAAATAGATATGGAATGGTCTAGAATTCCTCATTTTTATAATGACTTCTATGTATATCAATATGCTACAGGATATTCAGCAGCAAATTCCTTTGTAAAAAATATATTAGCCCAAGGAGAAAGTGCTGTGGAAAAATATAAGGATTTCTTGAAAAGTGGAGGTTCTGATTATCCTATAAGTATACTTAAAAAGGCTGGAGTTGATATGACGGTATCAAAGCCTATAGAAGATACAATAAACAGATTTAATGAACTTTTAGATATGTTAGAACAGTAAAGAAGAGTTGAAGATAAGTTTAATATAAGTTTAAGTTTAACCATATTTACATCTAAAATATTTCTGAATATTAAAATTTATGAGGAAAATTAATGAAAAATATCGTTTATTATAATATAATAGAATTAATTGGTAGCGGAAAATAGCAATAAAAAGATTCTATGAGGTGTAATATGAGACTTGAATTTATAAATAGAGTTAAAGAAAATGATGTTTTGGGGAAAAGTATTCTTACTAATGATGGTAGTGTTTTATTAAGAGCAGGTATAGCATTAACAGAACTGTATATATCAAGGCTAAAAAAGTTAGGCGTTTTATATGTATATGTTGAAGATGATAGATTAGATGATGTCATGGTTGAGGATGAGAGACTTGTTAAATTAAAACAGATTGCCATGAAAAATATGGATAAAATAATTAAAAATATTCATGCTGTAAATAAAATAGAAACTAGAAATTCACTTAGAATTGTAGAAAACTTAGTAGAATATATAATTGATGCTGGTGATGTAAATAAAAGCTTATATGACATAAAAACCTATGACAATTATACCTATGTACATTGTTTAGATACTGGTATTATGTCAGCTTTTTTAGGACTTTCAATGCATTTTAGTGAAAGTGAATTAAAAGATTTAGGAAAGGCAGCCATACTTCATGACATTGGCAAAACTAAGATATCCTTTAAGATAATTAATAAAAAGGGACCTTTAACGGATGAGGAATTTTTAGAAATAAAAAAGCATCCTGTATATGGTAGAGAGATTTTAGAAAAAAACATTCAAATATCCCAGGAAATACTTAAGGCAGTAGAGCAGCATCATGAGAGAGTTGATGGAAAAGGATATCCCTATGGTTTATCAGGAAATCAAATTTCTAAATATGGTAAGATTGTTTCTATATGTGATGTATATGATGCTATTAGTAATGACAGAAGCTATAGAAAGAAGTTTAGTCCTAATGAAGCTTATGAGCTTATATTAGCTGGAAGTGGTACTATGTTTGATGAGAAAATGGTGAAGAGTTTTAAAGATACCTTTGCTATATATCCATTAGGCTGCTGTGTAAGGCTTTCAAGTAATGTTGAGGGATATGTAGTGAGGCAAAATAAAGGTTTCCCAGATAGACCCATAATAAGAGTGCTTTATGATTCAGAAACGAAAAAACCAGTACCTTTTTATGAGATCGATTTAATGAAGGAACTGACTATTACTATACAAGAGGTAGTATAGATAAGAAGTTATAATAATGTAAATAAAAAAATAACTATACAGTTATAAATGTCTTTTATTAAGAGGTATTTATAACTGTAATTTTTATTTATAGTTGGGGGATTAATATGAAAAATGAAGACAAGAAATCTATTATAACAATAGCTTTAATTTCTGTTAATGTGATTATGTATATTATAACGGCTATTCTTTCAGGAGATATAATAGATAGCGATATAAGGGCTTTAATATTTTTAGGAGCTAAAGTTAATGAGTTGATAAGCAGTGGAGAATATTATAGGCTTATTACAGCTATGTTCTTGCATGGTGGGGTGATACATTTATTATTAAATATGTATGCTCTAAATGCCTTAGGGCCTTTTGTGGAAAAGGTTTACGGAAGTGCAAAATATGTTATTATATATTTTGTAGCAGGTATTGTTTCTTCTATATTTAGTTATATGTTTTCAGAAGGAGTTTCAATAGGCGCTTCAGGAGCCATATTTGGTCTATTTGGAGCAGTATTGATTTTTTCACTGAAAATGAAAGATAGAGTTGGAAAAGGAATGTTAAAAAATATTATTTCTGTTATAGGCATAAATATATTTATAGGTATATCTATTCCAAATATCGATAACTTGGCGCATTTAGGAGGATTAATAGGGGGGATATTGATATCTCTAATGTTTAAAAATAAAATTGAATAGTATATTAGTTAAATCTTACTTTTTTAATAATATAGTTATTGTATTAGGCAATGGCTGGATATATAATTATAGTATTATTTGCTTAGATTTGTAGGAGGAAATTATGAAAAAAAGTGTACCTGAAATAAATGGAATTTTAAGAAGTAATATGATTAAAGTACCTGAAGTTATTAGAGAGGCTAGTGGAATAATAGTTTTAGGTAAAAGAATAAAATCATTGGTTTTTAGTACGGATGTTGCAGTAATTAGAAATACAAATGCAGATGCTATTATGGCGGTATATCCTTTTACTCCACAGCCTGTTATAACAGAAGCGTTAATGGTTGGAGCAGATAAGCCTGTTTTTTGTGGAGTGGGGGGAGGACTAACCACTGGAAAAAGAGTTGTAAACTTGGCTTTGGATGCGGAATTTAAAGGCTGTATTGGAGTTGTACTAAACAATCCAACTTCAAATCAGGTTGTAAGCAGAGTAAGAAAAACTATAGATATACCTATTATAGTTACTGTGGTTTCAGAAAAGGAAGATATACAAGCTAGAATAGATTCAGGAGCAAATATTCTAAATGTTTCTGGAGCAAAAAGAACTATAGAGATAGTAAGGGAAATAAGAAAAGAATTTCCTAAGGTGCCTATAATAGCTACAGCTGGACCAAATGATGAAAGTATAAAAGCTACCATTGATGCGGGAGCCAATGCTATAACATATACTCCTCAATCAACAGCAGATATTTTTTCAACTGTTATGGCTAGATACAGAAACTCTTATGAGCAGCATGGTGAGCTTCATCCTGACATAGGTATAATAAAATAATGTATAGTAAATTATAAATAAAAACAATACGGTTTTTCATTTTGAAAAACCGTATTGTTTTTATGGGAGATTAGTTATTAACTATTTTTTCTATGTCATTACTATATAAAGTTTCTTTTTCTATCAATGTATTTGAAAGGTCTTCTAAAATTTCTTTATTATCATAAAGTAATTCTTTTACATCGGTATATAGACAGTCAACTGTATTTTTGCACTCATTTATAATATCTTGCTTATTAGATGAGGATAGTTCTCCTATTTCGGAGAGAGTTAACAATCCTAAGGATTCTCCCATTCCATAAGAGGAAACCATGTTGGATATTATATTGGTTGAGTGTTTTAAGTCACTATATGCACCAGTAGTGATTTTATCTTTTCCAAAGATAATTTCTTCAGCAGCTCTTCCACCAAGAAGAACCATTATTCTTTTTTTCAAGTAATCCTTGTTTTGGTACATTTGATCTTGAGGAATACTTAGCGTATATCCTCCAGCACCTTTAGTACTTGGAATAATAGTAACTTTAGAAATTGTCTCATCTGGAAGTACTTTTGCAGAAACTAGAGCATGTCCAGCTTCGTGGTAAGCGGTAATTTTTTTATCTATATCTTTTATATGATCTCTGTTTTGTTTTTCATATCCAGCTAAAACTATTGAATAGGCTTTATCAAAGTGACTATTCTCTATATTCTCGCTATTTTCCTTGCAAGCAAGTATGGCAGCTTCGTTAACTAAATGTTCAAGCTTAGCACCTGAGAATAGAGAGGTTTTTTGTGCCCAATCCTTAATATGAATATCCTTGGCAGGTTTGTTTTTAAGGTGTAATGATAATATTTTTTCTCTTGCAGCAATATCAGGAAGAGAAACTTCTATATGTCTATCAAATCTACCAGGTCTTAGTAAGGCTGGGTCAAGCATATCTAGTCTGTTAGTAGCAGCCATTACAACAATTCCTTCCTTTTCATTGAAGCCAGACATTTCGGTAAGAAGAGCATTTAAAGTTTGATCTCTCTCATCGGATCCACCTTTTCCAGCAGAACCGTCCCTCTTTTTTCCTATGGCGTCGATTTCGTCGATAAAGATTACTGCCTTACCATGAGCTTTAGCTTTTTTAAACAATTGTCTTATTCTGCTGGCACCAACCCCTACATACACTTGAATGAAATCTGAACCAGATACAGCATAAAAAGGAACACCAGCTTCACCTGCAACAGCTTTTGCAAGTAGGGTTTTACCAGTCCCAGGTTCACCGTACAATATAATTCCTTTTGGCATACGGGCTCCATAGGTGTTGTATTTTTCGGGTTGCTTAAGAAAGTCTATTATATCCTTTACGCTTTCTTTTGCTTCTTCATTTCCTGCAACATTTTCAAAAGTGTAGTTTACATCTTCTACAGCGGTTGCATCTAAGGAATCTACAGAACGAAGACCTTTAGAAGCAACTTTAGAATTCTTTATAGACATTACAATAAGAGCTATTATAGAACCACCTAAAAGTACGAAAGGTATAACTTCCTTAGGAGATACATAAGATTGTTCTAAAACTTTTACTCCGCTTTTTAAGAGGTCTTCTTTAAACTTATCACTTCTAGGATTATCAGTTTCATAGATTTTTCCATCAGTAAGTTTTACTTTAAAAGTTGGAGAGTTTGTGTAGTATACTGCTGAAATCTTATTATTCTTTATATCACTTAAAAATTCTGTATAGGATTTTGTTCCTTTAGATTTAAAGGTAACGCTTGTCATTACTATAAGTATTATAGAGATTATAGTTGTAATTATTGGAATAAATATATACTTATTCTTTATTTTATTCACAAAATCATCCTTTCTAGTATAAGAATTGTAAATTTTTAAATTGATTCAACTTAAGCAGGTAACTCAAATCTGTGATTTGATATTCATCCCTTACACAGAGTGCAAATTTAGATAGAGTAAAAACTCCATTTGAATTAAGGTTTACTTTACCACATAGCTAACTGCCAATAAGCTCTTGGATAATTAAACATTAAGAATTGATAATTGAATATTTATTATGTCAACCTGGGATTATTATATTAAATTTATAAGAGTATGTCCAATATAAATCATAAAATTTGCTAATGTAATTTATGTTAATCAGGTATAGTAAAAGGTTTATTGTGTTAAATTAAATTATTGTGTATACTTTACTTGTATTGTTAAATTATTCAAAGTTGGGGGGGGGAAGGGCTCTATTAGAGCTTGAACTATATGAATATTTCAGATATACGAGTTAGATTAACGGAAAAAGATTTATTGGGAATGATATTAGAAAACTTAAGGGTTGAGGGTTTAGAAATAGAGAAAATTGAAATAAAGGAATTAATAAAAATAGAGGGTTATTATACTAAAGGATTAAAAATTGGCTTCTGTGCTTCATTGGGATTTGGAAGTGTAGAAAATAATATATTAAAATTAAGGTTGTTTAATATTAGAGTTGCTAAAATTCCTGTATGGTCTAAAATTGTGAATTTCGCTCTTAAGAAAAGTTTAAAGAATTTTGAGAGTATGGGAATAAGTATAGAAAAGGGCACTATTTATTTGAACTTTACGTTATTATCAAGGTATATACCAGCTGTAACTTTCACTATTAAATATATTACTCTTTTTAAAGGTGAAATAGAAGTGGAACTTGAAAATTTAGTTTACGCACAAAGTAAAAAGGCAATGTCCTTAGATGAGCTTAAGGGTAACTTAAAAAAAGAGAATGGGAAATATTATGAGGTCAATATAAAAAGCGAAAAAAAAGATATTCATGGTGAAGAAATTTCAATTAAGGACGAAATAATTACTATAAATAAAACAAAAGATGAATATTCAAAAATAAGAGAAGGAGTAGAGGGTAAGATTTCCACAAAATATAAAGATTTTGCTGAATATGCTATGCTTATTCCTGATATAATAGCTCTATTATATAGAATTATGAGAGACAAAAGGGTTAAGAGCAAAACTAAGGTATTTATTAGTGTGGCAATTGGCTATTTAGCACTACCTTTAGATATTCTACCTGATTCTATGCCTATAGCAGGTAAAATTGATGACATTGGAATAGTTCTTTTAGTTTTGGATAAAATTATAGACGATATACCTGAATATATCATTGTGGAACATTGGCAGGGAAAGGAAGATATTATAAGAAGATCAAGGGAAATAAGAGATCTTTCTTTTAGTGTTATAGGTAGAAAAAATACTATTAGTATATTAAGTGGAATGTTTGTATTATCAAAAAAAATAATACATAGAAAAAAGAAATTTAGGAGTATATAGAGATGGCGAAGAAAATTTATGCTATTAAAGAAGGATTTGATTCTGAAAATAATATTAAGGTTGTAGATAAAATTGTTTATTCATGGGATGAATGCTTAAAATATGTAAAGGGAGTTAAGGGAGCTAAATATAAGAGTTTTACTTCTATGGAAGATGTGGAGGAATATCTAAATATGGGAAGTGGATTTCTAAAAAAAGGAGTAGATGAGTATCCACTTGACAAAGTACAGGCCTACATTGATGGCAGTTATAATACTGCTTCTGAAAAATACTCTTACGGTATGGTTGTTGTAAAGGAGGATGTTATCCTTCACATTGAAAATGGTGCTTCAGAGGATAATTCAAGTAAGGACATAAGACAGATAGCAGGAGAACTTAAAGGAGCTATTAAGGCTCTGGAATATGCAAGGGATAATGGAATAAAAGAGTTAATTTTGATACATGATTATGTTGGAGTTTGTTATCATGCTACAGGATTTTGGGAAAGAAAAGAAGAATCATCGAAAAAATATTATGCTGATTTTAATTATTTGACTGAGGCAAATGGAATAAAGGTAACTTTTGTTAAAGTAGACAGTCATACTGGAGATTTGTTTAATGAAATAGTAGATGAATTTGCTAAAAAAGCAATAAATGTACCTCTTAAGGGAGAAACTGCAAAGCTTTTAAAGGGTCAAAAAATAAAGGTTAAGAATAAAGCTATTAAAGATAAAATGATGGAAATTGTAGTAGGGGAGCCAGCAGAAAATATTATTGTATTAGAAAAAAGCTCAAATAAGACTCCTTTATTAGATGAAAAAATTAAAGATGAAATTGAAAAGTTGAAAAATCTTATAAAAAAAGACAAGGATGGATTAAAAGACTGTATAAAAGAAATGGATAACCAGCTAAAAGATGAATTGATTTGTTATCTAATAAAGAATGTTTAATATTTAAAAAATTGCATAACCTATAGTTAATAACAGTTCACAGAGGAAGGTTAGTATTATAAGTGTTAGCCACCAGATAAAATAGTTATTAACTGTAAACTGTAAACTATAACAAAGGGGTGCGAATGATATGAATGGAAAGTTGATAAGAGGTATAACTACAGGTGCTATTATAGGAGTAACTGCAGGTATGATGATGGCACCACAGATGAGTAGAGGTACTAGAAGAAGATTAAAAAGAAATGGTAGAAATGCATTAAATACAGCAGAAGGAATATATGATGTTTTAATGGATTGGATGAGATAAAGTGAAGGAATTCAAGATTCTATATTATCTTGAATTTCTTTCTTTTTTTTTTATTATTTTCAAAATTTACACTATTTTTTTTGCAGAATATAAAAGAAATATGTTATAATGAGAATAGTATTTGAGAATTTATTAAATGATATTAAATCTATTAATTATATTATACTTGGATGAAGGAAGAGGTATTTATGGAAATATTGTCTTTAGGAGAAAAAATCAAGAGAAGAAGAAAAGAATTAAATATGACATTGAAGGATTTAGCAGGGGATAGAATAACTCCGGGACAAATAAGTTTAGTTGAATCAGGTAAGTCGAATCCTAGTATGGATTTGTTAGAGTATTTGGCAGATACACTTAACATTTCTGTAGAATATCTTATGGAATCAGAAGAGAGTCAAGCTGAAAAAATATCTACTTATTTTGAAAATATTGCAGAATCACATGTCTTAAACAATGATTTGATTTTAGGAGAACAATATGTAGATAATGCTCTATACTATGCGGAAAAATATAAATTAGAATATAGAAAAGCAAAAAATTTATATTTAAGAGGAGAAATAAATATATATAAAGGTGAATATGGACTAGCTCAACAGAATTTTTTATCTGCTAATGTAATATTTATAAAAGAGAATAAATTTGAGGACATTATAAAGACTTTCTTAAAGCTTGGAATGATTACATTAGATACACAGGCACATCATGCAGCTTGTAGTTATTTTCAGCAGGCAGAAAAAGTATACGCCGATAATAAGTTAGAAAATGATTTTCTAATTGGACAAATTTATTATTATATAGCTAATACTTATTTTAAATTAGATGATATTGAAAAAGCTATAAACTATTCATATTTAGCCAACTCAAAATTCAAAAAAATTGATAATAAAAAGGAATATGCTAAATCACTTTTACTATTGTCAGAAGAATATAGTAAAAAAGGTGATATAGATAAAGCAATAAAGTATTCTAACAAAACTCTAAAGTTATTTAAGGAAATTAATGATTCTAATTATATATCTCAGATTGAAAATAATTTGGGAAGACTATTTTATGAATTTGACAATTTAGAAGAATCCTTTGAACATTATAATAAGGCAATAAAATTAAGAAAGCAATACAAGGATTCAAAATATATAGAAACTCTTATAAATATATGTGAGAATTATATTAAACTTAAGGATTTGGAAAAATCTAAAGAAATTTTAAAAGAAATAATGAACAATGTCGAGAATGGTGGAAAATTAGCCTTACTGAATTATTATCTATTGAAGCATAGAGTTGATTTAATTGAAGGGAATTTAGTAGAAGCAGAGAATAATTTGATTATGGCTTTAAATTATGCAAAAAATATGGAGCTTACTGACGAGCATGCAGAAATTTCTATATTAATTGGTAAATTCTACGTAGATAACGGTAAAGATAAAGAAGCTGCTAAGTATTTAAATGAAGGTGTTGAGATATTTAAAAAATTAGGGATTTTGAAATAGTGTAGTATTGGATAGGTGATTATATGGAAGTTTTAGCTGTTGGGGAAAAGATAAAAAGAGCAAGGGTCTATAAGGGATATACATTAAAAGATGTATGTGGAAATGAAATTTCAGTTTCAAAGCTAAGCTGCATAGAAAATGGAAAAGTTGATCCAGAAGATTGGATATTGGAATTAATATCATCTAAACTGGATTTAGATATTGAATATTTAAAGCAGAGCGTTGATGAGCAGATAAATATAAATTTAAAAAATATGATCAAAAATGATAAAGCTGAAAATTATATTAAAGAGCTACAGTATAACTTAGAATTAGCTGAGAGATATGGATATTATAATGTTGCTTTAAATATCATGCATTTAATATTTAAACATATGCTGGAAAATAGTGATATAAGAGAAATACAAAAAAATATCGGAAGATACTACGATATAAGCAATAATGCCACTATAAGGTTAAGAAAATCTATATACTATATGGATGTTGCAAAATATTTTTATAAAAATAAAGAATATTATCAAGCTGTTAATTATTTTAAAAATGTAAAAAAAACTTTGATGGATAGTAAGGATAAAGACGTTAATATGGTTGGTGAGGCTATATATTATGAAGCATCATCCTATGTTAAACTACATATGTATGAAAAGGCTTATGAAGTTGCTGAAGAATTAAAGAATTTATTTCAGTATTTGGAGGATAAACTCCAAATAGCTAAAATGTATCATATGATGGCCATTCTTTCGTTTAAATTAAATAAAGGAAATTTTGAAGAATATGAGTCAAAGGCTTATGAAATGTATGGAGATAATATGGAACATAAAGCTATAGCCATATATAACTTTGCTTGTATTATGTTTAAATCAGATTTAAAGGACAAGGCTTTTGAATACATAAAGAAAGCTGCAGAATTATATCCTAAAGATAAGGAAGAGAAATTAGTTGAGTTTATGCTTATATGTATTTCTCAGCTTGTCGATAATAGAAATGTTGAATTTGCCAAGGAATTAAGTGACGAGGCTCTAAATAGAGCTATAAATTTAGATAATATTAGGTTTATTGAAAAAGCTTATTATTTTAAATCTAAGTTGCTATTGGAGGAAAATGATTTAATATCAGCGGAAATGTATATGAATTTATCACTTGATTCTCTTGCTAAGGTTGGAAGTAAAAAAGAAATTTATGATAGATATATGGAAATGGGTAAAATGTATTATGATATGGACTCAATAAGTGAATCTATAAAGTATTTTTCTTTAGCTATGTCATTGCATAAAAAACTTTAATTAGGGACGGTTCTTCAGTTTTAGCTAACTTTTAAGGTTAGAAATTGGAGAATGGTTCTTTAATTTTGCATAAAAATCAGTAAAAATCAGGGACGGTTCTTTAATTTTAGCTAAATTTAAAAAAGTAGGACAGCTTTTTAATTTTAGTTAAATTAAAGAACCGCTGACCAATAGCTCCTTAAAATTAATAAACATTTTTAAAAGTTTGATTAAATGAAAATTATGGGTATTTATTGAAGATTATTAAAGAGTTATAATTAAGGTAATAATAATTATAATAAATTATGAAAGGATGATAGCTGTGGATATGGAAAAAATAACTATAAAGGTTCAACAATCATTAAATGAGGCACAGCTAATAGCTGTGAAATATAACCATCAACAAATAGAGGTTATACATTTATTTATGGCGTTAATATCTCAAGAAGATGGACTTATTCCTAATATTTTTAGTAGAATGGGAGTTAACATAAACCATATTAAACAGTCTACACATAGTGAATTAGATAAAATGCCTAAGGTTTTAGGGGAGGGAGCAAGAAGTTCTGGTGTGTATGCTGTAAGGAGAATAGAGGAAGTGTTTATTGAAGCAGAAAACCATGCAAAGAGATTTAAAGATTCATATATAAGTGTGGAACATGTAATGCTTGCAATTATGGATATTGATTCAAAGGGTATTGTTGGTAAAATATTAAAAACATTTAATATAACTAAAGATGGATTTTTAAATATTCTTTCTACAATTAGAGGAAATCAAAGAGTTGAAACTCAAGATCCAGAAGGAACATATGATGCTTTAAAAAAATACGGCAGAAATTTAGTTGAAGAGGCTCAAAAACATAAGTTAGACCCTGTTATAGGGAGAGATGAAGAAATAAGAAGGGTTGTAAGAATTTTATCAAGGAGAACAAAAAATAACCCTGTTTTAATAGGAGAACCTGGAGTTGGTAAAACAGCTATAGTTGAAGGTCTTGCTGAAAGAATCGTTAGAGGAGATGTACCTGAAGGTCTAAAGAATAAAATAATTTTTTCTTTAGATATGGGAGCTTTAATTGCTGGTGCTAAATTTAGAGGAGAATTTGAAGAAAGATTAAAAGCTGTATTAAAGGAAGTTGAAAGTAGTGAAGGTAGAATAATTTTATTTATTGATGAGATACATACTATTGTAGGAGCAGGAAAAACTGAAGGCTCTATGGATGCTGGTAATCTTATAAAGCCAATGTTAGCAAGAGGTGAGCTTCACTGTATTGGTGCAACAACCTTCGATGAATATAGAAAATATATTGAAAAGGATAAAGCCCTTGAGAGAAGATTTCAGCCAGTTATAGTTAATGAGCCTACAGTTGCTGACAGTATTTCAATATTAAGAGGACTTAAAGAAAGGTTTGAAATACACCATGGAATTAGAATACATGATTCTGCTATAGTAGCAGCAGCTAAATTAGCAGATAGATATATAACTGATAGGTTTTTACCTGATAAAGCTATTGACTTGATTGATGAAGCTGGCTCTATGATTAGAACAGAAATAGATAGTCTTCCTACTGAATTAGATGAAGTAAGGCGTAGAGTTTTTCAATTAGAGATTGAAAAAGAGGCTCTATCAAAAGAAAAAGATAAAGCATCTCAAGAAAGATTAATATTCTTAGAAAAAGAGTTAAGTGAATTAAAAGAAAAAGATAAAGAAATGACTGCAAAATATGAAAAAGAAAAAGCAGATATTACTGGGGTTAGAGATTTAAAGGAAAAACTGGATAAAGCAAGAGGAGAACTTGAAAAAGCAGAAAGGAATTATGAGCTAAATAAGGTTGCAGAATTAAGATATGGAGTTATTCCTAACCTTGAGGAGCAGATTAAAGAGAATGAGCATAATCTAAAAGGTAATAGCGAAAGAGCGTTATTGAAAGAAGAAGTTACAGAAACAGAGATATCTGAAATAGTTTCCAAGTGGACTGGTATACCTGTAACAAGGCTTCAGGAAAAAGAAAAAGAGAAGCTGTTAAGATTAGAAGATGAGCTTCATAAAAGAGTAATTGGACAGGATGAAGCAGTTACTTCTACAACTAATGCTGTTATAAGAGCAAGAGCAGGACTTAAGGATATTAATAGACCAATAGGTTCCTTTATTTTCTTAGGTCCTACAGGAGTAGGAAAAACAGAACTTGCAAAAACTTTGGCTAGGACTTTATTTGATAGTGAGAATAACATAATTAGAATAGATATGTCAGAATATATGGAAAAGTATTCTGTATCTAGACTTATTGGAGCTCCTCCAGGATATATTGGATATGAAGAAGGTGGACAGTTAACCGAAGCAGTAAGAAGAAACCCATATAGTGTTATTTTATTTGATGAAATTGAAAAGGCGCATGATGATGTATTTAATATATTCCTTCAAATTTTAGATGATGGCAGGCTTACCGATAATAAAGGAAAAACTATAGATTTTAAAAATTGTATAATTATTATGACTTCTAATATAGGAAGCAGCTATCTTTTAGAGAACAAAGGCTCAAATTATATTGATGAAGAAATAAAAGAAAAAGTAATGGATGCAATGAAAAGAAGATTTAAGCCTGAATTTTTAAATAGATTAGATGATATAATAATGTTTAAGTCTTTAGCAGGAGAGGAAATAGAAAAAATAATTGATATTTTTGTAGAAGAGATAAAAGAAAGATTGAAGGAAAAAAATATTAAATTAGAAATTTCTAAGGAAGCAAAGAAACTTATGGCGGAGGAAGGGTATGATCCTGTATATGGAGCAAGGCCTTTAAAAAGGTATATAGCTAAAGCTTTAGAAACTGAAATAGCAAAATTAATAATTAAGGGTGAAGTTTGTGATGGTTCGTTAATCAAGATTTTAAGGGATAATAGTAAATTAAAGTTAGAAGTTAAATAAGATAAGGTAAGATAAGGGGACGGTTCTCAATTTTTGTTTTGGCAAAAATTGAGAACCGTCCCCTTATCTTGATTATATTCATTAAATTACATAGAGTTATTTTAATGTAAAAAGTACATTATAGTTATATAGGAATAAATAAAGAGGGTGCTACGCATGAATAAATTTAGAAGAAATATAAGAATATTAATATTTGCATCTATATTTAATATTTTATTTTCTTATTGTAATTTTGCTTTTGCAGTACCTATGTATATAAGTAAGGATGAAAGTAATCAGAGTAGAGAAAAGGTAGTATATTTAACTTTTGATGATGGTCCTTCAATAAATAATACTAGTAAAATAGTTGCAATTTTAAAGGAAAACAATGTAAAAGCTACTTTTTTTATTATAGGAGCTTTAGCTGATGAAAACCCAGAAGTTTTTCAGGAATTATATAAAAATAATATGTGTATTGCTGTTCATACTTATTCCCATGACTATAATAAAATATATAAAAGTGCAGAAGCTTATATAGAAGATTTACAAAAATGTAATGACATAATTAGAAATGTAACAAAAAAAAGCCCTATTTCTTACATAAGGATTCCAGGAGGAGCATATAATAATGTTTCAAATCAATATACTATGAAAAAAATTAGAGAAAAATTAAAAGAAGAACAAATAAATTATGTTGGATGGAATGTTTGTTCTAATGATGCCTTAGGAAGAAATATACCAGCTTATAAAATTAAAGATAATGTTATAAAACAGAGCAAGAAAGTAAGTGGAAATAGTAGAATAATAGTTGTTCTTATGCATGATTCTTACTATAAAAAAACTACAGTAGAAGCTTTGCCAGATATAATTAAATATTTTAAAGATGAAGGATATATATTTAAAACCTTTGATGAAATTACACCGATAGAGTATAAAGAATTAGAAAAACATAAAATTTTAAATAAATAAAGAACTAAACCGCTAAATGCGGTTTAGTTCTTAGCTTATTGTACCATTTCTCTTTTTATAATAAACTCTTTTGCTTTTAGTTCATAAGTATCATCTAAAGGAGGTAAAATGAATTTACCATATTTATTTTTAAGAGCAGAGAATAATAATCTATCTGATAGTTCAGGATTTTTGGATAGCAAAGAACCATGAAAATAGGTACAGTAAGTATTTTTATATATACAACCTTCATATCCATCTTCACCGTTATTTCCATATCCAGCTAAAACTTTACCAAGAGGCTTTAAATTTCCTATATAGGTTTTCCCAGAATGATTTTCAAAACCAACATAAGTTTCATCAAAATCTTTGTTATAAATTATAGTGTTACCAATAAATCTTTTGTTACCTGATTTTGTATATATAGCTAAAGCACTAAGTCCTTCTAGTTCCTCACCACTAGGAGTTACGTAATATTTCCCAAGTAGTTGATAACCACCACAGATTGATAAAAATACTTTATTGCTTTCAATATATTTTATAATTTCTTCTTTTTTGTTTTTCATTAAATCTTTTGAAACAATTGATTGTTCATAATCTTGACCACCTCCAAAAAACACAATATCATACTTAGATGAGTCAAAATCATCATTTATAGAAACGTTGAATATATTAGTTTTAATTCCACGATTTTCGGCTCTATATTTTAATATTAATATATTTCCAACATCTCCATAAACATTAAGTAAATCAGGGTACATATGACAAATATTAAGTTCCAAAATAGCACCTCCAGACTAGAAATTTTATTATAAATATTTATTTTTTAGTGTATTGTTGTTAAATTAAAAAGAATATTACCACAATTTTTTTATATATCCTTTGTTATTTAAAAATTTTCTAAAGCTAGTCATTGCTGTATACGTAGCTAACATATATACCATAGAGCCATTAGTATTTTCAATGTGATTTAAAAGACGTTCATAATCATCGCATATAGAAAATAGATTTTCATTAAAACCTGCAACCTTGAGGCGTATTCCCATGTCATATAAACGTATTCCTGAAACAATTATATTGTCTATTGTTAAAGAATTGAGATTTTCAAAATTTACGTCCCAAATCCAAGAAACGTCTTTACCATCGGCTGAGTTATCATTTAAAAGTAAGGCTAAACTTTTATTTCTATCATCTAAATTAATGGAGCTTAAAGCTTCATCAAATCCAGCAGGATTTTTTACTAGAATTATCTTTAAATTTTTATCATTTATCTTTATAATTTCTTGACGTCCGAAACTGCAGTTGACATTTTGTAGGGAATCATAAATAATACAATCTGCTACTTTTAAGGTTTTTGCAGTACTAAAGGCACATAAAGCATTATATATGTTATATGTACCAGATTGATTTATTATGAATTCTGTATTATTAATTTCTACTATAGAGCCTTTTGAGTTTAAAGAGAGTATTTTATTAACATAAAAGTCTAATTCAGGACGTTTATATCCACAATTGTCACAATAAAAGTCTCCCAAATGATTATAAGTTATAAAATTATAGTTATAGGAGTGTTTGCAATGCTTGCAAAACTTTGCATCAGCATTTAGTGAAGGTTTATTTTGTGTGTTAACTGGAGTTTTAAATCCATAATATAAGATTTCATTTTTTAAATCTAAATTTCCCAAAAGGGATTCATCAGCATTTAATACTAAGATAGAATTAGGAGATTTTTTTACTCCATCTAAAATCTTATCTAAGGTTGTATATACTTCACCATATCTATCTAACTGATCCCTAAAAAGATTTGTTATAGTAATTATTTTAGGTTTTATATATTCTGTTACGTATTTTACATTAGCTTCATCAACTTCAATTACTGCATATTTATTTTTACATTTATTACCTAATTTATAATTCTTTATAAAACAGGATATTATTCCTGTATACATATTAGCGCCAGTATCATTAGTTATAACATTTTCACCATTGTTTTTTAAAATGGTATAGATCATATTTGTAGTTGTAGTTTTTCCATTTGTTCCTGTTATTAGTATTACATTATAGTCTTTGGCAATTTTATTTAATATATTTTTATCGAATTTAAGTGCTACTTTTCCAGGGAAATTTGTGCCACCTTTATATAATATTTTAGATAAATGCATAATGAATTTTGAAGTAAATATGGCTAAACCAGATTTAATATTAATATATAACACCTCCATTCTATTAAGAATTATGTACTAGTTTATGAAAATTATACTACTAATAAGATTTTATCATGTATTTAAATAAATGGAAATATTTTACTGTAAGTCATTCTTATGTACAAAATCTGATATTTCTTCAGTATTAAATATTAAAAAACAAAAAAGCCGTAAACTCTTAAATAAAAAAATAAGAATTTTGGCTTTTTTACTCTGCATATGACGTTAAGTTTCTGAATAAAATTTATTTAATAAACATATAATCTAAGTTAAATATTGATTTTGTATCTTTGTAATTCTTTGAATTGATTGCAAACGTCTAATAAATATTAGTAATGTAAGGGTTATCTTTTTAGTATTAATAAATAAGGGTAGATTTTATATGATTAATTGTAAAATAAGTAGTAATGTAAAAATTAGTGTTCTACTTTTATATTATGGAATTCACCATTAATTTTAAAGTCTAAATTAGGAGATACCTTATTAAGTTTTTCAAGTAGTAAGGTTTTGGGATTATCTTTTAATGGTGTTGGACAATAATCGTTCATATAGTTCACTGATGAAATACTACAAGGTATTACTTTAAGGTCATAAGAAGTAAACTTTTCATTAGTAAAATTAAATTTAATTTGTATAATCATTGTATTCTTATCACTAGGATTCTTATTTCCACCAAAACAGAAATTGCCTAGACTATAGCATATAAGTCTATCTTTATATTGCTCTATTCCTTCAATTACGTGGGGATGATGTCCAAGAATTAAATCAGCTCCACTATCAATTGCATGATAGGCGATTATTTTTTGAGAATCCACAGGATAATAGCTGCTTTCTTTTCCCCAATGAAAATTTATTACTACAATATAATTTTCAGATTTTAAAGCTTTTATATCACCTTCAAGTTTTTTAAGAAAATTTTCACTGCTGTAGAAGCCTTTATACCCTAAAAAAGCAAATTTAATTCCTTTTACTTGTGTTTTCCAAATATTATCTTCCCCAAAATAAGAAACATTTACAGCTTCAAGAGATTTTTTAGTATCTTGAAAACCTTTATCTAAATAGTCGTATATATGATTATTGGATAAGTTAACAGCTTCAATACTTCCGCTGGTTAGTATTTTGGCGTAATCAGTAGGGGCTTTAAAAGTGAACTGTTTGCTTGCTTTTACAGTGGAATTTGTAAAGGTTCCTTCTAAATTTGCCGTAGTTATATCATCATTCTCAAATATTTTATAGACATTTTTGAAGAAGTATGAATAATTACTATTATTTTTTTTAAATATATAGGGCAGTGAGTTTTCATAAGAAAGTTTATCATCACGTCCTAAAGTACAATCTCCAACAGAAGTTAATAAAACTTCAGAATGAGTTTCTTTTTGTGGTTCTTTTTTTATTTCCTCTTTTGATTCAGGTATTTTAGAATTTTGAGATTGTACAACCTTTTGATTAGAGGAGATATTATTATTTTTTTCAGGTTTTAAAGGAGAATCTTTAAAAACTATTGAGGATAGTATTACAACAATAGTTGTACATATTAAGGTGAAACGAAGTTTATTTTTAACTTTAATCCTTCTTTTCTTTTTTTTTCTCAAATTTATCGCTCCTATCGTTAAAGTAGTTTTAAATTAACTTCGGGTAGAAGTTGTATTTTATTTGAATACTAGTTAAAATATAATTGCTAAGCTAGAGTATAAAATATTTTTATATGTTATTTGTTCAGTTAATAATTTTAGTGTGTATGAAAGTAGTTAAGTATGAGTTGTTTATAGTATTTTAGTAGCTGTTTAATATACAGCTTTTATTTAAGCCATAATATTAATTTATATACAAGCTAAATTATAGTATAGATTAAATACAAAATGTTAACAATAAAATGAAAATTTCCTTTTTTCGCTCAAATATACTGGATTTTGTGGCTTTTTTAGGAGAAATTTGTTAAAATAAATAGGTAAAGTGTTGATAAGGGGTGAATAATATGAAATTTAATAAAGAAAATTTAAACAAAAATACTATAATAAGTGCAGTTGGAGCAGTTGTATGTTTAGCAATAATTGTTACACTCTTTGCAACACATAAAAGTAATCTTGTTAATAAAAATGCCCAATTTGAAAAAGCGGGAGAAGAATATTTTTATTCGGGACAATATGATAAGGCTATAGAGGAATATAATAAAATAAATACGGAGAATTTAGAAGATGATAATAGAACATTAGCTTGGAAAAATATAAAGATTGCAGAAGCATATTCAGTAAAAGGAGATAATGAAAGTTCAGAAAATTACATAAAATTAGCACAAGTCTCTAAAAATAAAGACACGGAAGTTATAAATAATATAATATTTACTCAATTTATGAATGGAAAAATAGAAGAGGCTTTAAAGTATGGAGAAGAAGCCTTGAAGACTAATCCTAAAAATAAGGAACTTATAAAAATTATGATTGCAGTTTATATGAATGCTGATAAAAATGAAGAAGCTAAAAATTTAGTAAAATCCTATTCTGTAGATAAAAATTCTGCATATGATATGGCGGAGCATTCAAGAATGCTTATGATTATAGGTGATATGGATGGTGGATTTACTGAGCTTAGGGAAGCATGGAATATTGATAAAGATGAATATAAAATTTATGATATTTTAGCTCAGGCTTCTGTATATAACAGGCAATTAATAATAAATAGCATAAAAAAATTACAGGAAAAAAATCCACAAGATGTAGCATACAAGATGTGGCTTGCAAAAGTATATTCTTTAAAGCCTGTAACTTCTATTGAGGCAGACCAATTAATAGGTGAGCTTAAGAATAAGGATATAGGGAAAATAGAAATAAAATTAATAGAGGCTTCTGTGCTCCAAAATTTAAATAAGGATGAAGAGGCTGATAAATTAATTGAGGAAGTTATAAAAAATAATAAGGATGATTATAGAGTATTTCATACTGCAGGGTGGCATTATTTAAAAGAGAATGATTTAGATAAAGCAACAGAATATTGCAATAAATCAATAGAAAAGAATAAAGATTATCCAGATAATTATGCATTTTTAATGCCAGAAATTTTAAAAAGAAAAGAAAATAATGTAGCAGCAGAAGCATATTTTAGAACAGCAATGTCAAAAGAGCCATATAATTATAACATTATATGTAATGCTGCAAATTACTACTGGTATGAGGCTCAAAATCAAGAAAAAGCAATAGAGTATTTTAAACTTGCTAGTACTATTAAACCAACTGAGCCAGAGATTAAATATAATATAGCTTTAATTTATTTTAATGAT
The DNA here is from genome assembly GCA_036677675.1 of Clostridiaceae bacterium. Taxonomy (GTDB): domain Bacteria; phylum Bacillota; class Clostridia; order Clostridiales; family Clostridiaceae; genus Clostridium_H. Next base: position 18,655 of record JAVBWC010000005.1, on the reverse strand, counting down.
GAAAAAACTAAAGAAGCAGCTGAAGTTTTAGAAGAATGTATAAAATTAAAAGATGATTCAATTAAATATCATAGAACATTGGGGGCAGTTTACCTTACTATGGGAAAATCAGAACAGGGAATAAAAGAAATAAGAAAAGCATTTAAGATTGATGAAAATGACATATTAAACTTAAACAATGCAGCATGCTATTATATTTTGTATACAAATGATTTTAATAGAGGATATTATAATTTAAAACAAGCTGTTGATGGAATTACTAAGACTACAGATGAATATACAAAAAAGGTAATTAATGATAATTTTGAAAATGTTAAAACTATAATTGAAAAAATTGAAAAAGGAAAAGGCGATGAATCTATAAAAGTCCCAGATTTCAGGCTTTTATATTAGGGACGGTTCTTAAGTTTTTATTAGAGTTTTTTATAAAAATACAAAAAACACACTAGATTTAATAAAATATCCTTGGCATAGGTTCCATTTTGTTAAAATAGTGTGTGTTTTTAATTTCATATATTAGGAAATTATATACTCATAGGGGATTGTCTATAATTTCCTAATATCACTTACGGAAGGTATAGTTACAAAAGCATGAGGATGAATATGTTTTACAATTTTTTTAGAGCGTTTAATTGAGTATTTTGTATAACAACATAGATAATTTTTTTATGTCCATTTGAATAAGATCCTAGCGTCAATTATAATAATTCATCTTAATAATTTATTTTGGAGTTCCAAAATAATTTCTTTAGGAGATTCACAAATTATCATACATTGTTTTGAAGATGAAATCCCTTCTTGAATAGTATCTAAGGATTTAGTGCGTACAAAACTCATTATAAGTGCAGAGGGTACAAAAACAATAAATACACTTCTAAAAGCAAATTTCCTACCTAACAATTTATAACCAAATATAAAAAGTGGTAAATTTACAATTATAATTGTTAATCCAACTGGAAGCTTAAGGGAAACAAGGGGAGAAAACAAGGGGACGGTTCTTAAATATTTATTTAACATAATCAATAAACAGTCAATGTTTTCAATAATTATAAATTATAAATTATATATTATATATTAAATAATATATAATTTATATTAAAAAACAATTAAGTTAAGAAACCATATAAAAATATTAAGCTGGTTTATGATTAAAGAAATTTATAAGTATATTTTTATATTTATTATCTTCAAGAAGTAGTGTATAGCCCTTATTGCAAAGACGTGATATAGAGGAAGGGCTGATATTGCCTAATATGTAACATATTTCATATGATTTTAAACTACATAAATTATGCATTAATAATACGCATAATGATCTGAAAATTGATGATTTGTGAGAAAACTTTATATGAAGATCTGCTTCCTTAAAATTATACGAATCTGCCACATACTTAATAATTTCTTCAGGTTTAAAATTTCTTATTATGGATTTTGTATAACTTTTATGAATTGTAGAGATATTTTTTAAAGATAATTCATCAATTAATATGTTATCAATACTTTCATTAGTTCTTGATTTAACAAATGAAAAATAACGAGTTGTTGCTAAAATTGGATCAGCATTAAAATAATTTAATAAAAAATATGAATCTACAATGTCATAAATATCTTTTTGTCTACCTAAATAAATTCCAAGGCTAGAATAGGAATAATTTTCAACGCAATTTTTGTAACCGTTTATATCTTTAGGGTTGTTGTGTATATATGCTGACATACACATAATAGAAACATCAGTATAAGCTATTTTACTTTTAAATCTATCACCAAACACATGACCTGTTCTATTATATCTTTTGTTATAATATTGAGCATAGCATTGATTAATTTTATGCATGAATTTACTAATATCAGTTCCGTTAGAATCAATTAATAAGTGTACGTGAGTATCCATAAGACAAAAGGCATACAACTTGAAAGTATGAATTTCTTTATATTTTTTAAGTAACTTCAAATATTTATCTTTATCTTTTTTATCCTTGAAAAGATTAAAATCACTTATACTTCTCATCATAACATGGTATATTGCTGTATTAGACTTTATTCTAGCAGTTCTTGGCATGGTAATCACTCCCTCTAATCTACTTAAATATAAATACATCTAATTATTGACATATTAATTAGTGTTTAATCAATATTAAATTTGTTTCATAAAGAAAAGAAAAAAAAGAACCGTCCCAAAGTTTTTACAATCTTATTACATGGATTTAAAAAGAATTAAAAAAGAATTATATAAAATATAATTATGAGGTATTTGAAAATATTCTTGCTAATAATATAGAGTAAGTAAGTTGTTTATAGGCTAAATGATATAACCAAAAGTCATTGAATATAGGTAGATGGGGAGTAGTATCAAATATTAAATAGCAAGAATTATTTTTAGGAATAAAATAGAAATATAAGGTGAAATATTTAATATTTGAAATGGGGTAGATATATGATGATAGATTTACATTGTCATACTAAAAAGTCTGATAATTCTATGGAAATAAAGGATATAATTAGGCTTGCTAAAAAAAAAGGGGTTACTCATTTAGCTATAACAGATCATGATACAACAGAGGGCATAGAGGAAGCTACTCAATTAGGTGAAATAATGGATATAGAAATAATACCTGGAATTGAAATTTCAGCCTATGACTATTATAAAGATAAAAAAGTTCACATTTTAGGTTATTTTATTGATCCTAATAATGAGATGTTAAAGGCGTTTTGTACACCAATAAATGCAAGACGAAATGAGGAAGCGAAAATAATAGTTGAACAAATAATGAAATATGGATTTGATATTACCTGGAATGAAGTAAAAAAGCTATCTTTAGGTAGTATATGTGTGAATAAGAAGCATATAATGCATGCATTAATAGAAAAAGGATATTGTAATAACATATATTGTGATATTTATGAAAATATTGTACAAGGTATCCAGCCTATATCAATGGAGTATGCTGATGTAGAAGAAGCAATAAGAATTATTAAAATAGCTGGAGGAGTACCGGTATTAGCTCATCCAGGAGTATTTGACAATTTTTCTTCCGTGGAAAAATGGATTGAACTAGGTTTGGAAGGAATTGAAATATTTCATCCATCTCATACTGATAGAGATATAAGAAAATGTAAAATTATCACGAAAAAATATAACCTTTTAGAAACTGGTGGTTCTGATTTTCATGGAGTATATGGTTATAGTGAACCAAGAATAGGATGCAATGAAGTGAGCATTAGAATTATAAGTCAGTTAAAAGAAAGAGTAGAAAAAATCAAATGTAAATTAAGAGCAGTTTAATAAAACAAGGGAAAACAAGGGGACGGTTCTTGACTTTTTAGTGCTAAAAAGTCAAGAACCGTCCCCTTGTCTAGTCCCCTTGTCTATATTGAAAGCGATTTTTGTTTGAAGTTACCTTGAATATCATTTACTGATGATACGGTAACAAATGCAGTTGGATCTATTCGATTAACTATAGTTTTAAAAGTGTTTAATTGAAATTTTTGAATAACTACATATATGAATTTTCTATCTGTATGAGAGTAACAACCTTCTGCATTAAGTAAAGTTACCCCTCTCCCAAGTTCACTTTTTATAGCTTCTATAATTAAATCAGGTTGTTTACATATAATGATACATTGACGTGAAGAAGATATACCTTCTTGTACGGCATCCATGGTTTTAGATCTAATAAAACTCATTATAATTGCATACATTACTGAGTGAGGTCCTAGTGTAAATGCTAAGAAAGCATATATGAGTATATCTTGTGCAAGTAAAATTTTAGTAAGATGCAAGTTTGGAAATTTATTTCTGATAATTTTACCCGATATATCAAGACCTCCCGTTGATGCACCAGCCATAAAAAGTATTGCCATTGCTATTCCTGACATAACTCCACAAAATATAGTTGCTGTAAGCATATCACCTAATGGTTTAAAGGAGAACTGTGAGTTAAGAAGATCTATTAAAAAAGAAGAACTTACAACAATAATTCCACTTTTAATTGCAAAGCGTTTACCTAAAATATTATAACCGAAAATAAAAAGAGGAATATTCATAATTAGAGTTGTGAATCCAATAGGAAGATTAAATAGTTGATTTAATCCTAAAGAAACTCCAGTTAAACCACCAGTACCAATCTTATTTGGAACTAAAAATACACAAACGTAAAGTGAAAAAAGCAAACAACCAATAAGTAATAGACCTATTTCCTTAAATAAAGTTTTCATAATAGTTCTCCTTTATAAACAATTCTAAATTTTACAACTTACTTAAATTCGGTTTAATAGTAGCATAAATAAAATCATTACTCAAAGTGTATTTTTTTACGTTTATAGATATTTTAAGGCTGTAGTAGTGAATTGATAGATTTAATTTAATTTTGGAATATATTCATTTAAAATGCTCGTGAATCCTGCATTGATGAAATTTATTGATGGAATTAATTCAAAATCGTAAAAAATAATGAGTTTATCGCAGTAAATTCAGTAGAAATAATAAGAATATTATTAACTATTAAATTTATTAATAGTTAAACTTTCAAAAAATAAGGGGACGGTTCTCAATTTTTTAACATAAAAAAGTTGAGAACCGTCCCCTTTATATATTATAATGTTTGAGAGGTTTCACGGAAGAAAAAAATTGAGTGTGGAGGAAAGAGTAATATATGATAAGTACAAGTAGAGTAAGTTTGAGGTATGGAGGACGTAAGTTATTTGAGGATGTTAACATAAAGTTTACTCCAGGAAATTGCTATGGTCTAATAGGTGCCAATGGTGCTGGTAAGTCAACGTTTTTAAAAATACTTTCTGGAGAAATTGAACCTAATACAGGAGATGTAATACTTGGACCAGGAAAAAGAATGGCAGTTTTAAAGCAAGATCATTTCCAATTTGATGAGCATAAAGTATTAGATACAGTAATGATAGGACATGCTAGACTTTATGAAATTATGAAAGAAAAAGATGCATTATATACTAAAGAAGATTTTTCAGATGAAGATGGAATGAAGGCTGCTGAGCTTGAAGCTGAATTTGCAGAACTAAATGGATGGGAAGCTGAATCAGAAGCTGCATCGTTATTAATGGGACTTGGTATAGGGGAGGATCTTCATGAAAAGCTAATGAAGGATATAAGTGCTATGGAAAAAGTAAGAGTACTTCTTGCTCAAGCATTGTTTGGACATCCAGATGTTCTTTTATTAGATGAGCCTACTAACCATTTAGATTTAAAATCAATTAACTGGTTAGAAGAATTCCTTCTTAATTTTGAAGGGACAGTTATAGTTATTTCACATGATAGACATTTCTTGAATACAGTATGTACACATATTGCAGACTTAGATTTTGGTAAAATACAATTATATGTGGGTAACTATGATTTCTGGTATGAGTCAAGTCAATTAGCTTTAGAAATGGCTAAAAATCAAAATAAGAAGAAAGAAGAAAAAATTAAAGAACTTCAAACATTCATTGCTAGATTTAGTTCAAATGCATCTAAAGCAAAACAAGCAACTTCTCGTAAAAAACTACTTGATAAAATAACTTTAGATGATATAAGACCATCATCAAGAAGGTATCCTTTTGTAGGATTTAGTCCTGATAGAGAAGCTGGTAAGGATTTATTAAGTGTTAAGGGGTTAACTAAAATAATTGATGGAGAAACAGTTCTTAATAATATAGATTTCATTGTGGACAAAGGTGATAAGATAGCTTTTGTAGGAGAAAATGAAATTGCTAAAACAACATTATTCAAGATTTTAATGGGTGAAATGGAGCCGGACGGTGGAGAGTATAAATGGGGTGTTACTACATCTCAGGAGTATTTTCCAAAGGATAACTCAGAATTTTTTAATAATGTAGATTTAAATTTAGTTGATTGGCTTCGACAATTTTCTGAAGAAAAATCAGAAAGCTTCATTAGAGGTTTCCTTGGAAGAATGCTTTTTGGTGGTGAAGAAGCATTAAAAAAAGTTAATGTGCTTTCAGGAGGAGAAAGAGTTAGATGTATGCTATCTAAGATGATGTTAAGTGGAGCAAATGTTTTAATTTTTGATGAGCCTACTAACCACTTAGACTTAGAATCTATTACAGCTGTTAATAATGGAATTATAAAATTCCCAGGAACAATTTTATTTACTTCGCATGACCATCAATTTGTGCAAACAGTTGCTAACAGAATTATAGAAATTACACCAGAGGGATTAATTGATAAGAGAATGACTTATGATGAATATTTAGAAATTAAGGGCAAGTTATAAGTATAAAGAAAAAACAAGAAAACAAGGGGACGGTCCTTAACTTTTTACTTTGTAAAAGTTAAGGACCGTCCCCTTGTTTTTCTTATTGTTAGAAATGTCAGATAAATTTTAATATTGTGCAAATTCACAAATATATGATATAATGTGGTATTATAAAATAGGTTAAATGGTTAATAAAAGATACTTGTAGGTGAAAATAGTAAAATTATGACTAAGAAAGTATTATATTTTTGGAGTTTGCAAGTTATATTAAATGCACATTATATAACGGCTAAAAGGTTTTGGTAACAAAGAATAACTTACTTAGTATAAATAAATTTTGACAAAAAAGGTTTTAAAAATTATGACATAATTATTAATTTAATAGACACAAATGTAATATATTGTGATATTATATAGTTATGTCAAAGCTATTTTTTGTATTTGGCAATGTAATTGTATACAAAACATTGATTAATTAATTAATTTGATAATTTTTAAAGTATCTTAATTTTGTATATTATAATTTTATAATATAAAATTTATAGTGAATATCAATTTCCTATAGATTATATTTTTGTGCGTGGTTATAAATTCGACGTGCATATTTAACATTAAAGAACAGGAGGATTTATATGGAAATTTTAACTTTTAAAAAAGGCGTACATCCACCTCATGGCAAACATTTCACAGAAAGTAAGCCTATTGAGGATTTACAGCCAAAAGATCTTTTAGTATTTCCTATGTCCCAACATATAGGAGCACCTGCTGAGTGCCTAGTAAAAAAAGGTGACAGGGTGTTAGTTGGACAAAAGATAGGTCAAGCTAGTGGATTTATTTCTGCAAATATTCACAGCAGTGTTTCAGGAACTGTTAAGGATGTTAAACCAGTATTAACAGCTAGTGGAACAAAAGCACTTGCAGTTATTGTTGAAAATGATGGTCAGTATGAAGAAGTAGAATTTACAAAACCTAAAGATTATCATGAAATGACAAAAGAAGAAATTGCAGAACTTGTTAAAGAAGCTGGAGTAGTAGGTATGGGGGGAGCTGCTTTCCCAACTAACGTAAAACTTCTTCCACCGCCAGACAAGAAAATTGATTCTATAGTAATCAATGCAGCTGAGTGTGAACCTTATTTAACATGTGACCACAGAATAATGTTAGAAGAAACTGAAAAGATCGTTGAAGGTCTTAAAATAGTTCTTCACATGCATCCAAATGCAAAAGGATATATAGGAATAGAGGATAATAAGAAAGACGCTATAGAAGTAATGCAAAAAGCAGTTAAAGATATTGCTAATATAGAAGTTAAAACTCTTCAAACTAAATATCCTCAAGGGGCTGAAAAGCAATTAATCTACTCTATAACTAAGAGAGAAGTTCCATCAGGAAAGCTTCCAGCAGATGCAGGTTGTATAGTACAAAACGTTACAACTCTTCATGAAATATACCAAGCAGTAGTACTTGGAAGACCATCAATCACAAGAATTGTTACAGTAACTGGTGAAGCTGTTAAGGAACCAAAAAATTTAAGAGTAAGAAATGGTATGTCTTTCAGAGAATTAGTTGATGCTTGTGGTGGATTTAATGAAGATCCAGCAAAAATAATTTCAGGTGGTCCAATGATGGGTATGGCTCTATCTACTTTAGATGTACCAGTTGTTAAAGCAGCATCAGGAATTCTTTGCTTAACTTCAAAACAAGCAGTTTTACCTGAAGAATCAAGCTGTATTAGATGTGGAAAATGTGTTGAAGCATGTCCGATGTTCTTAATACCATCAGCGATTGATTCATTAGGAAGAAGAAAAGATTTTGACGGATTCGAAGAATATCATGGATTGGATTGTATAGAATGTGGATCTTGTACATTTGTATGTCCAGCAAAACGCCACTTAATTCAATCAATCCGTACTTCAAAGAGAACTGTTTTAGCTAATAAGAGAAAATAATAGGTAAGGAGTGAATTTAAATGGCTGAAATGTATACAGTGTCCTCATCTCCTCATATTCGTGACAACAGCTCAGTGCAAACAATTATGAGAGATGTTATTATTGCATTGATTCCAGCTACATTAGCAGGAATATATTTCTTTAAGCTACAGGCAGCATTAGTTATATTAACAGCAGTTTTAGCTTGTGTTGCTTCAGAATGGGTATGGTGTAAAGTAACAAAATCACCAAACACATCAGTGGATTTAAGTGCAGTTGTAACAGGATTGTTACTTGCATTCAACGTTCCACCAACATTACCATTATGGATGGTTGTTGTAGGATCAATATTCACAATTATAATTGTTAAATGTTTATTTGGTGGAATTGGACAAAATATAGTTAACCCTGCTCTTGCAGGAAGAGCATTCTTACTTGCTTCATATCCAGTTGCTATGACAACATGGACAAACCCTGTAGATGGAACAACAGGAGCAACACCACTTGCAATATTAAAAGGTGTAGAAGCAGGCGGAGCACAATTACCAAGCTTAACTCAAGCTTTTATAGGACAAGTAGGTGGATGTATAGGAGAAACTTCTGCTATTGCATTATTAATAGGATTTGCTTATCTTTTATATAGAAGAGTTATAACTTGGCATATACCAGTATTCTATCTTGGAACTATAGCAGTACTAGGAACTATCTTCGGAAGAGGAAATTTAGGAGCTATGGCTGGTATATACGAAATAATGGTTGGTGGTGTAATGCTTGGTGGTATCTTTATGGCTACTGACTATACAACATCTCCAATGACTAAAAAAGGACAAATTATTTTTGCTATTGCTGCTGGAGCATTAGCTATGATTATTCGTAAATGGGGTGGATATCCAGAAGGATGTTCTTACTCAATTCTTATAATGAACTTATTTGTACCTCTTATAGATAAATATGTTAAACCAAGAGTATTTGGAACAGGAGGTGTGAAATAATGGAGAACCAAAACAGCAGTAAAGAGACATTAATGTTAGGTTTAAAATTATTAATAATTACTGCAGTAGCAGGACTTGTTTTGGGATGGGCCCATAAAATCACATTAGAACCTATTAAACAACAAGATATAAAAACTAATAATTTAGCTATGAAAGAGGTTCTACCATCAGCAAATGACTTTGTTAAAATAGCTTCTGATGCGCCTGAGGCTGGGGAAAATTTTAATATTAAATTAGATCCAAATAGTGGAGTTAAAGAAGTAAATAAAGCTGACGGAGTTGGATATGCAATAAAAGTTGGAACAAAAGGTTATGGTGGAGAAATCTTAATGATGGTTGGTGTTGGAGAAGATGGAAAAATAGGTGGAATAAAAATTCTTTCTCATACTGAAACTCCAGGTCTTGGAGCAAAAGCACCAGAACCAGCTTTCTCTAAACAATATGAAAATAAATCAATAGATAATCCTTTAAAAGTAGTTAAAGGATCTGCAGCAGGTGATGATCAAATATCAGCAATAACAGGTGCTACTATTACATCAAATGCTGTAACTAATGCTGTTAATGAAGCTGTTGAATTTTATAAAAAAGAATTGAAGGGAGGACAACAATAATGAACGTTGCAATAGAGAGAATAAAAAACGGTCTATTTACAGAGAACGTAATATTTGTACAAGTTCTAGCAATGTGCCCAACACTAGCTGTAACATCTAGTGTTATGAATGGGTTAGGAATGGGACTTGCATCTACTGTAGTTCTTATGGGTGCGAACTTTGTTATATCGTTATTAAGAAATTTTATACCAGACAAAGTACGTATACCAGCATTTATAGTTGTTATTGCTGGATTCGTTACATTACTTCAATTCTTGTTAGCAGGTTTTGTACCAGCATTGAATAAATCACTAGGTATATTTATACCTCTTATAGTTGTTAACTGCGTTATCTTAGGACGTGCTGAAGCATATGCTTCTAAAAATGGACCTATAGCTTCTATTTTTGATGGTCTTGGACAAGGGCTTGGGTTTACTTTAGCACTAGGTGTTATTGGATTTGTTAGAGAATTATTAGGAACTGGTAAAGTATTTGACACAATTCAAGTAATTCCAGCTTCAATTGAACCAGCGCTAACATTTGTTCTTGCACCAGGAGCTTTCATTACATTAGGAATAATGATGGCTATTATAAACCAAAGAAATATTAATAAAAAGAAAAAAGCAAAATAGAAGGTAGGAAAGAAGGGTGAACAGATAATGGGTATATTTACATTAATAATTTCGGCTTTATTAGTAAATAACATGGTATTGTCTAAGTTCCTTGGTATCTGTGCTTTCCTTGGAGTTTCTAAAAAAGTAGAAACTGCAAAAGGTATGGGTGCGGCAGTTACTTTTGTTATGGGATTAGCTTCAGTAATAACTTATATAGTATATAAGTTTATACTTGTTCCATTACACATTGAATATATGTACACTATAGCATTTATATTAGTTATAGCTTCACTAGTTCAATTTGTTGAAATGGCACTTAAAAAGACTATGCCAGAACTTTACAAGGCACTAGGTATATTTTTACCATTAATAACTACAAACTGCGCAATATTAGGTGCAGTTATCATAAATATGAATGAACATTATAACTTATTTTATTCATTAGTATTTGGAGTTGTTTCAGGACTTGGTTGGATGCTTGCTATAGTTATACTTTCAGGTATTAGAGAAAGAATGGAAGCAAGTGATAAAATGCCAGAAGCAATACAAGGATTGCCAGCATCATTAATTACAGCGGGATTAATGGCAATTGCATTCCTTGGATTCTCAGGCCTAGTATAAGGAGGAACTATAAATGAATGATATATTATATCCTGTACTTAGCTTAGGCGGACTTGGAATTTTATTCGGTTTAGTTTTAGGTTATGCGTCTAAGAAGTTTGCGGTAGAGGTTGATCCTAGAGTACCTTTAGTAAAAGATTGTCTTCCTGGAGCAAACTGTGGTGGTTGTGGATTTGCTGGGTGTGATGCCTATGCAGAAGCAGTAGTAGAAGGTTCAGCTGCTCCAAACTGTTGTCCAATTGGAGGTGCACCTGCTGCAGCTAAGATTGGTGAAGTTATGGGAGTAACAGTAGATGCTTCTGAGCCTAAGGTAGCTTATGTAAAATGTCAAGGTACGTGTGATAATGCTAAAGATAGCTATAAGTACTATGGTTTAAATGATTGTCAAGAAGCTATGAATGTACCAGGAGCTGGAGCTAAAGCATGTGATTTTGGATGCTTAGGATTAGGAAGCTGTGTTAAAGCTTGTAACTTTGATGCTTTAACAATAGAAGATGGTATAGCTAAAGTAGATAAAGATAACTGTGTTGGTTGTGGAGCTTGTGTTCAAGCATGTCCAAAAAATGTTATAGAACTTGTACCACAAAAACAATTAGTATTTGTAGCATGTAACTCAAAGGACAGAGGATTAGATGTTAAAAATGCTTGTTCTGTAGGATGTATTGGATGTGGAATTTGTGCAAAAGCGTGTCCAAAAGATGCAATCACAATGGAAAACAACTTATCTGTAATTGACTACGATAAGTGTGTAAACTGTGGAATATGTGCTCAAAAATGTCCAACAAAGGCTATACTTAACTTCCGTAAGAAGCCAGAGCCAAAGGTTGAACAATAATAAGAAATAATTATTAACAAAATAATAAAGTAAAATAAAAAAGTGTACATATATCATGTACACTTTTTTATTTTAATAAGAATAAAGGGACGGTTCTTTAGTAAAATGAGAGGGACAGTCCTTGAATTTTGTTCTTATGCAGTCAATTAAATTTGAAGAACTGTCCCTTTATTTTTTTTCTTTATTTTTAAAATTGAGTGAATAGTGCAATTGACATAGTGACAAACTAGAACAAAAACAATAAGAAGGAATGTGATATTATGTCAGAAGCTATAGTTGAGAAAACAAATAGATTAATAAATGAAAAATCGCCTTATTTACTACAGCATGCACACAATCCTGTTGATTGGTATCCTTGGTGTGAGGAAGCTTTTGATAAAGCAAAAAAAGAAGATAAACCAATATTTTTAAGCATTGGCTATAGTACTTGTCATTGGTGCCATGTAATGGAAAGGGAGTCCTTTGAAGATGAACAAGTGGGAAGAATACTTAATAATAATTTTATTTCAATAAAAGTAGATAGAGAAGAAAGACCAGATGTTGACAGTGTTTATATGACTGTATGCCAGATGATGACTGGTGCTGGAGGGTGGCCATTAACTATAATTATGACTCCAGATAAAAAGCCATTTTTTGCTGGAACTTACTTTCCAAAAGAGAATAAATATGGAGTTCGTGGACTTGTCGAAATATTGAATTATATAATAGGAGTTTGGAGAGATGATAAGAATGAAATATTAAAAAATAGTGAACATGTACTGAACTATATAAATGAAGCTAATATATTTAGCCCAGAGCCTATAGATATCAAAAGTATAGAGAAGGCTTTTGAAGAATTAAGTCAAAGCTATGAAATAAATTACGGAGGATTTAGCATAAAACCTAAATTCCCTTCTCCTCAAAATATATATTTCTTATTAAGATATTATAAGCAAACTGGTTCTAAAAAAGCCCTAGCTATGGCAACTAATACATTAGATTCAATGTATAAGGGGGGAATTTTCGATCATATAGGATATGGATTTTCAAGATATTCTACAGATGAAAGATGGCTTGTACCTCATTTTGAAAAAATGCTTTATGATAATGCACTTTTAGCTATTGCTTATACAGAAGCTTATGTAATTACAGGTAAAAAATTATATAAAGATGTAACAGAGAAAATATTCTCATATGTTTTAAGAGATATGCAGCATGAGGAAGGAGCTTTTTATTGTGCTGAAGATGCCGACTCGGAAGGGGTAGAAGGAAAATTTTATTTATGGTCATATGATGAAATAAAAAATATTTTAGGAGAAAATGATACTGAATTATTCTGCAAATATTATGAAATAAGTAGGGAAGGAAATTTTGAAGGGGAGAACATACCAAATTTAATTTACTGCAATTTAGAAAAATTGTATGAAAATAATGAGATAAAAGATAGATTAGAAGATATGAATAAAAGACTTTTTGAGGTAAGGGAAAGAAGAATACACCCTCATAAGGACGATAAAATATTAACTTCATGGAATGGCATGATGATAGCTGCTCTTGCTTATTGTGGAAGAGTACTGGAAAATGATATATATATAGAAAATGCTAAGAAGGCTGTAAGATTTATATATAAATATCTGTTTAATAATGAAGGTAGGCTGTTAGCAAGATACAGAAAGGGAGAGGCTATGCATCTTGCATATGTAGATGATTATGCCTTCTTGCTTTGGGGGCTAGTGGAGCTATATGAAGCTACTTTTGAAGGGGAGTATTTAAAAAAAGCTGTTGCTTTAACAAAAGATATGGAAAAATATTTCTGGGATAAAGAGGAGGGAGCTTTCTTCTTATATGGAAGCGATGGAGAGGAATTGATATGGAGACCTAAAGAAGTTTATGATGGTGCAATTCCTTCAGGAAACTCAGTAGCAGCATTAAATATGCTTAGATTAGCTAGAATAACTAAAAATATGGATTTGGAAACGATGGTAAGCAGAATGTTCACATCTTTAGGTGGCAAAATTCAAAGCATTCCAAGTGCCTATGCATATTTTATGACAGCTGTAATGTATGGGTGTTCTGGAGGAAAAGAAATTATTATAGCTGGAGATAAAAGCAGTTCTGAGGTTAAGAAAATACAAAGTGAACTAAATAAGGAATTTCAGCCTTTCTCTGTTGTAGTTCTGAATAATGAGGATAAAGATTTAAAGGAAGTTATTCCGCAACTAGAAAATAATAAAAAGGTAGACAATAAAACAACAGTGTATATCTGTCAGAATTTTTCATGCAGAGAACCATTAACTGATATAGATAAAGCTTTAGATATTATTAAAGGAAAAGAACTAGATATAAAGGGATATTACCCTGATTTAAGTCAGTGAAATATTATATTATTTACATTTGTTTTGCTTAAATTAAATAAAACTTAATAGTAAATGATAAATAAGAGGACTGCATACATATACATATATAGTGGTCCTCTTGTTTTGTAAAAAAGTGGGGACAGTTCTCTTGTTTTTATTATTTTAACGGAAAAAAATGAGGGGACAGTTCTACTATTTATTAAATAAAATCAATATAAATAGTAGAACTGTCCCTATATAAAATTCTGTAAATAATAGAACCGTCCCTTTATAAAAGGTCTTAGAAATAGATTTTAGTATGTATGTAAATGGGTTTTTGGTAAAAAATAAATTTAAGGAGTATAAACAAAATAAGCAATATAAATAATATACATATAAAGGAGATGGGTAATGTGTATGTGTACTTAGAGGATGAATATTTAGATAATAAGAAGAATAAAAAGAAGAAACTATGTATGAAAAGAGAAATAAAAAAAATTTTGCCTAAGAGTACAGAAAGGGTGGAAAAAAGCACAAATTCAGAAATAAACAAAAGGATATATAAAGAGACCTTACTTAATATAGGAAAATATTTAGACAAAAGTAATGAAGAAATTTCTGCTAGAATAGAAGAATTGGAAAATGAGTGGGATGTAGAAAGAGTTTTAGAGACTAATGCTTCAAGTTTAATATTGGCAGGAATAGTACTTGGGTCTACTGTAAATAAAAAATGGTATCTTTTATCTGGAGCCGTAGGAGGATTTTTACTTCAACATGCTCTTAAGGGGTGGTGTCCTTCTCTTCCAGTAATAAGAAGAATGGGATATAGAACTCCTACTGAAATTCATGAGGAAATCTCTGCTTTAAGATTTATAAGAGGGGATTTTGCTCATCTTAAAAGAAATTGATTAAAAAGAAAATTTTTAGTATTTTCCTTTCACTGTTGACAAAATTAAAATTTAAACTATATAATTAGTTGTAAATATTTAATATATTGTATTCAGTGAAGAGGAGAGTATCCTTTTAAAAGCTTTTAGCGAGCAGAGGGTGGTGGAAGCTCTGTAAGACTTTGTTAGGAGAAGAGAACCTTGGAGAAGCTGCTAAAGTTATAAGTAATATGGAGCTTAAATTTACTTATAATTAGGTGAGCCGTTAACTGCGTTAAAGTTTTGAGAGGACTAAATTTTAGTCAACAAGAGTGGTACCGCGGATATTTCCGTCTCTGTTTTACAGAGACGGTTTTTTTATTTGCAAAATAGTCAATACTGGAATGTATAAGGATATAGAGAAGGAGGAATTATGTATGGATTATAAAAAGAATATTGCAGATAAACTTAAAGAACACATTGAGATGGAATTAGAAACAATAGAAAAACTTATTGAAATTCCACCAAAACCTGAAATGGGTGACTATGCTTTTCCATGTTTTCAGCTTGCTAAAACTTTTAGAAAAGCTCCAAATATGATTGCAGAAGAACTAAGTGAAAAAATTAATAAAGAGGGTTTTGAAAAAGTTGAAGCCTTGGGACCTTATGTGAATTTCTTTATGGATAAAGGAAGTTTTGTAAAAACAACAATAGATAAGGTTTTATCTGAAGGAGATAACTATGGTGCTTCAGAAATAGGAAAGGGTAAAAATATATGTATAGACTATTCGTCACCTAATATTGCTAAACCTTTCCATGTAGGACACTTATTTAGTACAGCTATTGGTAGCTCATTATACAAAATTTTAAGTTCACAAGGATACAATTGTGTAGGTATAAACCACCTTGGAGATTGGGGAACACAATTTGGTAAATTAATATCTGCATATAAGAGATGGGCAGATGAAGATGCGCTTCAAAAAGAACCTATTAAAGAGCTTTTAAGAATATATGTTAAATTCCATGATGAAGCAGAAAAAGACCCTTCTTTAGAAGATGAGGGAAGAATGTATTTCAAAAAGCTTGAAGATGGAAGTAAGGAAGAAGTAGAGCTTTGGGAAAAATTCAAAAATTTAAGCTTACAGGAATTTGACAAAGTGTATGATGTTCTTGGAGTTAAATTTGATTCTTATGCTGGAGAGAGCTTCTATAATGATAAAATGGATGCAGTTATAGAAGAAATAGAAAGTAAAAATTTACTTGTAGAAAGTAATGGGGCTAAAGTTGTAATGATGGAAGAGGAAAACATGCCTCCATGTATAATTAAAAAAGCTGATGGAGCAACAATATATGCAACTCGTGATTTAGCAGCGGCTTTCTATAGAAAAAAAACCTATGATTTTTACAAAAGTATATATGTAGTTGGGGCGGATCAATCACTTCATTTTAAACAAGTATTTAAAGTAATAGAAAAAATGAGTTATGACTGGGATCAAGACTGTAAGCATGTAGGATTTGGTCTTATAAGATTCGCAGATAGAAAACTTTCTACAAGAAAAGGTCAAGTTATATTCCTTGAGGATTTATTAAATGAAGCTGTGTCAAAAACTCGTGAAACAATAGAAGAAAAGAATCCAGGACTTGTAAATAAAGAAGAAGTTGCTAAAAAAGTAGGTATCGGAGCAGTAGTATTTACTTACCTAAAGAATAGAAGAGAAAAAGATATAGTATTCAAGTGGGATGAAATGCTAAACTTTGATGGTGAAACAGGTCCATATGTTCAATATACTTATGCAAGAGGAAAGAGTATATTAAGACGTGCTGGAGAGGTGTCAGGAGAAGCTGATTTCAGTAAATTAACTTCTAAAGAAGAATTTGAACTTGTAAAAGTTCTTGGAAGCTTTAATGAAGAAATTCTAGATGCTATAGACAAACTTGAGCCATCAATAGTTACAAGATATGTTATTGAAGTAGCAAAAGCTTTCAATAAATTCTATAATGCTCATAACATAATGGCTACAGAAGAGGAAGAAATTAAAAATGCAAGACTAAAAATGGTAGAAGCAACTTGCCAAGTTATTAAAAATGGACTATCTCTAATAGGAATAGAAGTAGTAGAAGAAATGTAAACCTCATACTCACTGCCACATTTAAGAAGCTAAAAGAAATCTCTCTTTTAGCTTCTTTATTTTATATGATTTATATACATAAATTTGTTATATGTTAATTTTTGTATTAAAATAATTATTAGATGAATGTATTTATTAATATTTAATATTGGAGGAAACATATGTTTATAAAAGAACATAGGGAAAAAATTATAATTCCTAAAAAAATATTCAATAATTATGAAATGAAAGAAGTAGCCTTCTTTGACATAGAAACCACTGGCTTTGATAAGGTTAAGAATAATTTAATTCTTATATCTTTAGGCTTTTTTATGGATAAAAACACTTTTTTTATAAAACAGTACTTTGCTGAAAATATAGAAGAGGAGAGGGAGGTACTTTATGCATTTAAAGGAGATTTAAAAAAATTTAATATTTGGTGTTCTTATAATGGTAAAGCTTTTGATGAGCCTTTTATAAAAAGAAAAATGGAAATGAATAATATGGAATTTAATCCACCTAAGAAGCATATAGATTTATATAGAAGTATTAGACCCTACTATAAACAATTAGGTATGGAGGGCTGCAGTCTAAAAAACGTAGAAAAATTCCTTGAAATTGAGAGAGAGGATACTATAGACGGAGGAAAGTGTGTAGAGCTTTATTTTGAATTTTTAAGCTCTAAGAATTTTGAGATTAGAGATAAAGTTATGATTCATAATTTTGAAGATGTTTTAAATTTGCCTAAAATATTTAAACTTATCTATCATATAGAATATAACAGCAAGTTAAAAAGAGAAGATTGTATAACTGCAAATCAGCTTAAATATTTAAAGTATCTTTTAAGAAAAAATAAAATTGTCATAGATGATAAATTTGAAAGAATGTCTAAAAAAGCAGCTTCAAAAATTATAAGCTGTATATTAAAAGGAAATATAAATATGGAAGAGTTTAAAAATATAATTAATAATAGTTATTGAAAAATAATTAACATCTATCTCAGTGAGATATAATTTTTACAAGGAGGTGTATATATGAAAGTTAAAGAAATAATACACTCTCAAGTAATAACTATAGGAATAGAAGATAATATTAAAAAAGCTCTTGATTTGATGAACAAAAACAAAATTAATGGAATACCAGTTGTGGATAAAAATGATAATTTGGTAGGGTTTGTTGTTAAAGAAGATATTTACAGATTTTTAATTGACCCAGGGCACTATGATACTTATCCTATATACAGTATTATGACAAAAGATGTAGTAACTGCTGAAAAGGATGAAGATATAATAGAAGTAGCATCTAAGCTTATAAACAATGATATAGTTTCAATACCTATTGTTGAAAAAAATAAAGTTGTTGGAATGATTTCTTTAGAGGATATGGTACAATACTTTATTAATGGAAGCGGAAAATAAGAATGTTGTGACGCAACATTCTTATAATTGAGAATTGAGAATTGACAGTTGACAATGATGGATGTTTTGCTAATGCAAAACTAAAATTAAAATTAAAAGCAGAAAAAGACCTAAATATAGATAAATTCTATGTTTAGGTCT
>JAVBWC010000004.1:0-18806 GCA_036677675.1 Clostridiaceae bacterium | reverse complement strand
AAGACCTAAATATAGATAAATTCTATGTTTAGGTCTTTTTAAATTTTAGTTTTTCTGTAAGAAAAACTTCCTTCATTGTCCATTCTCAATTCTCAATTGTCAATTTGTTTTCTGTCGTAACATTATTCTATTGTTTCTAAACTTCAATCCTCAATAGGCTTCCTCTATCGGTCAATTTTCCTTTTTTCAAAAAATAAGGTTCAACTCTGTGCTTTTTCAAAAAAGATAGTACCTCTTTTCCATTAGCATAGTGATCTAATTCACCAAAAAATCCTAAGAGATTATCCTCTATTAAACCGCAACAGCCCCCAATAAAACCGTAATTTAATCCAGGGAGATCTATATCACCTGGAGGAAGTAGGAGGACATCAACATTTTCGTTAAATAAAGTTTTTGCTATTCCTTTATCACTAGTCATTATTGCATTAGAATTTACTATTGCTGTAGAACATTTAGTATATCCTTGTCTAACATTTATTAGTTTCTTTCTTCCGTTAATAAAGTTTAAGAGGGTTGAATCAGTGTATTTCAAATAGTGCATAAAAAAGTTTGTTGTGTTTACTCCATTTAGAAGTATATTTAGAGGATAAGAAGAACCTAATTGCGATGAGGATAATATTACATTAAGAGAGAGTTCTTCTAATTGTTTAATAAATTTAGAATCTGTGTCTTTATGCACTATAATGTTTTTGTCATCCAGGATATGCAGTAATATATCAGGATGACCGCATACAGCTTTGTATAAATTAGGGTGTGGAGGACATATCAAATATTCATGTCCTAAAGCTAAAATTGATAGTCTTTCTTCTTCTGTGGTTCTATAGTCTATAAAAAATTTTCTCAAATATATCACCTTATTTCTTATGTATGATTAAGTTTTATTTTATAGCATAAATATAACATTTTAACAGTAGAGAGTCTAGGAGTATTAGAGTTGTTGATATGAGATGAAAGTTTATTGGGATGACAACAGATACATTAGGTTTCTGAAAAAAGTTTAGGTATATGCGCTTTAAAAATTAAAGATATTTTGTATATACATTTATTTTAAACACATACTATTTGCAGGAAGGAGTGAATATTGTGCTACTTAAAACTATTATTTATGAAGACGAAAGAGACGATATTATAAATGAACTAAATGAAATAAAACAATACTTTGAAATGAAAGACATTTCTCTTGGCATATCTGAATCGATAAATGATGGTTTCCATTTTGTGAAGGTTTTTTGTAATGATTTAGATTTAAATGATAATTTGATAAATAAGTTTAGTCTATATTTAGCTAACATTATATATAAAATAGTAGTTGATGAATTTTGTTATGAAGAAATACAAAATTTCTTAAGTGATACGTATTTTTTTCTAAAATATGAAGATATGAAGGAAGTTGCTGAAAGAAGTCTAAAAATATTAAAGAATGAAGACAGAATATTAGATGAAGATGCTATTTATTATATGAATAAAAAAAATGATATGTTGACCAAGATACAGGAATGTATAGAAGAAAATGATGAAATTAATATTAGAGGGTTTATCACCTTTAGAATGAAGGGATTAATAGTAGAGTTAGAATGTATGGTTAACAAAATTGCAGAACGATATATGGCAGAAAAAGAATATAATGAGTTTATAAAGTTATTAAAATATTTTGTTGAGGTTCAGGAAAGCAAAATTGATGAGATAAATATAATAATTAAAGAAAATGGAGAATATGTAATACAAGATAAAAATGGTAAAGACGTAATGAATGAAATATTAACAGATTTACTGGATGTAAAGTATTCAGGTACTGTAAATATAGATGATTTAATTATAAGTGGTCTTATAACATATTGTCCTAAAAATATAATAATACACTATCCGGATAATTGTATGAATAAAGAGATAATTGATACAATTAAAAAAGTTTTTGAGGAAAGAGTAAAGTTATGTTATGGATGCAGTAAATGTAATAAGATAAAGAGTACTTTAAAAGTGTAAAAATAAAAAGGTATTGACAGAAAATCCTATAAAGAATATAATTTATGAAAAAGAATAGTTTAAAAGCAATGAAAAGGAAGAGTAAACAGAATTCTGTTCTAAGAGAGGAGAACTCAGTGGCTGCAAAGTTTTCTGTTCAAGATCTGTTGAAAACCACCTTTGAGTTGAATATTGAATTTAGTAGATATTTTCCGCTTGCTGGCGTTATAGTTAATGAGATGACAGTAGATAAGTTTTTATTGTTCTATTGTTAATTTGGGTGGAAACACGATAATACTCGTCCCATTATGGGAGGAGTTTTTATTTTTTGAAAAAATATAAAAACTCCTAAAAAGGTTATACATAATAATAATTTAACATAAAATAAAGGGAGGATAACCAATGGTTAAAGTAACATTAAAAGATGGAAAAGTTTTAGAGTTTGAAAAAGGAATAAAGGTTAGTGAAATAGCCTTCAACATCAGCCCTTCTTTAAGAAAAAAAGCTTTAGGAGCTAAGATAAATGGAGAAAGAGCTGAACTTATGGCTGTGGTTAATGAGGATTGTAATTTAGAAATACTAACTTTTGAAGATGAAGATGGAAGATGGGTATTAAGACACACAGCTTCGCATATACTTGCTCAAGCAGTTAAAAGATTGTATCCAGATGTTAAACTTGCAATAGGACCTGCTATAGAAAATGGTTTCTACTATGATTTTGATGCTGATTTTTCATTTACACCTGAAATGCTTAGCAAGATAGAAAAAGAGATGGAGAAAATAGTTAAAGAAAATCTTGAACTTGAAAGATTTGAACTTTCAAGAGAAGAGGCTATTAAGCTAATGAAAGAGAAAAATGAAGACTATAAGATAGAACTTATAGAAGATCTTCCGGAAGATGCAATTATTTCTTTCTATAAACAAGGTGACTTTGTTGATCTTTGTGCAGGACCTCATGTGCCTTCAACAAAAGAAGTAAAAGCTTTAAAATTACTTTCAATTGCAGGAGCATATTGGAGAGGTAATGAAAAAAATAAAATGCTTCAAAGAATATATGGAACAGCTTTTACAAAGAAAAGTGAATTAGAAGAATATATTCATATGCTAGAAGAAGCTAAAAAAAGAGATCATAGAAAATTAGGAAAAGAATTAGAATTATTTATAATTCCAGAAGAAGGCCCGGGATTCCCACTATTCTTACCAAGAGGAATGGAGCTTAAAAATAAACTTTTAGAATATTGGAGAGAAGTTCATAGAAGAGCTGGTTATGTAGAAGTAGAAACTCCTATTATATTAAATAGAAAACTTTGGGAGACTTCAGGTCATTGGTATCATTATAAAGAAAATATGTATACAGTTCTAATTGATGAACAAGATTTCGCAATAAAACCTATGAACTGTCCAGGTGGTATGCTTGCTTATAGAACAAAGATACACTCTTATAGAGATTTTCCTATGCGTGTTGCAGAATTAGGAAGGGTTCACAGGCATGAACTTTCAGGAGCATTGCATGGACTTATGAGAGTTAGGGCATTTACTCAAGATGATGCACATATATTTATGCTTCCTGAACAAATAAAAGAAGAAATAATGGGAGTTGCAAAGCTAATAGATGAAGTTTACAAAACTTTTGGATTCAAATACCATGTAGAATTATCAACAAGACCAGAAGATTCTATGGGAACTGATGAAGAATGGGAAATAGCTGAAAATGGATTAAGAGAGGCTTTAGACGGATTAGGGCTTGATTATGTAGTAAATGAAGGAGATGGAGCGTTTTATGGGCCAAAGATTGATTTCCATCTACAAGATTGTATAGGAAGAACATGGCAATGTGGTACTATTCAATTAGATATGCAGCTACCTCAAAGATTTGATTTAACTTATATAGGTAAAGATGGAGAAAAACATAGACCAGTTATGGTTCATAGAGTTGCATTTGGTAGTATAGAAAGATTTATAGGTATTTTAATTGAACATTTTGCTGGAAGATTCCCATTATGGCTTGCACCTGTTCAAGTTAAGGTGCTTCCAATTTCAGATAAGTATATGGAATATGCAGCTAAAGTAAAGAATATTTTATTTGAAAAAGGAATTAGAGTAGAAATTGATGATAGGGCAGAAAAGATAGGATATAAGATTAGAGAAGCTCAACTTCAAAAGGTTCCATACATGCTAGTTTTAGGTGAAAAGGAAATGAATGAAAACACTATTGCAGTAAGAAGTAGAAATGAAGGAGACCTTGGAGCTATGAATTTAGATGATTTCATACAAAAGCTAGCTGAAGAAATCCAAGAAAAAACAAATAATTTATAAAAAAGTATTGACAATATTATATATTGATAGTAAAATACTATATGTTAAGAAGAAACGGCTGTTTCTCACCTTACAGCATAGCTAGTAAGGTATACATTGTCATGAACAAATAAAGTATTTGTTATTGAAATGTAAGGAACGGCTTAAGTCGTTCCTTTTTTATTTATATAAAGGAATTATAAATTTTTGTGTTTAAGGTTTATAATAATTCGGAGGTGAAAAAATATCAAAAAAGATAGTCTTATCAATGAACAGATTAGGGAAAAAGAAATAAGGGTTATAGATAGTGATGGAGAACAATTAGGAGTAATTAGTTCAAAAGAAGCTCTTAAGATTGCAGAAGAAAAAGAACTTGATTTAGTTATGATATCTCCAAATGCAAATCCACCTGTTTGTAAAATAATGGATTATGGTAAGCATTTGTATGAACAGACTAAAAAAGTTAAAGAGGCTAAGAAAAATCAAAAAGTTATAAATATCAAAGAAATCAGATTGAGTCCAACTATCGAAGAACATGACATAAGTATAAAAGCTAATAATGCTAGAAAGTTTTTAGTGGCTGAAAACAAAGTTAAAGTTACAGTAAGATTTAGAGGAAGAGAAGCAGATTATTCTTACAAAGGACATAAAATTTTAGATGCCTTTGTATCAAAAATAGAAGATGTATGTGTTGTTGAAAAGCCAGCAAAGCTTGAAGGGAGAAATATGATATTAATATTAGCTCCTAAGAAAGCATAATTGAAAGGAGGAACTTATAATGCCAAAAATGAAAACACATAAAGGTGCAGCAAAAAGATTTAAGAAAACAGGAAGTGGAAAGCTTAAAAGAGGTAAAGCTTTTAAAAGTCACATATTAACTAAGAAGAGCTCAAAAACAAAGAGAAATCTTAGAAAAAGTGGACTTGTGTCTGATACTCAAGAAAAAGTAATGAAGAAATTATTACCATACGTATAACATATAATAACGGTTACAGAAGGAGGTTTTTTTAATGGCAAGAGTAAAAAGAGCTGTACACGCTCGTAAAAAACATAAAAAGATATTAAAACTTGCAAAAGGTTATTTCGGAAGAAGAAGTAAAACTTTCAAAGCTGCTAATGAAACAGTAATGAGAGCTATGAGCTTTGCATATGTAGGTAGAAAGTTAAAGAAGAGAGATTTTAGAAGATTATGGATTGCTAGAATAAATGCAGCAACAAGAATAAATGGACTTTCTTATTCAAAATTTATGAATGGAATGAAACTTGCTGGAATAGATATGAATAGAAAAATGCTTTCAGAAATAGCTATAAATGATCCTAAAGCATTTGCTGATTTAGTAGAAGTAGCTAAAAAACAATTAAATGCTTAATATAAAATGCGGCTTAACGGCTGCATTTTGCTTATTTTGACAAATTTATTTTAAATGTTATAATACTCTTAATAAATTTAATAAATTTATGGATTTAGAGGTGTTGAAGTTGCAGAAAAAAAATAAAAGAAGGTTATCGCCTGTACAAATTTTAGCTTTAGGTTTTGCAATTGTTATTTTTATAGGTGGATGTTTATTAACATTGCCTATGTCATCTAGAGATGGTAGTATAACACCTTTTGTTGATTGTATTTTCACTTCTACTTCAGCAGTATGTGTTACAGGATTAACCACTTTAAATACAGCTGAGCATTGGAGTTATTTTGGTAAAACAATTATAGTAATATTGATTCAGATTGGTGGACTTGGATTTATGTCTTTTGCTACAATGTTCTCATTGTTATTGGGAAAAAGAATAACTCTTAAAGAAAGACTTATAATGCAGGAGGCTATGAATTCCTTTTCACTTCAAGGACTTGTAAAATTAGCTAAGTATGTACTTATATTTACTTTTTCAGTTGAAGGAATAGGAGCTTTATTCTTATCTACAAAATTTATTCCACAGTATGGTCCTTTAAAAGGGGCTTATTTTAGCATATTCCACTCTATTTCTGCTTTTTGTAATGCTGGGTTTGACCTTACAGGAAATAGCTTAGTACCTTATGTTAACAATTCAGTTGTTATTTTGGCGATTTCTGGATTGATAATTGCGGGTGGTTTGGGTTTTTCAGTATGGGCAGAGATATATAATTCTAAAAGTATAAAAAAACTTTCTGTTCATACAAGACTTGTAGTATTTATGACTGTATTTTTAATTTTGGGCGGATGGATTTTAATGTTTTTATTGGAAATGAATAATCCAGCCACTATAGAAAATTTACCTATAAAAGGTAAAATGTTGTCATCGTTTTTTGCAGCAGTTACACCTAGAACAGCAGGTTTTAATTCTATATCTACAGCAGATATGACTGCTGGTGGAAAGGCTTTAACAATAATACTAATGTTTATTGGTGGATCACCAGGATCTACTGCAGGTGGAATTAAGACTGCAACATTAGGAGTACTTTTGATGACTGTAATTTCTGTAATAAAAGGTAGAGAAGATACAGAAATGTTTGAGAGAACAATAAGTAAGGAGTTGGTATATAGAGCTTTTGTAATAACTGTTATAGCAGCAGGTGTTGTAATAGCCACTACTATGATTCTATCCATTACTGAATCAGGAGCTTCTCTTGAATATATTCTATATGAAGCTACTTCAGCTTTTGCTACAGTAGGACTTACTTTAGGACTTACACCTAAGCTTAGTATTATAGGAAAGATTATAATTGCTTTAACCATGTATATAGGTAGGGTTGGACCTTTAACACTGGTTTTAGCTTTAGCAAGTAAAAAGAATGGAAGTTCAATAAAATACCCTGAAGGTAAAATATTAGTTGGTTAGAGGTGATTTTTCATGAAAAAGAGACAATTTGTAGTAATAGGTCTTGGAAGATTTGGAAGTTCAATTGCAAAGACCCTTTATTCTTTAGGAAATGATGTTTTAGCTATTGATGCTGATGAAGATGTTATTCAAAATATAGCGGATAGTGTAACTCATGCTGTTCAGGCTGATGCAACTGATGAAAATACTCTTAGAACTCTTGGAATAAGTAATTTTGATGTAGCAGTAGTAACTATAGGATCAAAGGTGCAAGCTAGTATAATGGCAGCTCTATTAGCAAAAGATCTTGGCGTAAAATACATATTAGCTAAAGCTCATAGCGAATTACATGCTAAAGTTCTTAAAAAGATTGGTGTAGATAGGGTTATTTTCCCAGAAAGGGATATGGGAGTTAGAGTTGCACACAATTTAGTTTCAACTAACATTTTAGATTATATAGAATTATCTTCAGACTATAGTATTGCTGAAATAGCTAGTCCAGAAGAGTGGTATGGAAAAACATTAGAAGAGCTTAATATGAGATCAAAATATGGAATAAATGTAATGGCTATAAAGAAAAATCATGAGGTTAATATATCACCTTCAGCAGAGGATGTTATTGAACCAGATGATATAGTTGTAGCTATAGGTGGAATTGAAGAGTTAAATGAACTTGAAAATGAAATTAATCAATAAAGGGTGAATTTCCTTGAATAAGATTGAGAGTAAAGAAAATTCTCTAATAAAAGAGATAAAAAAGCTGCAAAAGAAAAAATATCGAAATGAAAAAGAACAATTTATTATAGAAGGATTTAGATTTGTCAGCGAAGCGTTGCAATCTTCTTTTCAGGTGCCATATATTCTTATTAGTGACAGTGGTATTGATAGATACAAAAATTTTAATATTGAAGGATTACTTCAAAAGGATACAGTAGTTTATTATACTAAGGATAGCATACTAAAAGAATTATGTGATACAAATAATCCACAGGGTATTTTAGGAATAGTTAATAACAAAAAAGTTGATACTGTAGATAGAGATGGATTTTATGTTTTGGCTGATAAAATTCAAGACCCAGGGAATATGGGTACTATAATAAGAACTGCTCATGCCAGTGGTGCTTTAGGTGTTATATATACCAAAGGAACTGTGGATGTGTACAATGATAAAACCTTAAGGTCAACAATGGGTTCTATATTTAAAATACCAGTAATAGAAGACGAAAATCTTGAGGTAGTTAAAGGGCTAAAAGAAAAGGGATTTACGCTTATAGTTAGTTCCTTAGATACGGAAAAAAATTTTTATGATATAGACCTAACTAAAAAGATTATAATTTCAATAGGAAATGAAGGTAGTGGGATAAGTGATGAGTTATATGCACTAGGTGATGAAAAGGTAAAAATACCTATGCCAGGTGGAGCTGAGTCTTTGAATGCAGCAGTAGCGGCTAGTGTAATGATGTATGAAGCTGTTAGACAAAATAATATTAAAAAGAAGTAAAAATGTAAAAAGAAATGTTTTATGTTAATATATAAAGAAAATATTTGAAATTCTATTTTAAGATAGGTATAATAGTATGTAAGTTTATCTACATAAAAATAAGTGAATAAGTTAAACTATGATGGAGAGAGTAGATATAGGAATTCTTTTAGGGAGAAAAAGCCGCAGACTGAAAGCTTTTTTAAGAAAAAATATATTGAAGTTCACTCTGGAGTTCTAATTGTGAAAGTTAGTAGCAATTAGCGGTATAAGCCGATATTTAAATGAGAGAACTATATTATTATAGTTAATCAGGGTGGTAACGCGGATATACTTCGTCCCTTTATTTGGGATGGAGTTTTTTTATTATGTAAATACAAATGAAAGGAGCAGCAAAATGAAAGAAAGATTAGAGGCAATAAAGAACACCGCTTTAGAGGAATTAAAGAAGGCTTTAAGTAAAGAAGAACTTGAAGCACTAAGAGTTAGATATCTTGGAAAGAAAGGTGAACTTACTCAAATATTAAGAGGTATGGGTAAACTGTCAGCAGAAGAAAGACCAGTTGTAGGTAAGATTGCTAATGAGGTAAGAGAAGCGTTAGAGGAATTCATTACTTCTGCAGCAAAAGATATTAAAAATAAAGAAAAAGAAATGAAATTAAAGAGTGAGGTAATAGATATTTCTATGCCTGGAAAAAAGCAAACAGTTGGAAAGAAAAATCCATTAGAATTAACTTTAGAAAGTATATGTGATATTTTTATTTCAATGGGATTTTCTATAGAAGAAGGACCAGAGGTAGAAAAAGATTATTATAATTTTGAGGCGTTGAATATTCCTAAAAATCATCCAGCAAGAGGTGAACAGGATACTTTTTATATAAATGACGATATAGTTTTAAGAACTCAAACTTCCCCTATTCAAATAAGAACAATGGAGAATGAAAAACCACCAATAAAGATGATTGCGCCAGGAAAGGTTTATAGATCAGATGCGGTAGATGCTACACACTCACCAATATTCTATCAAGTTGAAGGGTTAGTTGTAGATAAAGGGGTAACTTTTGCAGACTTAAAAGGAACTCTTGAAATGTTTATAAAGAAGATGTTTGGAGATGAAATGCAGACTAAATTTAGACCACATCATTTCCCTTTTACAGAGCCTTCAGCTGAAATGGATGCTACCTGCTTTGTATGTGGCGGTAGTGGATGCAATGTTTGCAAGAATAGTGGTTGGATTGAAATTTTAGGATGTGGTATGGTTCATCCTCAAGTTCTAAGAAATTGCGGAATAGATCCAGAAGTATATAGTGGTTTTGCTTTTGGATTTGGTCTAGATAGAATGGTTATGCAGAAATATGGAATAGATGATATAAGATTATTATATGAAAGTGACATGAGATTTTTAAATCAATTTTAGTAGAAAACATAATATAAGGGAGGAAATTATAATGAAGGTACCAGTTAATTGGCTAAAAGATTATATTGATATAGATTTATCTCCTCAAGAACTTGGAGATGCATTAACATTATCAGGTTCTAAGGTGGAAGAAGTTATTGTAACAGGAGATATAATAGATAAAGTTGTAACAGGAAAAATTATAGAACTTGAAAAGCATCCAGAAGCAGAAAAATTATCAATATGTCAAGTTAATATTGGACAGGAAGAGCCGATACAAATAGTAACAGCAGCAACAAATATGAAAGAAGGAGATATAGTTCCAACTGCATTGCATGGTTCTACTTTAGCTGATGGAACTAAAATCAAAAAAGGAAAACTAAGAGGGGCAGTTTCTAATGGAATGTTCTGCTCAGAAGAAGAACTGGGTATAGCTGGAGATGAACCAGTTGTAGGGCTTATGATTCTTCCAGAAGATACACCTGTAGGAAAGGATATAAAGGAAGTTATAAATTTGCAGAAGGCTATTATAGATTTTGAAATAACTTCAAATAGACCAGATTGTTTAAGTGTAATTGGTATAGCTAGAGAAACTGCAGCTACTTTGGGAAAAGAGTATAGAATGCCTAATATAGAGTTTAAAGCTACTTCTAGCAATAAAATAGAAGAAAGCTTAAAAGTTGAAGTTCGTGACCAACTATGCAGAAGATATATGGCAAAAGGTATAACCAATGTAAAGATAGAGCCATCACCACAATGGATGCAAGAAAGATTACTAGAAGCTGGAGTAAGACCAATAAATAATATAGTTGATATAACAAATTTTGTTATGATAGAAATTGGTCAACCAATGCATGCTTTTGATAGAAGACAAATATCTTCTAATACTATTGTAGTAGAGAGAGCAAAAGAGGGAGAAAAATTTACTACTTTAGATGGGGAAGAGAGAATTTTAGATTCTGAAATTCTAAATATTAAAGATGGAGATAGAACTATTGCTCTTGCAGGTATCATGGGAGGATTAAATTCTGAAGTTAAAGAAGATACCACAGAAATAGTTTTCGAATGTGCAAATTTTGATGGAACTAATATAAGGATTTCTTCTAAAAAATTAGCACTAAGAACGGAAGCATCAGGAAAATTTGAGAAGGATTTAGATCCTAATGCAGTAGAAATTGCTATGAATAGAGCATGTAATTTAATAGAAGAATTAGATGCAGGAGAAATCATGGAAGGAACTATTGACGTATATCCTGAAAAATTAGAACCTCATACTTTGAAAGTAGATTCAAAATGGGTAAACGAATTTTTAGGAACAAGTATATCAAAAGAAGATATGAAAATGTACTTAGATAGATTAGATTTAAAGACTAACATAGAAGGAGATACTTTAGTTATAAATGTTCCTACATTTAGGTGTGATATGAACATACGTGAAGATGTGGCAGAAGAAATTGCCAGAATATATGGATATAATAAGGTTCCATCAACAATTCCAGCAACTCAAACTTTAAAGGGAGGAAAAAACGAGAAGCAAGTTCTTCAAACAAAGGTTATTGACACCCTAATAGGAAGTGGTCTTAACCAATCAATAGCATATTCTTTTGTAAGCCCTAAGGTTTTTGATAAAGTACTTATACCAGAAGACAGTAATCTTAGAAAGGTTGTAAATATAAAAAATCCTTTGGGTGAGGATTACAGTATAATGAGAACAACTTCTATACCTTCAATGATGGAATCTTTAGGAAGAAACTATTCTAGAAATAATGATATAGTTAGATTATTCGAAATAGGTAAGATATATATTCCACATGAAGATATGAGAGAACTTCCAGAGGAAAGAAATTTAGTTACTATAGGTATGTATGGAGAAGTTGACTATTTTGAGTTAAAAGGAGTAGTTGAGAATATACTACACTGTTTAGGAGTCAAAAAAGCTAAATTTATAAGAGAAAGTGAAAATCCAACTTTCCATCCAGGTAAAACAGCAGCCTTATATATAAAAAATGAACTTGTGGGTGTACTTGGAGAAATACATCCAGATGTATCAGAAACCTATGGAGTAGAGGAAAGATGCTATATTGCAGAGCTTAATCTGGATGTATTATTTAAATATTCAGATACAGAAAAAAAATATATACCACTTCCTAAATTCCCAGCTGTTACAAGAGACCTTGCTGTTTTAGTTGATGAAGAAATTTTAGTTCAAGACATTGAAGAAATTATAAAAAAACAAGGTGGTAAAATACTTGAAAGTGTTAAGTTATTTGATGTTTATCAAGGAAAACAAATTCCAGAAGGTAAAAAGAGTATAGCCTATGCATTAATATACAGAGGTGAGAACAAGACTCTAACTGATAATGAGGTAAACAAAGTACATGATAAAATTGTTAAAACTTTAGAATTTAAATTGGGAGCTGAACTAAGATAAATGGTTATCGGATAAATTCATATTTCATATACTGAGAAAATGTGTTAAAATATAATTGAGAATTTTCTTGAATTTATCTAAGAGGGTGTTCAGATGAATAAAGTAACTGTAAAGATAAACGGTTCTGAATATAATTTAAAAGGTGAAGAAAAAGAAGAATATTTACATAAAGTAGCAGGGTATGTAGATAAAAAAATTGTTGATATATTAAATATGAACAATAGATTAAGTATATCAGATGCTTCTGTTTTAGCCGCTGCTAATGTAGTAGATGAGATGTTTAAGAGTGAATATAGGAATGAACTTTTAAACAAAGAATTAGAGGAAGCAAAAAGATCAGAGAGATCACTTCAAATTCAAGTTGAAGATCTAAAAAAACATATTAAAAATTTAGAGGAATATAACACTGAACTCCAAAATAAGCTGGAAAATAGCAAAAGTGGAGAATATTTAAAGCAGTTTGAAGAAGAAAATAAAAAATTAAATGAAGAAATGGAAATTTTAAAGGAAAGCGCTAAGCAATATTTAAAAGAAAAAAATCAATTAAAGTCTGAGAATAAAGATTTAAAATTCCAAGTTCAATCCTCTAAATATAAAATAATGGATTTACAAAATAGGTTAATAGAAAATCAAATAGACCTTGTAAAAATTAAGAAAAATGAAAATCCATTGTTAAATGTAAAATAATCAAAAGTATGGCAAAAATACCTTATAGTTTAAACTATAAGGTATTTTTTATTTATACTATTAAAATTAAAGTTTTTAATTGTTCATGAAAAATGGTGAAATTTTTCATGAAACCTAATAGTATATTAGTATGAATAATTAAAAGGATTTTAGGAGGATATATGATATATTTGGATAATGCAGCAACTAGTTTTCCAAAACCACAACAGGTTTATGATGAAGTGCTTAATTGCATGAAAAATTATGGAGCAAATCCTGGAAGAGGTTCTCATGATATGTCCATTAAAGCTGAGTCTAAAATTATTGAAACAAGGGAAGAAATAAGCAGACTGTTTAACATAAAAAGTCCACTTAATATAATTTTTACAAGTAATGCTACAGAAGCTTTGAATATAGCAATAAAAGGGATATTAAAAAAGGGAAATCATGTTATAAGTACTATTATAGAACATAATTCAGTATTAAGACCGTTAAGCAGTATGAGTAGAAATGGAGTAGAAGTTACTTTCCTTGGAGTTAATCAAGAAGGATACGTTGATTTAAAGGTGATTAAAAAAGCTATAAAGAAAAATACTAAAGCAATTATAATAAATCACGCATCAAATGTTTTAGGCACTATTCAGCATATACAAGAAATAGGTCAAATAGCAAAAGAATCAGGAGTAATTTTCATAGTAGATGCTTCTCAGAGTGCAGGTGTTATTCCAATAGATGTAGTTAGAGACAATATAGATATTTTAGCCTTTCCTGGTCACAAGGGGCTATTTGGACCACCAGGTACTGGAGGATTATACTTAAGGAAAGGTATTACTTTAAGGTGCTATACTGAAGGAGGAACTGGAAGTCAATCTAACCTTATAAATCAGCCAGATTTTTTGCCAGATAGATTTGAAAGTGGTACTATAAATACTCCGGGTATTGCTGGACTTTATGAAGGAATAAAATTTATAAAAAAAGTACACATAGAAAATATTAAAAAACATGAAAATGTGCTGATAGAGCATCTAATAGAAGAGTTGCTAAAGATACCAGAAATTATAGTGTATGGAGGTACTGATTATAAAAATAGAGCCTCAGTAGTATCTATTAATATTGAAGGAATAGATAGTTCTTATGTAGGATACTTTTTAAATAAAAAAGGAATTGCAGTAAGGACAGGATATCACTGTGCTCCCCTTATCCATTCCATAATAGGCACAGTAAATAGGGGTACTGTGAGAATAAGTCCAGGGTATTTTAACTCTGTAGAAGATATAGATGATTTAATTAAAGCATTAATATATATAATTAAAAATAAATAGGAATAGGCATACACGAATATAAACATATTTTTATATTCGTGTATATTTTTTGAAAGTTCTATTTGTTGTTTAATATTTTTGTAAAAAAAGAGTTTTTTAATTTTGTTTTGGCAGATGCAAGCTGAGAAGTTAAATCAATTATCTCATCCTTTAAGTGTTGAATTTCTTCAATAAGGGCTGCATTGTCATTCTTTTGATTATAAATTTGATTTTCAAGATAAATAATCAGATTTTCGTTATCTATCCCAATCTTTTCTTCTGCTGAAAGTTTATTTTGCAGAGACATAAGTGCTCTATCTTTTTCTACATTTATATTTTCTAATTTAGATATTTTTTCTTTTAAGTTTTTAAGTTCTTTTTCCTTAGCTATATTTATTGTTTCTAACTCATTGATTCTTTTTTCTTTAGATATAAGATTTTCAGAAAGAAAATTTATATTTTCATCTAAAGACTTTTTATTACTTTCAAATTCAGAGTATTGTTTTTCTAGAGCGCTAATTTTATCTTCATAAAATAAACACTTAATTTTTAAGTCACTAACCTTTTTATTTAGATTACTAATCAAAATTTCTTTTTCGTTTAATTGTTTTTTATATATTAAAGTCTTATTATCATTAGTATTTTTACAGTTTTCAGTATAAGATAAATCAGAGTCTTGCTTCTTTGAAACAAATGTAATTTTACTATGTGACGTCATAAAATCCCTTCTTAAATAAATTGCTATTTATATAAAATATGATAAATACATTTATTAATATAACTTAAAATATTTTAAACATTAGCACAACTTTTATTGCTTCACATATTATAGTAATGTAAAAAATTACACTACTATAATATGTGAAGGAGGTAAGTGTATAATGCCAGAAGATAATATAATAAAAGAAGAAAATAAAAAAATAGAGGATGTTAAGGTAAAAGAAATAAATAAATTAAAAGCAAGACTAGAAAAATTAAGTCAAGAAGAACTTCAAGAATTAGCAGCGCAAAAATATGATAAAAGAAATGGTTTTTTATATGTTTTTTCTTGCTGTTCAACAAGTGTACCGTCAGAATTTAATATTAATTTTGGATGGGCAGATACTGCTGCGGTAAGCTGTTTACATTGTCAATGTGAAGAAGGAGAAGTAACTGCTACTTGCGGTAGTGATGGAGTAGAATGTGCTATACCTGCATGCTTGACAAAAATAGTTGGCTGTATAAATTATGTTGTAAGTACAGAGGTTAGAGGTGATTATTTTTGGCCAAGTTGTGAGAGTAACCTATGTTGTTCATCCTCTGTATGTGTAGACCAATGTGTTAAATGTGAGCCGCTTCCATGTGAATGTCCACTAGAAAATGGAGAAGTTCATATAGTAACAGCATTCACACTTGCAACACAATCACCATATATTTGTCCAAATACTGTAACATTTTTCTCAGTATTTTTAATACCACTAGATGCATGTAATAATCCCTGTATAAAGGCTTAAAAAATGCTAATATGAAAATTTTTATATAGTTTTGCCTAAACTTCTTAAGTATGAGTTTAGGCTTTTGAAAAAATATTAAAAACTGAGTATTACTGCAAAAATAGAGAAATGTATGATTAGTAATTATTGTTTTCAGTATATTTATGTATTATAAACAAGTCTGAAATTTAAGCCTTATTCTCATGAGGCTTAATTTTGTAGCTTATTTTTTTATCATTTCCCACAAAGTTTGCAAAAGTTTTTCTTTTTCTTCTATTATTTTAAATAATTCATGATTTTTTTTATTTGCTTCAATATATAGCTTATATTTTTCTTCTTTTAAGTTATGTATTTTATTTTTACAAGTATTTATCTCAGTTTTGAATTTTTGGATTTCTAAATAATGTTCTGATTTTTGTTTATTAAGAGTGTACTTATATTCATCTATACTAGTGCATAGAGATTGTAGTTCTTTTTGCAGAATTAAGTTTTTTTTCAGAAGTTGGATAATGATTTTATTCTTTCTTATTCTTTTAAATATAATAGGTTTTATTTGACTATTTTCATAGAGAACAGTTTCATTTGAACTGTTAGATACTGTATTAACTAAAGTATTATCGATATTATTTTTAGTATTCATCATTATTAATGAATTAGTATCAGTATTAGTATTAGAAGAATTAGTTAGTAGCATATTACTAGAACTGAATTTAGAAGAAAAATATATGTTATTAATTTTAGAGGTTCTATTCCTCAAGTCATTATTTACGTAATTATATAGAATTATTTCAACATTTTTCTCATTTGATATATATTTTTTCTTCCAATTAATAAAATCTTCTGATGTTTTATATAATATATTATCATTTTCATTCCACATTATATGAAGATTTTTATCTTTATAAAAAACAATTAGATTAAGTATATTTGCATTGGCATCTGATACATAAATATTTTTTGACCAAGAAGAATTTTTAGAATTAAAATTTTTATATTGAAGTAAAGTTTGTATAGTATTATTAGTTAATTTATCATAAGCTATTATTCCAGTATTATGTGGAGTAATAAAAAAATTTAAGTTATTTATATTTTCAATAGTAATATTATCTTGAAAATCATACCATGAATTACTTTGTAAGTTAAACTTCTTTAAAATATATTTATGTTTTTTATAGTTAGTACAATATAGCATATACAAGTCTTTATCATAGGTATCAATAAAATAAGGACAAATATAATGAGGAGAATTTGTTTCTAAAAGTGTTTTATTTTCACATATATCATTATTAATATAATTATGACATATGAAACCTTTATTTCTATACAAATTACTTGTTCTATAGAAAATATGTATTCCATCTTCTAATGCTCTTATATTTAAATATTTTATGGGAAGATCTTTAGTTAATGAATCAATTTTAATACAGCAATTATTGCCAGGATAGATTGAATAGTTTACACTGTTTGCTTTTGATAAATAAACTATATGAATCACATCATTGTTATCTATATCTAAAGCGTAATTTACCACTTTTTCTTTAAATAAAATAGGTTCTGTTTTTTCATTGGTATCTATTTTTTTTAGCGTTAAGTTTTCATTGTTAATATAAAAAATATATAAGTGATCTTTTGAAGTTTTCACAATATAATTCTGCTGATTATATGTCACAAAATTCACTCCAATTCAAAATAATAAATACTTATATATATTATGAAGAAAATTTTGATAATATAATGAAAAGTGGGATATATTTGAAAACTTAATGAATAAAGTCTTTAGTTTGAATAAGTTTAAATAGTAAATTTCCTAATTTGGGATAATTTTATCATATGCTGCATAGTAATATCTTAAAAGTGGCATTTAGAAAGAATTTAGGGGGATAAATTAAATATGAAAGTACTTTTATGCACAAGACAGGATTATTATAAAAATTTTGATGGAGATTCAACTTTAATGTTAAAAACTGCACAATATTTAAAAAAATTTGGAGTAGAAGTTCATGTAAATAATGGATGTATATATGATTTTTCTGAATATGATATAATTCATTTATTTAATTTAAACAAAGTTGGAGAGACATATAAGTACTATAAAATTGCTCATAAAAACAAAAAGAAAATAGTACTTTCTCCAGAATATTTTAATTTAAGTAAGTATTATACGTATAAGAATAATACAGAAAAGTTAAAGCTTTGGCAAAGAAGTAATATTTATAGAAAAGAAATATTAAAAGGGGTTACTCGAATAATTGTAAATAGTAAAATTGAGGAAGAAAATATAAAAAAAGATTTTGAAATAGAAAAGCTATGCAGCATAATTTATAATGGAGTAGAGGTAGAGGATGAAGAGGTACCTTTATACAATTTTAGAGAAAGATATAAATTAAATACTTATGTGTTATGTGTAGGCAATATTTGTCCAAAAAAAAATCAACTATCTTTAGCCCAAATATGCAGTAAAATTGGAGTGCAATTGTTACTCATTGGAAAAATAAATGATAATAATTATTTTAAAGAATGTATAAAGCATGATAACGTTTTATATCTTGGATTTATGGACAGTTATAATATGTATAATGCTTATAGATTTGCTAAAATACACGTGCTTCCAAGTTATGTTGAAATTCCAGGGTTCTCTTCACTAGAGGCAGCAGCTAGTGGCTGTAATATTGTTTCTACAATTGAAGGCACTGCAAAAGAATATTTTAAGGATATGGCAATATATTGTAATCCTTATGATGATAATAGTATATATGAAGGAATAAAAAAAGGATTAACTATGCGTAAGAATAATAAGCTAAAAAATTATGTTAATAAAAATTATACATGGAGTAAATATTGCAAAGAATTGTATGACAATTATACTGAATTGTTAAAGAATGATTAAGTTACTTGATATAAGAAAATTACGAAGTAATTTTCTTTAGTTTACAGATGACAGTTTACAGTTTACAGTGAAGGAAGTTTTTCTTACAGAAAAACTAACAATAAAAAAACAAAACCTAGTGTA
>JAVBWC010000003.1:0-106577 GCA_036677675.1 Clostridiaceae bacterium | reverse complement strand
AAGACCTAAATATAGATAAATTCTATGTTTAGGTCTTTTTAAATTTTAGTTTTTCTGTAAGAAAAACTTCCTTCATTGTCCATTCTCAATTCTCAATTGTCAATTTGTTTTCTGTGGCAACATTATTCTAGTTTGACTTTCGTCTTTTTCTCAACAGCACCTATTATAAAATTACACCCAATTGCTAAGAGTCCAGTAAGGATAGTACCTATTATTATTTTCACAGGTTTTTGCTGATATAGGCCCTCAAATATAAGGACTCCAAGACCTCCAGTATTTATAAAAGCAGCCAGAGTGGTAAGGCTTATTATGGATATCGTAGCTATTCTAATACCAGCTAGAATTACAGGAAGAGCTGTTCTAAGCTTTATTTTTAAAAGAAGCTGTATATTATTGTAGCCCATAGCATATCCTGCATCTATAAGGGAGGAAGGGACTTCTTTTAAACCTTTAAGTATATTCCTAACTAGTATAAATTGAGAGTATATTACAAGGGTAATTACCGCAGATTTAAAGCCTAAGCCAGAAAAAGGGATAAGCATAGCAAATACAGCCATGCTTGGTATTGTATAAAATATACCTAATATTTTAGTTATTATTTTACCAAATCTATCATGAGAGGAGGCAAAAATTCCTATAGGAAAAGCTATAATTATAGCTATAGATAAAGCTGTGCAAGTGATTAAAAGATGCTGTAAAAGTAAATTTATTATTTTAGAATAATTGTTAACTAAATAATCCATTTATGTTTCCTTTCCTTTACAGTAGGTTAGATTTGTAAAAGGTGTAGTAAAACTCTTAAAAGCATTTATGAGATTTATTATAAATGTATCAGCAGGGTGATTTATAATATTATAGGGAGTATCGTATTGAAGAATTTTTCCTTTATCCATAACAATTATTTTATCCCCCAGTTTTATTGCTTCACCTATATCATGAGATACAAAAAGAATGGTCTTTTTCTCTGCTTTATGGATTCTTAAAAGCTCATCTTGAAGATTGCTGCGTGTTAGAGCATCCAGAGAAGCAAATGGTTCATCCATAAGCAATATAGAGGGATTCCCAGCTAAAGCTCTTGCTATGCCAACCCTTTGTTGCTGACCTCCAGAAAGCTGATGAGGATATTTAATTTTATATTCCTGAGAAAGGTCTACAAGATTTAGAAGCTCATCAACTCTATAGTTTATTTTTGTTTTTTCCCATTTAAAAATTTTTGGTACAGTAGCTATATTTTCATAAATATTCATATGAGGAAATAGTCCGTTTTGCTGTATTACATAGCCAATATTTCGTCTTAAAGTGATTTTATCTATAGAATCTATTTCTTTTCCGTTTATATATATTTCTCCTTCAGTTTTATTGTAAAGACCATTTACCATTTTTAGGAGAGTAGTTTTACCAGAACCAGAGCTTCCAAGGAGAACTATAAAGCTTCCTTTCTCAATATTTAAGGTTGCATTTTTTACAGCAGTTCCTTTAGAATTTTCAAATTTTTTACTGACATTTTTAAATTCTATTGCATAAGCCACAAGACAAAACCTCTCTTTTTACTTTTCAATTATTTTATTGTTAATTAAAAACTCTTTAGCAACATCAGCATATTCCTTTTTATCACCATCTACCTTCCAATTCAGTTCCTGCATAGCTTCATTTGTAAGGAGGGCATTAACTTTGTTTAAAGCTTGTTCTATTTCAGAATTTTCTTTTAGCACAGTTTCTCTAATTACTGGTACAATGTGATATGGAGGCCATAGATGTTTGTCATCTTCAAGTACAACAAGGTTATATGCTTTTATTTGACCATCTGTAGTGAAGGCTACAGTTGCATCAATTTCTTTATTTGTCAAAGCTAAATATCTAAGACCTATATCATAACTTTTCACATCTTTAAAGTGAAAATTACCGTAAACTTTTTTAAGACCTGCCACTCCGTCTTGTCTTTGTTTAAATTCTGGAGGACATCCTAAAACTATATTTTTCCCATTAGAAGCAAGGTCTGATAAAGTTTTTAAATTGTATTTTTCTGCAATTTCCTTGGAAACTGCAATAGCTTGAGTGTTATTAAGAGGAGACTGAGTTAATATATCTAATTTATATTTTTCTTTATATTGTTTTTTTATTGATTCATAAACTTTATCTGCATCATACAAGGGTTGGTTTTTAAATACATCCATGAGAGCAGTACCAGTATATTCAGGATATAAATCAATATCATTATTTTGTAGAGCTTGTTGAGCTATAGCGGTAGTTCCTAAATTAAATTTTCTATTAACCTTAAAACCAGCTTCCTCTAAAGTCAATGCATACATTTCGGCAGTCAAAAAGGATTCAGTAAAGTTTTTAGAACCGATAGAAATTTCTTTGGTGGAATCTTGAGAACCACATCCTGTTAGAAGTGAGGAAAATAATAAAAAGATACTTAATATTGACACAATTTTTTTCAATTTAATCATCCTTTCGTAACAGAAAATTTTATTTCTAATTTTTCAAGAAGCATTTCTGTAATTATTGCCATAAGAGCTATAGGGATTGTTCCAGTTAGTATAAGGGGGGCATCAATCATGCTAACTCCACTGATTATGTATTCACCTAAACCACCACCCCCAATAAAGGCTGCTAGAGTGGAACTGGCGATAACTTCAATAGCGGAGGTTTTAATACCTGTAATAATTATTGGCATGGCAAGTGGGAACTCAATTTTGAATAAAGTTTGAATAGGAGTCATTCCCATGGCTATAGAGGATTCTATTGTGCCTGTATCTACATTACCAAAACCTGTTGCTGTGTTAGAAAGAATGGGTGGACAAGATAGTATAATTAATGCTATAAGGGAGGGTTTGAATCCTGTTCCTATTATAGGTATCATTATTGCCAAAACTGCTAGACTGGGTATTACTCTTAAACAATTGAAAAGGTTTAGAATTACACTTGATATTATTTTATTTTTATAACACCATATTCCAAGAGGAACACATATTAAAATAGAAATAAATAAAGACATATAGCTGAGTTTCATTTGAATCCATAATTTATTTAAAAATTCAGTAGGATTGGAATATATATATTGAAAAATTTGCTGCAATACCGTCAATCAAAAACACCTCCCCTATATTTAATGAATAG
Organism: Clostridiaceae bacterium; assembly: GCA_036677675.1. Lineage (GTDB taxonomy): Bacteria > Bacillota > Clostridia > Clostridiales > Clostridiaceae > Clostridium_H. The sequence goes on along the minus strand of JAVBWC010000003.1, from coordinate 103,454 downwards.
CCCCCTTAAATATTTATATTATATGTATTGTGAAATATTACTTTAAAAGAAGCTGCAGAAAAGAAGCTTTGGGAAAAGAAGTTTAGAGAGTGTAGTCGCTCTGCTGAGAGTAGCCGCTGCACTTAGTTTAGGAAAAGCTTAAGAAAAGAAGCTTAGGGAAAAGAGGGTTATGGAGTGTAGAATGAAAAATAAGTAAATCTTTCATTATAAATAAAAAAATCTGTAAATAAGTTTGTGTAAATTAACAAACTTATTTACAGATCCTCGGTATCATCTATTTTTGCACTCGTTGTATTTTTAAAGAATCTCAGCGCAGCGACTAAACTCAGCCACGGCTACTACTCTCTTTAAACTTCCTAAACTTCTTTTCTTAAGCTTATTTTGGAGTATTTTCCTCTTCAGGTTTTTTATACATAGAGCAGTGTGAGGAGCAGCTGCTGCAGTCACATTTGCCAGAAATTTTATTCTTGGCATTTCCAACTAATATAAAAGCTGAAAGTGAAACAATTAGTATGGTAATAAATATTTCAAACATATATAATCACCTCATATTTATCCGATTACTAGTTAAGTAAAAATCAAAGCTCCAATGTTGTATATTAAGAAAGCCATTACCCATGCTAAAACTAACTGGTATAATACAGAGAATATGGTCATTTTAGTTCCATATTCCTTTTTCATGGCTCCAATTACTGAAACACAAGGAGTGTAAAGTAAAACAAAAACTAAGAAGCTGTAAGCTGATATTGCTGTAAAGTGGACAGCCAGAATATTAGACAAATCTCCACCATATATAACTCCCATAGTTCCTACAACTACCTCTTTAGCTAATAAGCCTGTAAGCAATGCAACTGCAGCTTGCCATGAACCAAAGCCTAAAGGTTTAAAAACAGGACTTATAACATTTCCTATAGATGCAAGGAAGCTGTGATTTATATCTGTCAATCCATTTGTATTAAAGTTAGAGAAAAACCATACAAAAACGGAACCAGCAAATATAATTGTACCAGCTTTTTTCAAGAAGCTTTTACCTTTTTCCCAAGTATGAAGGAACAGACTTTTAGCTTCAGGCAGCTTATATTCAGGTAGTTCTATAAGAAAAGGTTCTTCATCTTTCTTAAATATGGTATTTTTAAATAATAAACCTATAATAAAAGCTAGTAATATACCTAACAAATAAAGTGAAAACACTATAGTAGATTCCCTGCCCTTAAAGAAAACAGATGCAAAAAGGGCATATACAGGAAGTCTAGCATTACAAGACATTAATGGAACAAGTAATGCAGTTAGCTTTCTATCTTTTTCGCTTTCTAAAGTTCTAGCTGACATTATTCCAGGAACAGAGCAGCCAAAGCCTACCATTAAAGGTATAAAAGCTTTACCAGAGAGTCCCATTTTCCTCATAGCCTTATCCATAATAAAGGCTCCACGTGCCATATATCCACTGTCTTCAAGAAAAGATATTCCTAAAAATAAGGCTAAGATGACAGGGAGGAATACAGTAACAGAACCAACCCCACCAATTATTCCTTCAATTATTAAAGATTTAAACCAAGGACTGCTACTAGATACTAAAGTCTCTACTATTGGAACTAAACCATCATTAAGCCAAATATCCAAAAGGTCTGCTAATGGTTGTCCAACCCAAGTAAATGTAAACTTGAATATAAACCATAAAATGCCAAAGAAAATAGGGTAAGCTGCAAACTTATTTAATACTATCTTGTCTATTTTTTCTGTATTAGTTACTTTATGTTCTAATGGACGAATTACACAATCCTTTAATAGATTTTCAATATATTTATAGGTTTCTTTTTCGCTTAGTTCCTTATGAAAATTAATGCTTGGAGCAGAAAAATTGTTCTCTATTAAACTGTCTTTAACAGATTCAATCCCTTTATTTTTAGAGGCTATTATAGGAATAATAGTTACACCTAATTTTTGAGAAAGTTTATTAAAGTCTATTGATACTCCTTTAGATTCCGCTACATCAATCATATTTAGAACAAGAATTATAGGCTTATTAAATTGTTTTAATTGAGTAGTAAGATACAAGTTTCTATCTAGATTAGAAGCATCTACTATATTTATTATTACATCAACTTCTTCTTGTATCAAAAACTGTTTTGCTACTTTTTCTTCATTTGAATAGGTATCCATTGCATAGATTCCAGGAAGGTCAACTATTTTAACAGAATCCTTTATGTAACCTTCTTTTTTATCCACAGTAACTCCAGACCAGTTTCCAACATGTTGATTTGAACCAGTTAAAAAGTTAAAAAGAGTGGTTTTACCTACGTTAGGATTTCCAACTAATGCTGCTGTAATCATGTAATGCCTCCTTACTAAGCGGTTTTCATCTCAATGTTTGTTTTTATTTTAATATTCTTAGCGTCTTTTTTTCTTATTGCTAGATCAAAGCCTCTTACATTAATGATAAGAGGATCTCCAAAAGGAGCTAAAGTTTTTAAAGTTACTTTTGTACCTTCTATACATCCTAAAGCTAACAAGCGTTTAGTAAGCTTTTTATCTCCTAAAATATCTTCTATATATCCAAATTCACCTAATTTTAAATCAGTTATACTCATATAAAGTCCCCCCTATGATCTTACAATCATGAAAATCATTCTCAATTACATATTATCATCATATAATCATTTTGTCAATAGGTAATAAGGAATACTATATATAGTTTACATATAATAGTTTATATTTAATGCTATTTTGAAGAAAAGCTAAAAAGTTTATTTTTCTTTGATTTTAATTATGTTATACTAAATTGATTTTAAAACACAGAAATAAGTTAAATATTCTTAAAAGAATCAATATGGTTCACAAACTTAGAAAAATATGAGATAATAAAGAGGCTGACTATATGATGATATTGGTTTGAACAGTTATTTATCTAGAAAAGAGTGATAAAGTGATTAAAAGAGAAAACAGTATTAAAGTAGAAGAAATTTTGGAAGAATTTATTTTGGATATTGATGGGAAAAAGGATTTATTTAAGGAAGCAATATTTTTCGATTTGGAGCATTATCTTTATAAAAAACCAATATGTATAGGTGTTTTTGGATGTTGCTATTATGACAGTGGTGATAATGAGCTAAAAGTAACACAGTATATGATTGAAGGTAAAAAGGATGCAGTTCCTATTTTAGAATTAGCAAAAGAGTATTTTATAGAAATGCATGAGAAACATGGTAAAAAATATATAGTTACTTTTTCTGGTAATAATGATTTTACAGTAATAGACTATTTATTTAATAAGCATAAAGTTGATTTTAACATAGATGATTGCTATGAAAAAATTGATCTTCAGAGAGAATATGAAAAGCTAATGGGAGTCAATATTGGTCTGAAAAATCTGGAAAAGATATTTAATATAGAGAGAGAAGGGGAACTGATTAGCGGTTCAAATTTATCTAAAACCTTTTGTAAGGTTATGAAGGATTTTGACTATATGAATAGAATGCCTGAAGAGAAAAAGCAGAGAATACTTTTATATAATGAGCAAGATGTAGTTAGTCTTTTTCAAATATATGTAGAATGGAAAAGGTTTTTGAAAAAAGAAGATGGACTAGAAACTATGTAGTAATTTACTGCATAGTTTTTATTTTTATACAATGAAGCATAGTGGAATTAGAAGAAATTCCATAGAGTCATGAAAAAATGTATATTTTGACAATAAAATCTTGAGTATCATTGGTAAAATGTAGTATAATATTAATATACAGTTAAGTGTTATTTTAAAGAGATTTTTATGATAAATTTACTTAATAAAAGTTAATACTATGGGAATTATGATCTATATGCTGTATTTGGGCACTTGGCATATAGGGAGTTAGTAGTGCAACCGACCCTTTCGTAGAAAGAGGTCGGTTTTTTGTATATAATTTCAATTAGAAATATGGAAAAAATATTATATAATCAAATTACCTATAAATTGTATATGATACATATGAGAGATGCTTCATTTGCTTAAGATTTTTTGAATAATAAGGAGAAATAATTATGCAAATGTCAAAAAAGAAAAGATTAGGAGATTTACTGGTACAAAGCGGTAAAATAACTGAAGAACAGTTGAAGATAGTACTCGAAAAACAGAAAAATTTTGGTGTAAAGTTAGGACAACTACTTATTCAAGATAAAATACTTACCGAGGATGACATAATGGATGTACTTGAAGTGCAATTGGGCATGGAAAGAGTATATTTAGATATGATGAATTTAGACAAGAATGCTGTAAGAACTATACCAGAGAATTTGGCAGTAAAGTATGAGTTGATTGCCATAGGATATGAAGAGGAAAAAATAAAAGTTGCTATATCAGACCCACTTAATATATTTGCAATAGATGATGTAAGCATAGTAACCGGAAAAGAAGTTATAGAGGTAATAGCTACAGGGAGAGAAATCAAAAGGGCTATTGATAAGTACTATTCTTCTAGGCATGTAGAAAATGCAGCAGAAGAATTAACAAAATCTCAAATTACTGCGGCAAAACAGGAAGAGATAGAAAAAGTTGATGATGTTAAAAATGCTCCAATTGTAAAGCTGATAGATTCTATAATACAAAATTCAGTAAAAACTAATGCCAGTGATATACACATAGAACCTTTTGAAAGATATATAAAAGTAAGACACAGGATTGACGGAACACTTCAAGAGGTTTTAAGAACACCAAAAGATAATATGAATTCTTTGGTTACACGTATTAAAATATTAGCTAATTTAAATATTGCAGAAAAAAGGCTTCCTCAAGATGGAAGGATTATTACTACAGCAGGAGATAAGGATATTGATTTAAGAGTATCCATACTTCCCACTGTATATGGAGAAAAAATAGTTATTAGAATATTAAGAAGAGAAAATTCCATGTTAAATAAAGATGAGCTTGGAATGAACAAAAGTGATATAGATATGCTGGAGAAAATTATAAAGAGTCCTTATGGGATAGTTTTGGTTACTGGTCCTACAGGAAGTGGAAAATCTACCACCTTATATACCGTACTAAACGAACTAAATAATCCTAAGAATAATATAATAACTGTTGAAGATCCTGTAGAGTACCTGATGGAAGGTATTAATCAAGTAAATGTAAATGTAAAAGCAGGGCTTACATTTGCATCTGGATTAAGATCTATATTAAGACAAGATCCTGACATAATTATGGTAGGTGAAATTAGAGATGATGAAACTGCAGAGATAGCGGTAAGAGCAGCTATTACGGGACATTTAGTTTTAAGTACTCTTCACACAAATGATGCAGCTTCAGCAGTTGTGCGATTGCAAGATATGGGCATAGAGCCTTATCTTGTGGCAGCTTCATTATCAGGGGTCATTGCACAAAGACTTGTTAAGAAAATTTGTCCTAAATGTAAAACGGAATATGAGCCTAGTGAGTATGAAAAGAGTATCTTAGGAATGGACAAGCAACAAAAGGTTAAACTTTACAAAGGTATGGGATGTACTTATTGCAATAATACAGGTTATTCAGGAAGAACAGGTGTCTATGAAATAATGGAAATTTCCAGAGAGCATAGAGAACTTATGCATGATAAAGCCAGTATAGAAAAAATAAAAAAATTAAATGCACAGAATGGAGTAAAGACTTTAAAAATGGCATGTGCAGATTTGGTTCTAAAAGGGATAACTACTATGGAAGAACTAGCTAAAGTTGCCTTTTTAAAAGATTAACTTAATAATTATTTTATAATAAAAGAGGGGAATATATGCCAGCCTTTAAATATAGAGCAATAAATAAGAAGGGTGAAAAAATAGAAGGTAATTTTATTGCCAATAATGAAAATGAAGTTTTAGCCATGATAAGAGGAAAAGAATATTATCCAGTGTTGGTGAAAAAGACTTCACAGAGGAAAAAAATAGATTTATCTTATATATTTTCTAAAGTTAAAAAAAAAGATGTAGCTGTTTTATGCAGACAGCTTTCTACTCTACTTAATGCTGGTTTAGATATATTAAATTGTGTTCATATACTTCGTCAACAGACAGAAAATAAAAAATTAACATTTAGTTTAAATGAAATTTATGAAGATATTCAAAGAGGTTCAACTTTATCAGAAGCTATGAACAAATATAATAATATATATCCACAATTATTGATTAACATGATAGAGGCTGGGGAAGCTACAGGGAGTTTAAATAATGTGGTAGAGAAAATGGCACAGCACTATGAAAAAGAAAGTAAAATGGATAATAAAATTAACAATGCTATGGTATATCCAATAGTTCTTGGTATTGTAAGTATTGGGGTTGTGGTTTTCCTTTTAACCTATGTTATGCCTACTTTTATGACTATGTTTGAAAGTAGTGGAACTGAGATGCCAGTTCTTACGAAAAAGCTTTTAGCAGTAAGTAATATAATGAGAAATTATTGGTATTTACTATTGATAGCTACTACAGCTATGATAATAGGTTTAAGAGAATTAGCAAAAAAAGAAAAAGTAGAAAATGTACTTGAAACTATAAAATTAAAGATGCCAATACTTAAAAATATTAATCAAATCATAATAACTTCAAGATTTACAAGAAATTTATCCATTGTATTATATAGTGGCATATCTATAATCGAGGCTTTAGAGATAGTATCAAAAGTAGTGGGTAATAAGTTAGTTGAGAGAAAATTATTAGAATCCAGAGAAAAGATAATGAAAGGAATATCTTTAGCTGAAACTCTTAAAGATATAAATATTTTTCCACCTATGGTATTGGCTATGATTAAGATAGGGGAAGAATCTGGTTCACTGGATAGTATTTTAGAAAAAACAGCAAATTTTTATGATGAAGAAGTGGAAACAAAACTTAGTAAAATCGCTACACTTATAGAGCCTATGATGATATTGTTTATGGGGTTGATTGTTGCATTTATAGTTGTTGCTATGATTTTACCTATATTTGATATGTATAATGCTATAGGTAAATAAAAAGTTTGTTAAAAGTTAATTAAAACGTATTAATAAAAAGGTTTTGATGATAAAATGTATTTATAAATAATGTTTATTAATAAAATAATATAAAAACGAAAAATTAAAAGGGAGGAAATTTTATGAAGAAAAATATTAAAAAGAAAAAAGGATTTACCCTCATTGAACTTATCATTGTTGTTGCTGTTTTGGGGATTTTAGCGCTTATAGCTGTACCTAAGTTTGGACAAATTCAACAAAAGTCTAAAGTAAAAGCTGATATTGCAACTGCTAAGACAATAGCTGATGTAGCGGCAATGAAACTTGCAGATGGTAATCTTGGAACTTATACTACTCAATCAGACTTAGGTAATGATATTACTCAAGAACTTCAAGGAGGTGTACCTACTCCTAAAGCTGTATCAGGAGGTAAGTATCAGCTTAAGGTTGATGCAAGCAATAATGTTGAAGTTCATATTGTTTATGGTAATAATCATGGAACAGATGTAACTGTTTATCCTACACAAACAGCTACACCATATAATTAATAATGTAATAGTTATAAGTATAGCAAATATATTATAATTTAAAGTTATACTGATGTTTTTAAACACAATGTGTTAATTAAATTAGCACATTGTGTTGCCTTATATCCTTATGAACGAGGTGCATAAAATGTTCAATAAAAATATTTTATCCATAGACATAGGAAACAAAAATATAAAACTAGTAGAAGCTAAAAATGAGTATGATAATATTACAGTTAATAAAGCTATTACTATAGAGACACCAGAAAATTGTTTTAATGATGGTGAGATACAAGATGTTAATATGCTTAAAAAGGAAATAGCAAAGGTTTTAAAAGAGAATAAAATAAAAGCAAAACAAGTAGTTTGCACTTCTGAAAGCACTTCCTTAATAACCAGAATAATAGAAGTACCCTTAGCAAAGGGCAAAGAATTAGATTCATTAGTTAATTATGAGATTCAACAATATTTTCCTGTTAATTCTGAAAATCATATTATAAAATATAGTGAAATAGAAGAATATGAAAAAGATTTTGTAAAGATATGCAAGGTAAGAGTTGTGGTTTATCCTAAAGCTATGGCTAAGGGATATTGGGAGTTAGTAAGAGGGCTAAAGCTTACTCCAGTTGCCTTGGATGTGAGCTCAAATTGTATAACTAAATTATTTAACCAGAATGATGGTGGTATAATTAATAGAGAAAATTACAGTTTGGATAAAACTGTTGTAGTTATAGATTTAGGGTATGATTATTTACAGCTTAACATAATTTCAAATGGAATATTAGAATTCACAAGAACTACATCTGGCGGTGGAAGTTATTTAGATGCTAACATAGCAAGTCAGATTTATTTGAAAGAAAAAGAAGCTGAAGAAAAGAAGGTAAACTTGTGTAATTTAGAAGAGGATGATAATTCAAATAATACAGAAGCAGAAATAATAAATAATTCTATAAAAATGGTAGTAAATAGATGGATAAGAGAAATCGATAAAATGATTGAATACTATAAAAATAAAAATAAAGATAAAATTATTCATGGCATATATTTACATGGAGGCACAAGTAATTTAAAAGGTATAGAAAAATACATGCAGTTTATGTTAAATATGCCTGTTTCAAAGATTAAAACCATGAGCTGTATATTAAGCAACAGCTTGGATATTGAAAATGATTTAGAAAGATACTTGAATGCAATAGGAGCTACTATAAGACTTTAAGCAGGTGAAAAAATGAGAGATTACAACTTTTTTGAAGTATTTCTTGAAGAAAGACGAGCTTCTAATTTAAAGAAACTTTATTATGGGATGTTCATTACCCTAATAATAGGTATAATAGTCAGTACATATACTTGGAACTATTTTAAAATACAAAAAATAGAAAAAGATATTACTGCAAAAGAACAGATACTAAAGCAGCGTAGTTTAGATAAAGCTGAAGCTGAAAAAAATAAAAAAATGAGAGAACTTGAAATATTGCAGCAGTATTATGATGCAATATATACCATAAATAATGTAATTATGGGTAATGATACAATAAATACTGAGCTCATAAAAACAATAACTAAACAAGTTCCAGGGAAAATTTATTTTACAACTATGAATGTAAATTATAACAGTATAAATATTCAGGGCATATCTGAAAATAGAACTGCAGTAGCAGAATTGGAAGATAACTTAAAAAAATGTGGAAAATTCCAAAATGTTTATGTATCAGGAATCAGTTTAGAAACGGAAGAAATTAAGATTGGAAATGGATTAGAAGATACAGATAATAATGTTAATATAGAAGAAGGAAATAATGATACTAATTCTGAAAATCAGGAGAATCCTATTGGTAAAGAAGAGCAGGTTAAAATTGAAACTAGGGAAGTAGGGTATTCTTTTAGTATAACTTGTACATTAAAGGAGGATAAGAATGCTGCTAAAGATAACTAAGTATAAAAATATTTTAGTCATAGTATTGGTAGTGATTATACTCCTAGGTGGATATTATAAATTTGTATTTATTCCTCAGATTAATAAAATATATCAGTTAAACTTAAAGAATGAAGAATATGAACGTCAAATAAAAGAAGAAGAAAAGACTAGAAATTTAAATAAAAAGCTTGTAGAAGAAATTAGAAATGTGAATAAAAAAATAAATATAAGTGTAACTAGACTATTTCCTAACATTGATCAGGAGAAATTTATAGTATTATTAGATGATATGATTTCTAAATCAGGTATAAAATGTAATAATATTAATTTTTCAGAAGTAAGTATTGAAAAAGTATCTGAGGAAGAAGAAAAAAGCAGTAAAGAAAGTATGCTTGAAACTTTGTTAAAAGAATATAAAGCCTTAAGGGGACAAAAACAAGATAATAGTACAGAAGAAAATGAAAAAGACAAAAATACTGCTGATGATAATAACAAAGATTCTAAAAAAGTAGTTCCAGAAGCTGAAAAAATGAGTATAACTATTGCTTATGAAGGGACTTATGAAAATGTTATGAAGTTTATTGATGAAATAAAAGCCTTTGATAAGAGAATTATAATTAAAGATATAAGTTTAGGTACTGGCAGTAGTACTGATAATAACAACGATGATAATGATAATATTATAAATAATTATGTTGTTAATGATAGTTATACTGAGAATAATGGAGAAGTTAGTGGCAATATAGTTTTAGAGTTTTATGCAGTTCCTAAATTTGCAGATGAAGAGGATGATTACTTAAAGTGGGAGTTTAATAATGATTATGGTAAACAGAATCCTTTTAAAAAATAAATTATAAATAATATTTGGCGGGAGAAGTTTATGAAATTAAAAAAAATAAAAAAAGGTATGACATTACTTGAACTTATTATTAGCTTAGCTATTTTAGGAATCATAATTACTCCGATTTTTTCTTTGACTATAAATACAGTAAAAATGAATAAAAAATCAGATGATAAATTAAAAGCATTAGCCATTGCACAGGAATATATGGAGTATATTAAATCTCCTGAACATTCTTTGGAGGACATTAATAATGCAGAAAATTTACCAGCACAAAAGAATGGGTTTGAAATAGTAAAGACTATTGAAGGGGTAGAAAAGTACAAGTTTACCCATGGGGAATCTGGTGATATAGATATAGATTCTGATATAGAAATATTGGTAAATAAAAATAATGAAGTTATAGTAAATGGAAAATCTTTGGGGGTTGCTGGTAGTCAGAATAATACATTAGATATTGTTAACTATAAAGATGGTAACAGCTCTCATCAACAAGTGAAAATAAACTTAGGTAATAAACAGCATGTTGAAATTATTCAAGAAATTAGAGATTTAATAATAAAAGTTGAATTACAGGGAACTTTGGATATAAATTTAAATTTTACAAATCAACATAACACAAATATGATAGTATATGTTATTAAAGACTCTGGTTATTCAGTAATCCTTAAAGGCGATTATGTTGAAGGTGGTAATATTAGTGGTGATGATGACGAAGAAGAAGACAATGAAGCTTTAGAAAATGAGTATAGGCTGTACAAGGCAAAGGTAGAAGTATGGAAAATAGGAGAAGAAGATGACAAGCCTCTGCAAACACTTGAAGGATACAAGACTATCTTCAAATAGGGAAGTGATAATTTGAAAAAAAAAGGTTCAGCTCTTCTTATGGTTGTAATGGTAATGAGTATTTTAAGTATTTTAGGTATAGCAATGATTTCCTTAGCCTTGTCTAATTATAAAATGCAAGCCTTTAAGAGTGATACTAAGAAAAATCTTTATATTGCTGAATCGGGTATAGATCAAGCTTATGGAATAATAGTAAAAGTAATAGACGAAGCAGTAAAAAATGAAAAGGAAGAAGAGGAAGTAAAGGATTATATCAATGATAATTTAATTACCAATATCATTGATATAAGCAATTATGATGATTTATATGATGGAAAGCTTAAGGTTGAAGTTACCAATAGTGAAACAATACCGAGATTGGATGATTATAATGATACTATAACACTTAATTTAAGAGCTTCTTTTAAGGATAAGGATATTGAAAAAATTGTAATTGCCCAGTATGAAATAGGGTATGTAGATCAATCTAAGATATCAATAAAAAGACAAAAATGGTTTATAGAAAAATAGTAAGTTGAGAGTGGGTTTGATTTATTATGTTTAAACTAAAAAAAAGGGGATTAACTTTAATTGAATTATTAATAACTTTAGGCATAATATCTGTTGTTTTTACTACCATATTTTCTCTTTTCATAACTAATTATAAAAGTCTAAATAAATCTCAATTAGAAGTAGAACTTCAGTCAGAAGCACAAAAATCTATGGAGAAAATAACAAATAAAGTACTACAAGCTAACAAAATATCTGAATTAAAGGATATCAGTAACAATAGTAAGATAAAAGACTCTGCAGAAGTTGTAATTAGCAGCATAAGCTTTGACGATAAAGCATACGGATTTTCACTAAATAATGATAAATTAATTGATGAAAATAATAATGAAATAGCTAGGAATGTTAAGGAAATAAAGATAAAACCTGTACCAGAAAATTCAAAATTTGAGGATGCTACAGGAATTAAATTCAATGTTAAATTTGAAAAAGGTGGAGCTACTAAAGAGATAGAAACAGAAGTTAGCTTTAGAAATTATAGTAGTGAATATGTTATTGGTACGGATAATGGGAATGATGGAGATAATGGTAATAATGAGAATGGTGGAAATGAAGATGGAAACTATGATGGGATAATAAAGATAGATAATAATAACGTGTATGTTGATGGAAAACAGATTAAAAAATTATATAATCTTAATTTAAATATTTCATTACAAAACCAAAATAAAAATCATAAAGTTGTTTATGTTAATAATCTTAATACTCATAAAATTATGGTTAAGCATGAGAATAATGCAGAAATAAAAATAGATATAAGAAATAGCAAAAATGTGTCTTTGGAGATTGTAAATGACACTAGTGATGGAGTTTTTAAGGTATATGTTTTTAAAGATTCAGAGAGTTCAGTAGAATATCATGGTATTTATGGTAATGTTGATCTCAAAACTAATTTTTAGCAGTCTGCAATGAGAGTATGATTTTAAAAATTAAAAAATAAAAGTTGTTTAGTTAAGTTAGATTTATACATCGTATATATAGTAAGTTACTGTCTATACGATATTTTGAACGAATGACTTATAATTGTAATACTCCCTCTATAGAAGAGGGAGTATTACAATTATAAGTCCCTGGATTGGTTCAACTAAAATTTATATGGAGCATACGGAATAAAAACTCCATATATCCAATATGAATTAAGTTTCACTTTATATCAAAAAAGAAGGGATGTCTTATATGGATTACATATTTATTTTAGTGTTAGGATTACTAATAGGCAGTTTCCTAAACGTATGCATATACAGAATACCAAGAGGTGAATCAATAGCTTATCCACCATCACACTGTACAAACTGCGGAAATAATATTAAGTCTTATGATTTAATACCTGTTATTAGTTATGTGTTTTTTCTAAAAGGCAAGTGTAGATATTGTGGAGAAAAAATTAGTATTAGGTATCCCCTTATAGAGTTATTTACAGGAGTAGTATTTATGTTAACTTATGAATACTATGGAATGTCTATGGAATTTATTAAATTTGCAGTATTGTCTTGCTTTTTGATTGTGATAGGAATGATAGATTTTGATACTACAGATGTATATTTTAAAACCACAATGAGCGGTATCATAGTTGGAATAGTATTTTTGATTGTATATTACTTTAATGGGTACAATATATGGACATACATATTAGGAGCTTTAATTGGTGGAGGATTCATTTCTTTGATTATATTAATTACTGGGGGAATGGGCTGGGGAGATGCTGAGATTTGTTTTCTAACTGGTTTATATTTAGGATGGAAGCTCACTGTTTTAATGTTGTTCTTATCTATTATATTAGGTGCTGTAATTGGTATTTTACTTATAGCTACTAAAAAGAAAAGTAAAAAAGATTATATTCCTTTTGGTCCTTACATAGCCTTAGGAGCAATGATAGCTGTGATTTGGGGAGAGGAGATTTTGAAATGGTACTTGTTATAAAGAAGTTTAGGGAGTGTAGGGAGTTTAGTTGCTATCGCTGAGAGTAGGAAGGAGAGTTTAGAAGTAAGTGTCAATACAATCAAAAGGAAAAATAAGGAAAAATAATTGAATTTGTTATTGACCAAGAACAAAAATAAATTATATAATCTAATTAAAATATAAAAAATATATCTTAGGGAATGGTAGAGAGGGGTCGAGGATGTGTTTACAGCTATCAAAACAACAAAGGTTTATGAACAAGTAATTGAACAAATAAAAGAAATGGTTTCAAACGGAACTCTTAAAAGAGGTGATAAATTACCATCTGAAAGAGAACTGTCAGTTCAGTTAGGAGTTAGTAGGGCATCCATTAGGGAAGCATTAAGAGCCCTTGAAGTTATTGGTCTTTTAGATTGTAGACAAGGAGAAGGAAATTTTATTAAAGAAAATTTTGAAAATAGTTTATTTGAGCCTCTTTCCATTATGTTCATGCTTAATAAAAGCAAACCTCAAGAAGTATTTGAATTGAGAACAATTATAGAAGCTGAAACGGCAGCTTTGGCAGCAAAACTTATAACAGAGGAAGAACTTAAAGAACTTAAACAGTTAATAGATATGATGAAAAATTGCGAAGATGAGGATCAACAGTCAAAATTAGATAAAGAGTTTCACTACAATATAGCAAAGGCTTCAAAAAATTTCTTAATATTAACCATACTGAATACGGTTTCAACATTAATTGATTCCTTAATTAAGGATGCTAGACTTCAAATATTAAAAAATGAAAGCAATAAGAATGTTATAGATTATCATCATGAAAGGATATATAATGCTTTGTCCAAGCGTGATTCTCAAGAAGCATCTACTATCATGAGAATGCATATGGAATTGGTTAATGAAAATTTTATAAAGTTAAGTTAGAATGATTTTAATTATAATAGTTAATTTGCAAAAAAAGAATGATAAAAAATTAACAAAAAACTAAAAAGCAAATAAATTAAAAGCATTTATTGTTTGATGATTTTACGTGTTGAAGTTATTTTTTAAAACAAAAATGCTTTTTTTGTTTTTATTTATATATATGTTTGATATTTAACTAACTATAGTAGACAAGCTGTTTATATTAAGATAATTAAAAATTTTCTGAATAAAAACATTATATAGAAGGCAGCAAAATAGTAATCGATTACAAATTTGTTTGTAAATCCAGTGTGTTAATAAAATAACTAATGTAGAAATATTCTAAATTGTGTGATAATATTTTAAATAAGATGACCCGGTTATCAATCCACTGATTTTTAAATTAAGAAAAATGTAGCTACGTTAATTACCATTTGAAAAAATCATCAAAGAAAGAAGGGGTGTAGAAAATGAGTTTAGGAACTTTAGCATTAATAGCTTTAATACCGATTTTAGCAGTAGGTATTTTAATGATTAAGTTTGATTTACCATCTACAAAAGCAATGCCAGTTGGGTTTGCATCAGCAGCTATATTAGCTGTTATATTCTGGAAAATGCCAATGAAGTGGGTTGGAGCAGTTGCAATCACAGGAGCTATAAATACTATTGATATTCTATTTATAGTATATGGAGCATTGTTAATTCTTGAAATAATGAGAAAAAGTGGTGGAGTTGATGGAATAGCACATTCTATGGCATCAGTATCTACTGACAGAAGAGTACAAGTTATTGTAATCGGTTTCTTGATGGGAGCTTTCTTTGAAGGAGCAGCAGGCTTTGGAACACCAGCAGCAGTAGCAGCACCACTACTTGTAGGATTAGGTTTTCCACCACTAATAGCAGCTATGGTTGCTTTAATAGGTAATAGTGCACCAGTAAGCTTTGGTGCAGTAGGAACACCTATAATTGGTGGTTTCGCAAGTTTGAAATCTATGGTAGAGGCTGCAGGATATACTGGTGATTTTTCAGCTTTCTTAACTAGTGTAGGAGGATTTGCAGCAATAATACATTTTTTAGTAGGATCATTTATTCCACTTGCTATGGTTTGCACTATGACATTAGTAATGGACAAGAGTATTAAAAAAGGTTTAGAAGTATTGCCACTAGCACTATTTGGAGGATTAGTATTTACTATTCCAGAAGTGTTAATAGCAAATTTTGTAGGACCAGAAATTCCAAGTTTATTAGGAGCTTTAATTGCAATTCCTATATTTGTAACTGCAGTTAGAAAAGGAGTATTTGTTCCAAAAACTAAATGGGATTTCAAACCTCATGATCAATGGGAAGAGGATTGGGAAGGTACTATTAAAGTAGCAGCAGCTCATGAAGATAACAAAAATGTAATGAGTGCAGCAAAAGCTTGGGGACCATATATTTTAGTAGGAATATTATTATTACTAGGTCGTTTGAAATGGATAGGACTTACTCCAATTCTTAAATCTTGGAGTATAGGAATGAACAATATTTTAGGAACATCTTTATCAAGAAGTATAACACCTTTGTATAATCCAGGAATTATTCCATTCATGTTAGTTGCATTAATCATTCCATTTATGCATGGACTTGACAGAAAAGAAGCAGCAAAAGCTTGGAAGGACGTATTAGGTCAGATAAAACCTGCTGCAATAGCACTATTCTTCGCACTTTGTATGACATATATAATGATGAATGCAGGTGCAGCAACTAATTCAGATTCAATGCTAATAGTAATGGCTAAAACAGCAGCAGCATTAGCAGGAAAAGGATGGTATATTGTAGCACCAATCGTTGGTATATTAGGAGCATTTATATCAGGAAGTGCAACAGTTTCAGATATCATGTTCGGAGCTCTTCAATTTAGTGCAGCACAACAAATAGGTATACCTGTAATTCCAATACTTGGATTACAATCAGTAGGTGGTGCAGCAGGTAACATGATTTGTGTACACAATGTAGTAGCTGTTCTAACTACTGTTGGATTGGTAGGTAAGGAAGGTAAGATTATAAAAAATAATCTTAAGATATGTCTTAGCTATGGAGTACTTGGCGGTATATTCGCAATGATTATAGTTAATGTCTTTATGAAAGGTATATTCTAAGCAATTAAGTAATAATAATTGGCAATGGAGTTCCAATGTGCACCAACATTGGAACTTCATTGCTTCTTTTTTATATAATTATTTTGCATTTGCTATCTCCTTTTAAGGGGTATGTATTGTTCTTTGCAAAACAATACTAGCAAATGCATTTTTTATTTGTAAAGTTTTCCTATACAAGAAATATTAAGTAGCCAATAATGCTTATAAAAAGCTTTTGATGAGGTGTGGTGTATGGGGAAGGGTTTATAGAGCAAGTTTTATAGTATAGTCAAGAAGTGTTTCCATGAGCTTAAACATTATGTAATAAAAAGGTGTAAAAGTAGGAAGAAAGGAAAAAACAAAGTTGTTATTGACCAATAACAACTTTAAATTATATAATTTAAATAAATTATAACTATGGGGTTTTAGAGAGGAGACTAGCATGTGTTTACAACCATAAAAACAACAAAAGTCTATGAACAAGTAATTGAACAAGTAAAGGAAATGGTTTCAAATGGAACACTTAAAAGAGGAGATAAGTTGCCTTCAGAAAGAGATTTGTCCGCACAGTTGGGAGTTAGTAGAACATCTATAAGGGAAGCTTTAAGAGCTCTTGAGGTTATTGGACTTTTGGACTGCAGACAGGGTGAGGGGAATTTTATTAAGGAAAATTTCGAAAATAGCTTGTTTGAGCCTCTTTCCATTATGTTTATGCTGAATAAAAGTAAACCACATGAGGTATTTGAACTGAGAACAGTAATAGAAGTAGAAACAGCAGCTTTAGCAGCCAAGCTTATAACAGAGGAAGAACTTCATGAACTTAAACAAATATTAGATATGATGAAAAATTGTGAAGATGAAAATAAGAAATCAAAACTAGATAAAGAATTTCATTACAATATAGCAAAAGCTTCAAGAAATTTCTTGATAGTAACTATACTTAATACTATATCTACTTTAATTGATTCTTTAATTAAAGATGCTAGATTTCAAATATTGAAAAATGATGGAGAAAAAAATATTATAGACTATATAGATTATAATCATGAGAGAATATATAATGCTTTGGTGAAGGGGAATTCACAAGAAGCAGCTAACATTATGAGAATGCATATGGAACTAATTAATGAGAACTTTATAAAGTTAACTCAAGAAAATTCACAAGAGTGACAGAAGGATAACAATTGAAATAGAAAACTTAATATCTAAAATATATAGAAAGCATTGGTTGTTTAATGATTTTATGGAAATAAATTCATATTTTTAAAACAATGATGCTTTTTTTTGTCGTTATTTACATGTAAGTTTGACATTTAACTAACTTTAATGTAAAAAGTATGTTGAACAAAATAATTGAAAAAATTTTTTTCAAAAAATATTCAACAGAAGGCTTGTACAGCTACAACCGATTACATTTTAGTGTAGGTAAAGGATATGTTAATAAAATAACTATTATAGAAATCTAAAAGATACTGTGCTAATATTATAATATGTAAATTGGTAGTACCAATAAATAATACTTTTGTAGAACTTAAATCGAAACAATAGTTATAATTGAATAGTATTAAAAAAATATCTAATACTATTAAGGGTATTTTATGAAAATTAAAATACGCAATGGTCTATCAAAAAAACAGTTTAATAATGTAAACATATACAATAATAATACAAAAGTATAAAGGAGAGGGATAGTATGGAGATTCTTATATGTGTAAAACAGGTTCCAGATGATTCTATTGAAATCCGTTTGGACAAGGAGAAGAAACAACCTAATTTGAACGGAGTTAGTATGGTAGCAAATGCATTTGACACATATGCATTAGAGTTAGCAGTTCGTTTTATGGAAGCTAATGGAGGAAATGTTAGTGTATTAAATGTTGGAGCAGAAGATTCTTTAAACACATTAAAAAATTGTCTTGCTGTAGGAGCTAAAGAAGCATTCTTTGTAAAAGATGATTTATATGCAGATTTAGATGCTATTGGAACAGCTGGTGTTTTGGCAGATGCTATTCAAAAAATTGAAAAAGACAAAGATAAAAAATTTGATTTAATTCTTTGTGGAATAGAATCTACAGATGAAATTACTGGTCAAGTAGGAGCAATGCTTGCTGAAAAATTGGGAGCAGGATTTGTTAGTAGAGCAATTGAAATCAATTCAAAAGATGATATCATGGAAGTTCATCAAGAAACTGAAGAAGGATATAATGTAGTTTCTTTAGGATCTCCAGCTGTAGTAACAGTAAGTAAACCAGAGTATGACCCACGTTATCCTACTATAAAAACTAAGATGGCAAGCCGTAAGGCAGTCATTCCAACTTATTCAGCAGCAGAAATTGGAGAGGTAAAACAAGCAAAAGTACGTTGCGTTGAATATGTTGAACCTCCTAAGAAAGAGGCTGGTATCAAAATTCAAGAGAAAGATATTGCATTAGCAGTAAGTGCTGCTATGGAGCAAATGAAAAAAGATAAGGCAATCTAATTAAGGGGGAAAACGAGAGTATGAAAGCATTATTGTTTATTGAAACAGACGGAGAAAAAGTTTTAGGCGGAAGCCTTGAATTGATTAGTGCAGTAAAAGCATTAGATGCAGAAGGAACAGCTCTTGTAGTAGGTAACAGAGCTGCTGCAGATACAGTAGCTGATTTAGGAATTCCAGTTATTTTTGCAGATGCTGCTACAGATTGTGATACTTTGACAGAAGTATTATCAGAAACTGTTAAGGAACAAAATTCAGATATCGTTTTATTAGCTAATACAGCATTGGCTAAAGATATTGCACCACGTATTTCAGCACGTATGAGTTTAGGATGTGTAAGTGATGTAATAGGAATCAATAAAACTGATGATAAAGTTATATATACTAGACCGGCTTATGGTGGTACAATTCTAGAAAATATTGAAGTAGAAGGTACAGCCGTAGTTACAGTTAGAAGTGGAAGTTTTTCAAAGCCAGAAGCTGCTTCAAATGCAGGTGTTACAGAGAAAAAAGTAGAAATTTCAGCTAATGCTATTAAGGCAAAAATTATTGATGCAGTAAAAGAAATTTCTGAATCTGTTAACTTAGAAGAAGCAGAAGTTATTGTTGCTGGTGGACGTGGAATGGGAAATCCAGAAAATTTCAAACTTGTTGAAGAATTAGCAAGTGTACTTGGTGGTGTAGTAGGTGCAACAAGACCACCAATTGAAGACGGATGGATTTCTCGTGCACACCAAGTTGGACAATCAGGAAAGATTGTAGCACCAAAACTTTATATTGCATGTGGTATTTCAGGAGCAACACAACATACATCTGGAATGGCAGGTTCTAATTATATTGTGGCAATTAATAAAGATGAAGAGGCTCCAATTTTTGAAATCGCCGATGTAGCTATTGTTGGAAGTGTAACTGACATTCTTCCAGTTATGATTGAAGAAATGAAGAAAGCAAAAGCAGAGTAAAGGTTTCTCTGCTCTTTGCTCATTAGGTTAGGAACGAAAACAAAATTACGTATAATTTTGTTTTACGTACAGGTGTAATGGATTCCATAAAAAATTAGATTAGAAAGGGATGATTATAATGGCTGAGTACAATAAATTAACAGAAGAAATAATCGCAAAATTACAGGAGGCAGCTCCAGGACATATTTTAACAGGTAATGATATCAATGAAGATTATTCTCATGATGAAATGCCTATTTACGGAAAAAAAGCTCCAGAAGTTGTATTTATGGCACATTCTACAGAAGAAGTTGCTGCAGTAGTAAAAATATGTAATGAAAACAAGATACCAGTAACTCCAAGAGGATCAGGATCAGGACTTGTAGGTGGAGCAGTTCCACTTTTAGGTGGTGTTTTAATTGATATTACAAAGATGAATAAAATACTTTCTTATGATTTAGAAAATTTTGTTGTTCATGTTCAACCTGGTGTTTTGTTAAATGATCTTGCTGAGGATTGTGCAAAACAAGGATTATTATACGCTCCAGACCCTGGTGAAAAGTTCGCTTGTTTAGCTGGAAACGTTTCTACAAATGCTGGTGGAATGAGAGCAGTTAAATATGGTGCAACACGTGATTATGTACGTGCAATGACAGTTGTTCTTCCAACAGGAGAAATTACTAACTTTGGAGCTACAGTATCAAAGACAAGTTCAGGTTATAGTTTGAAAGATTTAATAATAGGTGCTGAAGGTACACTTGGAGTTATTACAGAACTTACTTTAAAAGTAATGCCAGCACCAAAGGTACTTGCTAGTTTGATTATTCCTTTTGAAAATTTACATGATTGTATGTCTTCTGTTCCTAAAATTAAAATGGCAAACGTAAATCCACAAGCATTAGAATTTATGGAAAGAGAAATTGTTCTTGCTAGTGAAAGATATATTGGAAAAAGTGTATTTCCACAAGTACTTGATGGAGTAACTGCAAATGCTTATTTACTTGTTACTTTAGATGCAAGCAGTGAAGATGAGTTAGATAACCTTATTGAGCAAACTAGTGAAGTAGTATTGGAAGCAGGAGCAATTGATGTTCTTGTAGCTGATACACCTGCAAAGATGAAAGATGCATGGGCAGCTCGTTCTAGCTTCTTAGAGGCAATTATAGCAGAAACAAAATTATTAGATGAATGTGATGTTGTAGTTCCTGTAAATAAGATTGCTTCTTATCTTGAATTTGTAAATAAAGCTGGTGAAGAATGTGGATTAACTATTAAAAGCTTTGGACATGCAGGAGATGGAAATCTTCATATATACCAATGCAGTAATGACTTAGAAGAAGAAGAATTTAAAGAAAGAGTTGATAAATTTTTCGATATTATTTACCCAGAAGCAACAAAATGTGGCGGACTTGTTTCAGGAGAACATGGTATTGGTAGTGGAAAGGTAAGCTACTTAGTAGAGAGTGTTGGAGAAGTAAATATGAACTTAATGAGAGGCATTAAAAAAGCCTTTGACCCAAATTGTATTATGAACCCAGGTAAAGTATGTTACCTATTAGATAAGGATAACTAATAAAACACAATTAATATACAAATAAAAAAAGAAATAAAGAAAGGTAGGGAATTTATATGGATTTTAAATTAAGTGAAAATCATCAACAATTACAAGAAATGTATCGTGAGTTTGCAGAAAATGAGGTAAAGCCACTTGCAAAAGAAATTGATGAAACAATGCGTTTCCCAAAAGAAAATGTAGAAAAAATGGCTGAAATGGGCTTGATGGGAATTCCATTCCCTGAAGAACTTGGTGGAGCTGGAATGGATACATTAAGTTATGTACAATGTGTAGAAGAATTATCTAAATGTTGTGCATCAACAGGTATTATTGTTTCAGTGCATACAAGTCTTTCTGCAACACCAATTTACAACTATGGTACAGAAGAACAAAAACAAAAATATTTAAAACCACTTGCTTCAGGTGAAATGTTAGGTGCTTTTGCATTAACAGAGCCTTCTGCTGGAACTGATGCTTCAATGGGAAAAACAACAGCTGTATTAGAAGGAGATCATTATGTATTAAATGGTAGCAAAATCTTTATTACTAATGCAGGACATGCAGACGTATATGTTGTTCTTGCTATGACAGATAAAGAAAAAGGAACAAAGGGTATGTCAGCATTTATCATTGAAAAAGATTTCCCTGGTTTCTCTATCGGAACTCATGAATTAAAGCTTGGAATTCGTGCATCTGCTACATGTGAATTAGTTTTTGATAATTGCATAGTTCCAAAAGAAAATCTTTTAGGACCAGAAGGTAAAGGATTTGGTATTGCAATGGCAACTCTTGATGGAGGACGTATTGGTGTTGCTGCACAAGCTGTTGGTATTGCACAAGGTGCAATAGACGAAACTGTAAAATATGTTAATGAACGTGTTCAATTTGGACGTACTATTTCAAAATTCCAAAATACACAATTTGAACTTGCTCAAATGCGTGCAAATACAGAAGCTGCAAGACTTTTAGTATATCAAGCTGCATGTGCAGTAGATGATGGTCAAAGATATTCACACTTAGCTGCTATGGCAAAATTAGTTGCTGCTGGAAATGCTAGTGATGTAACAAGACGTTGTTTACAATTATGGGGTGGATATGGATTTGTAAGTGATTATCCAATCGAAAGAATGATGCGTGATGCAAAAATAACAGAAATCTATGAAGGAACATCAGAAGTTCAAAAAATGGTAATTTCTGGATGGATGGGCGTTAAATAATAGATAATTAAAGTTAAATAAAAAAAGATGTTCAGGAAGATGCGTTCCTGAACATCTTTTTTTATATGTTTAAAACAATTATGCTTTTGTCGTTATTTACATGCAAGTTTTACATTTAACTAACTTTAATGTAAAAAGTATGCTGAATAAAATAATTGAAAAAAATTTTTTTGAAAAAATATTCAACAGAAGACTTGTACATCTGCAACCGATTACATCTTTATATACATAAAGGATATGTTAATAAAATAACTATTATAGAAATGTTTAACATAGTATGCTAAAATTATAATATACAAATTGGTAGTACCAATAAATAATACTTTTGTAGAAATTAAATTGAAACAATAGTTATAAAGTGGTATTTTATAAAAATTAAAATACACTGTTGACTATTAGATGACAACAACTAATAAAACACAATTGACATACGCATATAAAAAAAGAAAGGTAGGTAATTGATATGGATTTTAAACTAAGTGAAAATCACCAACAATTACAAGAAATGTATCGTGAGTTTGCACAAAATGAGGTAAAGCCACTTGCAAAAGAAATTGATGAAACAATGCGTTTCCCAAAAGAAAATGTAGAGAAAATGGTTGAAATGGGCTTGTTTGGAATTCCATTCCCTGAAGAATATGGTGGAGCTGGAATGGACACATTAAGTTATATACAATGTGTAGAAGAATTATCTAAATGTTGTGCAACAACAGGTGTTATTGTTTCAGCGCATACAAGTCTTTGTGCAACACCAATTTACACATATGGTACAGAAGAACAAAAAGAGAAATATTTAAAACCACTTGCTTCAGGTGAAAAGTTAGGTGCCTTTGCATTAACAGAACCTTCTGCTGGAACTGATGCTTCTATGCAAAAGACAACAGCTGTATTAGAAGGAGACCATTATGTGCTAAATGGCAGCAAGATATTTATTACTAATGCAGGATATGCAGACATATATATTGTTGCAGCTATGACAGATAAGAGTAAGGGAACAAAGGGTATTTCAGCATTTATCGTTGAAAAAGATTTCCCTGGTTTTTCTGTTGGAACTCATGAAATAAAGATGGGAATCCGTGGATCTGCTACATGTGAATTATTCTTTGATAATTGCATAGTTCCAAAGGAAAATCTTTTAGGAGAAGAAGGTAAAGGATTTAACATTTCAATGGCAACTCTTGATGGAGGTCGTATTGGTATTGCTGCACAAGCTCTTGGTATTGCAGAAGGTGCAATAGAAGAAACAATAAAATATGTTAATGAACGTGTTCAATTTGGACGTACTATTTCAAAATTCCAAAATACACAATTTGAACTTGCTGAAATGCGTGCAAATACAGAAGCTGCAAAACTTTTAGTATATCAAGCTGCATGTGCAAAGGATGATCATCAGAGATTTTCACATTTAGCTGCTATGGCAAAATTATTTGCTGCTGGAAATGCTAGCGATGTAACAAGACGTTGTTTACAATTATGGGGTGGCTATGGATTTATAAGTGATTATCCAATTGAAAGAATGATGCGTGATGCAAAAGTAACAGAAATTTATGAAGGAACATCAGAAGTTCAGAAGATGGTAATTTCTGCATGGATGGGTGTTAAATAATAGATACTAAAGTTAAATAAAAAAACAGATGTTCAGGAAGATAAGTTCTTGAACATCTGTTTTTATTTGATGAACTTTTACATAACAAAATAGTATAATCAAGAAAATATCAAAAAGAGAAAAAATACCACATTTATATCATTTTGAGACGAAAAATTATCAAAATGAGAAATGATATATATTTGCTCTAAAGAAAAGGCTTAAAATAAGTATCTTAATAGTGGTATAATTATTGCTATAAAAATCAGTGAAGGCATAAATGAAAAGAAGGAGAGAGAAACATATGAGAATACTTTATTATGATTGTTTTTCAGGAATAAGTGGAGATATGAACTTAGGAGCCATGATTGACTTAGGAGTAGATAAAGATTATTTGATTAATGAACTTTCAAAATTGAATTTAGAGGATGAATATAAAATAGAGGTAAAAAGGGATAGCAGAAAGGGAATTGAAGGAACAAAGGTAGATGTAATTTTAAAGAATAATCATGGACACCATGAGCATATTCATGGAGATGATCACCAACATAGTCATGAGAATAATCATGAGCACGTTCATGGGCATAGTAATGATCATAAACATAGTCAAGGCCATGACCATCATCACCATTGTCATGAACATAATCATCATGTACATAGAAATTTAAAAGATATTGAAGATATGATAAACTCTAGTAGTTTAAGTGATAATGTGAAAAAATTAAGCTTAAATATGTTTATGAAGGTAGCTGAGGCAGAAGCAAAGGTTCATGGAAAGCCCTTATATCAGGTTCATTTCCATGAGGTAGGGGCTGTAGACTCCATAGTAGATATTGTGGGAGCAGCTATATGCTTAGATTATTTAAAGGTGGATAAGATAATGGCATCTTCTGTAGAACTTGGTGGAGGTTTTGTAAAATGTGCTCATGGTTTGATGCCAGTTCCGGCACCAGCTACTGTAGAAATATTAAAAGGAATTCCAGTAAAATTAGGCATTGTTCCTTTTGAAACTACTACACCAACAGGAGCAGCAATTCTAGCTGCCAATGTAAATGAGTTTACAGATATAAAAGAGTTCACTATTGAGAAAATTGGATACGGTGTTGGTGGAAGGGATATAGAAATTCCAAATGTTTTAAGAGTGTATTTAGCTAAAAAAAAAGTGAAAAATCAATAAAGAAAGAATTAAAAGAAGATCAATGTTATATTTTAGAATGTAATATAGATGACATGAATCCTGAAATATATAGTTATATAATGGAACGACTTTTTTCAAAGGGAGCTTTGGATGTATATAAAACTTCCATTCACATGAAAAAGGATAGGGTGGGAATAATTCTAAGTGTTCTGTGCAACCATGAAAATAAAGAAGCTTTAAAAGAAATAATTTTCATTGAAACAACAACACTAGGTATTAGAGAATATAAAGTTTATAGAAGCAAATTAAAAAGGGACTTTTCAAATATAAATACAGCTTATGGAACAGTAAGAGTTAAGAATGGATACTACAATGGTAGAAAAATTAAGTGGAAAGCAGAGTATGAGGATTGCAAAAGATTAGCAGAAGAAAATAATATTCCACTGAAGAACATATATGATGAAGTTTTAAGAAATTTAAAGGAGTAGTATAGCTATGAAAAATCAAAAATATACTAAGCTGTTAGAGTATTTAAAAGAATTAGGAAGTGGAGTTATTGCTTTTTCTGGTGGAGTAGATAGTACTTTTTTGTTGAAAGCAGCAAAAGAGGCTTTAGGCGATAAGGCTGTAGCAGTAACTATAGTGTCACCTTATATACCTAACTGGGAGATAGAAGAAGCAAAAGATATAGTTGCTGAGCTTGGAATTAAACATGAATTTATAGAGGTTGCTATAATGGATGAAATAAAGTTTAATCCAGATAATAGATGTTATTTATGCAAGAAATCTATTTTTACTAAAATAAAAGAATTTGCAAATAAAAATGGATATAACTATGTATTAGATGGTACTAATTTAGATGATACAAAAGATTATCGACCAGGACTTATAGCTCTACGTGAGCTTGAAATTAAAAGTCCACTATTAGAAAATAAATTAACAAAACAAGAGATAAGACAACTATCTAAAGAATTGGGGCTTAAAACTTGGAAAAAGTCGGCTTATGCCTGCTTGCTTTCAAGAATTCCTTATGGCAATGAAATTAAGATAGAAGAACTTGAAAGAATTGAGAGGGCAGAAAAATATTTAATGAGTATTGGCTTTGAAGGTATAAGAGTTAGATGCCATAGTGACTTAGCCAGAATTGAAGTACAGAGGGAACAAAGACATAAGTTATTTAATGAAGAGCTTTTAGATAGTATTTCAGATGCACTAAAGAAATGTGGCTTTAGATATGTGTCCTTAGATATGGAAGGCTATAGGGTTGGAAGTCTGAACCAAAGTATTAAAATTAGCAATTAGTGAACAGATGATAGTAATTTGCAGATAATAAAAAGGTACTAGGTACTAGGTTACAGGATGTCCATTACAATTTTTAATACCTCTAAAAATATCAATGTATAATTTAGGTTTAGTGATATTTTTAGAGGTGAATTTTTTTATAATAGCTTATTTACTCTTTATAAAATCATAAAAATAAAATTTGTGTGTGGTTTGGTGTTTTGTAATTAAATGTATTATTTTAAATTCTATGGTATGACCGTAAGGCCTTTAAGGTTATAAATAAACTTTAAAGATAGTTATAAAAATAACATCGAAATAAGAAGAATTTTAACAACTAAAAACTAAAAGACTTTGGTATAATGCTGTTTTAGTTAAAATCAAATTAAAAAATGTAGGGAAAATTTCTGATTATGAAGTATATTTGTAAATGGTTTTGTTAAACAATTAACTAAGTATTGTGAAAAAAAGCACAAATAAATTTATATAAAAAAAATATATTAACAGTAAAAAACTATAAATACTGATGATGAGAAGGATTACAAAATCGTATTCATGAATAGCTGTTGTTAAAAAATTAACTATACTAGAAATGTTCAGAATTATATGGTAACATTGGTGTAGATATTAGGTCATTAGACCAGTGGAAGAAAAACAAGGTGGCTACCGTTTTTTTAATCCATTTCATAAAATTAATTACACGAGGTGATAAAATGTTAGCATTAATAGCTTTAATACCGATTTTAGCAGTAGGTATCTTAATGATGAAGTTTGATATGCCATCTACAAAGGCAATGCCAGTTGGTTTTGTATTAGCAGCAATATTAGCCACAATATTCTGGAAAATGCCGTCAAAATGGCTTGCAGCAGTTGCAATTTCAGGGGCTATAAATACTATTGACATTCTATTTATAGTATATGGAGCACTACTTATTCTAGATATAATGAGAAAAAGTGGTGGGGTTGATGGAATAGCACATTCTATGGCAACAGTATCTACAGATAGAAGGGTTCAAGTTATTGTAATCGGTTTCCTTATGGGAGCTTTCTTTGAAGGAGCAGCAGGTTTTGGAACACCAGCAGCAGTTGCAGCTCCATTGCTTGTAGGATTAGGATTTCCACCATTAGTAGCAGCTACAGTTGCATTAATAGGTAACAGTACACCAGTATGTTTTGGGGCTGTAGGAACACCAATAGTTGGTGGATTTGCAAGTTTGAAATCTATAGTAGAGGGTGCAGGATTCCAAGGAGAATTTACAACTTTCTTAGGTAATGTAGGTTCTTTTGCGGCACTAATACAACTATTAGTAGGTTCATTTGTTCCACTTGTAATGGTATGTGTTATGACTTTGATTGTAGATAAGAGTATAAAAAAAGGTTTAGAAGTTTGGCCTTTGGCACTATTTGGAGGATTCATATTTACTATTCCACATGTACTAGTAGCAAATTTTGCTGGACCAGAAGTTCCATCTTTAGTGGGAGCTTTAATTGCAATTCCTGTATTTGTAACTGCAATTAAAAAAGGTTTATTTGTTCCGAAAACTAAATGGGATTTTAAACCTCATGACCAATGGGAAGATGATTGGGAAGGTGAAGTTGCAGCATCAGTAGCTAATGACGAAGACAAAAACGTAATGAGCGCAGGTAAAGCTTGGGCACCATATATTTTAGTAGGAGTATTATTACTACTAGGTCGTTTAAAATGGATAGGACTTACTCCAATTCTTAAATCTTGGAGTATAGGAATGAACAATATTTTAGGAACGTCTTTATCAAAAAGTATAACACCTTTATATAACCCAGGAATTATTCCATTCATGTTAGTTGCATTACTTATTCCATTTATGCATGGACTTGATAGAAAAGAAGCAGTAAAGTCTTGGAAGGGTGTAGTAGGTCAGATAAAACCAGCTGCAATAGCACTATTCTTTGCACTTTGTATGACATATACAATGATGAATGCAGGTGCAGCAACTAATTCAGATTCAATGCTAATAGTAATGGCTAAAGCTGCAGCGGCATTAGCTGGGCAAGGATGGTTTATTGTAGCACCAATAGTTGGTATGCTAGGATCATTTGTATCTGGAAGTGCAACAGTATCAGATATCATGTTTGGAGCTCTTCAATTTAGTGCAGCAAAACAAGTAGGTGCGCCTGTAACTCCAATACTTGCATTACAATCAGTAGGTGCTGCAGTAGGAAACATGATTTGTGTACACAACGTAGTAGCTGTGTTAACAACTGTTGGATTAGTTGGTAAAGAAGGTAAAATAATAAAAATGAATATAAAAGTTGCATTAACTTATGGAATATTAGCAGGTCTTGTTGGAATGATTGTATCGAAGATGTTTATGACAGGAATGTTCTAAAAAAGTCTTTAGTGAAACTTTAATATTATTGTAAACAGCATCTATTTAAAATAGGTGCTGTTTTGCTATATATAGCTTTTTAAAGAGTATAAAATAGAGTAAAATATTAATTGAAAGGGGTGAAATTGTGAATTCAGAAGATATAAAAAAGCTGTTAGAAGAAGTTAAAAATGGAAATGTATCAGTGGATGAAGGAGTAGATAAGCTTAGTGATTTACCTTTTAAGGATTTGGGGTATGCATTGATTGATAATCATAGAGAGATTAGGGTTGGATACCCAGAGGTTATTTATTGTGCAGGAAAAACTGTGGAACAGGTAAAGGGCATAGTACAGTTTATGAATACTAAGGATAATAACATTCTTGGTACTAGAGCTACTAGAGAAATGTATGATCAGGTTAAAGAAGTATGTGAAAATGCAGAATATAATGAATTAGCAAGAACTATAACTGTAAGAAAAAAAGATATAAACCCTACAGATACATACATAGCTGTAGTTACAGCAGGAACTTCAGATTTACCTGTGGCTGAGGAAGTGGCAGTAACAGCAGAGATTTTTGGAAACAGAGTAGAGAGAATCAACGATGTAGGAGTAGCAGGAATTCATAGGTTGTTTAATAAACTGGATATTATTAGAGGGGCTAAAGTAGTAATTGCTGTAGCAGGAATGGAAGGAGCTCTTGCCAGTGTGGTAGGAGGGCTTGTGGATAAACCTGTAATAGCAGTTCCAACTAGTGTTGGATATGGTGCAAATTTTGGAGGACTATCAGCTCTTTTATCTATGCTAAACAGCTGCGCTAGTGGTACAAGTGTAGTAAACATTGATAATGGTTTTGGAGCAGGATATTTAGCAAGTATGATAAATAAACTTTAGAATAATGTTGCCACACAAAATTATTCTAGTTTAGAGTTTACAGTGGACAGTTTACAGTTAAGGATATTTTGCTAAGGCAAAATTTAAAATGAAGTACAAAAATCTAGTATAGCCAAGGCTGTACTAGATTTTTGTTTTTTTTATTGTTAGTTTTTCTGCAAGAAAAACTTCCTTCACTGTAAACTGTAAACTGTTATCTGTAGACTAAAGAAAAATGTGTTGCACTTTTATTCTTTTAATTTTTTAATTCCAACTCTAATTCTTCTTAAAGATTCTTCTTTACCTAAAATTTCAGCTAATTCAAAAGCTCCACCTGGAGAAAAGCTTTTTCCTGAAAGGGAAGTTCTAAGAGGCCATAAAACCACACCATTTTTAACTTCCATTTCTTTTATTAAAGCAAACACTGTATCATGAAGAGAGTCAAAAGTCCAATCTTCTAAAGCTTCAAGAACTGGAAGTGCTTTTTCTAGTGTAACTAATGAATTTTCAGGGTTAGTTTTCATCTTCTTATGAGTATATAAATCTATTTCATATTCTGGTAGAGCTTCAAAGAAGTCTATGAAATCAGGGATTTCATTTAATAGTTCAACTCTTGTTTGTAGAAGCTCACTTATTTTCATTACATTAAGTTTTTCCATATTTTCTTTAGAAAATACTTTTTCATAGTAAGGAAGTGCTTTACTATGGAAATCTTCAACAGATAGTTTTTTAATGTATTCTCCATTCATCCATTTTAATTTAATATCATCAAAGATTGCAGGAGATTTATTTATATGCTTATAATCAAATTTTTCTATTAATTCTTCTAGAGAGAATATTTCTTGGTCTGTTCCAGAGCTCCATCCAAGTAATGCAATGAAGTTTACCACAGCTTCTTTTAAGTAGCCTTTAGCTAATAAATCTTCAAAGGAAGCATCTCCATTTCTCTTACTTAGCTTGTTGTGAGCATCCTTCATTATTGGAGGACAGTGTATATAAGTTGGTACAGGCCATCCAAAAGCATCATATAAGCGGTTGTATTTTGGTGATGAAGATAAATATTCATTACCACGAACTACATGAGTAATTCCCATTAAATGATCATCTACAACATTAGCAAAATTGTATGTTGGAAGTCCATCAGACTTTATTAAAATCATATCTTCTAGTTCAGTATTATCAACAGTAATTGTTCCATAAATTTCATCTTCAAATACAGTTGTACCTTCTGTTGGATTCTTTTGTCTTATAACATAAGGAACTCCAGCAGAAAGTTTTTCTTGGATTTCTTCATTAGTAAGAGTATGATATTCTGCATTATATTTATAAGGCTTTTGTTCTTTTTCACATATTTCAGCAACTGTGTCAGGCTTATCATTGAAAACGTAATAAGCTTCTCCTTTATCTACTAATTGTTTAGCATAATCAAGGTACATTCCTTTTCTTTCGCTTTGAATATATGGACCTACAGGACCACCTATATCTGGACCTTCGTCATGTCTTAATCCAGTCATTTCTAAAGTCTTGTAAATAACATCAACGGCACCTTCAACATATCTTTGTTG
Source organism: Clostridiaceae bacterium (assembly GCA_036677675.1). GTDB lineage: Bacteria > Bacillota > Clostridia > Clostridiales > Clostridiaceae > Clostridium_H. Next base: position 71,954 of record JAVBWC010000003.1, on the reverse strand, counting down.
ATCAGTATCTTCTATCCTTAGTATAAATTTTCCGCCTTCGTGTTTAGCTATTAAATAAGTATAAAGTGCTGTTCTCAAGTTTCCGATATGCATATAACCAGTTGGGCTGGGTGCAAATCTAGTTCTAACTTCTCTTACTGACATATTTTTCACTCCTATGTAAATATTTTAAATGCCTCCCATCCGCATTTTGGGACGAAAGGCATATTCTGAACGCTATTTTTATCATATACTATAGGATAGTTTATGTCAATAATGAGACAAATATTAGTTGTGGTGTATTTTGCAAATGAATTGTTTACAGATTTTAATAATTTTTTTGAGAAGATAGAGTATAATTAATAGTGACCAGTGACCAGTGACCAGTGACCAGTGACCAGTGACCAGTAATCATATGTCTGAAAACAGGAATTAGGTACTAGGAACAAATAACAATGAATTAGTAATTAGTAAACAGATGACAGATTGGTTGAATTTAAAGGGGTGAGATTATATATAATGAAAAATAAAAGAAAAATTTTGGTGTTGTTTTTTATATTTATTTTAACTATGGGAATTCTAAAGTTTTCAAAATTTGAAGAGGTATTTGCATTGGAAAGAGGTACATCAGCTTATAATGGATTTAATAATATAGTAACAAATAATATTAAAAGATTAGATGTTTCTTATATAGAAAATGAAGAGGAGAAAATAGGACAGAAGTATTATGAAAGTGACAGAGTAGTTCAAGCTGCCAAGATAGGAATGGGGTTTTTAGTACCTGCCCTTATATTACTTACAGGTTTTTCAGCTAAGCTCAGCAAGTTTTCAGAGAGGGTAGGCAAAAATGTGTTTTTAAGTGTTGGAATTTATGGAGTTATATATAATCTTATTGATAGTTTAGCTAATTTCCCATTAGTGTATTATGGTGGATATATTCAGAGTCATACATTTGGATTTTCTCATCAACCCTTTAGCAGCTGGATAAAAAATTATTTTATAAATTTTTTATTAAATACTGGGGCAATATTTCTACTGCTTTGGATACCATATAAATTTATAAAAAAGCATCCTAAAAAGTGGTGGATATATACAGGAATAGCAATTATACCTTTAACCATATTTATGTATATAGCTCAACCTGTGGTTATAGATCCTTTGTTTAATGAATTTAAATCCATAGAAAATAAAGAAATAGAAAGAAGTTTAATTCAGTTAACAGAAAAGGCTAATATAAAGGAATGTACAGTTCTTCAGATAGATAAAAGTAAGGATACATCTATGATAAATGCTTATATGACTGGAATAGGAAAATCAAAAAGAATTGTATTATGGGATACAGCTCTAAAAAAACTTGATTTGAGAGAATTGAGATTTGTTATGGCTCATGAAATTGGACATTATGTTTTGGGTCATATTAAAAAGTCTATTTTTATAGAAATAATAACAATTTTTATTGTGTTGTATATAATAAATACAGTTGCACCAGTTTTAATTGAAAAATATAGAAGAAGATTTAACTTCAGAAAGCTCAGTAATACAGCTTCATATCCAATAGCTATAATTATAATTAATTTTTGTCTGTTATTTATAATTCCTTCAGCCAATGCATATTCCTGCTATATGGAACGACAAGCGGATACTTTTGCAATTGAGATAACAAAGGATAATGAAGCTGCAGTTTCAGCTTTTCATAAATTATCAAAACATGGAATAGTAATCCCTGATCCTGACCTAATATATAAGATATGGAAGTATGATCATCCTCCTATAAAAGAGCGTATAGAATTTTTTAGGGGTTATAAGCCTTGGCAGGAAGGAAACAGCTTTAAATTTCAGGAGTATATAGACAGAAAAAAATAAGTTATTTCAAATTTAATGGTAAACTGAATGAATAAAGAAAAAGTAAATAATAGTTGATGACATAAGAATAGAAAGATAGTATACTATTAGGGTAGTAAATTTTCAAAAGGAGAATAGTATGTTATATAGAAGCACATATAGAGAATATAAAAGAGAACCTATGTATTATTTGTATATAGTTGCACTTCTAGCAGTAGCATGGACTGGATTTCTTATAATTAAGATGGGAGACAGTTTTAAAGCAGTTGGAGGTAGCTTAGATAAGCAAGTAATAAGTATAGTAGATAGCATTAGAAGTGAAGTTTTAAATAAAGTGTTTATTTTTATAACTATAAGCGGAGATACTATAGTAGCAGTTATATTAACTTTAATTGTTATTGGAATTCTATACCATAGAAATAAAGTTTTTGAAGCAGGGGTATATGCTGTGCATATGCTGGGAACTGCAGTAATCAGCCAGGGGTTAAAGTATATAGCTAGAAGACCAAGACCACAAGGGGACTGGTTAGTAGACATTACAAAATATACTCATATCGGACAATATAGTTTTCCAAGTGGACATGCTTTATTAGCTATGTCAGGGGCTCTTTTGGTTATTTATTTTATTTTATCAATGGGAAAAAATAAGATTTTAGCTGTACTTGGTAGCATTTTTATTTTCATGTATGCAGTGCTAGTTGGAATAAGTAGAGTATATGTAGGAGTACATTACTTAAGCGATGTTGTTGGTGGATGGGCTTTTTCCGCCATATGGGTATTTATAGTATTGGTTGTATATAGGAAATTAAATACGGTTTAGAATAATGTTGCCACGCAACATTATTCTAGTGTAGAGTTTACAGTGGACAGTTTACAGTTAAGGATATTTTGCTAACGCAAAATTTAAAATTAAGTACAAAAAGCTAGTATAGCCAAGGCTATACTAGCTTTTGTTTTTTTATTGTTAGTTTTTCTCTAAGAAAAACTTCCTTCACTGTAAACTGTAAACTGTTATCTGTAAACTAAAGAAAAGTGCGTCGCACTTTTCTTAAAACTCGATGTATGAGTTGCCGTCAAGTGGTACTAAAACTTGAAGAGGAGGCATTTTCCCTAAAAGTCCTACTGCATAAACTGTATAGAATCTATTCTGATTAAATTTTATGTTAGGTATAGTTAGTGCAACTTTATCAGTGCCAGCAGGTCTAGCTTGAAGAGTATATACTCCAGGATCTATTACAATATAATTTGTCATATCTTCAAAGCCTACTTCATTAAATAATACTTTTCCATCTGGAAGAGTAATATCTACCTTAGGGGTATTAGGAGATAGGTGGCAGAATCTAACATAAGCTTTATTTGCCACTTTAGGTATAATTGGATCAACATATGAAATTAGCTTAATATTAGCTAATATATCTGCAGCAGCTATTGTGTAAATAGTTTCAGGCTCAACAGTTAAGTTAGTATTTATAACTGGATTAATGGTCTTGCCAGTAGGAAATACTTTAACATTATAGTTTCCAGAAGGAACTTCTAAATATTCTGTAAAACGTTTATAAGGTAAATTTCTAGCTATTAATTTACCGTTTGCATAAACATCTACAGCAGGTGCATCAGGAGAAGCGTGAAATATTCTTATAAAAGATTTCATTGTTGCTCTAAATAGAGGATAAAAATACATAAGTTTGTCACCTTTCAAAATTATTTTTACATATATAAGATATGACACTAGTAACAATTTGTGAACAAAATAATGAATGATTACATACAATAAATGAAAAAAATAAAAGAAATTATTATATATATTGTTAAAAATATACATAAAGTATAAAATATAAATTATATAAAAGAAACTTTACAATAAGTTACTGGATTTATAATTAAAAAATTGCCACATATTGATATATATTTATCAACAGGAGGAAAATGAAATGAAACATATAAATAGAATAAGGGGAGGAATGTTTGGTGCAGCCTGTGGGGATTCATTAAATAAATATTTAAAATATTCACCAAACAAAGAAAAATACAAAAAAAATTGTAATGGTATAAGGCGATATTACGTTGAATATATTGATGGAGAAATAACTGATGATACTAAGATGATGCTAGCAACTGCTAAAGGTATTATAGAATCTCCAGAAGAACCGATTAATTCTATAGGAAAGTTATTTCTTAAAATTTATCATGATAATCCTCAAAATCTAGGACTAACTATTAGAATAGCCTTAGCTGAATATGAAAAATATAAGGATTGGAAAAAAGCCTCACTAAAAGCTCATTTAAGGCTAGGAGGAAGAAGTGCTGGAAATGGATCATTAATGAGATCTCTTCCAATAGCTTTATACTATAATGATTTAAATAAAATGATAGAGGTTACAAAAAAACAATCAAATTTAACTCATTACAGTAAAGTCGCTTCAGAGGCATGTATACTTTATAATATACTTGCATACAGATACCTTAGGGGAGAAAATAAAATTGATGTTATGCAAGATGTTTTAAAAAAATATCCTTTATATAAAGATATAATGTATATAGATGAAAGTAAATTTATTAGAAAAGAATGTGCAGTTGATACCTTAAGATGTTCTTTATGGTGTTTTTTAAATACTGAATCATATGAAGAAGCTGTATTAAAGGCTATAGAAATTTATGAGGATAAGGATACTATTGGAACAATTACTGGTGGTATTGCAGGAGTTTATTATGGGTATGATAACATAAGTAAGAATTGGACAGAAAATTTGTCAGTAAAAGATGAACTTTTTATGGTAAGTGAAAAAATTTCCAGAGAGGAATTAATATAAAGGAGAAAAAATGGAAAATTTATTTAGAAGTAAACTAAGGTTTATTCATGCTGCAGATATTCATTTGGGGAGTATTTTGCATACAAATTATGAAGGAATAAAAGACTTCTATATAACCTTTAAAGAGGCTGTTTATGAAGCTTTTCAGAGAATATGTAGCTATGCAATTGAATATAAAGTAGATTTTATCCTTTTATCTGGGGATATTTATGATAGAGATATAAGAACAGTAAAAGCAGGAGAATTTTTTTATAAGCAATGTAGAAGGTTAGAGGAACATAATATTCAGGTATACCTGATAAGAGGCAATCATGACCCTTATGAAAAATCTGAAGAGCTTTTTAATTTACCACAAAATGTACATGTGTTTAGTAGTGAGGAAGCAGAAATCTTTGAAGTGTATAAGAATGAAAGATTAGTTTCCAGAATTTTAGGACAATCATATAGAGGAAAATGGGATGGAAGAAAAGTATTTAACTCCTATGAACCTTTAGATAACTCTGTATATAATATAGGTTTACTGCATACTCAATTGGAGAGCAAAAATAAAAAATATGTTCCATGTACTTTAGAAGAATTAAAACAAAAAGAAAAGATAAACTATTGGGCACTTGGTCATATTCATAAATGTAAACTGATAAATTGTGTAAATCCGGTTATAGCTTATTCAGGAATTCCTCAGGGGAGAGATATAGGGGAAGTAGGAATGGGTGGATGCTTACTTGTAGAGATTAATGAGGATTTTTCTAATAGTATTAGTTTTCTACCTACATCATCAGTTATATGGAAAAAAATTATAGTTAATATAGACGAGTTTAAGAATAAAAAGCCTATTAATCTTAGTGAACTTGAAGAAATTTTTATTAAAAAAGGACAAACTATTTTGGAGACTATTCCAAAGGTCCCTGAGAATTTAAAATGTGCACATTCTTTATCAGAAATAATCAAAGGATATGTAGTTCAATGGAGTATAGAAGGCAGGGGAGAAATAGATGAGATTTTGAGAGAAGATGAGGATAACATTAGGCAGTATTTAATTAATACTTTGAATAGTCAATTTATGAATAACAATTTATTTATATATACAGATTCAGTAGAAATTAATACTAGAAAAGAAATTTTAGATATTGAAAATCTACGAAAAACTAATATAGCATTTCAACAGATAGATAAAATAATAGAAGATATTTTTTTATATGAAAATATGAAAAATGAAATAGTAACTACTTTTGGAGGGGTATTTGAAAAAAAATACGATAAAGAAGACTTTAACCAGGAAAAGATTCAGCTGAATGAAAAAATTATTGAAGAAATTATTAGGGAAGCTGGAGAAATTGTAATAGAAAAATTAGCAGAAAAAGGTGAAAAAAGTTGAGGATAAAAAGAATCTATATAAAGGACTTTGGTATATTTAGAGATGAAAAACTTGATGATTTAAATGGAAGAATAGTTGTAATAGGTGGATATAATAGAGCAGGAAAATCATCTTTTATGGAGCTTCTAAGACATTTAGGGTTTGGCTTCTTTTCAAATAAGGGACAGCTGCCTCCTCCTAATGTGGAATATGAGGTTAATTATGATATAGAAACTATAGAAGGAGAGATATATAACATAGACATAAGAGGAAACAAGCAGCCTATTGTTAAAGGGATAAACGTGGATAAAGAAGTATCAATTAATGATATATACAGCAATGTAGATTATTTTACTTATAAACAACTTTTTACTATAAGCTTGGATGAACTCCAAAATATTGAAATAAAAAGTCCCAAGGAAATAAATAGTATGCAGACTATATTTTTAGGAGCAGGATTTAAGGAAATTGCTCAGGTTCCACAAATACTAAAGGAACTGGAGAAAGAAGCTATAAAAATAGGTGGTAAAAATGGAAGCCCTTCTACAGCTCAATTTAAAGAGTATAATAAACTTATAAAAAAGGGTATTCAGCGCAGAGAAACAGCAGCAAGTGATGTTAAAGAATATTATGACAAAAGTAGAGAATTAGAAGAAGTTGATAAAGAAATATGCAAGAAGGAAGATAAACTTAAAAACAAAGAAAGAAGAATTCACCTTTTGAGAATGATTAAAAGTAATTTTAGCTCATATGAAAGGTTAAAGGAAACTGAGCTTAAAATTAAGGTTTATGAAAAAGATCAGGATATTAAGAATTTTAAGTACGGAGAATCAGAGAGATGTATAAGTCTTAAAGAGGAGTATGAAGACTTACTATATGAATATAAAGAGAATATATTTGAATTTAAGAGAAGTACTGGAGGAGACAAAGAGTTAAGAGATAAACTATTTAAGTATAAGGACAAAATTGAGTATTTTTACAACAATATTTCTGGAACGCTTCAAAAGGTAAAAAATTATAAAGAATTAAAGGAAAAATGTATTGAGGAAAAAGAAATAATAATAAAGAAAATAAGAGATATTAATGAGGAATGGATTGACGATTTTAATAAAGTATTGAGTGTAAATACTGATATTATTAGTATGGAACAGGTTAACAATAATATCGATGAATACATGGAATTGACGTATAAAAAAAATATAATTGAGAATGAATTAAAATCTCTAGAAGTGAACAGAAAAGTTATGGAGAAAACAAATTCTAAAAATACTTATGTGGAGATAGATAAGTTAATAAAAAAATATATTTATCGTTCTATAATAATTGTTGGATTAGGGATTATATTATCATTTATAAACTATAGAGTTGGAATTATATTAGCTTTATCAGCAGCAATCTTAGGAGGAATGTTCAGTGTAATAAAGTATACTTCCTATGCTAGTAGAATAGATAGTAGTGAAGATTTAAGAACTAGTGTAGAAAATGTGTGTAATGAGATAAAAAATAAAAATGAAGTTTATAAAAATATATGCAAACAAATTGAAATTAATAAAAAGAAAATTGATAAGTATAAAAATTTGTTAAATATTCAGAATGAAGTATCAGCTGAGATACTAAAAGAGTATTTTAGGAGAATTAAGGAGATTAAGAATAAAATTATAAATCTTCAAGAAGTGATAAATAAAGTTGAAAAAATTGGACAAGAGATTAATGATGAACTAACTTCAATGTTCAGCTTAGTATGTCAATTTAGTGAAACTTTAAATGAAGATGATATAAAAAAGATAGAGGAAAATTTAATTAAGAATGACGATAAGTTATATATTATGATTAAAACTTTAAATAATTATAAATTACTTGGTGAGACATTCCAAATTATACAAGATAGGAAGGAGTTATTGGAAGAGAAAATATTTGAAATTATTGGAGAAAGATATAGGGAAGAAGAAATTTTAATAGCCTTAGAAAAATACATACAAAAAAGTGAAAAAATTAAAGAAGTACTTCAGTTAAAGAAGGAAAAAGAAATACTTGAGAATACGTTTGAGGGTATATTTGATATTTCTTTTATAAAAAATTATCCAGAGTATGATGGCAACTATAAAAATATATTTAAGCATTATAAATTAGCTATAGAGATTCAGGATGAATGTGCTAATACTGAGAGAGAATGTACACATATTAAAGAAGAAATAGAAAAGCTTAAAGAAACACGTCAAAACTTAAAATACAAACTTGAAGTTCTAAGAGCTGAGGAGAATATTGAAATTGCAGAAGAGAATATTAACAATGGAAGAATGGGATTAACACCTTTGGCTAAGAGGTATGCTTCTTTGAGAGCAGCAGAGTATATACTGAAAAAATTTCAAAGTAATTTTATGGAAAAAACCAAAGATTCTTTACTTAAGGGTGCTAGTGAGTATATATATGAAATTACAAAGGGAGAGTATACAGATATACTTGCACCAGAAGATTTAACTAGCTTAGAATTTAAAACTATTTTAGAGGATGGAAGTACTCATAATACCCCACAGGTTTTAAGTAGGGCTACAAAAGAGCAGCTGTTTTTGGCTATAAGATTAAGTAGAATAAAGGAAATGCATCCGACACTTCCTTTAATATTAGATGATTCTTTTGTGAATTTTGATGAGAAGCACACTATACAAGTGGTGAAGATTCTTTTGGAATTATCAAAAACTAATCAGATATTTATAACAACCTGTCATCCACAGATATTAGAATATATAGATAAGGAAGCTACAGAAGTCCAGTATTGGAAATTGGAAAAAGGAAAATTTGCATTAACTGATAAGAATAGCTTACTTAAATATTTAATGTTTAAAAGATTTTAAATAGTACTTAGGAGAAAAGAGATATATAAGCATATGTAATATATTTACAAATATTCCTTAAAGGTGTATTATTAATAAAATGAATAAAATATTGTTAAGTATAAGAAAAATTTTAATATTACACCTTAGGAGGAATACAGTGAAAAAGTTTTTGTATTTGGTATTTTATACCGTAAAATATCTATTTATTTATGTTTTATTACAGTCTTTAGTGACAGCAGCTGCTATTTTATCCATGGAAAAAGAATTACACATAAAAGATTTCAAAGGAGTTGATGATTTAGTAATTCAATATAGCTATACAACATTACCTATTAGTATTATAGTGACCTTTATTGTTTATTATCTTTTGTTTAAATTTGAAAAGGAAGATTTAATTAAATACTGTGATTTTAGAAAATTTAAGCAAAATTATATTGTACCCATAATTTTTTTAACCATTGGTTTCTGTTTAATGCTTAGTTCCATATCTAAGTTTCAAGTAAATATATACTCTATAAGTAGAGATGGTATTATTGGACTTTTAGGTTTATTGATTTTTGTTCCCATTTTTGAAGAAATCCTATTTAGAGGTATAATTTATAATAAATTAAGAGAAAATATTGATTTGTTTTCTGCAATTATAATTCAGGCTTTGATTTATGGGTTGTTTCATGGAAATGTTTTTCAAGCGTTTTACACAGGAATTTTAGGTGTTATACTGGCAACTGTTTATACATGGAGTGATTCAATTTGGGCAGCTATATTAACTCATGAAATTTTTAATATTTTAGGATTGGTCATTATGCCTTTGATTATAAAGTTTTCAAAAGGAGTAACAAGATTCTATATACCTATTTATACTATAATAGGCATTATAATTTTGTTTGTAAGCTTTAGATATTTATATAAAATCACTAGAATAAGAAAGCCATTTAATGATTTCTTTATAGAACTTTAAAAAAAATAGGTACTAGCACCTAGTACCTAGCACCTGATTTTTCAGTATTATATAAATAGGTTTATGTTAGATTGATCGGCTTCACCTAGGTAATATCCAACTCCACCAAATTTAACACCATCAATTAATTCTTCTTTTTTAAGTCCTAGAAGATCCATAGACATTTGGCAAGCAACTAACTCAACACCATTATCTATAGCAGATTGCATAAGTTCTTCAAGAGAATTTACATTGTGTTTTTGCATTATGCCTCTTATCATTTTTGCACCCATTCCACCCATATTCATATTTGATAATTTTAATTTCTTACTTCCACGAGGCATCATTTTACCAAACATTGTTTCAATAAAGTTCTTTTTAACAGATACTGATTCATTTTTTCTTAAAATATTTATTCCCCAGAAGGTAAAGAATAAAGTAACCTTTTTGCCCATTGCTGCAGCGCCGTTAGCTATAATAAATGAAGCGATAGCTTTATCAAGGTCACCACTAAATACCACCATAGTTTGGGAATCCTGTGAAGGAACAGTTAGAATTTCTTTAGCTGTTGCTGCAGGAGTTTCAAAATTTTTTCTTAAAGAAGCTTTAATTATGCCTTTTTCTTTAGCAAGGTCTATAAGTTCTGTATTTGTTTTTTTGCACCATGATTTAATATCTTCATAAAAACCAGGGTCAGAAGCTGAAACATTTAAAGTATCTCCACAGTTTAATTCGTCAACTGCAGCTTTAACTCTCATTAAAGGTCCAGGACAGCATAGGCCGCAAGCGTCTAGAGTTTTAACTATACCAGCAGCTACTTCAGAATTTTCAATAGTGGTAACTAAATTTTCTGAGTAATTTATTCTTTTAGGTTTGAATTTTTCAGACATATATAATTTAAATCCTCCTGTAACATTTTTAACATTAAATCCAAGTTGTTTTAATAATCTTTCAGCCAAATAACCTCTAAGACCTATTTGACAGTAAGTCCATATTTCTTTATTCTTATCTAGTTCATCTAATCTAGCTCTTAACTGTTGCAATGGAATATGAATAGAACCATCAATAGAGCCAGTTTCTTGTTCTAAATCTGTTCTAACATCTAAAAGAAGTATAGCATTTCTATCTCTTCCATCAATATCACGTGGAAGCACAGCTTCAGATTTACCAGTTAGAATATTTTCAGCATAATATCCTGCCATATTAACAGGATCCTTTGCAGAAGAATAAGGTGGAGCATAGCATAATTCAAGCTCTGTAAGGTCAGTTACAGTACCATTTAATCTCATCACTGTTGCAATATCATCAATTCTTTTATCAATACCTTCGTAGCCCATTGCTTGTGCACCTAATATTTTACCGTCATCATTAAAGATTAATTTCAAGGTTATTGGCATTGCACCAGGGTAATATGAAGCATGGCTTTGAGGATAAACATATATAACCTTATAAGGTATGTTATTTCTTTGTAGAGTTCTTTCATTATTACCTGTACTTGCACATGTTAAGTCGCATACTTTAAGAATAGATGTACCTTGTGTTCCTTTGTAAGTAGTTTTAATTCCGCTAATATTGTCAGCAACAATTCTACCTTGTTTGTTAGCAGGTCCTGCTAGAGGAACAGCACTTTTCTTTCCATTTACAAAGTCGACAATTTCTATAGCATCTCCAACAGCGTAAACATCTTTTATATTAGTCTCTAAATGTTCATTAACTATGATGTGCCCTTTTGGACCAAATTCTAGTTTAGTATTTTTAAGGAATTCAACATCAGGGGTTACACCTATAGCAAGAATAACCATATCAGCAGTTATTTTTTCATCGCTGTTTAAAGCAATATCAATTTTATATCCCTTATCAGAGAAGGATCTTACACCATCGTTTAAAATTAGATTTATATTATTATCTTCTAGTTCTTTTTCAGCCATAGTTACCATATCGGAATCAAAAGGAGCAAGTATATGTGGAGCAGCCTCAATTAAAGTAACCTTGATATTTTGGTGATTTAGATTTTCTGCCATCTCCACACCTATGAATCCACCGCCGATAACAACTGCAGAAGAAATATTGTTTTCAGTTATATAAGCTTTTATTTTATCTGTATCATCCATATTTCTTAATGTAAATATTTTTTCATTATCTATACCTTCAATAGAAGGTTTTATTGGCTTTGCACCAGGGGCTAAAATTAAAGAATCATAAGTTTCTGTATAAGTTCCTTTATCCCAACTATTAACAGTAACTTCTTTTTTGTCAGTATCTACTTTAATAACTTCACTTTTGATTCTTACATCTATATTGAATTTTTCCTTCATATCCTGCGGAGTAGATACTAAAAGATTTCCTCTTTCTTGGATAGTATCTCCAATGTAGTATGGTAATCCGCAGTTAGCAAAGGAAATATGATTTCCTCTTTCAAATAATATGATTTCAGCTTGTTCATCTAATCTTCTAAGTCTAGCCGCTGCTGAAGCACCACCGGCTACTCCGCCTACGATTACTATTTTTTTGCTCATAAAAAATCCCTCCGAATAAATTAGTTTTCTTCTTCAAATAATAAATTAATTAATTTACTTACTTTTTCATTGCATACTTTATAATTGATTTCAAGTCCACTTCTTTCGCCTTCTATAATGCCTAAGTTCTTTAGTTTTTGTAGATGTCTTGACACAGTAGGCTGGGGAACATCAAGGCAATTTTGCATAGTTGTTACATTGCATTTACCTTTTTCTAATAAACCTTTAATTATGCATAAACGCACAGGGTGTGCAATTACCTTTAATAATTCAGCTGTTTCGTTGTATTTTTCAAAGTTGTTATTCATTTTTTCACCTCACAAGTAACGTATAATTACTATATTTATATATTACAATATATGAATATAGTTGTCAAATGGTTAACAATGTTTTTTATAATTATCAGATATTAAAAATAACCAAGAGCATATATACTCTTGGCTTCAATAACTTTTTTGTTTTTCTTTTCTTAGACTTAACATCAGTGACTACAATCAGCGTACCGCCTAAACTCTCTAAACTTCTTTTTCTTAGAATCTTCTTCTACGTCTTCTTCTACCTCTGCTTCTAGCTATTACGTTTACTAAAAGAATAACTGTGAAAATTACTGCTATTACAGCAACTACTGCACCAACATATAGAAGAAGGTTTTGTTTCACAACATTACTTGATGAAATTGTTGGATATAACTCATAATTTTTAGAGGCATTTCTCTCTTTAACCACAAGAGTTCCTATACTTTTATCTGTACTTAATTTACCAACATTTACATCAGAAATTTTAAATTCACTTTTTACTTCAGCTTTATTAACTTCATTTTCATAATATAAAGCATCTTCTTTTAATATTACCGGTACGCTTATTTCTTTTTCAGGACCTATAATTTTAAGTGGTTTATATTTTACAGTAATCTTTTTTAATTCTGTATTAGCCTTATATAGAGGAGTTTTTTGAGCAGCGTAACTCCAGTTAATTATTTTAGCCATATCATCAAAAACAATAGTGTCTTTTGCATCATATACTGATTTTAAGACTACCCCAATAAGAGATCTTCCATTTTTTTCAAAAACAGATGTGAGGCATCTTCCAGCTTTGGAAGTATATCCTGTTTTACCACCAACGCAAATAGCATCAGAGGCAGGCATTTGGTTTAAATCAATGCCTATTTTATCAGCATAAGCTGTGTCAATTTTAACTCCTAATAACTTATTTCTATTGTCTATATAGGCTAGAGTACCGTTAGAGATTTCAATTTTATCTTTTTTAGTACCCATAGTTTTTTTAATCCATGAGTTTTTATAAGCAGCTCTAGTTATTACACTTAAGTCATAAGCAGAGGTGTAATGATCGCTTATGCCAGAATCTAATCCATTTGGTGTTACAAAATGAGTATTTTTTAATCCTAGTTCTTTTATCTTGTTATTCATCATTTGTTCAAATTTTTCTGGACTGCCTGCAACACTGTCAGCTATCATATATGCTGAGTCGTTTGCTGAAAATAAAAGAAGGGCTTTCATTACATCATCAGCAGTCATGGTATCATTAACTTTAATTTTACTTTTTCCTACAAGATTATATAAGGAATACTCTGGTTGTGATGCAGCCAGTGAAGTATACTTAATAATATCTGTAGGTTGCTTATTTTCGGCAAGTAATAATGCTGTTAAAAGTTTTGTTGTGCTTGCAGGATACATTGGAGATTCATCTATACCTTTTGCATATATTATTTCTCCTGTATTAGCGTCAATTACCACACCTGTTTTACCATAAATTTGTGGCAAATCAGCATTATCTGCAAATGCTGTCATAGAAAATGATAGTAAGAAAATTATTGTAAGTAATAAAGTTGATAATTTACGTCTCAAGATTCATCTCTCCCAATTTTAAAATTTAATGTAGATTTTAATTCCATTTTAGTATACCATTTTAGTATATATAGAACAACTAAAAAAAAGTTTACAAATGAAAGAAAAAAAGTACAATTTGTATAAAGTTAACCTGATAGAGGGGGAGTAAAAATGGAGAAAGTTAAAAAGGTTTTTGCTGGTAGAAAAGCTAAGTCTATTGGAGAATATAAGAAGAGTGCAGTAATGATATTATTAATACAAGAAGAAGGAGAAACATATATAATATTTGAAAAAAGAGCATTAACTCTAAAGAGACAGCCAGGAGATATTTCTCTACCCGGTGGAATTATTGAAAAAAATGAAACTCCAATGGAAGCAGCTATAAGAGAAACTGAAGAAGAGTTAAATGTCAATGGTGATGATATTGAGTTAATTGGTCCAATGGATTATTTTATAAGTCCTTATAGAACTATAATGTATCCTTTCGTAGGGGAACTACATACTAACTATTTTCAGCCAAATAAAGATGAAGTAGATCATATATTTAAAGTACCTCTTAAGTATTTTTTAGAAAATGAACCTAGGTGTTATGAATTAGAAATTGGACCAACCTTAAAAGATGATTTTCCTTTTGATCTTATAGAAGGAGGAAGAGATTATAAATTCGGTAGGGGAAAGATTAATCAATACTTTTATCTATATGGTGATTATGTAATATGGGGCTTTACGGCACTTATAATTAAAAAATTTGTTGAAAGGATAAAAGAATAATGTTGCGACGCAACATTATTCTAGTTTAGAGTTTACAGTGGACAGTTTACAGTTAAGGATATTTTGCTAACGCAAAATTTAAAATGAAGTATAAAACCCTAGTATAGCCAAAGGCTACGCTAGGGTTTGTTTTTTTATTCTTAGTTTTTCTGTAAGAAAAACTTCCTTCACTGTAAACTGTAAACTGTCATCTGTAAACTAAAGAAAAGTGCGTCGCACTTTTCTTATATTATTATCAAAAAAGTGTTTGTAATAATCTCAAATTTAAATTATAATATTATTTGCTTCCTATAAACTTTGGGGGATTATATATGAAAGAGTATTGTTGTTATGATAGTTATGATAATTTAAATTTAATAAAGATGCATGATTCATATCTATTAAAAGGAATAGATGCTGCTTTGGAAAGAATTGTAAGAGCGGTTAATCAAAGGGAAAAGATAGTTATTTATGGTTCCTATGATGTAGATGGAATAACTAGTGTTTCACTGCTTATGTTAATTTTAAAATATTTAAATGCGGATATAGAATATTACATACCGGACAGAATTGATGAAAATAACATCTTTAATTGTAATACAATAGAAAATCATATTAAATTATTAGGGGCTAGTCTTATTATTACTGTTGGTTGTGGAATGAATTCTTTTTATGAAGTAGAACTGTGCAAAAAACTTCAAATCGATGTAATTGTGACAGATTACCGTAAACCTGAAAATTCGACACCAAATACGATTATTGTTAATCCTAATCAGACGGGGTGTACATATCCTTTTAAAGAGCTAAATGCTGTTGGTGTTGCGTATAAATTGGCTTATGCAATTGCTGATCATTATCATGTACAGTGTATAGAAAAATACTTAGATTTAGTAGCCATAGGTATTGTTTCAAGTAATATTCCTTTAAATGGTGAAAATAAACTTATGGTACATAAGGGTATTTACTATTTAACTTATACTAATAATTATGGTATTAAAGCTATGAATCAGATAAATAATATAGGTGAAATTAATTACTCATCTTTAATGAAATTAGCAAACATAGTAATGCCCAAAATTAATGCAATAGGCAGAATGGATGATGCTCGAATTGTAGTAGAATTATTTACTACAACCAATAAAGGAAGAGCTGAGCAGATTGCTAAGTATATAAATAAGACAATACAATATAATGCTGAAAAAATAAATTTATAAATGCATAGGGGGAATACAGGTGGATTTAAAGCAAAATATTAGAATAATTGAAGGATTTCCAAAAGAAGGTATTAGTTTTAAGGATGTTACAACAATTTTAAAAGATAGCAGTGTTTTTAAATATTCAGTTGATAAGGTTGCAGAACACTTAAAAGATAAAAATGTAGATGTTGTTATAGGACCAGAAGCTAGAGGATTTTTATTTGGTGCTCCAGTAGCCTATGCTATAGGTGCTGGATTTGTTCCGGTTAGAAAAAAAGGAAAATTACCATATGATACAATGGCTGTAGAATATGACTTGGAATATGGAACAGATATTCTTGAAATGCATAAAGATGCTATAAAACCAGGGCAAAGGGTTGCAGTAGTAGATGATTTACTTGCAACTGGTGGTACTATTGAATCAGTTGTTAAGCTTATAGAACAATTAGGTGGAGAAGTAGTAAGTGTTGATTTCATTATTGAGTTAACAGAGTTAAATGGAAGAGAGAAGTTAAAAGGATATGATGTAATGTCATTAGTTCAGTATGATATATAATAAAAACTCCTTGTTGCAATGTAGCAAGGAGTTTTTACTATATGTGTTTATAATTTTGTAAAATGGATACAATAATGGTAATAAAAGAATTCGTATAAAAAGGTTTTTATTGCAAATTTCTACATGGTATTATATAATGTTTATAAAAAAAATGATGGCTGGTTAGTAAAACCAGCTTTTGATTTTAGGAGAGAATTTATATGCTGGGTGACTTGTTAGAAAAAATTGATGAAAATTGTCATAATGTTAACAAAGAAATAATTCAAAAAGCTTACCACTATGCAGAAAGTGCACATAAAGAGCAAAGACGTGTATCTGGTGAACCTTATATAATCCATCCAGTGGAAGTTGCTTGTATTTTAGCAGAAATGGGTTTAGATGAAAATACTATTGCAGCAAGTTTACTTCATGATGTAATAGAAGATACAGAATATACATTTAATGATGTAGAAAAGGAATTTAATAGAGAAGTAGCAATCTTGGTTGAGGGAGTTACTAAACTTGGTAAAATAAGGTATAAAACTAAAGAGGAACAGCAGGCTGAAAACGTAAGAAAAATGCTATTTGCAATGACTAAGGATATAAGAGTTATTTTGATAAAGCTTGCAGATAGATTGCATAATATGAGAACTTTAAAATATATGTCTGTTGAAAAACAAAAGGAAAAGGCAAAAGAAACTCTTGATATATATGCACCTTTAGCTCACAGACTTGGTATTTCAAAGATTAAATGGGAGCTAGAGGACTTATCTTTAAGATATTTGCATCCAAATGAATACTATGATTTGGTTAGAAAAGTAGCAGAAAAAAGAAATGAAAGAGAAAAATATATAAATAACATAATAAATGAATTATTTGAAAAGCTTAAAAGTACGGGTATAGAGGCAGAAATTGCAGGAAGACCAAAGCACTTTTATAGTATTTATAGAAAAATGGTTATAAAAAATAAAACTATAGATCAAATATATGATTTAACTGCTGTTAGGATTCTTGTAAATGATGTAAGAGATTGTTATGCTGCTCTGGGTATTGTTCATACCATGTATAAACCTATCCCAGGAAGGTTTAAAGACTATATAGCAATGCCTAAGCCTAATATGTATCAGTCTTTACATTCAACGGTTATAGGACCACAGGGAAAACCTTTTGAAATACAAATTAGAACTTATGAAATGCATAATACTTCTGAATATGGAATAGCAGCACATTGGAAATATAAGGAGGGAGAGTCTTCTAAGCAAAATAATGATTTTGAAACTAAGCTTACTTGGCTTAGAGAAGTTTTAGAATGGCAGAGAGAAACGTCTAATCCAGAAGAATTCATGGAAAACTTTAAAATTGATATGTTTTCAGATGAAGTTTTTGTTTTTACACCAAAAGGAGCGGTAATAAATCTTCCGTATAATTCAACTCCTATAGACTTTGCTTATAGAATTCATACAGATGTAGGACACAGATGTGTAGGAGCAAAAGTTAATGGTAAAATAGTTCCTTTAGATTACCATTTAAAAACAGGAGAGATAGTAGAAGTATTAACTTCATCATCTTCAAAAGGGCCTGGCATGGATTGGTTAAATATTACAAAAAGTAATCAAGCTAAGAGTAAGATTAAGGCTTGGTTTAAAAAAGAAAAAAGGCACGATAATATAGAAAAAGGTAAAGAGTTAATTGATAAGGAATGTAAGCGACAAGGAGTTAACTTTGGAAAAATTGCAAAAGGTGAAATCCTAGAAGTACTATTAAAGAAATACAATCTTAATAATTTAGATGATTTATATGTTGCGGTTAGCATAGGCGCTGTTACATCGTACTCTGTTGTAAATAAATTGTTAGGATTTATTAAGAGCCAAGAATCTGAAAAAGAAGAGGTAAATCTTGAACAATTAAAGCAACAGCTACAGAATGCAGTAAAAGTTAAGAAAAAAAGCAATTCACCTGGGGTCAAAGTTAAAGGTATAGATAATGTACTTGTTAGATTTGCTAAATGCTGTAATCCAGTACCAGGAGATTCTATAATTGGATACATAACAAAGGGAAGAGGAGTTTCTGTCCATAGAAAGGACTGTGAAAATGTAAATGCTTTGATTCTTAATGATGGTAATAGAATTGTTGAGGTTAAATGGGAAGAGGAAAACTCAAGAAAATCAGAGTATATTACTGAAATTGAAGTTAGAGCAGAGAATAGAAATGGATTATTAGCAGAATTAATGGAAGCTATTATAGACACGAAGATTGCGCTATATGCTGTTAATGCTAAAACAGCTAAATCTAATGTAGCAATTATAACCATTAAGCTGAGAATAGCTGATATAGAAAGGCTAAAAGAAGTAATGAGGAAAATGAGAAAACTAACAGGAGTAATTGCTGTATATAGAACTAGGAATTAATGGGGTGTTTAAGGTGAGAGCTGTAGTACAAAGAGTTACATGTTCTACTGTTACAGTAGATGGTGAGATTATTGGAAGCATAGGAAAAGGGTTTAATGTTTTGTTAGGAATTTCTAAGGATGATAACATAGAAGATGCTAATTATTTAAAAGATAAGATAATTAATTTAAGAGTATTTGAAGATGAAAATGGAAAATTAAATAAATCATTAAAAGAAGTAAATGGGGAAATCTTAGTAGTTTCCCAATTTACTTTATATGGAGACTGCAGAAAAGGGAGAAGACCTAATTTTATGCAGGCTTTAGGTGGAGAAGAGGCAGAAAGGCTTTATTTAGAGTTTGTAGATGCCTGCAGGGAAGAAATTGATGTAGTGGAAACTGGGAAATTTGGAGCAGAAATGTTAGTAGATATAAAAAATGATGGACCTGTTACTTTAATTATAGAAAGTAAAAAAACTTTTTAAATTTTTAACTATAAAGGAGGATACTAAAATGAAAATTAGTAGAATTTCATTAGGAGTATATGCTGCAAATTGCTATATATTGATTGATGAAAACACAAAGGAAGCGGCTGTGATAGACCCAGGTGCAAATGGAGATGTTTTAATAAAGGAAATAGATAAATTAGGTGTTAGTATAAAATACATTCTTCTAACTCATGGACACATGGATCACACTGATGCTGTAGAAGCAGTAAAAGAAAAATATGATGTTCCTGTATATATTAATTCTATGGATAAGAAAATGATGCTTGCAGGAGAAAATGTTTTTGGTGGTATGTGGAAAGAGGATAATAAAGATGATGTAATTAAAGAGGGAGATATATTAACTCTTGGAAATTTAGAAATCAAATGTATAGATACTGCAGGACATACTCCAGGTGGTATGTGCTTTTTGGTTGAAAATGTAGCTTTTACAGGGGATACTCTATTCCAAGGTTCTATAGGAAGAACTGATTTTGTTGGAGGAGATTTTGATTTATTAATTAAAAACATTAAAAATAAGCTTATTTCTCTTCCAGAGGATACTGTTGTATTGCCAGGACATGGACCTGAAAGTAGTATAAAATATGAAAAGCATAACAATCCATTTTTATAAGAAATTTATCTTATGACTAATAATTACTTATCTACAATTCAATTATTTTAACTTTGGAAATATGTAATAAGAGGAAAACAAAATGGTGAAAATCAAATTAAATGATTTTAGTTATAGATATGATGTATATCATATCTTCAAACTTTTTTATAGCTTTATAGATATTCAATTTGTAGATGAAGATTTTGATTTTAGTGTAGCTATTTTAGATGATAGAGTAGAAATTTTAAATAAAAAAAATGAAGCGTACAATTTTAAACTTCCAAAAAAATTAAAAAAAAGCAATGAAATTAAAGGAGCAATATTTCAATATTTAAAAAACAGAACAGGAAAACAGCTTCCTTGGGGAGTTTTAATTGGTATCAGACCAACAAAAATTGTTTTAGAAATGATGAATCAGGGAAAGAGTGAAGATGAGATCATAACGATCTTTAAGGAAGACTTTTTTGTAAGGGAAGATAAAGCAAAACTTTGCTTAGATATAGCAAAGATTGAAAAGGAAATGGTAAATAAAGATTCCAAGACTGTAAGTATATATATTGGAATGCCTTTCTGTCCAACAAGATGTTTGTATTGTTCTTTTACTTCAAATCCAATTGGTATCTGCAAAAAAATTGTAGAACCTTATTTGGAAACTTTAATTTATGAAATAGAGAGAATAAAAAAGTTTATTAAAGAGAAAGATTTGAATGTTGAATGTGTTTATTTTGGTGGAGGAACTCCTACTTCTGTAAGTGAAGAACAATTTGAGATGATTTTATCTAATATTTATAATAATTTTGTAAAGGATAGAGGAGTTCGCGAATTTAATGTAGAGTGTGGACGTCCAGATAGCATAAATGAACATAAATTAAGAAGTATGAAAAGGTATGATGTTAACAGGATTAGCATTAACCCACAATCAATGAATGATGATACTTTAAAGGCAATTGGAAGAAATCATACTGTAAAAGATGTAATTGACAAATTTAACTTAGCTAGAAAGCTAGGCTTTGAAAATATAAATATGGATATAATCATTGGACTCCCTAATGAGGATTTACAACATGTTAAAAACACCTGTTCAGAGTTGTTAAGACTTAAACCAGATAACATAACAGTACATGGTATGTCTGTAAAAAGAGCTTCTAAATTGCATGAACAAATAGTTACTGGTGAATTTAGTATAAGAGAGCAGAATGAACTCAATGAAATGTATGATGAAACAGTAAAATTAGCTGAAGAATTAGGGATGAAGCCTTATTATATGTATAGACAAAAAAACATGGTGGGCAACATGGAGAATGTAGGTTATGCTAAGGATTCAAAAGAAGGAATTTATAATATTCAAATAATTGAGGAAAAGCAGACTATAATTGCATTAGGAGCTGATGCAGTTACAAAAGTTTTCTTCTCACATAATAACAGAATAGAAAGATTTCCTAATATAAAAGATGTAAGAGAATATATAAAGAGAATAGATGAAAAAATAGAAAAGAAGATAGAACTTTTAGAAGAGCTTTATTAATTTATGAGATGGCGAATCTTGTTTTAAGGTTTACAGTTTTAAATTTACAGTTTATAATCTATAGTTAGTATTAGTATATAGTGCCAATAGTTTGGCACTATAATTAGTTAAGGGAGAGTGAATTTTTATGGCTATTCAAGCGCCAAAGGGCACAAAAGATTTGTTACCTATGGATTCATATAAATGGCAGTATATCGAAGAAAAGTTAAGAAATATAGCTGCAGTTTATGCCTGCAGAGAAATAAGAACTCCTATTTTTGAGCATACTGAACTTTTTGAACGAGGAGTAGGAGAAACAACTGATGTTGTTCAAAAGGAAATGTATACTTTTAAAGATAAAGGGGATAGAAGTGTAACATTAAAACCAGAGGGAACAGCACCAGCTGCAAGAGCTTTTATAGAAAATAGTTTATTTAATGAAGTACAGCCAACAAAAATGTTTTATTTCACACCTGTATTTAGATATGAAAATGTTCAAAAAGGTAGATTAAGACAGCATCACCAGTTTGGAGTAGAAGTTTTTGGTTCTAAAGAAGCCTCATTAGATGCTGAATTGATAAGTCTTGCAATGAGAGCATTTAGAGAGTTTGGTATAGAAAATTTAGAGTTGAACATAAATAATATTGGATGCCCGGAATGTAGAGGTAAGTACAATGAGGCATTAAAGGAATATTTCAGATCAAGATATGATGATCTTTGTGAAACTTGCAAAAGCAGATTTGAAAGAAATCCAATGAGAATATTGGATTGTAAGAATAAAGAATGTAAAAGGATAGCTGAAGAAGCTCCAATTATTTTAGACTATGTTTGTGATGAGTGTGATGAGCACTTTGAAAAGTTAAAAAGTTATTTAGAGGCTCTTGGAATTCAGTATAAAGTTGACCCTCACATCGTAAGAGGACTTGATTATTATACAAGAACAGTATTTGAAATAATCAATGATAATATAACTGTGTGTGGTGGAGGAAGATATAACGGTTTAATAGAACAAATTGGTGGTAAAGATACTCCTGCTGTTGGATTTGGAATGGGAATTGAGAGATTACTTCTTACTATGGAGGAAAATAGCATTGAAATACCAAAGCCAAATCATGTAGATCTATTCATAGGTTCTATGGGGGAAAAGGGTAAGATTCAAAGTTTAAAGCTTGTTAATGAATTAAGAGCAAGAGGTATAAAGACCGATTGCGATCATATGGATAAGTCTGTAAAAGCTCAAATGAAATATGCAAATAAGATAGAGGCAACATATACTGTTATTTTAGGAGAAAATGAGATAGTAGAAGGAAAAGCTAGACTTAAGAGGATGGAAGACGGTGAGCAGTTTGACATAAGGTTGAAGGAACTAGATACAATAGTTAAAATAGTAAAAGGAAACTAAAAGAGGAGGATTAGCCATGGGAGAATCATTAAATGGACTTAAGAGAACCATAATGTGCGGTGAGCTAAGAGAGGCTAATGTAGCTGAAAAACACGTAGTCATGGGATGGGTTCAAAGAAAAAGAAACCTAGGAGGACTAGTTTTTATTGATTTAAGAGATAGAGAAGGGATTCTTCAAGTTGTATTTGGAGAAGAAATAAATAGAGAAGCTTTTGAAAAAGCTGACTTAGTTAAGTCCGAATACTGTATAGCTGTTAAAGGTGAATTAGTAAAAAGAGAATCACCAAATGAAGCTCTGCCAACAGGAATGGTTGAGCTTAAAGGTGAGAGTATAATTATATTGTCTGAATCAGAAACTCCACCTATTTACATAAAAGAAGATTTAGATACGGATGAAATGGTAAGATTAAAATATAGATATTTAGATCTTAGAAGACCAGATATGCAAAAAATATTTAAAGTAAGACACAAAATTTCAAAGGTAGTTAGAGATTTCTTAGATGAAAATGGATTCTTAGAAGTTGAAACTCCTATGCTTACTAAAAGTACTCCAGAGGGGGCGAGAGATTACCTTGTTCCAAGTAGAAATTATCCAGGAATGTTCTATGCATTACCTCAATCACCACAATTATTTAAGCAATTATTAATGGTATCAGGTTTTGATAAGTACTTTCAAATAGCTAAGTGTTTTAGAGATGAAGACTTAAGAGCAAATAGACAGCCAGAGTTTACTCA
This sequence comes from Clostridiaceae bacterium, assembly GCA_036677675.1. Lineage (GTDB taxonomy): Bacteria > Bacillota > Clostridia > Clostridiales > Clostridiaceae > Clostridium_H. The sequence goes on along the minus strand of JAVBWC010000003.1, from coordinate 48,226 downwards.
AATAGATATGGAGCTTTCTTTTGTTGATATGGAAGATGTTATTGAAATAAATGAAAGATTAATACAAAAGATTTTTAAAGAAGTAGCGAATGTTGATGTAAAACTTCCAATAGAAAGAATGCCATATGAAGAAGCTATGAGTAAGTATGGTACAGATAAGCCTGATTTAAGATTTGCAATGGAAATAAATGATATTACTGATGTAGTTAAAAATTCAGAGTTTAAGGTCTTTAAGGATGCTGTAGAAATTGGTGGAAGTGTAAGAGCTATAAAAGTTCCTAATTCTGCAGATATGGGAAGAAAGCAAATTGATAAGCTTGGAGAGTTTGTTAAAACATATAAAGCTAAGGGACTTGCTTGGATTGCTTATAAAGAAGGAGAAATAAAATCACCTATATCAAAGTTCTTAAAGGAAGAAGAAATGCAAGGTATAATTGATAAAATTGGTGCAGAAGTAGGTGATTTGATCCTAATTCTTGCTGATAAGAATAGTGTTGTTTTACAAGCACTTGGAGCACTTAGATTGGAAATGGCAAATAAATTAGAACTTTTAAAGGGTAATAATGAGTTTAAATTTGTTTGGATTACAGAGTTTCCACTAGTATCTTATAATGAAGAGGAAGACAGATATCAAGCGGAACATCATCCATTTACAATGCCAATGGAAGAAGATATACCTTACTTAGAATCTGAACCGGGAAGGGTAAGAGCAAAGGCTTATGACATAGTTCTAAACGGAGAAGAATTAGGTGGTGGAAGTATAAGAATACATGATACAAGTCTTCAAGAACAAATGTTTAAAGTTCTTGGATTTACTAAGGAAAGTGCATGGGAGAGATTTGGTTTCTTGTTAGATGCATTTAAGTTTGGTCCTCCTCCTCATGGTGGATTAGCATATGGGTTGGACAGAATGGTTATGTTCTTATCAGGAACAGAAAATATAAAGGATGTTATAGCATTCCCTAAAAATCAAAATGCTTTCTGTCCTATGACTGAGGCACCAAATGTTGCTGATGAAAAACAGCTAGCAGAGCTAGGTATAGAAAAGAAAAAATTATAAAAATAATATGTCTAAAATATATAAAAGTGTAGTATAATATAAATATAACAAAGACATAAAAAACCTACTGTATTAGAGAAGTAAGTAAATATTGACCCAACACTATTTAAAAAGGGAATCTAGCTCTTTTTGTGAAATGAAACTTTAGTAAAATTATTAAAGAACAAGAAGCAAAAAGGAGATGCCCACCTGTTAGAAACAGGATCAACTATTACTTATTTTACGGTACAGTGGGATTTTTTATACATAAGTTAAAGATGAAACCATTAAATAGTTCTAATTGCTAATGTTAGAATTACTTAATGGTTTTTTATATAGAATTTAGAGGAGTAAGCTTTTGTTTGAATTAAGCTTCACTTTATGAATAAAGTAAGTTGAATAAGGAGAAAATCAATGATATACTATACTAGTGTAGTACCGGGTATAGGTATATACAGGATAATTATATTATTGGGAGAAATGCTTATGGAAAAGAAAAAAGATCCTAAAAAAGATATACAAGTAAGACTTAGACGTATTGAAGGTCAAGTTAAAGGAATTGAAAAAATGATGGAGAATGAAGTTTGCTGTAAGGAAATATTAGTTCAAGTTGCAGCGGTAAGGGCAGCTATTAATAAAGTGGGAGCGCTTATACTTCAAAATTATGCACAAAATTGTATGACATCAGATGGGGAAAATAAAAATGTAGAGAAAATAGAAGAACTAGTTTCAACTTTAACAATGTTTATGAAGTAATAATGGGCAATAGTTCACTATAAAGAGGATTCTTGGCTTCAGATGGAGGTTTTTTCTCCAACTGAAGCTTAGAAACCCTTATCTAGGGACGTAACAGCCGTTATCTCGCACTTTAGAAGTGGGAGTATTACGGATGGTAGTCATCAGATAAATGAATTATTGCTTTCTTTTATAAAATTTAAATTTTTACTTTTTTATTTTTAATAGTAGTAATGACTTTTGTGATTGAGGCTACTAGTATAGTAGCTACTGCTATGGACATTGCATTGCTTAATGTTTCAAATCCCTGATTTAAAGCATTATTTATACTGCCTTTAACACATTCAAGCATAGTATAGTACATTCCCGAACCAGGTACTAATGGAATAATTGAACAAATTAAAAATACGGTTACAGGAGCTTTTATGATTCGTGCCATTATTTCAGAGTATATGCTTAATGCAATTGAAGCTAGAAACATTGCAAATGTTTTAGATGGATAATAAGTAAGGGTTAATAAATAAACGAACCAACCTATAGCGCCGCCTATGGAAGCAAAGAGTAGGTTTTTACCCTTTATATTAAATAAAACAGCAAAACCTAGTGTAGAAATTAAAGCATAAAATGAGTTTAATATTATATTAGTCATTTAAAGGTACCTCCCAAAAGTGTAACCCAGAGTTTTATAACAAATCCTGAACCGACTGCTATGGCAATAGCAATAAAAAAGGCTTCTATAGCTCTTGATATTCCAGAAACTAAATCTCCAGCAATTGTATCTCTAATAGCATTTGTGATAAGAAGTCCTGGAACAAGAAGCATTATAGAACCAATTATTATTTTATCTTCATTGTGACCTAAGTTGATATATACACTGATTAAAGCAATTAAAGAAGCTACTGCACCACCTAGAGAGTTTATGAAGAATTCGTTTACTTGTAAATTATTTAGCCCTGTAGATAAGATTTTGATAGTTAATCCTATAATTAAAGAAACAAAGAAATCTTGCGCATTTCCTCCAAAAAGTAGGGTGAAAAAACCAGCCACAAAGGATGATGCCAGAATCAATATTTTTGGATTATATGCAGAAATAGAATTGATTTCCGAAAGTTTCTTTTCTACACAATCTAAGGAAAGTTTTTTTGGTATAATAGATCTAGATAAATCATTCACCATAGAAATTTTTTCTAAGTTAACTGTTCGAGTATTTATTCTTCTTACAAGAGAAATTATTTCGTAGTTTTCATCTGTAATTGAAATTATAATACCTGTAGGTGTTACAAAACTATCAGCTGTTTTAACATTAAAGGCATAGCATATTCTAAGCATTGTTTCTTCTACTCTGTAAGTTTCACCACCACTTTGAAGGATTATCTTTCCGGCTTCAGCAGCAATGTGAATTATTCTATGACTTCTATTCATAGTTTAAAATCCTTTCTTTTTATCTAAGAATCTAGTATATTTTACAAATTTATTATAACATAATTGCATATTTAGTTGATATTTTTAAAAGAAAATCTTATAATTTAATAAATATCTTTATAAAAGGAGGGCTTACAATGAATTTTGACAATTTAAAAAGCTATGATGGGGAAATTTACAACATTATCCAAGAGGAAATCAAAAGACAGGATGATAATATAGAGCTTATAGCTTCAGAAAATTTTACAAGTAAAGCCGTAATGGAAGCTATGGGATCACAACTTACAAACAAATATGCAGAAGGATATCCTAAAAAAAGATACTATGGAGGATGTCATGTTGTAGATAAAGCTGAAGAGTTAGCTATAGATAGACTAAAAAAGCTTTTTGGGGCAGAACATGCAAATGTTCAACCACATTCAGGTTCACAAGCTAATATGGCTGTATATCTTTCAGTTTTAGAGCATGGAGATACAATATTAGGAATGGATTTAAGTCATGGAGGTCATTTAACTCACGGTAGTCCAGTTAATTTTTCAGGAAAATTATTTAACTTTGTATCATATGGTGTAAGTAAAGAAACTGGAATGATAGATTATGATGAGATAAGAAGACTTGCATTAGAATGTAAACCAAAGATGATAGTTGCTGGCGCTAGTGCTTATTCAAGAATAATAGACTTTGAAGCTATTAAAGGAATTTGTGATGAAGTAGGAGCATATTTTATGGTAGACATGGCTCATATAGCAGGTCTTATAGCTGCAGGAGAACATCCTTCTCCAGTGCCTTATGCAGATTTTGTCACAACAACTACTCATAAAACATTAAGAGGTCCAAGAGGAGGCGCTATTCTTTGTAAAGAACAATTTGCAAAGGCTGTAGATAAAACTATTTTTCCAGGAATACAGGGAGGACCTTTATTACATATTATTGCTGCAAAAGCAGTTTGCTTTGGAGAAGCTTTAAAGGATGATTACAAGGTGTATATTAAACAAGTTGTAAAAAATGCAAAGGTTCTTGAAGAAGAACTTAAAAAATATGATTTTAAAATTGTTTCAGATGGAACAGATAATCATTTGCTTCTTATAGATTTAACTAACAAAGATATTACTGGAAAAGAAGCTGAGTTTCTTCTAGATAGTATAGGAATTACAGTAAATAAAAACACTATTCCTTTTGAAACTAGAAGCCCTTTTGTAACTAGTGGTATAAGAATAGGTACTCCAGCTGTTACGACTAGAGGATTTAAAGAAGAAGAAATGAAAGAAATAGCTTATCTTATAAATTATGTAATTGAAAATAGAGATAAAGATTTAAGCGAAGCAAGAGAAAAAGTTAAGGAGATTTGTGAAAAACATCCATTTTATTAATATAAAAAATGGATTCTTAAAATTAACAATTAAATATTTTAATAAATCTTAAAAGGAAAACAGAGTATAGATTTAAGGTCTATGCTCTGTTTTTATTTTTAAAATTTATGCTTTATGTGAATTTTTTAAATGTAAACGGTTTATATGAAATAATTAAAATGTAAACGGTTTTATTATTAAAATGTTAATTGACAAAATAAATAAATATGAATATAATAATTAATATAACAAATAATTGATAAATTAATAAAAAACAAAGCTCGAAATTATTAATTTATTATTACTATTATTACTAATTGGGGGGATTAATATGGAAATTACTAAAATTGTAACATCAATTAATACGGTTTGGGTATTAATAGCCACTGCTTTAGTTTTTTTTATGCAAGCTGGATTTGCTATGGTAGAAACAGGATTTACTAGAGCTAAGAATGCAAGTAACATTATTATGAAAAATTTAATGGATTTTGTAGTAGGAAGTTTAATTTTCTGGATTTTAGGATTTACCTTAATGTTTGGAAAAGATGTGAATGGGTTTATAGGAGTTGGAAGTTTATTTTCTTTCGGAAGCTTTGAACACTTAGGATTGGGTATTCCTAAAGAAGCCTTTTTGATATTTCAAACAGTATTTTGTGCAACAGCAGCTACTATCGTTTCAGGTGCTATGGCGGAAAGAACAAAATTTAGTTCATATTTAGTATATAGTTTTGTTATAAGTGCTGTTATATATCCTGTAGTAGGTCACTGGATTTGGGGTGGCGGTTGGCTATCAAATTTAGGATTCCATGACTTTGCTGGTTCAACAGTAGTACATTCTATAGGTGGATGGGCAGCCTTAGTAGGAGCATGGACTTTGGGACCTAGAATTGGCAAATATGGAAAGAAGGGCGAGATAAATACAATTCCTGCACATAATATTACTCTTGGAGCATTAGGAGTATTTATATTATGGTTTGGATGGTTTGGATTTAATCCTGGTTCAACTTTATCAGGAACGGCTGTTGAAAGCATTTCTCACATTTTTGTAACAACAAATCTTTCAGCAGCAATGGGAGCATTAGTGGCAATGACAATTACATGGATTAATACAGGAAAACCGGATGTTGGATTCACTTTAAATGGTTGTTTAGGAGGTCTAGTTGCTGTAACTGCTGGTACTGATGTAGTTAGCAATGTTGGAGCAGTTATTATAGGATTAATAGCTGGTGTAGTAGTTGTTTTGGGAACTAATTTTATAGAGAAGATTAAAATAGATGATCCAGTTGGGGCAATTACAGTTCATGGATTGTGTGGATCTATAGGTACACTAGCAGTTGGAATTTTTTCAGTTGACGGTGGATTAATGTATGGACATGGAGCAAAACTTTTATTAGTTCAAGGGGTAGGAGTTTTAGCAGTAGCTTTATGGACATTAGCAACTACGTTTGTATTATTTAGAGTTATAAAAGCTACTATTGGCTTAAGAGTATCTGAGAAAGAAGAAGTATTAGGACTTGATTTATTAGAACATGGAATCACTAGTTATCCTTGTTTCTATACAAAAGCAAAAAGTGATAAAGTGCCAACAAATATGTAAAATATTATGGTGAAGTTAAACTGAAAAACAGCTGGGTTTTTTTACCTCAGCTGATTTTTAGTTTCAGATTACAATTAAATAAGTTTTTCAAACATTATATCTGATTTGATGGAATTTAATGAAAAATGAAAAAATACAGCTGTGAAATTTCAAAATCAAACAAAAAAGTAACAATATTTAACAAAAAAAGTATTTACATAATAATGGAATAAATGCTAAAATAATATTTGCAGGTAAGATTGGATAATATGTAAAAAATTAAAAAATGGACAAAGTGTTTAATAATATAAATTGGATAAGAGTATAACTATTGGTTAAACTAAAAAAGTATCAGAATTTTTAAATATTATTTTAATTTACAAAACAACTTGTTATACATATAAGGTTTACATAGGTATAGCAGGTAAAATTTATATAGAAAGAAGGTATACAAATGGCAAAAATGAAAACTATGGATGGTAATACTGCTGCAGCATATGTCTCATATGCATTTACAGATGTAGCTGCAATCTTTCCAATTACACCATCCTCACCAATGGCAGAACATGTAGATGAGTGGTCTTCACAAGGAAAGAAAAACATTTTTGGTCAAACTGTAAAAGTTATGGAAATGCAATCTGAAGGTGGAGCTGCAGGAGCTGTTCATGGTTCCCTTCAAAGTGGTGCATTAACTACAACTTATACTGCTTCACAAGGATTATTGTTAATGATTCCAAATATGTATAAAATTTCAGGTGAACTACTACCATCAGTATTCCATGTAAGTGCAAGAGCACTTGCTGCACAAGCGCTTTCAATATTTGGTGATCATTCTGACGTAATGTCTGCAAGACAAACAGGATTTGCTTTGCTTGCATCAAGTAGTGTTCAAGAAGTAATGGACTTGGGAACAGTAGCCCATTTAGCTTCAATAAAGGGTAAAGTTCCATTCATGCATTTCTTTGATGGATTTAGAACATCCCATGAAGTACAAAAAATTGAAGTTTTAAATTATGAAGATTTAGAAAAATTGGTAGATAAAGAAGCTGTTAAGGCATTTAGAGCAAATGCTTTAAATCCAAATCATCCAGTAACAAGAGGTACAGCTCAAAATCCTGATATTTATTTCCAAGCTAGAGAAGCTGCAAATAAATTCTATGATGCTCTACCTGAAATAGTTGAAACGTATATGAATGATATAAATAAATTAACTGGAAGAAATTATAAATTATTTAATTACTATGGAGCTCCAGATGCTGATAGAATAATAATAGCAATGGGTTCTGGTTGTGATACAGTAGAAGAAACTGTAGATTATTTAAATTCAAAAGGGGAAAAAGTAGGATATGTAAATGTTCATTTATATAGACCTTTCTCTATAAAGCATTTTATGGATGCTATACCTAAGAGTGTTCAAAAAATAGCTGTTTTAGATAGAACAAAAGAACCAGGATCAGCTGGTGAACCATTATATCAAGACGTAAGAACTGCTTTTTATGATTATGAAATGAAACCAATTATAGTTGGGGGAAGATATGGTTTAGGTTCAAAAGATACTACTCCAGGTCAAATTGCTGCAGTATTTGAAAATCTTAAAAATCAAAGTCCAAAGAATGGTTTTACAATCGGAATAAATGATGACGTTACACATACATCATTGGAAGAAATAAAAGGAATAGATGTAATACCAGAAGGAACTACAGCTTGTAAATTCTGGGGATTGGGTTCAGATGGTACTGTTGGAGCCAATAAGAGTGCAATCAAGATTATCGGAGATCATACAAATATGTATGCTCAAGGATATTTCTCATATGATTCTAAAAAATCAGGTGGTGTTACAATATCACACTTAAGATTTGGTAAGAATCCAATTAAATCACCTTATTTAATTTATTCTCCACATTTTGTAGCTTGTCACAATCAGTCATATGTATATAACTACGATGTTCTTGAAGGATTAAGAGATAATGGAACATTCTTATTAAACTGTATTTGGAATAAAGATGAGGTTGAACAGAATCTGCCTGGTAATGTAAAGAAATACATTGCAGAACATAATATAAATTTCTATACAATTGATGCTGTTAAAATAGCTCAAGAAATTGGTCTTGGTGGAAGAATTAATATGGTTATGCAGTCCGCTTTCTTTAAGTTAGCTAATATAATACCTGTTGAAGAAGCTGTCAAATATTTAAAAGAAGCTGTTGTCAGTTCTTATGGCAAAAAAGGTGAAAAAATTGTTAACATGAATCAAGCAGCTATAGATCAAGGAATAAATGCTTTAGTTAAAGTAGAAGTTCCTGAAAGTTGGAGAAATGCAGAAATTGAAGCTAAAGAAGAAAAAGATGTTCCTGCATTTATAAGAGATATAGTTGAAGTAATGAACAAACAAAAAGGAGATAATCTTCCGGTAAGTGCTTTCAATGGAATAGAAGACGGAACATTCCCACAAGGAACTGCTGCATATGAAAAGAGAGGAATTGCTGTTAATATTCCAGAATGGAAAGAAGATGTTTGTATACAATGTAATCAATGTTCATATGTATGTCCTCATTCTGTAATAAGACCATATTTATTAAATGAAGAGGAATATAAGAATAAACCAGCAGGTTTCAAAGCTGTTGAAGCTAAAGGAATTAAAGGGGAAAAAATGTATTTCACAATGGCTATAACTGCATTGGATTGTACTGGTTGTGGAAACTGTGCACAAATTTGTCCAGCACCTGCAAAAGCATTGATTATGGAACCAGCTCATACTCAATTAAAAGAACAAGCTAATTGGGATTACGCTCAAACATTAAGTATAAAACCAAATCCAATGGATAAAAATACTGTAAAGGGAAGTCAATTTGAAAAACCATTATTTGAATTTAGTGGTGCTTGTGCAGGATGTGGAGAAACTCCATATGCTAAACTTATAACTCAATTATTTGGTGATAGAATGATGGTAGCTAATGCTACAGGATGTTCATCTATCTGGGGAGGTTCAGCACCTTCAACGCCATATACAGTTAATGAAAAAGGTCAAGGACCTGCTTGGGCTAACTCATTATTTGAGGATAATGCTGAATTTGGATTAGGTATGTTCCTAGGAGCTAATCAAATTAGAGAAAAGTTAGTTCTATTAGCGGATAAAGCTATGAATGAAAATATTAGTAAAGATTTAAAAGAAGCTTTATCACAATGGAAAGAAGTTATGAATAATGGAGAAGCTTCAAAAGCTGCTGTTAAAGCGTTAGTACCATTACTTGAAGCGGAAAAAGGAAAGAATTCTGTAATTGCTGAAATAGCAGAAAATAAAGATTATTTAGTAAAACAATCTCAATGGATATTCGGTGGAGACGGATGGGCTTATGATATTGGATATGGTGGATTAGATCACGTTTTAGCATCAGGAGAAGATGTAAATGTATTCGTATTTGACACAGAAGTTTACTCAAATACAGGTGGTCAATCATCTAAATCAACTCCAACTTCTGCAATAGCTAAATTTGCAGCTGCAGGTAAAAGAACTAAGAAGAAAGATCTTGGTATGATGGCTATGAGTTATGGATATGTTTATGTAGCACAAATAGCAATGGGTGCTGATAAAAACCAAACTTTAAAAGCTATCAAAGAAGCAGAGGCATATAAAGGACCATCTTTAGTAATTGCTTACTCAACATGTATTAATCATGGAATTAAAATTGGTATGGGATGCAGTCAATTAGAACAGAAAAAAGCAGTTGATTGCGGATATTGGGCACTTTACAGATATAATCCAGAGCTTAAAGAACAAGGAAAGAATCCATTTATTTTAGATTCTAAGGAACCTACTGCATCATTTAAAGATTTCTTACTAAGTGAAGTAAGATTTGCTTCACTACAAAAAGTAGATCCTGAAGCTGCTGAAGAATTATATAAGAAAACTGAAAAAGATGCCATGGAAAGATTAGAAAATTATAAAAAACTTACAAAATAAATGTAAAATTTGAAAGTAAAAGAACTCCTAGATTCATTTTAGGAGTTCTTTTTTATTTAAATACTTAAAATTAAATAGAAAAATGAATAAACACATATAATGTATTGAAATTATTTGATGGATTTGATATTATAAATTGATTTATGCTAGTTAAAATATTTTTAGCAAATTTTAAGGAGGCAATCATATGAAAGAAAGGGAAAATTGGGGAACCAAACTTGGCTTGATTTTAGCTATGGCGGGTAATGCAATAGGTCTTGGAAATTTTTGGAGATTTCCTTATCAAGCTGCAAAAAATGGTGGAGGGGCATTTATGGTGCCTTATGTTATTGCATTGTTTTTATTAGGAATACCTATAATTCTTGTAGAATGGATGCAGGGAAGATATGGTGGGAAATATGGACATGGAACCATAGGATATATGATATATCTTCAATGCAGAGAAAAGATAAAACCTAGAAGAGCTGCTATATTAGGATCTATCTGTGGAATGATTGTAATTGGAGTTACTGTGCTTGTGAATTCATACTATAATCATATTATAGGATGGACTCTGGGATATGGAGTATTTACAGCTACAGGGAAAGCATTGGATACAAGTATGTCAACAGGAGATTTCTTTGTTAATTATGTTACAAGTCCTGGACCTGTATTTATATTTTGGATTATTAGTTTAGGATTTTTGGCTTTTGCAGTTACTAGAGGGATACAAAAAGGTATAGAAGCGTGGGCTAAGGTAATGATGCCTATACTTTATATTTTTGGATTTATATTAATTTTTAAATCACTTACAATTGGAGCACCTGTTAAGCCAGAGTGGTCAGCATTGAAAGGGCTGGATTATTTGTGGTCGCCTAGATGGAGTGATTTAAGCTGGCAAAGTGCTTTAGCTGCAAGTGGGCAAATTTTCTTTACATTATCAATAGGAATGGGGATTATACAAAATTATGCTTCTTATATTAGAGAAGATGATGATATTGTATTGTCTGCTTTAACAACAGTTAGTCTTAATGAATTTGCAGAAGTAATATTAGGTGGAACTATAGTTATTCCTATATGCTATGCATTTTTAGGTTCAGAAGGTTTAAGCCAAAGTATTGGACTTACATTTATATCACTTCCGAACATATTTAGAGCTGTAAGTGGTGGTAGAGTAATGGGAACTTTATGGTTTTTATTGCTTTTCTGTGCAGGTGTAACCTCAGCTATAGCAATGTACAATTATTTAGTTGCTATTTTAGAAGAGGATATGGGATTTACTAGAAAAACAGCATCTATTTTAGTTTTTGCTTTATACATTATAGTTGGACTTCCAGTAGGGCTTGAACAGATAATTACTAAGACAGCTGGCTTTGCATATTTCTCAGAAATAGACAACTGGGTTGGAACTTATTTCTTGGTAGTTATGGGACTTATAGAAATTATTGTTACGGGATGGCTAATGAAAGATTCTTTCTTAGATGAGATAAATAGAGGTTCATATTGGAAGATTCCAGGTTGGGTGTATAATGTAGTTATAAAATTTGTTACTCCAATATCGATTCTTTTACTTTTAATTGGATCAACTAGAGATTATATTAAACAAGGATATTTTAAGTTGATACCAGATTTTGTAGCTGGTACACCAGAATTAATTCCTTGGGTTATTGGAGCTAGAGTTGTATTAATTACAGTATTTATTTTAGGGTTCATAGGAACTTATAGAAGTATTAAAAAGGTGTATGGTAAGGAACTTGAAAGCAATTCTGTTATTGTTAAAAGATAAAGTAAAACTTTTTAGTTGTAGTTTTATTTCAATTGAAATATGGAGGTGTTAATATGTCTTTTGATGGTGCAATTTTTATGGGAATATTTTGGACACTGATATTAGGATTTTGTGGTATAACTTTAGTATCTTTATTAAAGCATCAAAATAAAAGATAAAGATATTATAGAAAGGATAAATATGAATAGAGAAAAAGAAATTAGTAAAATAGCTTTACTGATTACATTAGTTTCTGCATTGTTTTTAATCTTATCTCCGCCTTATTTTGGAGCCTTACTTCCTTTGATTTTTATTATACCAATTTATATGGGAATACATGGTGTTAAGGTTGGAAAAAAAAGTGGAATGTATATTTCATTTGGAATTTTACCGTTGGCACTTTCAGTATCTGTCATATGGATAAATTATTTTTTAGCAGTATGTAAAAGTTTATCGCAGGAATTTTTAAGTATGAGTTTGCAGTATCATGTGCCTATATTTATGGCTAAATTTCTAATAATTGGAGCTTTTGCTTTAAGTTTTCTTTTAGCTATATTAAGTATAACGACTTTCATAATTATGATGAAAAGTAGAAGAAGTTTCAAATAACCCTATATGCTTACATGGTATCAAATCACTAGTTTAAATTTAGGATATTTACATAAACTAAAAATAACGAAAGGAGATGAAGATACCATGATGAGAAGTATGAGAGTTATTAGAAGGATGGGAAAAGGAATTAGAAGAATGATGAGAAATATTAAGAGAACTTTTTAAAATTTATATAGTATTTTAACATGTAGAGTTAAAAAAATTCTACATGTTTTTTATTTCCTAAAAAAAATACAAAAAATGCTTTTATTATTACACATTTAAGGTTAAAATAGAAATATTACTGTTACAGTAAAAAGTATTTAAATATTAAAGAAATATCTGAGGAGGTATAAAATGGATAAAGAAAAATTACATGACTGCGGATGCGAAGAAGGAACAGATTGTGGATGTGGATGCGAATGTGGAGAACATGAGCATGAAGCACTTATGGTAGAATTAGAAGATGAAAATGGTAATGTAATTCCATGCGAAGTAGTAGATGGATTTGATTATAAAGGAAATGAATATGCCCTTGTACAGAATCCAGAAGATGGTTCAGTATATTTATTTAAAGTTGTTGGAGAAGGTGATGAAGGAGAACTTGTTGTTCCAGAAGAGGAAGAGTTCAACGAAGTTACAGCTTACTATGAAGGGTTATTAGAAAGTGAAGAAGAGTAATTAAAAAAACACTTAAGAAAAGTCGTTGCGTTTGCATCGGCTTTTTTAAAATAGATGTATAGTAAAATAGGAGTGGTTACATGGAGAAACTTGCTATATTTGATGTAGATTTTACTCTTACTAAAAGAGAAACTTTTATTGAGTTATACTTATTTATGATGAGAAAAAATCCAAGACTGATAATGCATATGCCAAGAAGTTTAAAAACTGCATTTTTTTATTTATTTAAGATTTATGATGCAGGAAAGACAAAAGAAGCTTTTGGAAAGTTTCTAGAAGGTATTCACCAAGATGAAATGCAAAATGTAGTAAAAGAATTCTATGAAAAAAGATTAAGTAAAATTATCTATAAGGATGCTATAGATACCATTAAAAAGTTAAAAAATCAAGGATATAAGATATATTTAATATCAGCTTCACCTGAAATATATTTAAATGAGTTATATAATATAAAAGAGGTTGATAAAATTATTGGAACAAAATTAAGGTATGAAAATGGTATGCTTAGGAGTATAATAGAGGGAGAGAACTGCAAAGGTGAGGAAAAAGTTAGAAGATTAAAAGAAGTTTTAAAAAAAGAAAATATTAATGTGGATTTTCAAGAATCCTACATGTTTTCAGATTCACTTTCAGATTTGCCTTTGTTTAGATTAGTTGGAAAGCCTTACTTGATAAATTATAAGGGAAAGCATAGTAAAAATAAAGATAAAATTGAAATATTAACATGGAAGTAAAAGGGGGAAGATTATGGCTGAATGTTTTAGAGAAAAGTTCATTTTAAATGATGAAATAAAAACATGTGATGAATTTCAAGAAAAATTTTTGAATAAAGGTAAGTCTTTATATGAGGTTATAAGAATAATTAAAGGAGTACCACTTTTTTTAGAGGATCATTTAGAAAGACTTGAGAATTCAGCATCAGTCACAGGGGTAGAAATTTGGGTGAACAAGATTGAAATTAAAAATAAAATCCAAAAGCTTTGCCAAGAAAATAATATATTTGAAGGCAATGTAAAGATTATATTTAATTGTATAGATGAAAAAAAGACTTTTTTAGTATACTTTATTAAACACAATTATCCAACACAGGATATGTATAAAAATGGAGTTTCTACTGCACTATATAATGCTGAAAGAGAAAATCCAAATGCTAAAGTTATAAATATGAACTTGAGAGAAGCATCAAATAGAATAATTAAAGAAAAGGGAGTATACGAGGTAATTCTAGTAGATAAAAATGGCTATATAACAGAAGGTAGTAGATCAAATATTTTCATGATTAAAGGTAATGAAGTGTATACTTCCCCACTTAAGGACGTTCTTCCCGGTATAACAAGAAAGTATATTTTGTATGTTTGTAAAGGTTTAGGTTTGCAAGTATTAGAAAAAAGAATAAAGTATAGTGAGATAAATGAATTAGATGCTTTGTTCATAAGTGGTACATCTCCAAAAGTTTTACCAATTTGTAGAGTTGAAAATAATAGATATAATCCTGGAAATATTATTGTACAGCAAATAAAAAAAGGTTATGATAAAATTATAGAAAATTACATAAAAGAGGAGTAAGTTGGTATACTGCCTTTTAGGAGGAAAAGGATTAATGCATGTAATAAAAAAAATATTGAATAATAATGTAGTCATAGCAGAAAATAATAATAAGGAAGTTATCTTGGTTGGCAAAGCTATTGGATATGACTTAAAGAAAGGCATGAGTGTGCCAGAAGATAGAATAAAGAGTATTTTTGTAAAGCAAAAGGGAGAAAGTGGTCATAATTATGAAAGATTGCTTCAAAATGTAGATAATGAAGTCATTGGTGTTTCAGAAGAGATAATATCTATGTGTGAAAAAGAACTAAACGTCAAATTAAATGATGCTATACATCTTTCGTTGACGGATCATATTAATTTTGCGTTACAAAGAGTATCAAATGGAGTGAAGATTGAAAATCCTTTTTTCAATGAATTAAAGGTATTATATCCAAAAGAGTTTGAAATTGCTTATAAAGCATTGGAAATGATAAATAAACGATTTGATAATAAATTACCAGAAGATGAAGTTGGATTTATTTGTTTGCACATTAGAGCTGCTATAATGGAACAGGATGTGAGCAAATCTTTAGTTTATACTAAAAAAATAAAAGAAATAATGGATTTAATACAAAAGCTACTTAAGAAAGAGATTGATAGAAATTCTTTTGAATATATAAGAACTTTAACGCATATAAATTTTATGTTAGAGAGAATTAAAGATAAAAAAACTATAAAGAATGAACTGCTTAACAATATTAAGAAGGAAATGTTTTACGAATATAATGTAGCAATAAAAGTAGCATTGAAAATCGAAAATATTTTTCAGATGAAAGTTCCCGAAGATGAGATTGGATATATTGCCCTTCATTTAAGAAGACTTTCTGAAGAATAGAACTGTGCTGCTACTATTTAACCAGGCACGAGCCTTAAAGATAACTTAGAATAGTTGGTCTTTAAGCTCGTGTTTTCTTATAGTATGTTAATTTACGTGAAGTATATCTTAATGTATAGGTGTATATTAAAACAAAGTTGAGTAATTTTCTTAAAGTATACAGATAAAAAGACGATAAACTTATTAAAATAATGTATCAATATATGGTATACTTTTCATATAATCATACAGTTTGGAGTGTGATCAATTGAGTAATCAAGTTTTTACAGGGAAAACATTAGAAGAATGTTTAGAATTAGCAAGTTCACAATTAAATATTCCAAAGGAAAATGTTAAATATAAAATAATTGAAGAGAAGAAAGGATTTTTTAAAAAAAAGATTTCTATTTCAGTACAATTTGAGAAAGAAGTAAAAGAAAATAAAAATGGAAGTATAAGAGTTGAGCAGGGAAAAATAGTTGTTAAAAACCCTAAGGAGGGTGGAATATCGGCTATTATAAGACCTCATACTGGAATTAGAATTATAGTTGATAATGTAGAAGTTATGGATAAAAAAGAGGTATATGAAGACAGTAGGATAGAGGTGTTTTTTGAAGAAAACACTGCTGAAAGAAGAATGAATATAAGCTTAAGTCCAGATAAGATGAAAGCTTTTATAAGTATTGAGTATATTCCACAAAATATATATGCACTTAAAGACTCATCAGAGGCTTTAGAATTAAATATTGAAAGAGATGTTATAAATCAAATATATCCTAAAGCATATACTATGGAAGAAATTAAACAAGAATTAACCACAAATGGAATAAAATTTGGTATAATAGAAGGAAATATAGAAAAATGCACTAATATGGAAAATGTAAATGATTTACTAATAGCGCAAGGGGAAGAAGCTGTAGATGGTACAGATGATATAATTAAGATTGCCTTTAAAGCTGAAAATGAATCTAAAGAATTAAAAGAAGACGATCATGGAAATGTAGATTATAAGTGTATAGGTCGTGTTAAAACAGTTGAAAAAGGGGAAGTATTTGCAGAAAGATATGAAGGCAAACAAGGAAAAGATGGTGTAGATGTTAAAGGTGCTGTAAAAAAACATAAGCTAGGTAAAAAGATAAACTTTCAAGTAGGCGAAGGCTGTGAACTTAAAGATTCTAATGCATTAGTTGCAACCATTACAGGAAAGCCATCAGTAAAAGGACAAGTATTTAGTGTTCATCAGGTCCATGAAGTGAAAAGTGATGTGGATATAAAAACAGGAAATATTGAATTTATAGGAGATATAATTGTTAATGGAAGTGTTAAGGAAGGTATGAAGATTAGCGCAGGACATGATTTGTTTATTAGTAAAAATGTAGAATGTGCTAAAATATCATCCAAAGGAGACTTGGAGGTAATAGGTAATATCCTTAATTCTACTGTAAGTTCTGGTGGAGAAGAAGTAATTAAGCTTAGAAAGATTAGAATTCTACAAAATATAAATTCAGCTTTAGAAGAATTAATCAAGACAATAGAGCATATCAAAAAATATAATCTTCTTGGAGAAAAAGTCCGGGATGGTGAAATAATAAAAGTGCTTGTAGAAAATAAATTTAAATATATGACTGAATTTTGTGATGACTACATTAAAATTGTACAAGGTACTACAGACAGGGAAGAAGAAAAGCTGGCAAGTGTGATTAAGCAAAAATTCATTGGATTTGCACCTCTTAGCATAAATGACTTTTCTGAACTTAGTATTTTGATAAAATTTATTGATGCTAATATTCAAGTGCTTAGTAGAACTTTAACTGTTCCAGTAGATATGAAAATAAGCTATTGTCAAGATTCAACGTTAACAAGCTCTGGGAATATTACAATTACCGGAAAGGGTGAATATGTTTCAGAGATTATAGCTTATGAATGTGTAGAGTTTATCAATCCTGCAAGTGTTGCAAGGGGTGGTATAATAAAAGCAAAAAAAGAAATTAAATGTAGGAAAGTTGGGAGTGAAGGCGGCGTATCTACTAAATTAATTGTTGAGTCTGAAGGAAACATTTGGGTGGATATTGCTTATCAAAATACTTGCTTTATTGTAGGAGGAAAGGAATATATCTTAGATACTGCAAGTAAAGATGTTCATGCATATTTAAATTGTGAGGGTGAAATCGTAGTAGATAAATTTATACTATAGAGGAGGTAGAATGTAATGAATGAAAAAGAAATAAAAGTGTTAATATTTAATATAAACGATCAATATTATGCTACTGATATTATGGAGGTAGAGAGAATTCTAGGTTATGAAGAGCCAACAAAGCTTCCAGATTCTCCACAATTTATTGAGGGGGTAATAAATTATGAAGGACATATACTACCTATAATGAGCTTGGCTAAAAAGTTTAATATATCACATAATAAGACTGGAGAAGAAGGGAAAATTATAGTAGCAAAACAAGGAGAAGCCAAAATAGGTATAATTGTTGATGTGGTTTCAGAAGTTTGTGATGTAAAAGTTGAAAATATTGAAGAGCCGCCTGAAATTGTAGCTGGAATATCTAGAAGATATATAAAGGGCTTAATAAAAATTAATAAACAAATAATAATCTTTTTAAATCTTGCAACTATATTGACACAAGAAGAAAAAGAATTAATTTTAAGATAAAGGTGCTGCTTATGAACAATAATAATGAAGTTAGAGTGGGAATTGCAGATTTGAATACTGCTTCACCACCAAAAAAACTTATAACCGTTGGTTTAGGCTCTTGTATAGGGATAGCACTTTATGATACTAGTAAAAAGATAGGTGGACTTGCTCATATTATGCTTCCAGATAGTACTCAGTTTAGTAAAGTTAATAATCCTATGAAATTTGCAGATTTAGCAATTCCTTTACTATTAGAAAGAATGCAGAAAGAGGGCGCTATCAAAAAAAATTTAGTAGCAAAAATAGCTGGTGGCGCTTCTATGTTTAATTTTTCAGATAAAAGTATGGTTATGGATATTGGAAATAGAAATAGTACTTCAGTAAAAAAAGTTCTAAAAGAACTTTTAATCCCCATATTAAGCGAAGAAACAGGTGGAAATAAAGGAAGAACTATGATCTTTGATACTGAAAAAGGGATTGTTCAAATTAAAACAGTAGGAATGGGAATAAAAGAAATTTAATGGAGTGATTATAATTTGAAAAAAATAAAGGTTATTGTAGTTGATGACTCAGCTTTAATGAGAAAGATTGTTTCAGATATCATTAATTCAAATAGTGATATGGAAGTTATTAACACATCGAGAAATGGTGAGGATTTATTAAATAAAATAAATATTCAAAAACCAGATGTAATTACATTAGATGTTGAAATGCCTAAAATGGATGGTATAACAACTCTAGAAAAAATTAAGGAAGAAAATTACAATATACCAGTTATAATGCTCAGTAGTATATCAAAACGTGGTACAGTATTAACAATGGAATGTTTAGAAAAGGGTGCTTTTGATTTTATTCCTAAACCTTCGGGGGCTATATCTTTAGATATTGAAAAGGTTGGAGAAGAGCTTATAACTAAAATCAAACTAGCTCATAGTAAAAATATTCATATTGATAGAAGCGTTGCTTTGAAAAAAGAATATAAACCTAAATATATACCAAAAAAAAATAAAAAGATAAATGCCGTAGTTATAGGTGCATCAACAGGAGGGCCTAAGGCATTATACAAAGTTATCACTGAACTTCCCCCAGATATAGGGGTTCCAGTATTCATTGTTCAACATATGCCTGTGGGATTTACTAAAGCTTTTGCTGAACGACTTAATTCTAATAGTAGAATTAAGGTAGTTGAGGCAAAAGAGGGGGAAAATATTGAAAAAAATGTTGTATATATAGCACCAGGTGGATTTCATATGGAAGTTGGTATGGATAAGAAAATTCACTTGAATACAGAACCAACAATATGGGGTGTTAGGCCAGCAGTAGACAAGTTATTTATATCTGTCGCCAAGGTTTATGGAGAACATGTTTTAGGAATAGTTCTAACTGGCATGGGAAAAGATGGAGCACAAGGTATAGTAGCAGTGAAAGATAGTGGAGGCGTAACTATTTCAGAAGATAAGTCTACTTGTACAATTTATGGTATGCCAAGGGCTGCATATGAAACCGGGAAAGTTGATGAAGTACTTCCTATTGGTGAGATTGCATCGGCAATAGTAAAAAATATTAAATAAGCTAGGAGACAAAATATGGATTTAGAGGATTTAAAAAAGTGGGTTTTAAGAGAATTTAAAATTAATTTATCTGCTTACAAATCAAATCAACTTCATAGAAGAATATTAAGCTTAATGTCTAGGGTTGGAGTTAATACTGTAGATGAATATATAGCTCTATTGAAGAAAGATGAGAGTCAGAGACAGAAATTTTTAGACTTTATAACAATAAATGTAACAGAGTTTTTTAGAAATCCTGAAATTTTTTCAGAGCTTAAAAATAAAATTGAAAGTCAATTATTACCTAAAGAAAAAAATTTAAAAATATGGAGTGCTGCATGTTCCATAGGTGCGGAACCCTATTCTATTGCTATGATTTTAGAAAATTTAAAACAAAAAGGTAGGCATAGTATTTTAGCCACTGATATAGATCAGAATATTTTAGAAAGAGCTAAAAAAGGTGAATACGTTTCTTCAGAGATAAAAAATGTTAAGAAGGAATATTTGCAGAAGTATTTTACCCAAATAAAGGATAAATATATTATCGATGCAAAAATAAAAAGTATGGTAACTTTTAAAAGACATGACCTCATACTAGATAATTATGATAAAGGATTCGATTTGATAGTTTGCAGGAATGTAGTTATATATTTTAATCAAGATGTGAAAAATGAAATTTACAGAAAATTTAGTACATCTCTTAAGCCAGGGGGACTGCTTTTTGTAGGAGCAACAGAAAGTATATATAATTATAAAGACTATGGTTTTGAAAAAGCTTCCACGTTTATTTACAAGAAACTTTAAGGAGGGAAAGGTGTGGATACGTCACAATATTTATCAATGTTTCTTGAAGAATCAATAGATAATCTTCAAACATTAAATGAATCTTTGCTACAGCTAGAACAAGAACCAGATGATATAGATAAACTAAATGAAATTTTTAGAGTTGCACACACTATCAAGGGGATGGCGGCAACAATGGGTTTTAATGATATGGCTGAGCTTACACACAAAATGGAAGATGTATTATCTCAGTTTAGAGAGGGTAACCTAAGAGTTACACAGGAAGTTGTAACAGTGCTTTTTAAATGTCTTGATACCCTTGAACAGATGGTTAATAATATATCAGAGGGAACTGATGAAAGCATTTCTATAGACGAGATTATGGAAAACTTAGAAAGTATAGCACAAGGAAAAGATAATAATAACGAAGAAAAGAATATTGAACCTGCAAAAGAAGAAATAGAAAATATAACTGACGAAGAAGAGGTAAAAGAATCTTTTGTAGAAATGAATGAATATGATATTAATGTTATTAAGCAAGCTATTGATAAGGGATTTCATCCTTATCAAATTAAAGTAATATTGGATGAAAATACTTTGCTAAAATCTGCCAGAGCTTTTCTGATCTTCAAAGGTTTGGAAGAATATGGGGAAATAACAAAGTGTATACCTTCAGCAGATGATTTAGAAAATGAAAATTTTGATTTAGATATAAGTATTATTTATCTAACTCATAAAAGTAAAGAAGAAATTTATGAAGTTTTAATAAATATATCTGAAGTTTCTGAAGTTATAGTCGATAACGTAAATATAAATGAAAATGTAAAAAACGTTATTGATAATGAGCCAAAGGAAGAAGTAAAGCAACAATTAAAAGAAGAGCCAAAACAGGAAGTAAAAACAAAACAACCAACAATTAAACCAAAAGAATTAGAAGGCAAATCTGAAGAAAAGAAGCAACATAAAAAGGTTCATCAATCTGTAAGAGTAGATTTGGAAAGACTTGACAAATTTATGAATATGGTTTCTGAACTGGTTATTCATAGAACTAGATTAGAACAGATAAGTACAAATTATAAGTCCACTGAGTTAAATGAAACTTTGGAGCAAGTTGCTAGAACTACTTCAGATTTACAAGATCTTGTTATGAAAATTAGAATGCTTCCATTAGAAACGGTATTTAATAGATTTCCAAGAATGGTAAGAGATTTATCCGTAGAGCTGGATAAGGACATTGAATTTACAGTTAAAGGTCAAGATACAGAGCTTGATAGGACAGTAATAGATGAAATAGGAGAACCATTGATTCATCTTATTAGAAATGCTGCAGATCATGGAATTGAAAGTAGAGAAAAAAGAATAGCTAATGGTAAAAAACCAACAGGAACTATTAAGCTTATAGCATACCAAGAAGGAACAAAAGCCATAATTAAAGTTGAAGATGATGGCGGTGGAATTGATGTAGAAAGAGTTAGAGCTAAGGCTGAAAAAATAGGTATAAGTACTGAAGGCATGAGTGATTCAGACATTAGAAATCTTATTTTTGCTCAAGGTTTTAGCACTAACGAGGAAGTGACAGACATATCAGGCAGAGGAGTAGGTATGGATGTTGTTAAGACTAAAATAAGTTCTCTTGGTGGTACAGTGGAAGTGATAAGTGAGATTGACAAAGGTACATCATTTATTATAACATTACCATTGACACTTCAAATTATACAAGCGTTACTTGTTAAAATAGGAAATGAAACTATGGCTATTTCCCTAGGATACATTGACAGGGTTATAGATTATAAAGAAGAAAAAGTAATGAAAACAGACAATAGAGAGGTTATATTGTATAATGAAAATGTAATTCCTCTTATAAGAGTATATGAGAAGCTTGGTCTTGAAAAAGTTCATAGTAATAAAAAATATGTTGTAATAGTTAAGGTTGGTGAAAAAA
Organism: Clostridiaceae bacterium; assembly: GCA_036677675.1. Lineage (GTDB taxonomy): Bacteria > Bacillota > Clostridia > Clostridiales > Clostridiaceae > Clostridium_H. Next base: position 25,808 of record JAVBWC010000003.1, on the reverse strand, counting down.
CTGTTGGACTTTTAGTTGATGGACTATTAGGACAGCAAGAAACAGTAATAAAACCTTTAGGAAAGACATTAAAGGGATTAAAAGAATACATTGGAGCAACCATATATGGAGATGGATTAGTAACTTTAATACTTGATGTTGCTGCTTTAATATAAGGAGGGAATTATTATGATGTATGTTGAAATGACTCCTATGCAAATGGATACTTTAAAAGAAGTTGGAAACATTGGAGCAGGGAATGCAGCAACTGCTTTGTCACAACTATTAAATAAAAAAATAGATATGACAGTACCAGCAGTAAATATAGTTCCTTTTGATGATGTTTTTTCAAACGAGGGAACTGAAAGGGTTGTAATTGGCATTATTGTAAGAGTGCTTGGTGACACTCCTGGAAATATATTATTTATTCTTGAGAGAAATACTGCATTTCAAATAATAAAATTATTAACAGGAGAAGAAGAAGAACAGTTAACTGATATGGGTAATTCTGTATTATGTGAAATAGGAAATATTATAGCAACATCATATATGAATGCTATAGCTAAATTAACAGGATTATTCATAACGCCATCTGTACCAGCTGTTTCCTATGATATGTTAGGAGCTATATTATCTACTAGTTTTATTGAAGCTGGTCAATTTGATGATCAAGTACTTGACATAGAAACAAGATTCTTGCAAAATAACAAGAGTGAAGAAATAAGCGGGCATTTTTATTACATTCCAATGCCTGGATCATTAGAAAAAATATTAAGTACATTAGGAGTAAAATAATGGAGGTTATAAAAAATGGCTAGAGTATTAATTGTTGATGACGCTGCTTTTATGAGAATGATGATAAAGGATATCTTAGAAAAAAATGGATATGAAATTGTTGGAGAAGCCAGCAATGGATTAAAAGCTGTAGAGCTTTATAAAGCTGAAAAACCTGATGTGGTTACTATGGATATTACAATGCCAGATATGGATGGTATCGAAGCAGTTAAAGCAATAAAAGGATTTGATCCAGCTGCTAAGATTATAATGTGCAGTGCTATGGGACAGCAAACAATGGTAATGGATGCAATTAGATCAGGAGCAAGAGATTTTATTGTAAAACCATTCCAAGCGGAAAGGGTGCTTGAAGCTATTAGAAAGGCATTGGGCTAATAGGCTAAAGGGAGGAATATAGAATGCAGGTAGTCGTGTTTAGACTAGGAGACGAGCAATTTGCAGTTGAAACTGCAAAGGTTCAAGGCATAAATGATATTATGGAAATAACTAGAGTTCCAAAAGCTCCTGATTATATAAAAGGATTAATTAATTTAAGAGGAAACGTTATCTCTCTTTTAGATATAAACTTACTGCTAAATATTAATAAAAAAGAAAATGTTGAACAAAACAATATTATAATTTTAAAAATGGAAGATGAACATGTGGGCATTACAGTAGATGAAGTAGATGAAGTGCTTGAAATAGAGGAAGAAATATTAGAAAAGGTTGATGACCAAAAGAAGCTTTATATTAAAGGAGTTATCAATTTTAAAGATAGAGTAGTTACCTTAATCGATATAGATAAATTATTTGCAAATTAGTAAAGAAATGAGGGACAAACATGGCAGACGTTTTATCACAAAGCGAAATAGATGCTCTTTTATCTGCCTTAGACTCTGGTGAACTAAATCCTGAAGAACTTGAGAAGGAAGAAGATAAACAAAAAATTAAACCTTATGATTTTAAAAGTCCTCAGAAGTTTTCGAAGGATCATATAAGAACTCTAGAGCTTATTCATGATAATTTTGCCAGAATAATTTCTAATTATTTAACTGCTCAAGTAAGAACAAATGTTAAAGTAAAAATAGAAACTGTTCAGCAGATAACCTATGAAGAGTTTATCCACTCGGTGCCTAATCCTACAATATTGACTGTTTTCAAAATGCCTCCTTTAAGTGGATCCATACTTTTTGAAAGTAATCCTCAATTTGTATATAGGATTATAGATGTGCTTTTAGGTGGAGCTGGTACAGGACAGTATAAGTCACGAGAATTTACTGATATAGATAAAAATATAATAAAGCAGATAAATAAAGGACTTATTGCAAATTTAAAACTTGCGTGGGAAGATGTATTGGAGGTTGAACCAGAAATTGAAGGATTAGAAACTAATCCAGCTCTAAATCAGACATTAGCACCTACAGAGCCAGTTGCATTGATAACCTTCTCGGTTGAAATGAATGGCAGTAATACATTTATAAATATTTGTATTCCATATCTTAGTATAGAAAAAATATTAGATAAGCTTGTAGTACAATATTGGTTTAGAGAAAATGATGCTGAAATATTAGAAGAATCCAAACATAAGCTGCGTAGCAGACTGAATATTATAGATTTGGTCATGACAGCAGAGCTAGGAACTACTCATATAACTGTAGATGATTTCTTAAAGCTCTCAGTAGGAGATGTAGTAGCTTTAGATACTACAACAAAGGAAGCTATTAAAATAAAAGTTGAGAATGAAGAGTATTTATATGCAAAACCAGGGGTTATTGGCAAGAATAAAGGAGTTCAGATACTAGATATTATTGATAAGGATGTGGAAAACTATGAGTAGCGATAACGGATTCCTTTCGCAAGAAGAGATAGATGCACTATTAAATGGTGGAAGTAATTCTGTACTTGATGAAGAACCCTCAGAAAATCCATCGATTGAAAATAATACTACAACTAATATATCGAATTCAACAAATGATATAATTTCAGATATAGAAATAGATTTATTAGGTGAAATAGGTAATATTTCCATGGGTTCTGCCTCAACGGCGCTTTCCACTATTATTGGTAACCAGGTAAATATTACTACACCTGAAGTTAAGCTTACTACACTAAATGAATTAAGAGAAACTTTTGAAGTTCCGAATATTGCATTAGAAGTAAAATATACAAGTGGTATTGTGGGTGGAAACCTACTAGTAATGAAAATAACTGATGCAGCGGTAATTGCAAATTTGATGATGGGTGGAGATGGAAAGGTAGAGGCTGCTTCTTCTCTTTCAGAAATTGAAGAAAGTGCTGTTTCGGAAGCCATGAATCAAATGATTGGTTCAGCAGCCACATCAATGGCAACAATGTTTGCTAGAGAGGTTAACATATCACCGCCAACCTCAAAAATATGGGAAGATACAACAACTCCATTAGCTGAAGGCATGACTGATGGTGAGCATATAGTCCAAGTTTCATTTAAGTTGACTATTGGAGATTTAGTTGATAGTAAAATTATGCAGTTTCTTCCTATTAAAACAGCAAAAAAAATAGTTGCAATAATGATGGGGCAAGAGAATGAAGAACAACAGGAGCCTGTGCCACAGCCGTCTCAGATTCAACAGCAAGCACCACAGGAGTACCCTAAAGAACCTCAGGTACAGCCTAAGCCTGTTGAGACTTATAGATATGAACAGCCTGTAACTTTGGCTCCACCTCAGCCACAGGTTAATGTACAGCAGGCTAATTTTCAACCTCTTGAAGAAGGTTTTATTAACCATACTCCGCACAATATTGATTTAATACTTGATGTTCCTCTTGAAATTTCAGTTGTTCTAGGAAGAACTAAAAAAAGTATAAAGGAAGTATTAAATTTAGGAACAGGTTCTCTTATAGAATTAGATAAATTAGCTGAAGAGCCTGTAGAAATTTTAGTGAATGGCAAAAAAGTTGCTTATGGAGAAGTTGTTGTTGTAGATGAAAACTTTGGAGTTAGAATAGTAAATATAGTAAGCAGTGAAGAAAGAGTAAAATCTTTAAGAGGATAATAATTATTACTTAATTAGAAAAGACAAAAATTGAAGTTTAACTTGCGTAAAACTTCAATTTTTGTCTTTTCTTTAGTTATAATTAAAATTGTACTAATATTGTCTATTTTAGTTATAGTGATAAGAAAGGGGATTTTTATGCGAATTTTAATGTAGTACAAATTTAAATTAAACATGAAATTTTTCTTGCATTTTCTCTTCTTTTTTAGTAAATTAGTATAAACTTTATATTTTGTGCGTCGATAATATTAACAGATGATTAAGAGAAAATTAAGGAGTGGCAAATATGAAAATATCAGGAACAGGTATAAATAAAATTATAAATATATACGAAAAGAATAATAAGAAGATAGAAAAAACTAAAGAAGTAGTAAAAAAAGATTCATTAGAAATTTCAAAGATAGGTAAAAATTTAAGTTCTTTTGCTGTTGATGATAAAAAGTCTATATCTCAAGAAAAGTTAGAAAGGATAAGAAATGAAATAGCAAATGGAACATATAATGTTGACGGGAAACTAGTAGCACAAAAAATGATAGATATTATGAAGGGAAGAGAAGTGTAAATTATGAGTTTACAGTTTACAGTGGACAGTTTACAGTTAAAAGAGATTATGAAAAATCAGGTTGCGGCGTTGAAGGAACTTCTAAAAATTTTGGAAGAGCAGCATGAGTATGTAGTTAAAAACGATGTATTTAAAATGGAAGCCTGTGTGGAGAAAATACAAGAATGTAATCAAAAAAATGCTAGTATAGAATTAAGAAGAAGACAATTAACAAAAGATGAGTTAAAAGATAAAACTTTTAGTAAATTAATCGAAGAAATAAACGATAAAGAGTTAGAGAACATTTTTAGAAATATTAGGAGTTTATTGGAAGAGGTTAGATTACAGAAGGATACTAATGAATTACTCATAAAACAAGGTCTAGCTTACACTAATAAGATGCTTGTATTGTTAAATCCAGATAGACAGGCAAAAACTTATAATGCTTATGGAAAAGTAGGAAGATAAATAAAATTGACAATGATGGATGTTTTGCTTTAGGCAAAACTTAATTTAAACAAGTAAGAATATTGTACTATCTGTTAATTAATATTTTTTATTTAATTAGAGTTTTTCTGTAAGAAAAACCACATTAATTGTCAATTATCAATTATCAATTGTCAATTAAAAAAGGAGTGATAAAGTGTCAGGTTTATTTGCAACCTTTAATATAGGAAAAAGAGGATTATTTGCTCAGCAGAAGGCTATAGATGTAACTTCACATAATATTGCAAATGCTAATACAGAGGGGTATTCAAGGCAGAGGGCAACTCTTGAGACTACAAGACCCTTTGGGATGCCATCTATGAATAACCAGGTAGGACCAGGACAGATAGGTACAGGAGTAGATGTTTCATGTATACAAAGAATTAGAGATGGTTTCATGGACTATCAGGTAAGAAGAGAAAAAAGTACCCTTGGTCAGTATGAAGCTAGAGACAAATATTTAAGTGAAATCGAGAGCATATTTAACGAGCCTTCAGACAACGGACTTTCTAACTTGATTGGAAAGTTTTTTAATGCATGGGACCAGCTTTCTAAGCAGCCTGAAAGTTCAAATGCAAGAACTGTTGCAGCTCAACAATCAGCAGCCCTAGCAGATGAATTAAATCATACATATAATCAATTAATGAGTGTAAAAAGTAATGCTCAAGAATCAATAAAACAATCCGTTTTTGACTTAAATGGAATGCTAGATAGATTAGATAAATTAAATCAGCAGATAATGAGTGTTAAGGTTTCAGGTATGGAGCCAAATGATTTAATGGATCAAAGAGATTTATTATTAGACCAGCTAAGTGAAAAATTTAATATTAATGTAGAAGCAGACAACTTTTATTCTGTAAATGTAAGTCCAGAAGATAAAAGTGGACTTGATGCTAATGGGAATTCACTTTTAATAAGAAAGAATCCAAATGATGCTGTAAGAAGATTTTCTTATGTTACTGGAATAGAAGAAACTGCCACATCAGGTGAATACAAAGTTACTTACTTAAGAAATGGTGATAAGGATAAGGCAGAAACTATTTATGTGAATATGACTGATGATGAATATAAGCAGTTAGACCAATGCAGAGTATTATGGTCTCAAAATGATAAAAATAATGATGCTGCAAATGGAATGGCAATAGATAAAAATGGAGCGGTAATAAAAGCTTCAACAATTGCAGATGCTATAGACTTTGGCGATTTAGCTTTATTTAGTCTTCCAAAGGATGAAAATAAAGGTGAGCTTAAAGGTTATATGTCTGTTCAAAAGGATGTAGATAACTATATAGACCAGTTAAACAAATTAGCTAAGGGGTTGGCTTTTGCGGTTAATGCTGTTCATAGTGGTGAAAAAAATTCAGCTGCTGACGATATGCCGTTTTTTGTTAATAAAGATGCAGCACAGTATACAGATGGTGTACTTAATAATTTAACAGATACACTAGATGGAGAAGTTGAAATTACAGCTGGTAATATATCAGTTAATATGGAAATTATAAAGGATGTAATGAAAATAAAAGCAGGAACTACTGGTGATCCAGAGGTAGATGGTGAAAATGACGGTAAAAGAGCGCTTGCTATAGCACAACTAAGAGATACGCTAATAAAATTTCAGGATATAAATGATGGAACTGATAGATCCTTCGTAGGAGATTTAGAGCCAGATTCAAGCTTAGGTGTACCAACAATTAAAAGTGATATAAATGGAATGAAAGTTGATAGTTATTTTAAAGATACTATAGACAAGCTAGGTATTCAAGAACAAGAAGCCAAAAGAGTAGTTCAAAATCAGGAAGTGCTTCTAAAAGGTTTCCAAGAAAGAAGAGATTCTATTTCAGGAGTTTCTCTCGATGAAGAAATGGCAAATCTGGTACAATTCCAGCATGCTTATCAAGCAAATGCAAAAATAATAGCAACAGTAGATGAACTACTTGATGTTGTAGTTAACGGTTTAAAGCGATAGCTTTAAACCAGGTACTAGGAAAAAGGTACAAGGTACTAGGAAGTTTTTATTATTTCAGATTGCTTTTATTCTTTTTTATTATGGAAATTAGTATTTTCTCAATTTCAAGGATATCTTTTAGTAATTCATCACAAATTTTAGAATTGACTATGTTAGAATCCTTTAAAAGCATTAACCAGTACTTAGATTCACCAGCTTCTTTAAGTGAAATATATAGTTTAGCTATATTATCACGAGTGCTTTGAGAATGAAAGCTTTCGCTTATATTAGCACCTATGCTAGTACTACTTCTAACAAATTGTTTTGATAAAACATAATCTTTTTTATTAAAATATAAATCTTTATATATGTTAATTGCCTTTAACGCTAGCATGTAAGATTTATTATAAATTATACTATCTTTTTCAAAATTCAATATACAATCACCTCAGTGATAATTATTGACATACATAAAAATAAATATTCAAAATATTATAATTATCCTAGTACCTAGTACCTAGTACCTAGTACCTAGTACCTAGTACCTAGTACCTAGAATCTATGAATCGGAACTGAATTTTGAGATAAATATTAACTAAGAACGGAGGTATATAAATGAGAGTGACAAACAAGATGTTAAGCAATAGCTTTTTAGCTGATATGAGAACAAATCTTCAATATATGCAAAAGCTTCAACAGCAGATGACATCTGGTAAGGAAATTAGAAGACCTTCTGATGATCCATTTAAGGTTGCTAGAGCAATGCAACTACATACAGATATTAATACCAATAAACAATACAATGAAAATATAAGTGACACTATAAACTGGCTTGATACTACAGACACAGCTTTAGGACAAGTTGGAGATGTTCTTCAAAGGGTTAGAGAACTTTTAATCTCTGCTGGTAATGCAGGATATAGTGAGAATGAAAGACGAGCTATAAAGGACGAGATAAATGAAAAAGTAGGTGAAGTTTCCCAAATATTAAATACAAGCTTTGATGGTAAGTATATTTTTGGTGGAACTAGGGGAACTACTAAACCTGTGGATGTTGTAGCTGGAAGTAGTTTGGAGGCAGCAAAATCAGGAACGATAGACTTATCATCAATAACAGAAAATGGAGAACTTAAGGACAAAGTAGAAATTAAGATTGGTTTTGATTCAGATGGCAATGGTACGATAGAGGATTCAGAAAAAAAGACTATTACTATTGATGAGCATACTAAAATAAATAGTATCAGTGATTTAGCTAGCAAAATAAATGAAAAAATAGATACAGATAGTAATTTAAAAGACAAAATAAAAGTAGTACCTAACATAGTAGATAAAAAATTTATGTTTGTAAATATAAATGAGGCTGGAGGAGAAACGGATAAAAATCCTAACAATAAGTTTGTGATAAGTGATCCAAGTGGTATAAGTATAGATACAGATGAGGCTAAATTTACTGCGAATAATTCCCAAAACACTAGAATTATGTACTACAAAAAAGGTGGTGGAGAATTAGTAGATGGTGCTGAATATAACCAAATACAGGGAAAATTAAAAGTCCAAATTTCTCAAGGTGTTGTTATGGACTACAACGTAACGGCTTCAGAAATATTAGAGTTTAAAAATTCAAATGGAGAATCTTTAGATTTAAGAGATATATTTAATAAAATAACTAACCACCTAGATGGTAAAGGTGATGATGGTGTAGCTATAGATAATAATGCCATAAAAGAGTTGGTTAATGGAGATTTACAAAAGCTTACCGATGCTATGAATAACTTGTTAAAAATCCGTTCAGAGGTAGGAGCAAAGCAGAATAGAATGGATAGTGCAAAGGATAAGAACATAGATGCTAACTTTAATATGACAGAAATATTATCTAAAGTTGAAGACATAGATATAACAGAAAAAACAATGGAATATGCAACAATGCAGACAGTATACTTAGCATCACTTCAAACAAGTGCAAAGGTTATACAGCCATCTCTTTTAGATTACCTTTAGATAATTAAAAAACAATTGTCAATTAATTAAACGGAGTGGGGGTAAATAACTTGAAGTTAAACACAAAGTATCACGGAATTTGTCAGTATGAAGAAAAAGATATAATTGATTTTAATAAGGGACTTCCAGGTTTTGAGGATTTAAAAAAATTCATTCTATTTCCTGTTGAAGATAACGAAATGTTTAGTGTTCTTCATTCTGTAGAAAATGTAGAAGTTGGATTTGTAGTGGTTTCTCCTTTTAATGTCTTGAAAGATTATGAAATTAAACTAGATGATGAAACAATAAAGAAAATGAAAATTAAAAAACCGGAAGATGTTTTAGTAGTAAATACTCTTACTTTAAGTTCAAAAATTGAAGATATAACTGTAAATTTAAGAGCACCTATAATTATTAATATAAAAGACAAAACAGGGGCACAATTAATACTAAGTAATGAAAGTTATTTAGTAAAATATCCACTATTTAAGGGTGATAGATAATGTTAGTAGTAAAGAGGAAAAAAGGAGAGTCTATATTAATAGGTGAGAATGTAGAAATTAAAGTAATCGGTATAGAAAACGGAGCTGTTAAGCTTGCTATAGACGCTCCAAAAGATATTACAATTTTAAGAAGTGAACTTTATGAAGAAGTTGGAAATGAAAACAAAAATGCTGTATGTGCTGATATTTCGGTTTTAAAACACTTTAAAAAGTAGTAGTGAAAAATTAAACTCTATACTAAATTGGGGGGTGTTTAGCATGGATGTTAAGTCTATTAGTCATGGAAGGCAAAATAATTTAGGAACAATTTCAAATAATTCAATTGAAAGTAGTTCTGTAAAAGAATCGGTAGAAATTCAACCTGTTCTTCAGAATGAAGCTATTAGTAGAGAAGTAAATCATGGTTCAGCAAAACAAGACAATATTCACGAAAAAACCATTAAAAAAGCAGTAGATAAACTAAATAAGTTCCTTGAAGGGGAAGCTACTTATGTTGAATATGAAAGACATGATAAGATTAAGAGTCAGTTTGTAGTAAAAATTATAAATAAAAAAACAAAAGAGGTTATCAAAGAAATACCTTCAAAGAAAATACTAGATATGGTTGCAGAAATGTGTAAGCTGGCTGGAGTCATATTTGATGAAAAAGCGTAATAAAAACAGTTGAGAGTTGAAAGGTGAAAGGTGAGAATTGAAAGTTGTAGCATCTTTTAACTCTCAACTCTCAATTGTCAATTCTCAATTGAATTGTTGGGGGGATTTTATGTATCAGTATAGTTTAAATAAAATAGATATGGAAATCCGTGAAATAGTCAATGAAGCATCAAAAGAAGGTAAGGTTCATGGAAATAAAGAAACTAATAAAGTTGATAAAGATAAAAAAGAAGATAAAAAGCAAGACAGAGAAGAGGAATTTGAAAGCAAATTATCAAAGCATAAAGTTAATAAAAAGATAACTGTTGATGCTGTGAAGATTAAAAGTGTTAAGGTTGAGGCAGTTAAAGAAGAAATTGATAAAAATAACGTTCCAACAGGTAGATTTTTGGATATAAAAAAATAATTTTTCAGCAGTATATGAAATTAATACAGCCATTTTGTATGCTGTATATTTTTATAAAGATTTTATGTAATATATTAGATATATTACGTTATAATGGAATGATAAATAAGAAAGTAGTATACTCATATTATGTATTAAATTGAGTAAAGTTATATTTATTACTAACGATAAGAATAGTATCAGAGAAGAATATACAACCATAGGTATGGGAGGTCTTTAAATGTATACAAGTAATGCATATAATGCTTATAAACAAAATAGTGTAAATTATGCTTCTAAGGATCAATTGTTATTAATGCTTCTAGATGGAGCAGTTAAATATGCGAAAATAGGTAGACAAGCTATAATAGATAAAGATATTTCTAAAGCTCATAGCAGCATAACAAGAACTCAAGATATATTTTATGAGTTAATGGTAACTTTAGATGTAAAACAGGCTGGAGAATGGGGTCAGCATATGATGAATATATATGAGTTTATAGTAAGACGTCTTGGGGATGCCAATATGAAGAAGGATATAAACATTATGGATGAAGTTATTCCTTTAATCGAAGAAATAAGAGATACTTGGTATGAGGCTGATAAAATTTCTAAAGGAGCAAGATAAAAATATTTTCTTTCATTGTCAATTGTCAATTGAAAAAAGGGGTGGTGTTATTATCAAGGATTTATTAAAAAAGCACCTTATAGAGTTTAAGTCACTTACAGAGCAGATTATAAATGCTATAAATAATGATATATCAGAAGAAATAGATGAGCTTTTTGTAAAGAGACAAAAAATAATTAATGAAATAGATAGTTTTCAATACAGCAAAGAAGCGTTTATAGATATTTGTAATGAACTTAATATTATAAATATATCAAAAAAATTAGATGAACTAGCAGTAAAAAAACCAATAGAACTTAAAGAGAAGATAAATAATCTTAACGAGCAAAAAAAAGCTAATATAAGCTATGCTAAAAATTCTTATGCTAGGACAAGCTTTTTTAGCACAAAAATTTAAAACTCTCAATAATTAGTTTTAAATTTTTAACTATATAAAGAGGGGTGATTAAATGAATATAAGTAGTTCAACAAGTTCAAGCACGGATTATAGTAGAATAACAGGTCTTGCCACAGGTATGGATACAGATGCTATGGTGAAGCAGGCGGTGGCTGGTGAACAGGCTAAAATTGATTCAGTTTTACAGAGTAAACAAATTCTTGAATGGCAGCAAGAGGCTTATGTGGACATAATTAAAGACCTTAAAAGTTTTCAAAGTTCGTATCTTGATATATTAGGAACTTCAGATACTAATATGATGTTGAGTACAGCTTATAATGGTACAAAAGCTAGCAGTACTGATGAGGATGTATTGAAGGTAACAACATTACCTAATGCTATTAAGACAGATTATAAGATTCATGTAGATCAATTAGCATCAGGAGCAACTGAGAGTTCAAATGAAATAACTGATATGTCTGCATTAGTAGGAACTGGTTCTTTTAAAATTACGGTTTCGGGTGTTTCTAAACCATTTACAATAACAACTACAGCAACCACAACGGGTACTGACTTACTAAATGATCTTAAAAGTGCTACAAATGATGATAAACAATCTATTTTAAATTATGTTGATATAAATTATAGTGAACTAACAAAAAAAATATCAATAACAAATAAGCAAACAGGTGATACTTCAACTTTAAAGATAGAAGATGTCAGTGGTACTGCAGCTACTGACCTTGGTCTTACTACAACTGGAACAGCAACAGGTCTAAACGCTATAGTTGATTTTAAAACTTTAGATGATGTAGATATAGCGGTAGATAAAAATTTTAACAGTAATTCCTTCACAATTGATGGTATGAAATTTGACTTGCTTAAGACTGGAGATTCAGTTGTAAGTATAAAGCCAGATGCTACTGAGTCAGTTGATAAGATTAAGAAGTTTGTTGAAGCTTATAATACATTAATTGAAAAGATAAATACAAAAATAACAGAAAAGAAGAATTATGATTATAAACCTCTTACAGATGCACAAAAAGAAGAAATGTCCGAGGATGATATTAGCAAGTGGGAAACTCAAGCTAAGAAAGGATTATTGAGTAGAGATAACAACCTTACCAATATGCTTTCACAAATGAGGCAGGCTATATATGAAACTGTGGAAGGTGCAGGATTATCTATTTCTGATATTGGAATAAGTACAACTTCAAATTATAGAGATGGAGGAAAACTGACGTTAGATGAAGAAAAATTGAAAAGTGCCTTAGAAACTAGATCAGATCAAGTTTATAAGTTGTTTACTCAAAGTAGTGATGTAACAAGTAAAAAAGGAATACTACAAAAATTTAAGGATGTATTTAACAATAATATTGGAACTGACGGTTTATTAATTAAAAAAGCTGGATATGAAAATTCAAGATGGTCATATAATAACCAACTTTCAAAAAGTATTGAAGAAAAAGAAAATAGAATTACAAGGTTACAGGATATTTTATATGATAAACAAACAAGATATTATTCAATGTTTGCAGCTTTAGAGAAGAATATGAATAATTTAAATTCTCAGAGTAATTGGTTGTATTCACAATTAGGGACTGCATAATAAATATATATAAATTAATATAAAAAATTTTTAAAAAAGCTATAAAGTGGAGATGTAAATTTACGATAAAATAATTAGGAAAAGATAAATAACAAAGTTGATGGCAGAAGGTTGCCGAAGTGTTGAAAGTCAATTTGGGGTTGAAAATACCTTCAAAGCATTGAAAACACTGGATGATGAAATTCAACAAAGAAGTAACAAGATGTCAACAAGGACAAGCTGAAAAGCAACAAATTAGTTAGTAGGCTCAAAGGGCTTAACTATAAATAAAAACAGTGGAAAAGGATGTCCACTTTAAAAATCAAGGAGGGAATTTTTATGATAATCAATCACAATATGAATGCGTTAAATGCTCACAGAATGATGAGTGGCAACACTGCAGCAGCAGGAAAGTCAATGGAAAAATTAAGCTCAGGTTTAAGAATTAACAGAGCTGGGGATGACGCGGCTGGACTTGCAATATCAGAAAAGATGAGAAGTCAAATCAGAGGATTAGACCAAGCTTCAAGAAATGCTCAAGATGGTATTTCAATGATTCAAACAGCTGAAGGTGGATTAAATGAAACTCACAGCATTCTTCAAAGAATGAGAGAATTATCTGTTCAAGCTTCTACAAATGTAATGGCTCAACAAGATGCTGATTCTATCGGTGATGAAATGGTTGCATTAAGAGATGAAATTGATAGAATTGGTAATACTACTGATTTTAATGGTAAAAAATTATTAAACGGTTCTATGGCTTCAGCTCTAGATGCAACAGCTACATTGAAAAATGGAGCAGCAGCAGAAGCAGGTAAATCAAGCGTATTAAATGTTGATGTATCATCTGCTAAAGCGGGTTCAACATTTACAGTTGCACAAGGTACTACAGGTGCAGATTTAAAAATTACTTTAGGTGGAGTTTCACAGGAACTTACTTTAACAAATGGTATGTTTGATACAGTTGGAAAAAATACAGTTTTAGATTTCGATAAATTAGGTGTTAAAATAACATTACAATCATCTGCTACTGATGGTACAGCTGCTAATGCAGTTACTGCATTAAAAGCATTAACATTAATTACTGGTGCTGGTTCATCTTCTGCTAGTATAGTAGTAGGTTCTAATGCAACTGCTGATGAAACTATAAGTGTAGGTTTTAGTGACATGAGAGCATCAGCTTTAGATTCACATTTAGCTAGTGGTACATTAACAAAAACTTCATTGGAAACTGTTGATAATGCAAAGTTATATACTGGATACATCGACGCTGCAATAAAGGCAGTATCTACACAAAGAAGTAATCTTGGTGCTTACCAAAATAGATTAGAGCATACAATAGCTAATTTAAATACATCAAGCGAAAACACACAAGCTGCAGAATCAAGAATTAGAGACGTAGATATGGCTAAAGAAATGATGTCATTCTCCAAGAATAATATTCTTAGCCAAGCTGCTCAAGCAATGCTTGCTCAAGCAAACCAACAACCTCAAGGAGTTCTTCAATTATTAAGATAATTGATAAACTTATAAAAGAAATAATAAGGAGTCAGGGTGAAAGCTCTGGCTCCTTTTCACTAATAAGCGAGTAAATAATAACTAACGTACTTAATGGCATATTTTGAAAGGGTGATGAAAAAATGAAGCCAAATAAGCAACAATTGCAACAAGTTATTGCTAATGGCAATGATGAGGTGGATAATGTACTCATTCTTAGATGTGATAGCAATTTTCAACTTATTCAAGGAGCAGGAGCTGCTGCAATTGAAAACTTAAATTATGTTACAAGATGGGAAACCTTTGATAGATTCGATGATTATGTAGGAGAAAATGCTTCAAAGGATGATAGTCATATTGACAAAATAATGAGTTGGGCGAATATAGCTTGGGAACAATACACACAAAGCGGAGAGACTCAAATAGTTAATTTGTGGTCATAAAAGTAATCTCAATTGCTTTTTTCTTCCCAAGGACTATATTCCGTAGGAAAACTAATAGGGGGGATATTATGGACATAGCAGCATTATCAATGGTAATGAGTCAATCAAAGGTACAGGAATCAGCTGGTATAGCAGTAATGAAGAAAGCTATGGATGCAGGTAAAGAAACAGCTATACAGATGACAGAAATGATGAAGAATATTGCAGTAGACCCGAATTTAGGACAGCATTTGGATACAAGAGTTTAGGAATGAATGAAAGAGAAAATGTAAAAAAAGAACTGGAGCAGGAACTTCAATGGGTGGAGTATAGACAGAAGATGTTAGACTTAATGGAGGAAAAACTGCTGCAAATGAAACAGATTGCTGAACAAGCTAAAGAAGGTAATTTAAGTCCTTCAGAACTAGATATCTTGAATAATAGAATAAATAACTTAGTAGAACAGGTCAGAGCTTTAGATAGTGAAAGCAGAAAAATGGAAGATGGGAAAATACTTGAATGAGCATAAGTGGCTGAAGTAGTAGCTACTGGTGCTCATTTTTCTATAGGGGCTATTCCTATTTTGCAGGGAAAACAGGGCACATTTGCAGCCCTAATAGCCCTCTAAAATAGAAGTAGCAAGCTCAGTTCACTGCAAAACTATGTGAAACTTCACTGCAAAAATATTCTGAATTGGTTGCAGTAGTAACATCTATTGCAGTACAAGCACTAGCAGAAATATAGCTATAAATCTTACACTGCATAATTTGAATAATGCAGTGTAAATAGTAAAAAGCCAAGGATGGAGTAAAATCTGTCTTAGGCTATTTTTTTTACCTGTAATCATAGAATAATCAAATATATATTATTACCTTGAATAATAGAAATAGAATTCAAGGAGGAAATACTATGATAAAGATAGCTCATAAAAGAGAGGAAGGACTTCTAAAAAATCTACCAGTTAAGGTAGTAGCCAAAGCACTGGAGATTGTAACTATTTTAGATGAAAACTACGGAGCGGAAAGAGATGCAGACCATGACTTAGGTGGCTATGTACTAATAGCAGAAGTTGCAGAAGATGTGAAAACTATAAAGGAGCTAATAGACCTAGAACCTACTTTGCCAGAATACGTAGACCTAATAACCTGTGAAAATGGTGAAAGCTACACTTGTTCTCTATCCTACTAAGCAGTGATTACAGCATAAGCCTACTGATACCTCTAAGTCTAACACCTAAAGAACTGCTAGAACACATGGGGGAATAGACATGGATGCTAATACTACTATTGTAACCGTAGCTGAAAAAATAGTAATAGACTTTGAAGAAGCATTAGCTGCAGATGGTAAAGCTGCTAAGACCTTAGAGAGCTATGTAGGAGACATTAGAGCCTTTCTCCAGTGGCTGGAATCCAAGGGAAACAGTTTCACAGGAAACCTAAAAAGGTTTCACATAACTTCCTATAGGAACTACCTAGTTCAAGAAAGCTATGAGATTAATACTATTAACAAGAAAATTAATAGCTTGCAATCCTTCAATCAGTTTCTAATGGATAAGGAATACCTAACAGAGCAAATAGTAGACCTAAAGAAGGATAAGGTAAAGGTAGCTGCTGGTAGCGAGGGAGAAGTAGAAGTATTCACAGATGCAGAGATTGAAAAGCTACTATTCTACATTCAATCTGAAGAAGTGCTATCAAGAGATAGGTTAATAATACTAATGCTTTTGTACACTGGTGTGAGGGTAAGTGAGCTAGTAAACATCAAGCTAAAAGATATAGATGTACTTGCCATGAATCTAACTGTGGCTTGGGGTAAAGGTGGCAAAAGAAGAGAAGTACCACTAAAGAACGAAGTAATTGAAGCAATAAAGGAATACCTTGAAGGAGAAAGAAAGGATAATAAATTTGCAGATAGTGAGTACCTAATCCTAACTAATAGGTCAGCAAAGATGGACAGGGATGCTATAAACAGGCTTCTAAACAGGATGGAAAGCAAGCTCAGTATAAGAATGCACCCACACAAGTTCCGTCACACATTCTGTACAAGACTTCTGAAAAGAGGCGTAGAACTAACTACTGTTGCCAAGCTGGCTGGTCATGCTTCTATTCAAACTACTGCTAGTTTTTACATCAATACATCACAAAAGGACAAGAGGGATGCGGTAGAGCTATTGTAGAAATTGCTATTGCAGTGGGAGCTACTAATGGAATTTCAGTAGATGTACTAGTCATAGCGGAAAACTGTAGGGAAAATAGGGCAGAAAAAACGCCCTCTTTGCCCAGCAAAAAATGAAGTATAGGACAATTGAAGATGAAAAGGAGATGTTGGAAAATGAGGATAATCAAAACGATAAGGGACATTGAACTGATAAAGGATTCAAAGGCATTGAAGGCGGGAATACTAAGAGAAATAGAGGAACACTTCAAACATATTTACAATAATCTTGGAGAAGGAATTCCTATTGAAGAATTTTCTCTAGTAGATGGTGGAATAATAGTATTTCTTGAACCAGGAGACAATATAGAAGACCTAGCAGAAATAGGATTGAATCCAGAGGATAATGGACTATTAGGAGCTACACCAGAATGGATAAATGAACAGAACATAGATGATTGTACACTAATCACCGCTTGCATACTTTGTAACAATGAATACGCATTAAGTATTTTCTTTGAAAGTGGCAAGTTTGGTGAAAAAGTAGAAAACTGGATAAGCGATAACATATAGCACCTAATCTCAAAATGAATGAGGTTAGGTGCTATTTTTGTGCCTAAAAATAGGGAAGGAATGATAAGAGTATGATATCAAACAGAAAAAATGAACCAGCTAAGAGAGTAAACATAGTGTCCATTAAAATGGTAAGAGAAGGAAGTGTTCTCTACAATGTAAGGAAAATAAGTAGTCCAGCAGATGCAGCGGAGCTTGGCAGAAGATTTCTTGAGGAATGTGACAGGGAGCAGCTCATAGTATGCTGCCTAGACACCAAGAATCAACCACTATCAGTGAATGTAGTCAGTGTGGGTTCTCTAAATAGTTCTATAGTGCATCCAAGGGAGGTATTTAAGGTGGCGGTATTATCCAATTCAGCTTCAATAGTAGTGTTTCATAATCATCCATCAGGAGATGTTACTCCATCTACGGAAGATATAAATGTAACTCAAAGACTAAAGGAAGCTGGGAAGTTAATAGGAATAGAGCTAATAGACCACATCATCATAGGTTCAGAGGGGAAATACTGTAGCCTAAAAGAAAAAGGGATATTGTAGGAGAAAGGAATGAATAAGATGTTTAACAATGATAGGTACATGACTAAGGAAATACAGCAGCAAATACCAATAGAGCTGCAATTGTTCCTATGGAATTGTATTGATACACTAAAGGAGCAAGAACAGGAACTAGACTACTTGCAGGTCTTTGAACTCACTAAGGAAAGAGTTGACGATGTATTCTTTCAAAAGATAGAACATAGGCAAGAAGTACCAGAATACAGTAAGACCTATAGAGTATTTCCTAATGAAATGGTAGATGCAAAAGTATTTGTAATAGATGATGGAACACATTCAACAATGCTACTGGCGGAAGAATACTAAAATGGAGGTACTACTAATGGCAGAAATACTAGCACTAATAGCAAGGATAATACTAATCATAGCAGGAGGAATGAATGCAATTGAGGCTACAATGAAAGTAGCAAAGGAATCAGGAATAGAATTTGGTACATTGTGGAGCTTTCTACCTAACAAGTGGAAGTGATACTACAGGGGCAGCTGATTGAGTAGGCTGTCTTTTTTTTGCTTATTAGAAATAGTATATACTTCTATTTGAGATTTTGCAGGGAAAGGAGGGCAGAAAAAATGCCCTGAAAGCCCTTCAAAAAAGATTAAGAATAGTGAAGAAAGTTGCTTGTGTTAAAAAAAACTGATTTTTTTTCAAAAAATAAAAAAATTTTTTTAGAGAATTGGGAAAAAATAAAATTACATATATTGGGATTATACATGAAAAACAGGCATTTTAGCCTTATGTGCTAGGACATCGAGCAGTAAAGGGGTGTATAAACTTATCCTATAGGAGAAAGAGGGGAGAAGTCCTAAAATGATGAAAATAATCAGTAAAAATGAATTTGTATACATAGATTATGAATAATTATAGAAAATTAAAATGGTAAAAGCGAGTATTATCAACGTTTGACAAGCATTTTGAATGATGATATTATGAATACACGATACAAGACAAGCACTTTTTATACAGTGGTTTGAGTGTCAAAAATTAGTGAAGTTAGAACAAAAAGGGTTCTTTGAAAATTTAATAAGGATGTGAAGTAAGATGGAAAAAAATACTGAAAAAATATTAGGGCAAAACTTAGTAGTTTCTGCTATGCAAAATTACATTGGTTTAGGATTACCTATAATTCCATGTAGTGGAAAGATACCTTTAGTGAAGGATTGGCAAAGCAGAGAGCTATCTGAAACAGTTGAGGTTGAAAAATGGTCACAAAGTTGGTCAGAAATGAATGTTGGACTTCCACTTGGAGTTGTTTCTGGGATAATAGGTATAGATGTTGACGGAAAAGAAGCATTATTAAGACTAAAGGAACTTAGTGAAGGCGACTTGCCAACTACTTGGAGCTTTGAAACACCTGGTGGTGGAAAAAGATATCTCTACAAAGTACCAGATGGTGTAGCAACTAAAAAATACTCTGAAACCTTAGAGGGTGAACATAGTGAGATAGCCTTGCTAGGTGATGGTCAGCAGACAATCCTTCCTCCTTCTACTCATCCTAATGGTGGTAAATATAAATGGTACAAGGGTAAAAGCTACAAAGACATAGAAATTGCAGAAGCTCCTAAATGGATGCTTGACCTAATGACAGGTAAAGTTCCTAAAAAGACTAAGGGGAAAAAGCAAGAGATTAAAGAGGACAATGACAGTAGCTCAGATATTCAAGAGGTTTTTGAAAGGTTATCCAAAAGATGTTCAAGCTTTAAAAAGGCATTAGCGGTTCAAAAGACTAAAGGACTTCCAGAAGACGATTGGTTCAGATGGTCAAGGCTATTAGTTTCATCAGGGCATGGTGATGCTGCAATGGAGTTTTCAAAGTTGTCTACTAAGCATGATGCCAGAAGTGAGGAAAGAATTTCTGACCTTATAGCTGAAATGCCAGAAGGTGGAGCAATGATAAGATGTACTACCTATGGCTGTGATGAGTGTGATGTTGAAAAATGCTTCTGTAAAGTTAATGAAAATGATGAAGGGGACATAACTAATAGTCCAGGAAGCTTTATTAAGGATATGACGGCAATACTTCCTCCATCAGATGCAATTTACAAAGAGTATGTAGAAGCTCTTCAGGATGTACCAGACTATGATGTAGATGAAAGTGGTAACCTTTGTGGCTACGATAAAAAAGGTAATCCCTACACCATAGCTAATTTTGTAGCCAAGCCTGAACTTGAAATCATCCGTGATGATGGTGTCAGTGAAGAAAGAACCTTTAGAATTTTAGGAGTTCAAAGAGGGCAACCTCTGCCAGCAGTTGATGTATCTGCTACTGATTTTCTTGCAATGAATTGGGTAATGAAAGCCTGGGGAATAGGAGCATCAATTAGAGCAGGTATGGGAAGAAAAGACCAATGCAGAGATGCTATCCAGAACATGGCTTTAGACACTAAAAAATTCAGAATCTTCACGCATTTAGGGTGGCAAAGATTAGTAGATAAAAGATGGGTGTACTTACATTCTAATGGATGTGTAGGAGCAGATGATATTACTGTAGAAGTAGAAAAGGGACTTGAAAAATATGTGCTTCCACCAAGGGTCAATGACTTAAAGAAGGCTGTACTTGCCAGTAAGGCATTGTTAGAAATAGCTCCTAAAGTAGTAACTGTTCCACTTCTAGCCCTTATCTATTTAGCACCATTAAATGATGCATTAAAGAGAGCAGGAATAGAACCAAATTTCTTAATATGGGAATACGGGGGAACAGGTACTAGAAAGACATCTACCGCATTACTTTTCCTCTGCCACTTTGGAAACTTCAATGGAAAGACACCACCTGCCAGCTTCAAAGATACTGCTAATGCCATTGAGAGAAAAGCTTTTGCAACTAAGGATGCAGTATTATTAGTAGATGATTACTATCCAGAAATCACCAGAAGTGAATCAGACAAAATGGCACAGATTGCCCAAAGAATACTCAGAATGTATGGTGATAGGATAGGTAGGGGAAGATTGAAGTCAACTATTGAATTTCAAAAAGAATTTCCACCTAGAGGAATGGGTCTTGTAACTGGTGAAGATATTCCAGTAGGACAATCCTCTGTTGCTAGATTCTTGGGAGTAGAAATACTTCAAGGAGATATTGATTTAGAAAAGCTAACCGAAGCACAAAGAAATTCGAGTTTGCTTGCTGAAGCAATGAGAGGATACATTGAATGGCTGATACCTCAGATGGAAGAACTACCTAATATCCTACTTGAAAAGTTTGTGGAGAAAAGAGATTATTTTCAAAAGTCAGCAGCACACGGAAGACTTGGAGAAGCAGCAGCTTGGCTAGCCATAGCCTTTGAAATGATGCTGAAATACTTTGAGTTTGCTGGGGTGTGCAGTAAAGAAGAGAGTGAAATGCTAAAGAAAGAATCCGAAGAGGTTCTAATAACACTAATACTAAAACAGAATTCTCTTGTAAATGAAGAAAAGCCTGTAGAAATCTTTGTGAAGATACTTAAGGAATTAATGATTTCTGGAAAGTTTAGAGTTGAACCTTTAAGGCAAATCAATTCACAGGAGGAACTATTTGCTACTGGGGAAACCATAGGATGGAAGGATGATAATTACTACTATCTAAGACCAGAGGTTACCTATAATCAAGTAAACAAATTCCTTGCTTCAAGAGGACAAAAATTCCCAGTGCTTGAAAGAACGCTGTGGAAGCAGCTAGATGAAGCAGGATTGATACAAGTTGAGAAAGGTGGTGACGGAAAGGTTCAAAGATGTCCAAAGAAAGCTGTGCCTAAAAAGGCAGGACAGAAGGAAACAGAACGTCTAAGACTTCTACATTTAAAAAGAGCAGCATTAGATGCAGAAGAAAAATAGAGAAAAGTACTCGCCAAAGTACTCTTCTCCTTTGATTCAGTAGGGAAAGTAGGGCACGCCAGCCCTCTTTGCCCTCTAAAATACAGCATAGGCAGTCACAGGTGGTGACACTATGCTACTAACACAATTAATCTTGTTCCTATTATAACACAAAAATTGAAAGGATGATAAAAATGATAAAAAATTTAAGAAGAAAAAGCAATGAAATAGATACTACAAAGGAATTCTCAATAGAGGAAGAAATTGACGAAGTAGAAGAGTTTGAAGAAGATACTGAAGCAGGGGACATGGTAGAAGAAATTGAAGATACAGATGGCTCAGAGGATTTTTTCAACGATGATGACTCTGATGGAGAAGTAGAAGAACTAGCAGATGATGAAGATAGTTTTGAAGGTTCAGAAGATGATGAGGAAATAGAAGATGAAGAAACTGATGATGGTGATGACCTCTTCACAGTTAAAAAGGGAAAAAGAAAATCCAAACTTGAAGAAAGGGACTACATTGCTCTGCTAACAAAAGTCTTAGCTGAAAGAAAGCTGGCAGGTAAGTATGGCAAACCTTGGGTAAACATTGGTTTGAGGTTTAAAATCAAGAATCCAGATACTGGAGAATACGTAGAAGTAACTTTCAACGCAAATAAGAGCATAGACCCAAAAAGTAGATTGTATCCAATAGTAAAGGGAATACTAGGAGCTGAACCTGGAGACAATTTTAATCTTAAAGAGCTAGAGGGTAAGAAAGCTAAGGTATCAATAGAGCATAGTACAGATAGTGAAGGAAACGTTTGGGACAACATTGTAGCTGTAAGAAAATACATTCCTAAGAATAAATAGTGTAAATAGTACACTACCATGAAAAAAGAGGGCGAGTAGGGCGAAATTTAGAATGCCCTCTTTGCCCTACAATTTTCTCTAAGGTAGCGGGTACTGTAACTAATGTAGTTTCAAGATATATATTATTACTTTGAATCACTTAGTAGGTATTGTTTCAGTAACAATGAAGGAATACCTATTTCTAGAAAAAAACATCTAAGGAGGAATGAGCAATTATGCTACTGAAAAAATCAATACAGGAATATGAGAACTATCTGAAAAATACAGGAAAGAGTCCTAAAACGGTGAAGGGCTATACCTATGAGCTTACAGCATTTAATGATTATTTAGTTAAGAAAAGCAATATGCCTGCAACTGTTGAAGATATAGCACCCAAAGCAATTAATGATTATGTACTCTATCTTCTAACAGAAAAGAACTATGCACCATATAGTAGGAGAAGGATAGTTATTATTCTAAAGGCTTACTTCACCTATGCCTATAATGAAGAACTTACAAAAGATAAGCTATCAGAAAAGATACTATCAGTGAAGACACCAAAGAAGGAGAGGAAATTCCTAACGGTAGATGAGGTACAAGAATTCCTTTCTAATGTAGAAAATAGGCTAATTAGACTAGCTGTTGAAACTCTCTACTATACTGGTATGAGGATATCTGAGTGCTGCAACTTGAAGATAGAGGATGTGGACATGAGGAACAAAGTCATTCATGTAGTCAATGGCAAGGGCGGCAAGGACAGACCTATTCCTATCTGTAACAAGCTCTACCACATCCTCACTGACTACATTAGCAATTGGAGAATTGAATCAGAGTGGTTCTTTGCTACTGAAAAGACAGGAGCATTAGCTGTTCCAACTGTTGAGCATACTGTAGCAGCAGTGAGAAAGGAACTTGGCTGGAAGGGGGTCACGCCACATACCTTTCGCCATTCCTTCGCAAGTTCCCTTGTAGAAAAGGATGTGAACCTGTTGAAGATATCAAAACTTTTAGGACATTCTAGTTTGAAAACAACTCAAATTTACATTCATACGAACCTATCACAATTAGCGGATGCAGTTAATCTGCTATAGATTTTATTATAGGAGGAGATAGAGATGGGACAATTAGCAGTGAAAGAAATGACAAATACTCAAAAGATTGCTTATATTATAGATGGTCTAACTAAGGGGATTAGTAGAGATGTTTTAGCAGATGACTTAGGCTACAGCAATTACAAGTGCATGGACATATTTCTCAACAGGAATGGCTACAAGTGGAACAAACAGAAGCAGAACTATGACTGTCAGCAATCAGTGAAGAATGGTACTCTTGTATTAGTACCAAAGGACAAGGCTGAACAGGTAGTACGATTCATTGCTTCAGGGAAAGATGTCAAAGAAACTGCTGTACTGGCAGGTTTTGGGGAGGCTAAGTCTCTTGGCACATTTATGTTAGCTAAAGGGTATGTTTGGGATGAAGAAACTGACAACTATGTCAAGGGAAATGATGTAGAGGATTCTTCTACTATTGATGTTGAAGCTATTTCAGAAGATTCTAAAGAACCAATTCCTACAGTACCTATTGGAACTACAACAGGAATAGCTCTAAACCTTGATGAACAGTTTCTACTGAAACAGGCACTACCATTATTGCAACAGCTATTAGAGAACAAGGATACATTAGAGCAATTGCTAGGTTCAAGTACTGCAGATGAGGATGCAACTTTACCAAGATTCAATATTCCAGGAAGGTACATGACCAAGTGTGTACACATGACAGACCTAATGGACCAAATGGTGAAGGATTATAGTGTACAGAATAATGTGAGTCAGAAAGTTATCTTCACAGTGGCACTAGTGGAGTTTTTCAGAAAGCATGGTTTTGCAGATGAAATCAATACGTTACTAGGTGTGTGACCCTAGTGTATTTTGTAGGGCGAAGAGGGCAGAAACTGTGCCCTACTAGTCCAACAGAAAAAATGGTAGTATCATCCAAAATAGTCATGGGTATCGACACTTAGTTTTTATAGGTTGATAGTACCTATATTTATGCTTTATATATAGGAAGGAATTTTTCAATGGTAGTCTTGAGACTACTATTTTTTTTGCACATTTTCAACATTTTCATATGGGAAACCAATGATTTGCATATGAAGATTTCCGCCAACTCCATATGATTTCCATTCCTAATGCAACAGGAATTTTCCATTCATATTAGTTTTTCTAATGATACAAAATTTGTAAGCTCTGAACCCCTTGATTTTACTAGATTTCTAGCACTTTGACAATTGGTGTCGAAATATGTCGACTTTGACGGCAGAAGGTTGCCTAACTGCTGAAAGTCAACATTGTGTTGAAAATGCCTTTAAAGCATTGAAAATACTAGATGATGAAATTCAACAAAGAAGCAACAAGATGTCAACACTTGATTAACAAGGACAAGCTGAAAAGCAACAAATCTAGTTAGTAAGCGTAAGAGCTTAACTATAAATAAAAAATAGTGGAAAAGGATGTCCACTTTAAAAATCAAGGAGGGAACTATTATGATAATTAATCACAATATGAATGCGCTAAATGCACACAGAAACATGAGTGGAAATACTGTTGCAGCTGGAAAGTCAATGGAAAAGTTATCTTCAGGTCTTAGAATAAATAGAGCTGGAGACGATGCAGCAGGTCTTGCTATCTCTGAAAAGATGAGAGGTCAAATCAGAGGATTAGACCAGGCTTCAAGAAACTCACAAGATGGTATTTCTATGATTCAAACAGCTGAAGGTGCTTTAAACGAAACTCATAGCATACTTCAAAGAATGAGAGAACTTGCAGTTCAAGCATCAAGTGATACTAACACTGGTGATGATAGAAGTGAAATACAAAATGAAATTAACCAATTAACTTCTGAAATTAATAGAATTGGTAACACTACTGAATTCAATACTCAAAAAGTTCTAGATGGTGGAGAAGCTCAAAGAGCTGCAGCAACAACAGGAACAACAACAACACCAGCAGCAACAGGAACAGCAGCAATTGTAACAGGCGATGCTTTAGCAGATGGTGATGTTGATTTCTCTACAGCAGGTGCAACAGATGTAGATTTAGGATTAACAATTGATGGTAT
>JAVBWC010000002.1:0-100900 GCA_036677675.1 Clostridiaceae bacterium | reverse complement strand
GATAAACAATTTAGTAGCACAGGTTAGAGCTATAGATAGTGAAAGTAGAAAAACAGAATATGAGAAAATATTATAATAAGCATCAATAGCTGAAGAAATAGCTGTTGGTGCTTATTTGATTTTGTGGAAACTTACAAAAAAATTAGACATAATATACATAAGGGAAATGAAGTAAATGTGTAGAATTAATCCTAAAATAGATTTTGTTTTTAAAAAATTATTTACTAGCGAAGAAAATACAGATGTTGAGAGTTGTTTTAATTTAAAATAGGTTGTGATAGAATATAAACATGAAATCAAGGAGGATTATTTCAAATGGAGAAAGAACTATTAAAAGCAATAGGAGATTTATTAGATAAAAAGTTAGATGAGAAGTTACAGCCTATTAAAGAAGAAGTAGGAAATATCAAACAAGAAGTAAGAAATATCAAACAAGAAGTAAGAAATATCAAACAAGAAGTAGAAAATATAAAAGAAGAAATTAAAGGTGTTAAAGAGCAAGTTATAAGTATAGATAATAGATTAACAAAAGTTGAGATTAAATTAGAAAATATAGAAGATGCAGTAAAATTAGGATTTGAAGGTCAAAATACTAAATATGATGAGTTGAATAAAAAAATAGATGAAAACAATAAGCAGTTTTGTGATAGAGTTGATATAATAGAAAAAGCGGTAATAGAAAATGTAAAAAATAATACTAGAGAAATAAGTAAAATGAAATTTAGAGTAAATACTAATAGAAGTGATATATCCATAAATACAGCTGATATTGCAGAATTGAGAGATAAGGTAGATATCTTATAATTTAAAGCCAATAGATTATTCTGTTTATTTATTTCTTTTTACAATAAGTTTATAAAGTTTATTCTATATTATACGAAATATAGATTATAATGGAATATGACTCTTAATCAAGGATGATTAGTAAACTATCTGGTTTTATAGGATACAGAGGTGAGATAGATTTATTAATTATCTTTTTCATATAAAAGGAACAAATATAAAAAAAACAATATAATATGATAACAATTAAATACGTATTTTGGCTAGAGAGACATAAGGTATGGTATTATAGAAGGGGGATAATGTAAGGTTGAAGAAAGAAGAAATGATTGAAAAAATTACAGCAGAATTAAAGGAAATAGAAATTCTAGCTTGTGAGCAAATTATAAAAATAAAAGTACAAAAGCTACTTGAATATATAAGTAGTCTTAATAATTCTAGTTCTGAAAAACCTTTTGAAGAAATAATACATGAAAAGATGAAGGAAAGCAAAATAAAAAATCCAGAATTGCATATTAAATTATATGTGTTATATAGAGATTTACAAAATGATAAAGTTAGTGAATATGATGCTAAAAGAAGATATGAAGATTATTTGCAAATGTATCCTGATGATGCTATAGTATATTAGAGAAAAAGGACATTCTAACTTATATGAGAATGTCTTTTTTCTTTTTAGTAAAAATTGTATACCTTTATGCTATTATGGAAATAGGTGAAAATGGCACTAAAGTACTAAAGTGTAAGAACGATAATAGGTATAAAGTATAATTATTGAAAATGGAGTTGATTATATGAGATTAAATCACAATTTAGCCTCTCTCAACATATATAGAGAACATATAAAGGTTTTGGGAAATCAGAGTAAAGCTTTGGATAGAATATCTTCTGGTAATAAAATTAATAGTGCCAAGGATAATCCAAATGCCATAGCCAGCAGTGAAAGAATGAGAATGCAAATAAGAGGATTGCAAATGGCTCAGAGAAATGCACAAGATGGTGTTAGTATGCTTCAGACAGCAGATGGTGGGCTTGATAGTATAACTAATATGCTTCAAAGAATAAGACAGCTTACTGTGCAGGCTGGAAGTGGCACTAATACTCCTAGTGATATAGAGAATATTCAGATGGAAATTAATGAAATGATTGAAGGAATTGATTCTATTGCGGCTAATACTGAATTTAATGGAGTGCATGTATTAAATCCAGAGGGTGACCCGTCAGTTGCTTATGATAATAATGCTCCCAGTAAGAAATTGATTATGCCTATAGGAGCTAATGTAGGAGAAGAAGTGGAAATACCTCTTTATGATGTATCAAGTAATAACTTGACTGATGGAACAAATTCATTAAGTGAACTTAAAGATGGACTTGAAGGTTTAGGAGTAGATAAAGCTTTATCAATAATAGATGGAGCAACTAATACTGTTTTATCGGTTAGAAGCAAATATGGAGCTTTAAGTAATAGATTTGAAAGTACCTATAATAAAGTAGCAGAAATTCATGATACAATTACAGGAGCAGAAAGCCAAATAAGAGATGCAGATATAGCTGAGGAAATGATGGAGTTTGCCAAAAATAATGTTTTGATTGATGCAGGACATGCAATGATGGTACAATCAAATAAATTTCCACAAGATGTTTTAAGAATATTAGAGAATGTAAAATCTAGGTAGAAACCTAGGTTTTATTTTTTTACAATTTAAATGCTTGGTTTAATTTTAAATATAATTAAATTAAAGATTTTATGTTAAACTTGCGATAAAATTAAAAATATTGTTTTTTTATGTTTTGTAAAGGATGATTTTGGATAGTTAAAAATAAATTTTTAACTATATATGTTTCAATTAGTTTCTAAATTAAAGTTACTCTTCACCCTAGACTAGGCTAAGTAGCATAACTGAAATTTCTTTCTTGAAACTTATATATTTAAATCTTTTATAAAAAAGTTATAGTTAAAATTGTGTTAATACGATGCCGGAGAAATAGTTGTTTTGGTGAAAGAATTAATTTTAATGAGAAATTTAATTTTATATAAAATTTAACTTAAAATAGTTTTAAAGTATCTTCAATTATTGTATAATATACTGGTAATAAAAATGAAGAAGAAAAAAGTAATTATTGAAAGAAACTTAGGGAAAAATAAAAAACAAACAAATTTATGTTAAAATTTGTTTGTTTTTATGATAAAATTTAAATAAATTCGAATTAAAAAGCAGACAGATTAGAAGAAAATAAATTTTTACATATAATACTTAGGGAGTTGATAAGATGAAGGTGGATAATACTTCTGTCAGTGCACGAAATTATGATTTATTAAAGAAATCTCTAGATGCCTCAGAAAAGAGAAAAGGAGTTATAGCAAATAACATTGCAAATGTAAATACTAAAGGATATAAAAGTCACTATGTAACTTTTGAAGAAACTTTGGAAGAAAGCAAAAAAGATGTTGAATTATCAGTTACTGATGAAAAACATATAGGCAATATGGAAGAATATGGTGAAACTAAGATTAAAAGAGATGAATCGGACAGTATGAGAACGGATGGAAATAATGTAGACATAGATAACGAGATGGCTAATTTAGCAGCTAACTACCTTAAATATAATGCATTAATCAGTCAAGTTAATAATAGAATGTCTATGACTAGAACGGTTATAACAGGAGGAAGATAAGATGAGTGCTTTTAGTTCAATGAGAATAAGTGCCAGTGGTCTTTCAGCAGAAAGGCTTAGGATGGATACCATTGCTTCTAATATTGCAAATGTTTCAACAACTAGAGGTGAAAATGGACAGCCTTATAGAAGAAAGGTTGCTGTATTTCAAGAGAATTTAGAAAAAGAACTTAATAAAGTAACAAATACATATGAAGCTAAATTAAATGGTGTAAAAGCTGTTGGAATCGAAGAGGATAATTCACCTTTAAGAAAGGTATATGATCCATCACATCCAGATGCAGACAATGAAGGATATGTATCAATGCCAAATGTTAATGTTTTAAATGAAATGGCTGATATGATAGCTGCCTCACGTGCTTATGAGGCTAATGTAACAGCTATGAATACAGAAAAAGGTATGTTCATGAAAGCCTTAGAAATCGGTAGATAGGAGAGATACAAATGATGAAGATAAATGAATTTATACCTAATACATCAATTTATAGTATGGTAGATTCATCTAAAAAAAGTATTACAGAAGAAAAAGTTTCAGTAGGATTTGCTGAAACCTTAAAAGACAAATTAAATGAAGTTAATGATAAACAAATTGAATCTGAGAATGTAACGGAACAATTTATTAAAGGAGAAGATGTTCCTGTTCATGAAGTGATGATGAAGGCAGAAGAAGCAAAACTTTCTCTTCAACTTGCAGTAGAAATTAGAAATAAAGTTATGGAGGCTTATCAAGAATTAAACAGAATGCAGGTATAGTGAGGAGTGCTAAATAAATGAACAAAATAAAAGAAAGTATAAATAATATACTTCAAAAAATAAAAGGACTGAGTAAAGGAAAAAAAATAGCTTTTGGAATACTTTCTGTAGGTAGTATTGCTGCCCTTATATTTTTAATAGTTTATTTTAATACTACAAATTACGCAGTACTATTTAAAGATATGGATACTAACGATGCACAAACAGTTCTAGCAAAATTAAATGAAGAGAAAATTCAATATAAGATTGAAGATAATGTAATAAAAGTGCCAGAAGAAAATGTGGCAGAGTTAAGAATGGAGATTGCACCTACCCTTACAAATGGTACTAAAGGATATGAAATTCTTGATGAAGGAAGCCAATGGGGAATGACAGATAAGGAAATGGACACAAAATATCAAATTGCTCTTCAAGGTGAACTTGCGAAAACTATTCAATCTTTTCCAGAAGTTGAAAAGGCAGACGTAAAGCTAGTTATGCCTCAGGAAAGTAATTTTTTTAAAGAGTCTGAATCAGCACAAGCTTCTGTAACTCTTCAATTTAAAACTGGCAAGAATATCAGTAAAGATCAAATAAAAGCTATAGTTTCTCTTATAACAGGAAGTGTTAGGAATCTTTCAAAAGAAAATGTTGAAGTTATAGGAATAGTAAATGGTACTACATCAGTTTTAAGTGAAGATTTATTTAAAGATGAAAATACTGATATTGCAGGAGCTACAGACAAACAAAGAGAATATGAAAAGAATATAGAAAAAGAATATGAAAAGAAAATTTTGTCCCTTTTATCTACTAAATACGGCAAAGGGGTGCAAGCTACTGTTGATGTAGAAGCTAACTTTGATGCAGCGGAAAAGACATCAACCTCTTGGGATAAAAATCCAGTTGTTAGAAGTGAAAAAACTATAAAGGATATAAATACCACTACTGATGAAAACGCTACTAAGAGTCCTGTAGATGATAATATGTCTAATACATATACTGATGGAGATAATGGAAATACAAATTCCTCTCATGAGGAAAGTACAAAAAACTATGAGGTTGGAAAGGTAGAAGAAAAGGTAATATCAGCACCAGGAAGCATAAAAAGAATTTCCGCCTCTGTTATTGTTAATGATGAGGAATTAAATGAAGATGATAGAGCAAAAGTACAAAGCACTGTATCTGCTGCTATAGGTTATAATCAAACGAGAGGGGATATTATAAGCGTTGAAGGCATGAAGTTTAATGGGCTTGTAGACCCACAGGAAGCAGCTGAAAAAGCTGCGGAGGAAGAAGCCGATAAAAATAAGATTCTTATGTATAAATATATTGGAGCAGGGGTAGCAGCACTAGCGTTATTAGTAATAATTCTTGTTTATTTTAAAAAATCTAAGAAAACCGAGAATGAGGAAGAGGAAACAGAAGGAATTGATTTTCTTATTGATGATAATGTAGTTCCAAAAGAGCCTCTTGCACCTATAAATTTTGAAGAGGAAAATGAAAATACTCATCTAGAGAAAGAAATTAAAAAATATGCATCTGAAAAACCAGATCAAGTGGCTGATATCATTAAATCTTGGATGACGGAGGATGAGAGGTGATAGGATATGGCAAGAGATAATAAATTAACAGGAGTTCAAAAGGCAGCCATCCTTTTCATAACCCTTGGACCTGAAGCTGCTTCAGGAATTATAAAGAAGTTATCAGATTCTGAAATTCAAAAAATAACTTATGAAATAGCAAATATAACATCTGTAAAACAAAATCAAAGAACGGAAATACTTTCAGAATTTATTGAAATGAATAAGGCAAAGGATTATATATTAGAGGGTGGCTTTGAATATGCCAGAAATCTTTTGGGAAAAGCTCTTGGTTCACAGAGAGCTAATGAAATATTAGAAAAGGTTTCAGAGGCTACTCAACAATACAGACCCTTTGCAATAGCTAGAAAGGCTGATGCACATCAATTATTAAATGTAATATCTAATGAGCATCCTCAGACAATAGCATTAATATTATGCTATCTTCAACCAGATAAGGCTGCACAGATAGTTTCAGAGCTTCCAGAAGATATTCAAACTGAGGTTGCTTATAGATTAGCCACTATGGATAATACTTCTCCTATGGTTGTAAAGGAAATAGAAAAAGTATTAAATAGTAAACTATCTACAGTGGTTAGAACAGATATGACTACTTTAGGTGGAGTTGAAACCCTTGTTGACATACTGAATCAAGTTGATAGAACTACTGAAAAGAATATTACAGAGGGTTTGGAAAGAGAAGATCCAGAACTTGCAGAAAAAATCAAGCAATCTATGTTTGTATTCGAAGATGTTATTACATTGGATGATGTATCTATACAAAGAGTTCTGCGAGAAGTGGAATCAAAAGATCTTGCTCTTGCATTAAAAGGGTGTTCAGAAGAGGTTGCCAATGCTGTTTTCAGAAATCAATCCAAGAGAGCTGCTGCTTCCTTAAAAGAAGATATAGAATTCTTAGGACCTGTAAGGCTTATGGATGTTGAAAAGGCTCAACAGAAGATTGTTGGCATGATTAGAAGATTAGAAGATGCAGGTGAAATAATTATTTCAAGAGGTGGAGAGGATGCTATCATCGTATAAGATTATAAAAAAAAGCAGCGTAGTTGATGATGGAGGCAAAGAAATAAATACAATATACAGTAATCCTAAAAATAAAGAGTTAGGCGAAAAAAATGCTAAAGATTTCATAGAGAGTTATGAAACTCTAGCTAGAACCTTGGTTGAAAATGCCAGAAGACAAGGAGAACAAATCTTATCTAAAGCTTTTGATGAAGCTCAACAAATAGAGCAAGATGCTTATCAAAAAGGATATGAAAAAGGTATGCAGGAAGGGTATGAACAATCGTACCAAAAAGGCATGGCGGAGGCCAATGCCTATTATGAAACAATGAAGAACCAAGTGCAAATGGAATCAGATATGAAAATTAAAAATGCGGATTCTTTATTATTTCAAGCTAAAGAAGAATATATAAGGTATTTAGACGAGAAAAAGGATGAAATTAAGGATTTAATATTATCAATAACTGAAAATATTCTAAAAAAAGAAATTAAAGATAAAGATGCAATTAGCAATATGGTTTTAGATGCTATGGAAATTGCTATAAAGTCTAAAACTATTGTAGTTAAATGCAGAAGCAGTTATGTTGAAGATATTAAAGAAAAAGTTGAAACATGGAAAAATGGAGTAGTTTATAGAGGTGAAGTTTTTGTTGCAGCTGATGATAACTTAGAGGAAGGCTATGCTGTAATTCAAAGGGAAAATGGCAAGATTGTAGTAGACATTAATGATGCAATGGAAAAAGTTAGAGAAATACTAATTACAGAATAAACACTGTTTTCAGTAGCCAGTTTACAGTAAAATATTTTTCACTAGAACCTAGTACCTAATTACTGGTTACTGGCAACTGGTTACTTAAAAAAAAGGGGGATTGGTGAAGTTTTGGGAATTTCACTGGATTTGCAAGGATTAAAAGAGAAAATCAGTGAATATGATTTTAAATATGTTGAAGGAATGGTAAAGCAAGTTATAGGTCTTACTATCGAAGTAGAAGGAATTAGGGCTTTTGTTGGCGAAGTATGTACTATATATAATGAAAAAAATCACCCTATTGTGTGTGAGGTTGTAGGATTTAAAGAAGATAATGTAATATTAATGCCTCTTGGAGAGCTTAATGGTATTGCTCCAGGGTGCAGAGTTATTTCTTCTAAAAAACCTTTAAGTGTTATATGCTCAGAAAATTTATTTGGTAAAGTTCTTGATGGGCTTGGAAGACCCATTGATGGTGAAGCTATTAAGGGAGGAGATGAATATCCTCTGGACACTGCTCCACCTGATCCTCTTAAAAGAAGGAGAATTAAAGAACCTATACCAACAGGTGTTAGAGCCATTGATGGATTTTTAACCTGTGGTGAGGGACAGAGAATAGGTATTTTTGCAGGTAGTGGTGTTGGTAAAAGCACTACTTTAGGTATGATAGCCAGAGAAGCAAAAGCAGATGTAAATGTTATAGCGCTTATAGGTGAAAGAGGTAGAGAGGTTCTGGATTTTCTTGAAAAAGATTTGGGAGAAGAAGGTTTAAAAAAATCCATAATTGTTTGTGCAACTTCTGATCAGCCAGCCTTGGTGAGACTTAAAGGAAGCTTTACAGCTACTGCTATTGCAGAATACTTTAGAGATAAGGGGAAAAAGGTTATACTTATGATGGATTCTGTAACAAGATTTGCAATGGCTCAGAGAGAAGTTGGTCTTGCTATAGGTGAACCACCAGCAACCAAGGGTTATACACCTTCCGTATTTGCAATGCTTCCAAGGCTAATGGAAAGGTCTGGTATGTCTGATAAGGGATCAATTACAGCCTTTTATACAGTTCTTGTTGATGGAGATGATTTTAATGAACCTATAGCAGATGCAGTAAGAGGTATCTTAGATGGGCATATAGTATTATCTAGAAATCTAGCTGCTAAAAATCATTATCCTGCTATAGATATCTTAAGTAGTGTAAGTAGACTTATGTCAGAAATCGCTGAAGATGAGCATAAAAAAGCTGCCTCCTTGGCTAGAGATTTATTGGCTACTTACAATAATTCAGAGGATTTGATAAATATAGGGGCTTATGTAAAGGGAAGTAATAAAAAGGTTGATATGGCTGTTCAATATATTGACATAATCAATGGTTATCTGAGGCAAGGCATAAAAGAACATTCTGATTTTCAGGTAAGTGTTGAAGGGTTAAAAAATATGTTTAGGTAGAAGTGAGGAGTGAGTATGCAAGGATTCAATTTTAGACTCCAAAGAGTACTTGATATTAGGATTGATAAGGAAGAAGAGAGTAAAAGAATCTTTAAAAAAGCTCAGGATGAAAAAAGTGAAGTTGAACAAAAACTAAATGATTTTAAAAATAAGTACAATAAATATTCTAAGGTTGATACTAGCTGCAGTATGCTGGAAAGAAAAATAAGACAAAGTTATTGTAATGCTTTGTATTTTAATATAGGCGAGGTTTCTGCTGAACTTGAAAGAAAAGAAATATTATTAGAAGAAAAAAGAGATGAATTAAAACAAAAGCAAATTGAAAGAAAGACTGTGGAAATTCTTAGAGATAAACAAAGAGAAGTTTTCATTAAAGAGCAGAACTTAATTGAACAGAAGGCAAATGACGAGTTCGCTCTCTATGGATATGTAAGAAACTTAAAAGCTAGATAGAAGAATATTTGCTTATGCAAAATTCTAATAAATTTTTAAAATATATGAAAGGAGGAGAATAGGTGAATACTTTTGTACTAAATATTGTAGGTAGCATAAAGGAAATTCCTAAATCTGCAGACAATACAGCTGTTAAAGACAATAATGGTAACTCTAGTGGAAAAACTAGTTATACTAAAGACTTTAAAGAAGTTTTTGACAAAGCTGCAAAGGACAAAGTTAACAATAATACTGAAAAGGCAAATTCAAAAGAAACAGTAACTACAAGTGAAAAAACAATTACAAAAGAAGAAGGGTGTTATAGTAATAAGAAATTAGAGGAAGTTAAAGAAAATAACACTGAAGAAATAGATAATCAGATAATTTGCCTGCTTCAAGGAATGATTAATGGAGAAATAACTCTTAATTCAATGCAATTAGAAGATTTATCAAAGGAACTTAGTAGTGAGGTTATTTCAGGATTTATGGATGCAGACAAGCTAAACGAACTTAATGGGAACTTAAAAAATGATATACTACAAATTCTTCAAAGTGAGAATATTCAGGGAAAGTCTTTAGAAGAAATTATTTCAAAGATAAGTGAAGATACTTCGAAGTATATAAAAGATTTAGGATTAAATGAAGGCAATAAAGCTCAGGAGTTACAAACTTACATAATAAGTATTTTGAAAGATAAATTGCTAAACAGCCCCTCAGAAAAGAATTTACATGAAATTAAAGAGAATTTAAACCAAGTTTATAATGGTAATGCTAATTTAAAAATAGATCTAAATAGTAATCAGAACTCTGACAACAGTGCAAATGAATATCTTAAAGATAACAGTGATGAAGACAAGCTTCTGCAGGAATTGGCTTTAGGAAATAAAAAAGAGAGTAATTCTAAATTTGATAAGGTTATGAATTTAATGAGCAGCTTTAACAAAATTGACAATTCAACTCCAGCAATAGAAAATATTCAGAAGATTATAGTAAATAAAAATAACTTTGTCAATGATATGATTAAAAGTGTTAAATTTATGGAAATAAATAACATGAAGGAAATGACTGTAAAAATAATGCCAAAAGAGCTTGGAGAAGTTGTAATAAAGCTAACTATGGAAAATGGACTTATGAAAGCAAATATAACTGCTCAAAATAAAGAAGCATATAGTCTTTTAAACTCAAATCTTAAAGAATTAAATGATAAGCTTGGTGGGGAGATTAAAATTCAGAATTTTACAATTGATATTTACAATGGAGATACTACCTTTTTTAGTAATGAGAAAAATAGACAACAAAATGGACAATCTACTGGGAAGAGTAAAGATTCAACTATTTTAATTAATGATGATGATATTCAAAACATTGAACATGCGAAAAATATAGACAATAGCAATGTAAATGCTTTTGTATAAGGAGGTATAAAATGCCAGATAGTGTTACTAACTCAGTGCAGAGTGGATTTACAACTGATAATAATATAGGGGCTACCCGAAATGGAACCCGAATAGTAAAAAAAGGTCAAGAAATGGATAAAAATGCTTTTTTGAGAATTTTAACAGCAGAGCTAACAAACCAAGATCCTACCAATACTAAAGATTCAACAGCATATGTATCACAATTAGCCCAATTTTCAAGTCTTGAGCAGATGGCTAATTTAAACAATACTATGAGTTTTAATTCAGCAGGTAACTTAGTTGGCAAAACAGTAGCATTAAATTCTTATGATGACTGGGGTCATCAATATGGTGGAATAGTTAAAAATGTTACAAAAAATGGAGATGAGATGAAGTTAACTGTTAATGTGCCTAAATATATAGGAGATGAAATTGCTAACTATGAAGATAAAGAATTCGATTTGAAAGATTTATCAGATATTTTAAATATTCCAACAGATGATACTAAGCTTCTTGGATACCTAAGTGATAATATGACTTATCTAAATAATAATATGAATTTTATGGTTGCTTCATCCATGATAGACAAAAATGTTGATTTAACTACTATGGAGGGAGAAGAAGAGAAAAATTACTCAGGTACTGTAACAGAAGTTTATAAGACAAAAGAAGGAATAAAGTTAAAGGTTAAGCTTGATGGCAGTGAAGAGGAAAAAGAGTTCTCCTTTGATAATGTATCAAAGGTTAAGAAGTAAAGTTAGGTGATGCACATGGGGTATAGAGTTTTAAATGGAAAGTTATATCCAGTTGGAAATTTTCCAGAAAGCAGTAAACCAAAAGCTAAAGTAAATACAAATACAGAAAATGCTTTCAAAGATATTTTAAAAACAGAAATTGATAAAAAATGCAATTTTACAATTTCAAATCATGCTGCTCAAAGGTTGTCAGATAGAAACATAAATTTTAATGAAGCAGACATGAAGAACATAAATGAAGGTATAAATAGAGCCAGTGAAAAAGGTTCTAAAGATTCATTAATTATTTACAAGGATGTAGCTTTAGTTGCAAGTATTAAAAATAGAACCATAATAACTGCTGTAGATAAAGAAAGTAACAAAGGGAATGTATTCACTAATATAGATAGTGTAGTTTTATTATAGGCCGGACCGAAAGGAAGCCCACCACCTGTTGAGTGAAAGAAACAGGGGAAATTAAGAAGGAAAAGGAATAAGAATAAGGTACTAGGTTCTAGTAAAAAAGAATTAGTTTATATAAATATTTTATAATATTCACAAGAAAATTTATATGATGTAAAATGCGCTAGCACCTAGCACCTAGCACCTAGCACCTAGCACCTAGCACCTAGCACCTAGCACCTAGCACCTAGCACCTAGCACCTAGCACCTAAAGAAAAGGGAGGTTTTATAAATGTTAAGATCAATGTATTCAGGAATTAGTGGAATGAGAGTAAACCAGACAAAGCTTGATGTAGCTGGTAATAACATAGCTAACGTTGGAACAACAGGATTTAAAGGTTCAAGAGTTAGATTTCAAGATATGTTAAGTCAAAATGTTTCTCAAGCACTAGGCCCAGGAAGATATACTGGTGGAGTTAATGCAGTACAGGTTGGACTTGGAGTTCAAGTAGCAGGTATAGATACTATTGTAACTCAGGGAATGATGCAGCCTACTGGTAGAAATCTAGACGCAGCTATAGACGGAACAGGATACTTTGTAGTTGCAAGAGGTCAAGTTCCTACAAGTAATGCTGGAGCAATAGATGTGGATACAAAAAAACATGCTATGGTGGGAGGAAATTTTGAAACAAGCTTTACAAGAGATGGTTCTTTTACTCTTGATCATGAAGGGAGTCTTTTAACTTCTGATGGATACAGAGTTATGGGATATGCCTTGAGTGAAAAGAGTGGAACTAATGCTAATACTCTAAGTATAGATTATGACAAAAATGGATTAGTAAGCTTTGTAGATAGTGAAAGTGAAGGTGGCTTAGTAAACTCAGGCTCATTAGTTCCTTTGAGGATTCCAGATAGCGTATATGTTAATGCTGATAACATTTCTACTGAAACAGAGATGAACTATACTGGATCAGGAGATAAAAGCATATTTGACACTGATCAAACACAAGAGGGAATGGAAGATTATCCTAAAATTAAAATTAATGGTAGTTTTAAGGGTAAAGAAGATATAAAAGTGGAAATAAAATATGAAGATAGTGATGATGATGATACTACTGATACTAAAGGTTGGATGGTTTTTATAAATGGTAAAAACACTTTTATAGAAGCAGGAACTGATATTGATGCTAGTGCTATAGGTGGTAGTAGTATATTAACAATTGAAGAACAAAATCAAATAAAAGATTTATTAAATGGAACGACTATAACTACAACTATACCAGGAGATAGTAATATTACTAATGAGGAAGATAAACCAAAGTATAGTTGGGAATTTACTTTAAGAGCGGAAAGAGATAAAAAAATAAGAAGTTTCTCTATAGAAAAAGATGGAGTAATAAAAGCAGTTCTTGATGATGGTAGTGTTAGCGCTCTTGGACAAATAGCTATGGCATCTTTCAAAAATCCAGAGGGTCTTAAGAAAGCAGGAAGGAATATGTTGGAAAATACTGCAAACTCAGGGGAACCTATAATAAGAAGTGGAATAGGAACAGATATTGCTTATGATAATGAAGATGGATATGGTGATATGGCTCAAGGAATGCTTGAAATGTCAAATGTTGATCTTGCAGAACAATTCACTGATATGATAGTAACCCAAAGAGCCTTCCAAGCAGCAGGAAAAATGATTTCAACAGGAGATGAAATTCTTCAAGAAATAATCAACCTTAAAAGATAGGTAAGAACAATTGACAATTGACAGTGTACAATTGACAATTATAAAATTTCAGTTAACTGAAATTTTATAATTGAAAAGAATAAGAAAATAAATTCAGCTTGTTGTAATAAGTGGTTTGTTTAATTTAATTAAGTTTTTCTGTAAGAAAAACATCCATAATTGTCAACTGTCAATTGTCAATTTTCAATTAATAAAAAGGGGTTTTGAAGATGATAAATGTCACAGGAATGAATCATGTAAGGATGGTTTTAAATGCAGATCATATAGAAAAAATGGAGGAAGTGCCAGAAACATTAATAACATTGACTAATGGTAAGAAATATATTGTACTTGAAACTACAGAAGAAGTAATTAAGAGAGTCATAGAATACAAAAGAAAAATTTTCACATTGGGTTTATAGGGGGCAGTTGGAATGAAAAGACAGGATGTAATGACATTAGTTGGATTGATAGCAGGATTTGGAATGGTTACTTTTGGAATGCTTAGTGGTGGAACTTTTGCTATGTTCATTGATCCAGCTTCATTGGCTATAACAGTTGGAGGTTCTTTTTGTTCTCTTTTAGTTAATTATCCTTTAACTGAATTTAAGAGACTTGTGAAAGTAATAGCTCAATCTTTTAAAGAGACAAGCATGAATGGATTAGAGATTATTAATCAATTCTCGGAAATCTCTAAAAAAGCTAGAAGAGAAGGATTATTATCCCTTGAGGATGATATAGGAAAGGTAAATGATGCTTTTCTTAAAAAAGGTCTTCAAATGGTAGTTGATGGTATAGAACCTGAAACTATACGTGAAATACTAGAGCTTGAAATTGGAGAAATGGAAAAAAGACATAAGGATGGAGCAGATATGTTAAAGGCTTGGGGTGGATACGGACCTGCATTTGGTATGTTAGGTACACTTATAGGACTTATTCAAATGCTAGCTAATCTTAGTGATCCAAGTGCTCTTGGACCTGGAATGAGTAAAGCACTTATAACAACTTTTTATGGATCTTTAATGGCCAGCTTAATATTAAATCCAATGGCAGCTAATCTATCATATAAGAGCGGCATAGAAACAACTATTAGGGAAATGATGTTAGAAGGTATACTTGCAATACAATCTGGAGTAAATCCTAGAATTGTTGAGGAAAAACTAGTTTCATATCTAAACCAAGGTGATAAGAATAAATTCTATCAACTTCAATCAGCTAATGGGGAGGGAGAAGATGTCTAGAAGAAAAAAAACACAGTCTTCAGAAGGAGGAGCTAATGAAGAATGGTTAGCAACCTATGCAGACACGATAACATTAATACTTACATTCTTTGTTTTGCTTTATTCTTTTTCTTCAATTGATGCAGTAAAATTTCAAAAAATATCTTCTTCACTGCAATCGGTATTATCTGGTAAAGATAGTACTTCTATATTAGAGTTTAATATGAGTGGAGAAGTTCCAATTGTAGGAGCGCCTATTGATATGGGACCTAAGCAAACAGGTTCTACTGAGAGTGAAGAGATGTATAAAAGGATTAAAGGATTTATTGATAGTAGTAATTTAAAAGATACAGTTCAAATAAAAACAGACAGTAGAGGAGTTATCATGGAACTTAAAGATAATATTTTATTTGATGTAGGGCAAGCTGAAATAAAAGAGCCTAGTAAAGCAATTTTGGATAAAATAAGTTCACTTATATCAACTTTTCCAAATGAAGTTATTGTTGAAGGCCATACAGACAATGTGCCTATTCATACTGAACAGTATCCTACAAACTGGGAATTATCTACTCAAAGAGCTGTTAATGTTTTAAAATATTTTGTTCAAGTTAAGGGGCAAAATCCTCAAAGGTTTCAAGCTGCAGGATATGGAGAGTATCGTCCTATAGCTCCAAATGATAACTATGCAAACCAATCAAAAAATAGAAGAGTTAATATTTTAATTACAGCAGGGGAAAGGAAGAAAAAATAAAATGAGTGAAAATGAAAAAAAGCCAAATAATAAAGGTAATATACTTAAAATTATTATTATTGTTCTTTTAGCTGCAATTCTTTTTGGAGGAGGAATTTTTGGAGGATATGTGCTTTTTAACAAGTTTAAATCTCAAACAACAGCTGCAGATGCTGCTAAAAAAGATGCACTTGATCAAAAAACCTTTGCATTGGATGAATTTTTAGTTAATTTAAAATCAGATAATTCTACAAGATATTTAAAAACAAAAGTTTATATTGGTTATGCAGATACTAAAGAGGTTGAAGATTTTGAAACAGAATTAACTGATAAAAAACCTATAATAAGAGATGCTGTTAATACAGTTTTAAGAACTAAAAAAGCTGAAGATTTTACTGAAGCTGGAGTTGAAAAGTTAAAGGAAGAGATAAAAAATAAAATTAATCCTCTACTTGGAAAAGGCCAGATAGATAATGTTTATTTTTCAGAAATTTTAGTTCAGTAAGGAAGTTATATTATGGAAACTAAAGAAACCTTAGATATGCTTATAAGATTAGTACTTTTTTTACCTTTTATTATATTTTTAATATATTTCTTTGGAAAGTATGGTGGAGCAAAGCTTCAAAGTATACAAAATGGTAAATATATGAAAATACTTGATAGAATGCCTTTATCTAAAGAAAATAGTCTTTTAATTACTAAGATAGGTGAAAAAGGTTATGTTATATCTTCAACTCAGAATAGAG
This sequence comes from Clostridiaceae bacterium, assembly GCA_036677675.1. Taxonomy (GTDB): domain Bacteria; phylum Bacillota; class Clostridia; order Clostridiales; family Clostridiaceae; genus Clostridium_H. Next base: position 84,540 of record JAVBWC010000002.1, on the reverse strand, counting down.
TTGAAATATTAAAAGAATTGGATGAGGATGAATTAAGAAAAATTGAAGAATCTAAAAATAACTATGAATATGTAAGTGTAAAAAATATAACCACAAAACTTAAGATTAAAAGGGAAGATAAATAATGAAAAAAAAGAGGGTTATTTTAACGTTTTTAGTATTGTTCAGTATATTGTTTTTGGTAAATATAAAAGCATTTGCAGAACCAAATACAATACCCATACCTAAAATAGATGTTTCTGTAGATCAAGCCGCTAATCCACAAGACTATGTTGACAATATTAAATTACTTATCATGTTAACAATACTTTCACTATTACCTTCATTTATTGTTATGATGACAAGCTTTACTAGAATAATAGTAGTCTTAGGGTTTATGAGAAATGCAATGGGAACACAACAAGCACCTCCAAATCAGATATTAACTGGACTGGCTTTGTTTTTAACTATATTTATAATGGCACCAACATATAATCAAATAAATAAGGAGGCTATAAAGCCTTTTTTAGAAAATAAAATAAATCAGCAGCAAGCTGTGGAAAAGGGTTCAAAGCCTATACGAGAATTTATGCTGAGACAGACTAGAGATAAAGATTTAGAACTGTTTGTTGAAATTTCAAAGGTTGATAAGACTAATTTGAATGAGAAGAATGTACCACTTTATATTGTAATACCTGCCTTTGTAATTAGTGAACTTAAAACTGCATTTAAAATAGGGTTTTTACTATATATTCCTTTTTTAATAGTTGATATTGTAGTGGCAAGTATTCTGATGTCTATGGGAATGTTTATGCTACCACCAGTTATGATTTCACTACCATTTAAAATTTTATTATTTGTTATGGTAGATGGATGGTATCTTCTTGTAAAATCATTAATTATGAGCTATTCGTGAGAGGTGGTAAATTATGAGTGAAGAAATGGTTATTGGAATTTTAAAGGATGCGATAATGACTGGAATGAAAGCAGCATTACCCATACTGGTTGTTTCTATAGTAATAGGTCTTATTGTGAGTATTTTCCAAGCTACTACTCAAATTCAGGAGCAAACTTTAACTTTTGTTCCTAAGTTAATTGGTGTAGCTTTAGTTGGACTTTTAACAGCCAAATTTATTAATCATACAATAGTAAGCTTTACTGAAAGAATATTTGATATAATTGCAACCATAATGAAATAGGTGGGATAGATTTTGATAGATATTACATATTTTATAGCTTTTATTCTCGTATTTTTAAGATTATTTGCATTTATGACGGTTGCACCTGTATTTTTCCCAAAAGGAACTCCTAACCTGATAAAAGGTGCTGTTCCAGGAATTATAGCTTTTATATTAATGCCAGGAATTGATTATTCAAAGATAAGCTTAATAAATGGCAATTCTCAATTGATTTTATATTGTTTAAGTGAAATTACAACAGGACTTACCTTTGGATTTATTACAGAGCTGTGCTTTAGCTGCATAAGATATGCGGGGTCTTTAATGGATATGCAAGCTGGATTTGCAATGTTGTCTATGTTTGATCCAAATTCAAATAGTAATGTAACTCTAATTGAAAGAATGATGTATTGGTTTAGTTTAATAGCTTTTCTCCTTATAGATGGGCACCATATGCTTATTAGAACTTTAATTGAAAGCTTTAATATAGTGCATATAGGAAAGTTTATTCTATCTCAAAAGAGCGCAATGCTTATAGTAGAAGTTTTTATAAGATATTTTGAATTAGGTTTGAGAATAGCAATACCAATAGTATTGATAATTATAATAACAGATTTGACACTAGGACTTGTTGCTAAAACTGTTCCACAGTTAAACGTAATGATTTTAGGACTTCCTATAAAAATATTATTAGCTCTAAGTGTTGTATCTTTATCACTGCCTATGTTTTATAAAATTATCCTTACTGGTTTTAATAATATACCAGATGCTATACGGCAGATTTATAAAGCTATCCCTCTTCTCATAATTTTTGCAGGGGATAGTGGAGATAAAACTGAAGATGCAACACCTCACAAAATGCATGATGCTAAAAAGAAAGGACAAGTTGCCAAAAGTAAAGAGGTAAATTCTGCCCTTACATTATTAGCTTCGACCATTATTATAATAACTTTAGGAAAATATGGTGTTAATTCTTTCAAAAGCAATATTATTCAGTTTTTGGGTTCCTATTTGAATATGGAATTGGATTATAACAGTTTATACAGTATTCTGTTAATAGTTATGGTTAGAATTGCTGTGGTTCTTCTTCCAGCGGTATTAACAATAATGATTGTAGGAATTGGTGCAAACCTTATTCAAACAGGATACATTAATTCAACAGAACCTATTAAGCCTAAACTGTCAAAGATAAATCCAATAAGTGGATTTAAAAAAATGTTTTCTATGCGAACTGTAATGGAGCTCTTTAAAGATATTGCAGTAATTACTGTAGTTGGGTTAGTAGGATTTAATTTTTTAAAAAGTAATTTTTCGAAAATATTAAATATAAGTAGTTTAAAGTTTTCAGCTATTATAACTATCTTATTAGAACTTATGGGTGATATTTTCTTTAGAATAACTTTAGTAATGGTAGGAATTGCTTTGATAGATTTTATATATCAAAAATATCAATTTAAAAAAGATATGAGAATGTCAAAGCAGGAAATAAAGGAAGAGTTTAAACAGCAAGAGGGAGATCCACAAGTAAAAGGCAAGATAAAGCAGAAGCAAAGAGAAATGGCTATGAGTAGAATGATGCAGCAGGTACCAGATGCATCAGTGGTAATAACAAACCCAACCCATATTGCTGTTGCATTAAAGTATGAGGATGGTAAGGGAAGTGCACCAGTACTCGTTGCAAAGGGTAGTGGCTATATGGCTATAAAAATTAAAGAAAAGGCTAAAGAAAATGATGTTCCTATAATTGAAAACAAACCTCTTGCCAGACTTATATATAGTGAAGTTGAACTTGAGAGAGAAATCCCACAGGAGATGTATCAGGCAGTGGCAGAAATTTTGGCACTTGTATACAAAATGAAAAAGACAAAGTAATACAGTAAAGGGTGAGTGCTTTGGAAAATGCTAAAAAGATAAATTTAAAAGTAAAAGACTATTTAGATATTATAGTAGCTTTCGGAGTTATAGGAATAGTTCTTATGATAATTATTCCACTTCCTCCAGTAGTGTTAGATGTTTTGGTGGCTTTGAATATAACGATTTCTTGTATAATTATACTATTGACTATGTTTACTACAGAGGTTCTTCAATTTTCTGTATTTCCAACATTGCTTTTAATTACTACTCTTTTTAGATTAGGGCTTAATATATCTTCTACAAGGCTTATATTGAGAGATCACTATGCTGGAGAAATAATTGAGACTTTTGGAAGCTTTGTTGTTGGAGGAAATTATGTAGTAGGAGTAATTATATTTTTAATAATTGTAATAATTCAATTTGTTGTAATTACTAATGGAGCAGGTAGAGTTTCAGAAGTTTCAGCAAGGTTTACATTAGATGCAATGCCAGGAAAACAGATGAGTATAGATGCAGACCTTAATGCAGGACTTATATCAGAAACAGAGGCAAGAGCAAGACGTGAAAAAATTCAAGAAGAAGCTAATTTTTATGGAGCTATGGATGGTGCCTCTAAGTTTGTAAAGGGAGATGCTATAGCTGGTATAGTAATAACTCTTATTAATGTTATAGCAGGAATTATCATAGGTGCGGGAATGGAAGGTATGCCAATAGTTGATGCAGTTACTACCTATGTAAGACTTACAATTGGAGATGGACTTGTTGGACAAATACCAGCACTTTTAATATCAACAGCTTCAGGTATATTAGTTACCCGTTCTGCAAGTAGTGAAAATTTTGGTAACTTATTAAGCAAACAATTAACAGGATTTCCTAAGGTTTTGGGAATTTCCTCAGCAGTATTATTGTTTCTGTCATTTATTCCAGGAATGCCTAAACCTGCGTTTTTAATTCTAGCAGCTGCAACAGGAGCAAGTGCTTATTTCCTATATAAAGAGGAAAAAGAACAGGTTATGCTTCAAATTCAAACAGAACAAGAAGAAATAATTGAAACGGAAAAAAGAGAGCCTGAAAATGTTACTAGCTTGATTTCAGTTGAACCCATGGATATAGAAATAGGATATGGTTTAATACCTCTTGCAGATGAGGGTACTGGAGGAGATTTACTTCAAAGAATAGCATCTGTAAGACGTCAATGTGCAATTGAAATGGGTATAATAGTGCAGCCAATAAGAATAAGAGATAATCTTCAAATAAGAACAAATGAGTATGTAATAAAGATAAGAGGAACTGTTATAGCGAAATCAGAGCTTATGCCAAATATGCTTTTGTGTATGGATCCAAGTGGTGAAGAAATATCACTTCAAGGAATTAAGACCATAGAGCCTACCTTTGGACTTCCAGCCCTTTGGATTAATAATGATCAAAGGGAAGAGGCTGAGATTAAAGGCTTAACAGTTGTAGATCCTACTACAGTAATGGTAACTCATTTAACTGAAACAATAAAAGCACATTCTTATGAGCTATTAGGAAGACAGGAAACTAAGTTAATTTTAGATACTGTTAAGGAAAAGTATTCTACCGTTGTAGAAGAGCTTATTCCAGATTTAATGACTATTGGAGAGGTTCAAAAGGTTCTACAAAATCTTTTAAAAGAGAAGGTATCTATAAAGGATATGGTTACCATACTGGAGTCTTTAGCGGATAACTCAAGAAGTACTAAAGACATAGAAGTTTTAACTGAGTACGTAAGGTTTGCTTTAGCTAGGAATATTTGCAATTCGCTAGTAGATGAAAATAGAATGATTACTGTTGCAGTTCTTTCGCCAGAATTGGAGGAGGTAATTGGAAATAACATTCAGAAGTCTATGCAGGGTTCTTTTCCAGCAGTAGACCCTGAAATTACAGGAAGAATTTTTGAATCAATTAAAAATGTATTGGATACTGTGTACTTCTATGGAAATCAACCTGTGATTCTTGTATCACCAAAAATAAGACCAGCTTTTAGAAAATTAACAGAAATGGTATTTCCTCATATAAGCATATTATCTTTAAATGAAATACCAAACGATATAGAGATTAGAACTGAAGGGGTTGTGACCTACTAATGATAATAAAAAAGTATATAGTCAACAACATGAATGAAGCCATGAATAGAATTAGGTATGAGTTAGGTCAGGATGCTGTTATAATTAGCCAAAGGAAAATTAGAAAAGCAGGAATTAAAGGTTTTTTTTCCTCTAAGGTTATTGAAGTTACAGCAGCTGTGGATAATAAAAATGACCTACAACAGGATGTTAAAAGTAGTATTGATGCAATAAAAAAGGTTTTTGAAAATAAAGATAAAAAAGAAGAAACTAGAAAAAGCGAAAATGAAGTGAAAGAAAGCAAAGATAAGAGAAAAGAAGATGAAAGAAGTAGTGAGAAGATAGGTACAACAGAAGGGGAGAAGGATAAGCTGCTGAAAGAGATGCAGGAAATGAAGAAAATGATAAATGATTTAGCTAATGGAACAGAAGAAAATAAGAAAAGCAAACTACAAGAAAAATTAGAGGATAATGATTTAAATAATAATATAATAGATAAGATTTTATCTAAAGTAAACAGGATGGATGATGAGATTGAGGAAGAGGAAAGGCTTAAGCTTGCAATAAAAGATATGATACAAATTTCTCATGAGAATTTTCAAAATGTTGTGGTTTTAGTTGGTCCAACTGGAGTTGGAAAAACAACAACTATTGCAAAGCTTGCAGGTAGACTTGCTCTTATGGAAAAGAAAAAAGTAGGACTTATAACTGTAGATACATATAGAATCGGTGCAGTAGAACAATTGAGCACTTACGCAGATATTATGAATATACCTTTTAAGGCAGTTATTTCAGCAAAGGATATGGAAAATGCATTAGAAGGCATGAAAGAATGCGATATAGTATTAATTGATACTACTGGTAGAAGTAGTAAAAATCCAATGCAAATTGGGGAGCTTAATACTTTTATTCAAAAGGCTAATACAAAAGATGTACATTTAGTTATTAGCTGTACTACAAAAAATAAAGATATTAAAGCCATTATAGATGGGTATAAGGTTCTGAATTTTAATAATGTAATTATTACTAAATTAGACGAAACTACTACCTATGGTTCTATACTTAATATTCTAGATATTGCAGGTAAACCTCTTAGTTTTATAACTACGGGACAAAACGTACCAGATGATATTAAAGAGTTAAGCTGTGAAAAAATTACTAACCTTATTTTAGGAGAAGAAACTATATGCTAGATCAAGCAGAAAGACTTAGAAAATTAGTTGAAGAAAGAAATTTAGAAACTTTTAGTGAAGACAGTAGAAGTAAAAATTTATTTTCAAATACTACTTCTAAAATTATTACTGTAACTTCTGGAAAAGGAGGAGTTGGTAAAAGTAACTTTGTTGTTAATCTTGGAATTACTCTTCAAAAAATGGGTAAATCAGTATTAATTTTTGATGCTGATGTTGGTATGGGAAATGATGATGTATTAATGGGTTTTTTACCAAGACATAGTATATATGATATAATTTTTAATGATATGGAAATTGAAGAAGTAATGATAGAAGGACCCTACGGAATAAAGCTTTTACCAGGAGGTTCAGGAGTAAATAGAATCGAAGAGATAAGTGAAATTCAGAGAGAGAGATTTTTGTATAAATTAGGCTCCCTTAAAGAATTTGATTTTATTTTAATGGATACTGGAGCTGGCATAAACAAAAGTGTTTTAGGTTTTATACATTGTTGTGATGAACTTATTATAATTACTACCCCAGAGCCTACTTCTTTAACAGATGCATATAGCTTGGTAAAAGCTGTAACTCATTTTAAAATAAAATCTACAGCAGAAGTAATAATAAACAGGGTTATGGATTATAAAGAAGGTGAAATAACTTTTAATAAATTTAATAATGCTACTTCAAAGTTTTTGAATATAAATTTGCAGTATTTAGGAAGTATTAAAGAAGATAGAAAACTAATACAAGCTGTTAGGCAACAGAAACCTTTTGTTATAAATTATCCTAATTGTGAGGCAGCTGAGGATATAAGAAAAGTTGCATTAAAGCTATGTGGAAGTAGTGGTGGCAATGAAAAGAGGACAGGAATACAGGGATTATTTAAGAAAATCTTTGGTGTTTTTACATAAGGGGGATAAGACATGAATGAAATCAAATTTAAAATCAACAATAAAATTGAAATAATTTATGGGGACGATATATACACTTGTGATATACAAGACATGAAAGATGGGTATTTGGCTATAAGCATTCCTATAAAAGATAATCAATATTTACCTCTGCAAAAAGGTGAAAGAATAGATGTGATTTATTATGAAGAAACTTGCTTGTATGAATTTACTTCTGTAGTCTTTGATAGACAGAGATCTAATATACCTTTAATTTGGATGGTAATACCTAAAAAATTTAAAAAAATTCAGCGAAGAAAGTATGTACGTGTTTCAGTACTTCTGAGTACAAAATGTGCTGTAATTCCTAAAGAGTTTTTACTTAATAAAGAGAATTTTTCAAAATTGAAATTCTTTGAAGGTACAGCTGTTGATTTAAGTGGTGGAGGGCTACGACTTATAACAAAGCATAAGGTTGAAAAGGATGCTAATTTACTTATAGCATTACCTTTTACTGATGGTGGGATACTTGTTAAGGGAAAAGCCATGAGGGTTGATCAGGATGAAATGAAAAATATAGTATGTGGAATAAATTTTGTAGATGTAAAGGCATCTGAACAAGAAAAAATAATAGGATATGTTTTTCAAATAATGAGAGAACAAATGAAAAAAGGATTAAAGGAGGAGTAAAATATGTCCATAGCTACTAATTTAGATGTGAGAGAGCAGATTGTAAAAAAATATATACCTCTTGTAAAGTATATTGCCTCAAGAGTGATTATTGGTAAAAGTAAATATATTGAATTTGATGATTTGCTGGGTTATGGAATGGTTGGTCTTATGGATGCCTTGAACAAATTTGACGAGAGTAAGGGAATGAAATTTTCAACATATGCTTCTATAAGAATAAGAGGTTCCATGATAGATGAAATTAGGAAAAATAGTCCTATATCAAAAGGAGCTATGGACAAGCTAAACCGTTATAATAATGCAATTGATATATTACAGAAGAGAAACTTAAAAGAGCCAAATAGTAAAGAAATTGCTGAAGAACTTGGCATATCAGTCAATGAAGTAGGTGAAATAGAAAACTATATTAACTATATTTCAGTGGTTTCTTTAGAAGATTTAATATTCTCTGAAGATGATGATATGCTTTTAATTGGAACAATAGAAGATAAAAAAAGTCCAAATCCAGAAAAAAGTTTCCAAGAAAAAGAACAAGTAGAATATCTAGCAAAAGCTATAGAAATGCTTAAGGAAAAGGATAAAACAGTGGTATCTTTATACTACTATGAAGAACTTACTTTAAAAGAAATTGGAAGCATTTTAGGAGTATCAGAATCAAGAGTATGTCAATTACATAGCAGAGCTATAGTGAATCTCAGAAAGATGATGGCTAAGCTTAAGTATGACATAAATAAAAGAGGTGAATAGATGTTTACCGCTATTATTTTATTGATAATTGGAAGTGTGCTAATTTTCTTAAATATTAGAGCAATTAATAAAGAGAAAAATTCCTTTCAAGGAATTTTGGGCGAAACTTCTGATAACATGAAAGAATTTGAAGTAGAAATAGGGAAGCTAAGAAGAGAATTTGCGGAAACACTTTTAGAACTACAAACTGAGATTTCTAATTTAGAGAAAAAATTAGAAGACAATTCAAGTGCAAATAATAATACGCATATTGAAGAAAATAGTGAAATAAATAAAAAAAGTGTAGATAAAAAACTGGAGTATGATAAAGATACTAATAAAAATCACGATAAGAAAATTATAGGTAATGAAAAAAATTATCCAAGCCTTGAAAATGTTGAAGAAATTAAAGAAGAAATTGAAGGTAAGAAAGATAAACAAATCAAAGAGAACAATAATAGCATTAAGATTAAGGAAATCGAGAAGCTTATGGAAAAGGGATTGAGTATTGAAGAAATTGCTGATACTCTTAAAATCAGTAAGGGGGAAATACTATTAATAAAGGAATTATATTTAGAATAAAAGGTATAATCGATTTTTTAAGTGATAGAAAAGTACTTTTAGGCATTGGAATTGGTATAATTATTGGTACAACTATTATGATTAATGCTAAGATAAGAGTTAATTTGTCCCAGTACCAAATTGAAATGAAAGCAAGAGAATATGGAATGGAATACAAAGATGAATATAAGGTGCTAGAAAAAAAAAGCAATAAAAACATTAATAATGAGGATGTGAAAAAATGATTAGAGGGATATATACTGCTGTCTCTGGGCTCATAACTCAAGAAGCTAGACAAGATGTTATAAGTAATAATTTAGCTAATGCTAATACTGTTGGGTACAAAAGAGATAATTTAATAGCTAAAAAATTTGATGATGTAATGATACAAAACTACGATAAGGTTGTCAATGGAGAAAATGTAAAAAATGTTATTGGAAGCTTATCTATGGGAAGTAAAATAGATGAAACATATACAAGTTATCATGAAGGAGTTATTGAAGCAACAGGTAAAGAGACTGATTTTGCAATTCAAGGCAGGGGTTTTTTTGCTGTAACTCGTGATAATGGTATTAGTGAAAATACATATTACACAAGAGATGGGCACTTTCATATAAATGGCATGGGCTATTTAGCTAATGACACTGGAGATAAAGTTTTAGGCAAAAATTTAAAAACTGGTGCTTTAGAGCCTATTTATGTGGGGAATGGTAAGATTAAATGTGATGAGAGTGGAAATATGAGTATAAATGATATCCCTTCTTACAAATTATATACAGCAGATTTTAATGATTACAATTCTTTAAAAAAAGTAGAAGATAACTTATACATAGGAGAAAATCCTACTGAGACAGATAATAATAAGGTACAACAAGAATGCTTAGAAAAATCAAATGTGGACGTTATGAAGGAAATGGCAGATATGATGATGACTATAAGAACTTTTGAAAGTAATCAAAAAGTTGTACAAACTTTAGATGAAACTTTAGGAAAAGCGGTAAATGAAGTAGGAAGAGTTTAATTAGTTTAGAGTTTACAGTGGACAGTTTACAGTTGAGGAAGATTAAAGAAGTATTTTTAAATAGGTGGTGGAGATGTGATTAGGAGTATATGGAATTCCAGGAGTGGTATGTCAGCACAGATGGAGAAATTAGATGCTATATCCAATAATTTATCAAATGTTAATACTGCAGGATACAAAAGAGTAGATGTAAGCTTTCAGAGTTTAGTTCAAGAAACTTTGAAAAGGGATGGATATCCTGTTAATGATGGGGTTAGTGATAAAAATGCTCCCTTTACTGGAACAGGGGTAAAAGCTAGTGGACTTTATAAGGATAATTCACAGGGAACTTTAATGCAGACCAATAATAATACGGACTTAGCCATAGATGGAGAAGGATTTTTTAAGGTAATTGATTCAAATGGAAATGAAGCTTACTTAAGAAGTGGGGTTTTTCAAATAGACTCTAATGGAAAGTTAGTAGATTCTAATGGGAATACATTGGTAATATTAAATGCAAATGGACAAAATATAAACACAGAAAATAGTAATATAAAATTTCAAAAGGAGTCTTTTAAAGTTGATGAAAAAGGAAACATTTTAGGAAATCAATATGGAAGCTTAAAAATACCTGTGTTTAATATGGTAGGTCAAAATTCCATGAAGAGTATAGGTGAAAATTTATATTCTCCTGAGAAGATTATTGATAACAATGGGAATGAAGTACAAGCTGAAGTATATATGAGCAATAATGCTGATATACTTCAAGGATATATTGAAAATTCAAATGTTGATATTGCAAAAGAAATGTCAGATATGATTATAACTCAAAGAGCTTTTCAATTAAATTCAAGTGCACTTAAAACCGCTGATGAAATGTGGCAGATGGCTAATAATTTAAGAGGAAGATAGAACTATTTTCAATTTTTAACAAATTTAAGATTCGATTAGTTTATTTAGAACAGAACCTAAATATAGAATTTATCTATGTTTAGGTTCTGTTAATGTTTTTTATTTAAGGTTTTCTGTAAGAAAAACTTTCATCACTGTTCAGTATCAATTTTCAATTCTCAATTGTTTATACCTAATTTATTGCTGATGTTAATGGTGGAATTACTTGTTTTTTTCTAGAAAGCAGATCAGGAATATAAGCAGTGTTATTTTCTAGAGTTATATTGAAGGCTTTCTCAACAATATCTAATTTCTTGCCTACAGCAATTAATTCAGAACCATTTTGAATTATGTCTGTTAGCATTAAGATAACTAAATCGTATTTACCAGAATTACATTTATCGTTCATATAATCAAGCATTTCCGCTCTCATTGGTTCGAACCCTTCTAAATCCATTGTGCTTACTTGAGCTACGCCTATCTTATTGTCGGATATAGTAAAGGTTTTAAAGTCTTGGTTAAAAATCTCATCTACAGTTTTGCCAGTTAGTGAAGTTCCAGCTTTAAACATTTCATGAGCATAATCTTCTACATTTATATCAGCTATTTTAGAAAGTCTATTTAAGATTAATTTATCAACATTAGTAGATGTTGGCGATTTAAATAATAGTGTATCTGATATAATTGCACTGCACAATAATCCAGCTGTTTGTTTAGATGGTCTTATTCCATTTTCAAAGAACATAGATGCTACAATTGTAGCTGTGCTTCCTACTGGTTCATTTCTAAAGTAAATTGGATGACCAGTTTGTATGTCTGCAAGTCTATGGTGATCGACAATTTCTAGAACCTCAGCGTCTTCAAGACCGTTTACAGATTGAGATATTTCATTATGGTCAACAAGAATAACTTTTTTATTCGTTTTAGAAATTAAATGATATCTAGATATAGTACCTAAAACCTTGTTATTGGAATCCAAAATAGGATAACTTCTAAATCTTGTTTTTGCCATAATTTCTTTTGCATCTTCAACAAATTCATCGGTTCTAAAGAAAACAACATCATCTTTAGTCATTACATATTTTACAGGTATACTTTGGATTATCATTCTAGAAGCTGTGAATGAGTCATAAGGTGTAGCAATTATTGAACATCCATTTTCAGCAGCTTTTTCAATTATTGAAGGGGCAATTTCATGGTTACCAGTAACAATCATTAGAGAGGCTTTGCCATCTATAATAATTTCTTGTGCATCAGCTCTATCACCACAAATAGCAATATCTCCTTCTTCTAAAACGTTTTTTATACCTTCTGGATTCATTGCAGCAACAGTAATTTTTCCTACAAATTTTGAAGTTTTATCATTAAGATATACAACTTTACCAGATAAAGTATCTAAGATATTTTCAAAAGTTGTTTCGCTTTTACCGAGTATGTAGTTATCCCATATATCCATATATGCTGATGTTAAATTTGAAAGGCTTACAATTCCTAAAAATGTATCATCTGAATTTACTACAGGAATAGTTTTCATATTATTTTTTTTCATGATATTCCAAGCAGTTTTTAAAGATATTTCAGGAGAGATTGGAGCCACCTTATCCATATCTAAATCTTCAACTTTAGCCTTCAGAGTATCTATTAGTCTTGGTTCTTTAACTCCAAAATAGTCTAATGCGAATTGAGTTTCTTTACTTATATTACCTAGTCGAATTGGAATAGCTTGTACGTTTTGGGTTTTATTCTTAAATTCCGCATAGGCAATAGCAGAACATATAGAATCTGTATCAGGATTCTTATGTCCTGTTATATAGATTACGTCTTTCATAAAATGTGTACCTCCTAATAAGTTAATAAAAATTTCTTTTAATATTTTACCACAAAAATATAGAATTTTATTATTTTTATAAAAAAATATAATTTTTTCATAAGATAGCATATAGCTTTCATATATATTTATAAGAATATAAACAATAATTTAGATTGATAGAATAAAATGTGGCGCAATTTTATTTAGTTTACAGATAACAGTTTACAGTTTACAGTGAAGGAAGTTTTTCTTATAGAAAAACTAACAATAAAAAACAAAACCTAATGTAGTTTTTGACTATACTAGATTTTTATATTTCATTTTTAATTTTGCATTAGCAAAATATCCTTAACTGTAAACTGTCTGCTGTAAACTGTAAACTCTAAGAATGTTGCGTTGCAACATTCTTAGAGTTTGAAGAGGGGGAGGAACATGATTAGTGAAAAAAATTTGATGAGGGGTTTAACTTTAGATGAAGTGGATAAAAGATTAAAGCAATATGGTCTGAATATACTAGAGAAGAAAAAGAAAATTTCCTCTATAAAGATATTTATTGAGCAATTTAATGATTTCATTATTTGGGTATTGCTTGGGGCTACTATAATTTCGGCTATTATGGGAGAAAAAGCTGATTCAATAACTATAATTATAATAGTTATAATGAATGCAGTTCTAGGTTTTATACAGGAATATAAAACAGAGAAATCCTTAGAGGCATTAAAGCAGCTGGCAGCTCCAACGGCTAAAGTTATAAGAAATAATGAAGTAAAGGTTATTAATGCTGAGTTTCTAGTTCCAGGAGATTTGGTTGTATTAGAAAGTGGAGATAGAATACCAGCTGATTGCATTTTGGTTGAAGGTGATGATGTACTTATTGACGAATCCTTACTAACAGGAGAATCATTAGGAGTGGAGAAGAGTTTTGATAGCAAGAGCAATGATGCATATATGGGAACTATAATTTTAAGAGGAAAAGGTATAGCGAGAGTAACTCACACAGGCATGAATACGGAAATGGGAAAAATAGCAAATATGCTTCAGAATATAGAAACAGAAAAATCTCCTTTAAAGAAGAAACTAGGAGATCTTGGTAAGGTTTTGATTATAGCCTGCATTGGAATTTGCTTAATAGTTACTGTATTAGGTATAGCAAGGGGACAAGATAAGTATGAAATGTTTCTTTTAGGGGTTAGTTTGGCGGTAGCAGCAATACCAGAAGGAATGGCTGCAATTGTTACTGTAGCATTGGCGCTTGGAGTTTCTAGAATGCTGAAGAGAAAAGCACTTGTAAGGAAGCTGCCGGCAGTAGAAACTTTAGGATGTACTTCTATAATATGTAGTGATAAAACTGGAACTTTGACTCAAAATAATATGACTGTAGAAAAAATATATTTCAGCGAAAAAGTTTATGATGTTAATAAACAAAGTAGTTTAAACTGTGAAATATTAAAAAAAGCCTTTGTGTATTGCAATGACTGTAGTTATGATTTTAGTGAGAAAAATTTTGAAAAGAGTTTATTAGGAGATCCTACAGAAACTGCACTGATAAAAGTATTTTTTAAAGATGGTAAAAATATTAAAAATTTTTTAGCAAAAGCCAGTAGGAATTATGAAATTCCCTTTGATTCTACCAGAAAAATGATGTCTGTTATAGTTACAGAAGGGAATAAAAAGGTGTGTTACGTAAAAGGAGCTCCTGAAAGAATTATAGAAAAATGTAAATATATATTAGTTGGAGATAATATACTTCCTTTTACTGGAGAATATAAGAAAAAAGTTATAAAGCAGGTTGAAGAAATGTCTTTTAATGCTTTAAGATGTATTGCTGCAGCATACAAAGAGAAAGAGGTAATTAAAGGCAGTAGGATGGAAGAAAATTTGATATTTTTAGGAATAGCAGGAATGAAGGATCCACCAAGACCGGAAGCTAAAAATGCAGTTTTAAAATGTAAAATGGCAGGGATAAGACCTGTTATGATAACAGGAGATCACAAAAATACAGCTTATGCTATAGCAAAAGAACTTCATATATGCAAGGATGTTTCTGAAGTAATTACAGGAGAAGAATTAGATCAATTATCAGAAAAAGATTTATTGAAAAAGATTAGGTCAGCTTCTGTATTTGCAAGAGTTAGTCCTAAACACAAGCTTAGAATTGTTAAAGCTTTTAAGAAAAAAAATAATATCGTAGCTATGACGGGGGATGGAGTAAATGATGCTCCAGCTGTAAAAGAAGCTGATATAGGAATATCTATGGGAATATCAGGAACAGATGTTACCAAAGAGGCATCATCTATGATATTATTAGATGATAATTTTGCAACTATTGTTTCAGCAGTAGAGGAAGGAAGAATAATATATGATAATATTAGAAAATTCATCAGATATTTATTGTCCTGTAATTTGGGAGAAGTATTGACCATGTTTTTGTCATCTTTATTTTATTTAGAAACACCACTGCTTCCAATACAGATTTTATTTGTAAATTTGGCTACTGATGGACTACCAGCAATAGCTTTAGGTGTTGACCCCCCAGATAAAGATATAATGACACAAAGACCAAGAGAAAAGGATGAAAGTGTATTTGCAAGAGGGCTTAAAGAAAAAATTTTATTAAGAGGAACATTGATTGGTATATGTACTATATTTGCTTTTTTAGCAGGAAAATACTACGGAATGAACCTACAAAGCTGTAGAACCTTAGCATTGGGAACTCTTATAATATCACAACTTCTACATGTATTCGAATGTAGATCTGAAAATCATTCTATATTTGAAATAAAGCTTTTTACTAATATTTATTTAGTGGCAGCAGTTGGAGTGTCAATTTTAATGCTTATGTCTATAATATATGTTCCGTTTTTGCAAGGAATTTTCCACACGGTACCTTTAAAATTAGGTCAATGGGTTATAGTTATTTTCTTTTCTAGCTTTATTTCTTTTGTCAACAGTGTGTATTTACTACTTAGAAAATAGAAAAAACGTTGATGAGTATCAACGTTTTTTCTAAACTATAGTTTAACGATATTTAATTTTTTGAGCTTGTTGAAGTTTCTTTATAGCATCCCCTTCAACAGGTACTAATTGCTTTTTAGTAGTTAAATTCATAATATTAAGCACTTGAATACTTTCTCTATCAGTATCACCTTTTTTACCTTTAAGACCTTGAATTACTATCGAGTTACCTTGATTTAGTATCATGAACTCAGGTTTCTTGAACCATCTGTTTTTCTTATAAGAGCATTTCACTATATTTTTAGTTCTATCAGGTTTTACTAATATTGTTACAGTAAGCTTATGAAAAATCCAAAGAATTGATTTTTCTTCAACTTTTACTGAAATTACTTTTCCTTGTGCTTGGGTAATTCTATCACCATATTTTTTAAAGTAAGATTTTGTATAATGTTCAGATAATTTTTCTTTAAAACCCATTTAAATAGCTCCTTTACATATAAATTCTATATATGATAACAATTAAAGTAAATTATAACTAAAATTTATTATATCATAGTATGTTTTTTTTTAAAATAGCTAATTATAGTTTTCCCAATAACCATTAATACATGTAAAGATTGAAGAAATGTAAATTTGGTACAAGCAAAGAACAACTGATATTTAAATATTAGATATATAACTATAAATATTTCAACATATTTTAATATTTGTATTAAAATATGTTCCTAAAATAATAATTTTAGAATATTAATATAATAAGCCAAGAAAGGGGGAGAAATATGAGTACAGAATTATTATCCCAGGATACAACGTATAAATTTGATATTGAAAATATAAGTTCAAATAATGAGAAATGTGACTTACCAGAATATGCAGGAGACGTATACGATAAAATAGAATCTGCTTTAAATATAAATAAAGAAGGATATAATGTTTTTTTGATAGATGATTTTTCAAAAAATAAATTGAATAATATAAAAGACTTTATAAGTAAAATATTTAGCAATAGGGATAAACCAAAAGATATAGTTTATGTTATTAATGAAGATCCAGATAAACCTTTTCCACTATTTCTTTCAAATGGAAAGGGAATAATATTAAAAGAAACTGTTGAAGAACTACAAGATATATATATAAAAGCTTCATATGATTTTTATACTAGCTCAGTATGTAAGGAAAAAGAAGAAATAATTGAAAATATTCAAAAAAAGAGAAATAAACTTATTAATGAATTGATGGATAGTGCTCATGATAAAGGCTTTGAAATAAGATCTACTACTAAAGGTTTTACATTCATACCTTTAAAGGGTGAAGAAATAATGACAGAAAAAGAATATGATGAATTAGAGGCTGAAAAGAAAGATGAAATATTGAACAAAGTTAGTGAATTAAAGAATAAATCTCAGGAAATATTAGAGCGTTTAAAAGATATAGAATTAAAAGAATTAGTTAAAATTAAAAAACTTATGGAAGAATACTTGGATGAGGAATCAAAGGATGTCAAGGGAAAATTTAGAGAAGAATTTGAAGGCAATACAAAAATATTACAATTATTAGAAGAAATGACTACGGATATAGAAAGAAATATTTCTGATAACTATTCCATGGTTTATGAAGATGATGAAGATAGAATTAATGAAATATTAATAAAGTATGATGTAAATGTTTTAGTAGATAACAGTAAATATGAAAATCCTAGAGTAATTTTTGAAGAAGATCCTAGTATTGCAAATTTATTAGGAAACATTGATTATAAAAATCAAAATGGTACTTATGTAACTGATGTTTCTTTAATAAAGGCAGGTTCTGTTTTAAAAGCAAATGAAGGCTGTTTAATTATACGTGCTAGTAGCTTACTTGCTAATGGAAATGCTTATTATAATTTAAAGAAGGCTATTTTGAATGAAAAGGTGAGCTTCGATTCAAATAGAGGATATATTGAATTATTGTCCTTAAGAGGATTAGAACCTGAACCTATTAAGATTAAAGAAAAGATTATTATGATTGGTGATTATGAAACATATGATATATTATATAATTATGATGATGACTTTAGAAAAATATTTAAGATAAAAGCTCAGTATAGACCTATAGTTGAAGTTAATGATGATACTAAAATTTCATTATTAAGCAATATACAAAAAATTTGCGGTGATAACAACCTAAATCATTTAGATAAGAGTGCAGTTAGAGAAATTGCAAAATTTTTATCAAGAAAAGCAGAGCATAAAGAAAAAATACTTTGTAACGATGAAGAGTTAAGTAAAATTTTAATGCTTTCTAATAATAAAGTTATGTGTGAAGAAAGAGATACAATTACGGCAAAAGACATAATTGATATAGCTTATAAGGAAGACTTAATAGAGAAAGAAATTAGGGAAGTCTATAAAGAAGATAAAATATTGTTAAAGGTAAAAGATGATCAAATTGGTCAAATTAATGGTCTATCAGTTATAGATTCAGGATATTTCTGTTTTGGAAAACCAATAAGAATAACATGCTCTTGCTATAAAGGTGACGGAGAAATAATAGATGTTCAAAAGCAAAGTGAATTAAGTGGGAACATTCACTGTAAAGCGGTTAATATTTTAAAGGGATTAATAAATGAACTTTTTGGAAAATATAGTAGACTTCCAGTTAATTTTCATTTGAGCTTTGAGCAGATTTATGGCAAAATTGATGGAGATAGTGCTTCAGTAGCTGAACTTGTTTGTATGATTTCTGCGTTGAGTTGTATTCCTATTAAACAGAATATAGCTGTTACAGGATCTATAAATCAATTTGGAGAAGTACAGCCAATTGGAGGAGTTAATGAAAAAATAGAAGGATTTTTCAAGATATGCAAAGAAATTGATGATATAGACGGAAAAGGAGTTCTTATACCTTATAACAATAAGAATAATATAGTTTTAAATAGTGAAGTTGAAAAGGCTATAGAAGAAGGTAAATTCCATATATATGTCATGAATAATATTGAAGATGCTGTGGATGTTTTGATGGGTGATTATAAAACCGTTATTTCTACGGCTAAAAAAGAACTTAAAAAGTATGGTAAAAAGACTGTATAACAAGCAACCCTTGATTATAACGGAGTAATCAAGGGTTGCATTTATTTGTTTAATTGAAGTTTTTTCTTAATCAATATGGAGTATTTAAGCCTAAACTATACATTAAATCTAAAATGTACTACATCACCATTCTGCATAATATAATCTTTACCTTCAAGCCTGAAGAAGCCTTTTTCTCTAGCAGCTGATTCTGAACCGCATTCAACAAGTTTATCATAAGATATTATTTCAGCTCTTATAAAGCCTCTTTCAATATCTGAGTGAATCTTGCCACCAGCTTCCGGAGCTTTTGTACCTATTTTGATAGTCCAAGCTCTTATTTCTTGTTGACCAGCAGTTAAAAAACTCATAAGGCCAAGAAGTTTATAACCTGAACGAATTAATTTATTTAATCCAGGTTCAGTTAAGCCATACTCAGAAAGCATTTCATCTCTTTCTTCATCTTCAAGAGTGGATAATTCTTCTTCTATTTTAGCACAAATAGTTACAACCTCAGAATTTTCTTCTTCTGCATAAGCTTTTACTTTTTTAACAAATTCATTTTCGGTATTACCTGATAATAAATCATCTTCAGATATATTAGCCACATATAATATAGGTTTTGAAGTTATTAAGAAGAAGGTTTTTATCACAGCAGCTTCTTCTTCTGTAGTTTCTAAAGTTCTAACTGGTTTATTGGTTTCTAGATGAGCTTTTATTTTCTCAAGTAGTTCTAGTTCAATTTTAGATTCTTTATTTCCACTGCGAGCAGTTTTTTTAGTTCTCTCTATTCTTCTTTCCACAACTTCAAGATCTGCAAAAATAAGTTCAAGATTTATGGTTTCAATATCTCTAATAGGATCTACAGAACCCTCAACATGAACAACATTGTCATCACTAAAGCATCTAACTGTATGAACAATTGCTGCAACTTCTCTTATGTGTGATAAGAATTTATTACCAAGTCCTTCACCCTTGCTTGCTCCTTTAACAAGTCCAGCTATATCGTAGAATTCAACAGCTGCATAAATCTTCTTTTTAGAGTCATATATTTGTCTAAGCACATCTAATCTTTCATCAGGAACAGACACAACTCCTACATTTGGTTCTATTGTACAAAAGGGATAATTTGCAGATTCTGCCCCAGCCTTAGTTATGGCATTAAACAGGGTACTTTTTCCTACATTGGGTAAACCAACGATTCCTAATTTCATCTATGTACATTCCTTTCTCTTCTATAAGTATAATTTCCTAATAAATTATACTCTAGATTGGTTACTATTTCAAGAAAGTTAGGATTGTACATATATAAGAAAGTCGATTTTTCGGATATTATAATACAATTACTCAATATTTTATTCTTCAAATAAAAAAGTTAAAAACATATGCTTCTTAGTAGTTGATGGTTATTGGCTTCCACAAAAAACAACATAAAATGAGTTTAATGCATTTTAAAATTAAATTAAAAAAATATAATTTTTTAGAAGGAGTTTTTGGTTTTATATAGAATAATATATTCTAGAAAATATTGATAAACAAGGCATAATGTTAATGCTATAAAATTAATACCATAGAATCTTTTAGAATAGAGAGAAGAATCTTTTAGAATAGGGAGAAATAAAAAAGGAAATATTAAGTATTGGAATAATTATACGAATAAAAGTATGGAGGAAATATAGGTTAATGTTTTAATATAGATTTTAATAAAATTACAGAAAAAATTAGGAAACAATACATAAGGAGAAAATTATGGAATTTAAACATATATCAGTATTATTAAATGAAGTTATCGAATCACTAAATATAAAAGAGGATGGAATATATGTAGATTGTACTTTAGGAGGGGCTGGACACAGTAGTGAGATACTTAAGCACCTGTCAAATAAAGGAAGACTAATAGGGATAGATCAAGATACCAATGCACTTGAAGCTGCTAAAGAAAAGCTTAAAAACTATCAAAATGTAACATATGTACATGATAATTTTTATAATATTGACTCAATTTTAAAAGAGTTAAAGATTGATAAAGTTGATGGAATCTTAATGGATTTAGGGGTTTCTTCATATCAACTTGATACAGCAGAAAGAGGATTTAGCTATATGAAGGATGCTCCTCTTGATATGCGAATGAATAGAGAAAAAGGTTTTTCAGCTTATGAGGTAGTTAATGAATACAGTGCAAGTGAACTTTTTAGAATAATGAGAGATTATGGAGAAGAAAAGTTTGCAAAAAGAATTGCTGATTTTATAATTAGGGCCAGAGAAATAAAACCAATAGATACTACTTTAGAGTTGGTGGATATAATTAAGGCTGCAATACCTGCTAAATTTCAAAAGGGTGGGCATCCAGCTAAAAAGACATTTCAAGCTATAAGAATAGAAGTAAATAGTGAACTAACTATATTGGATAAGGCTGTAGGAGATAGTATAAATAACTTGAATGAAAAGGGAAGAATCTCAATCATAACCTTCCATTCTTTGGAGGATAGAATAATAAAAAATAAATTTAAAGATTTAGAAAATCCTTGTACGTGTCCAAAAGAATTTCCAATTTGTATTTGTGGGAAAAATCCAATTGTTAAAGTAATTACTAAAAAACCTATAGAACCAACAGATGAGGAAAAAGAAATCAATTCAAGAAGCAAAAGTGCAAAGCTTAGAGTAGCGGAAAAAATTTAGTTCTAAATTAGGAATGGAGGGAATAAAGTGATAGTAACAAATAAAAAAAATCCAGTTAGTGGTAATAATGCTTTGGCACCTAATTCATTGCCTTCAAGGGATACAAGAGAGAGAAAATATAAAGAACTGGAAACCTCTAAGAGAGAACATAAAAAAATCAATAAGCAAAAAGTTGTAAAGAATAAAGCAAAAGTACTAAAAAATGTACTATTAGCATTTGTAGTAGGTGTAACTGTAGTTTATAGATATTCTTTGATTTACGATATGGAGAGAAGTATTATAGATATAAAAAAAGAAATCTCTGTTGTAAATGCTGACAATGAAAATTTAAGAATAGGTCTGCTTAAATTCAATAACATTGAAGAAATTGAGAAAATCTCTGTACAACAGTTGAATATGATTCCTAAAAGTAAAACTAATGTTATGTATATTGATTTAGAAAAAAATAATTTTAAAAAAGCTGAAGAAAATATAGAAAAAAATAATGGTTTCATAGAGAAGATAAAGAAGATTCTGTTCTAACGGAGGTAAGTAAGTGTGGCAAAAAAAGAATACAGAGACAAAGTTATAATAAAGCGAAGGATGCTAGGGGTTTTCTGCATACTTTTGCTTTTGTTTTTTGGACTAGTTGGCAGATTGTCCTATCTTACAATAGTAAAGTCTTATGAGTATAAAAGCATTGCAGAAAATCAATGGACTAGCGATGTTAAAATTGAGGCTAGACGTGGAAAAATACTGGATAGGTATGGGCATGAACTTGCTGTAAGTGCAAATGTGTATAGAGTAGATTTGGATATGAATACTCTTAGAAAAACGCAGGAAAAGAATAACTTAACAGATGAGGATGTAGCTGTTAAGTTATCAGGAGCACTGAATATGGAAAAAGATGAGGTGTTGAAGATACTTCATAAAAAATTACCTAGTGGATTGCCTATTGGTTCAGCTACTTTAAAGCGAAGAATTGAGAAAGAAGATGCTGATAAGGCTAGAGATTTAAAAATTAATGGTGTTATAGTTTCTCCAGATACTAAAAGATATTATCCTAATAATAATTTTTTAGCACATGTATTAGGTCATACAAGATCAGATGGAGAAGGATTAACGGGAGTTGAATTAACCTATAACAAATATTTAGCTGGAATTCCAGGGGTTAAAATATCAGAAACGGATAATAAAAGTCAGGATTTGCCTTATACAATTTCAGAATATACAAGACCTGTACCTGGAAAAGATGTTGTACTCACTATAGACGATATGATTCAGCATTTTTGTGAAAAATCGGCAGAGCAGGCTTTAAAAGATAATAAGGCTAAAGCGGTTACAATTATTGCAATGAATCCTAAAAATGGAGAGATATTGGCTATGGCAAATAAGCCAGATTATAATCCTAACTCTCCATGGGTAGAGGGAAAAACCTTTAATGAATTGCAAAAGGATTGGAGAAATAGAGCTGTAAGTGATACCTTTGAGCCAGGATCAATTTTTAAAGTTATAACTGCTACGGCAGCAATGGAAGAAAAGGTTATAGATGAAGAAACTTATCAGATTACTTGTAACGGTAGCACAACTATTGGAAATAGAACCATACACTGCTGGAAAAGAACTGGACATGGAACAGAAAGTTTTGTTGACATTTTAAAAAATTCTTGTAATGTAGGATTTATGGATTTGGGAAGAAAATTAGGTGCAGAGAAGTTAAATAAGTATATTCAAAGATTTGGGTTTGGTAAAAAAACTAATATAGATCTTCCAGGTGAAGCTTCAGGTATCATAAAAAAGACAGAAAATATAAGCGAAACAGATTTAGCCACAATTTCCTTTGGACAGACAAATACTTTAACTGGAATACAGTATATAACAGCTTTAAATGCTATAGCTAATGGAGGGACATGGATTAAACCACATGTTATGAAGGAAATAGTTCATTATGATGATAATGGTCAAAAAATTGTTGATGAAAAATTTGATGACTATGAGAAGAAACAGGTTGCTGATAAAGAAGTTGTTGATAGGTTAAGAGGATATCTTGAAAAGGTTGTTTCAGAAGGAGGAGGAAGTAAGGCTTTTGTTGAAGGATATAATATAGCTGGAAAAACAGGAACAGCTCAAAAGGTTATAGATGGAAGATATGCTTCAGGAAAATACATTGCTTCTTTTGGGGGGATGGCTCCAGCTGAAGATCCAAAAATAACAATATTTATTTCTATTGATGAGCCAGATCCATCTAATTATTATGCAGGTCAAATTGCTGCCCCTGTTGCTAAACAGGTATTTACAGACATATTTAACTATGCTCTAAAAGAAGGTCAATCGGATAATGTAGTATTAAAGAATGTGGTTGTGCCAGAAGTTAGAGGCATGAAAAAGAGTGAAGCAGTAAAAGTATTAAAGGAAGCCAAATTAAACTTTGAAATTGATGATAAGGGTGAGAATATTATTGATATGACACCTAAACCTGGGTACACCGTAGAAGAAGGAAGGAAAATAGTACTTTACACTGGAACATCCTCAAATTATAATAAGGAAGTAGTAGTTCCGAATTTGAAAGGATATAGTAAAGAAAAAGCAGTAGAGTTATTAAATAGGCTAGGTATAGAAGTAAAAATTATTGGCAGTGGCGTAGTTTCAGAGCAGAGCATTAGTGCTGGTCAAAAGGTAAATAGAGGTACAACAACCGTTGTTCTCAAACTACAGGAGGTAGGAGACTAAGTTTAGTTTACAATAAGTATATAGAAATATAATGTGTGATTAGCGTAATATTTATGCTAATCACATTAATTTGTATTATAGAGGTGATTTATATGAAGCTTAAAGAAATGCTAAAGAACATGGATTATGAAATTATTAAGGGCAATGATGATATAGATATAAACAAAATAGAATATGATTCAAGAAAGATTGGAGAAGGAGATTTATTTGTTTGTATTGATGGGTTTAAGGTAGATGGTCATAAGTATGCTGAAAGTGCCTGTAATAAAGGTGCAGTAGCTATAGTTTGCAGTAAAAATTTAGAAAAATATCCTGAATGCACTATAATAAAAGTGAAAGATGGAAGAAAAACTCTTGCTATAAGTGCTTCAAATTTTTATGACAATCCTGCTAATAAATTAAAATTAATTGGTGTTACTGGTACAAATGGAAAAACTACTTCTACATTTATGATAAAGTCTATTTTAGAACAAGCAGGGTACAATGTAGGACTTGTAGGCACTATTGCAAATTTCGTAGGCAGTGAAAAAATAAAAGCTGAAAGAACCACTCCGGAATCCCTTGAACTTCAACAGCTTTTCAAGAATATGGTAGATAAGAAGATCGATTATTGTGTAATGGAAGTTTCATCACATTCTTTAAGTTTAGACAGAGTTTGTGGAATAAACTTTTCACAGGCAATATTTACAAATTTAACTCAGGATCACTTAGATTTTCATAAAACTTTTGAAAATTATTATGAAGCAAAGTTAAAGTTATTTAAAAACACTAAGAATTCAATTATAAATATAGATGATTCTTATGGAAAAAAAGTATTTCAAGATATTGATGGAAGTAAAATTACCTATGCAGCTTCTAAAGGTGCAGACATAGTGGCTAAGAATATAGTTAATCACTCAAGGGGTGCTGAATTTGATTTGTATTACGAAAACAAAAAAATACATATAAATTTAAGTATTCCAGGTCGATATAATGTTTATAATGCTTTATGCAGTGCAGGAGCATGTCTTTCTGAAGGAATTTCACTAGAAGATGTAAAAAAAGGTTTAGAAAATGTTGTAGTTCCAGGAAGATGTGAAATAGCTACAAAAGAATACAATTTAGATTATGATGTTATTATTGATTATGCACATACTCCAGATGGATTAGAAAATATTCTTAAAACAGCTAGAGAGTTTACAAAAGGTAGATTGATAAGTGTTTTTGGATGTGGTGGAGACAGAGATAGAACAAAAAGACCTATAATGGGTAAAATTGGTTCGGAAATATCAGATATTGCCATAGTAACTTCTGATAATCCTAGAAGTGAAGAGCCAATGAAAATTATTGATGATATAGTTCAGGGAATTAAAAAAGAAAATTATTTAATTGTTGAAAATCGCAGGGATGCTATAAAAAAAGCTATGGAGATAGCACAAAAGGACGATGTTATAGTAGTAGCTGGAAAGGGGCACGAGGATTATCAAATATTAAAAGATAAAGTAATACATTTTGATGAAAGAGAAGTAATAGGGGAAATCATAAAGGAGTTGTCTTAAATGGAACAATTAAGCTTTGAAGAAATAGTTAAGGCTGTTAATGGAAAAATACACATAAATGGAGAATTTCATAAATATAATTATTTAAGTACAGATACTAGAAAAATATGTGAAGACAGTATATTTATAGCTCTAAGGGGGGAAAACTTTAATGGTAATAATTACATTAAGGAAGCTAGTAAAAAGGGAGCTAATTTGTGCATAGTAGATGAAATAAAGTTTGAACCAAAAGAATTAAATTCCAATACATCTGTTATTTTAGTTCAAGATACTAAAAAAGCACTATTAGATTTAGCAGAGTATTATAGGAGTAAGCTTAGAGTTAAAGTTATAGGAATTACAGGGTCTACAGGAAAAACTTCAACAAAGGATTTGACAGCAGCAGCTTTAAGTTCGCAGTTTAAGGTTTTTAAAACTAAAGGGAATTTTAATAATGAAATAGGATTACCTTTAATGATATTTCAACTTGATAACACATATGACATAGCTGTTTTAGAAATGGGAATGAGTAATT
This sequence comes from Clostridiaceae bacterium, assembly GCA_036677675.1. Taxonomy (GTDB): domain Bacteria; phylum Bacillota; class Clostridia; order Clostridiales; family Clostridiaceae; genus Clostridium_H. The sequence continues at coordinate 58,257 of JAVBWC010000002.1, read as the reverse complement.
TAGGGGAAATTCATAGATTAGCAAAGACTGCAAGACCAGATATTGCTATAATTACTAATGTTGGTATATCTCATATAGAAAATTTAAAAACAAGAGAAAATATTCTTAAAGCAAAAATGGAGATAACAGATTTCTTTACAGAAGATTGTGTTTTAATATTAAATAATGAAAATGACTTATTATCTACCATATATGAAGACAAATATAAGATTGCTAAAATTGGATTTAATGGTAAAGTGGACTATAAGGCAGAAGATATTGAACTTAATGATAATAGTATAAAGTTTTCTGTGATAGACGGGAAAAATATAGAAGAATTTTATATAGAAATTCCAGGAAAACATAATATTTTAAATTCATTATTAGCTATTACTGCTGGAAGAATTTTAGGTATAGAGTATGATAGTCTTAAGAGTGGTATAAAGAACCTTAGTGTAACATCTATGAGATTGGATGTAGTAAAGTGTGGTGATTTCACTATAATAGATGACTGTTATAATGCTAGTCCAGATTCTATGAAGGCTGCTTTAGATGTTATGAGTACTATAAAAGGAAAAAGAAAAATTGCTGTTCTTGGGACTATGAAGGAACTTGGAGAAGAATCACATATAGCTCATAAGGATGTTGGGGAGTATGCAGCTAATATAGGTGTTGATGAACTTTTGAGTATTGGGGAATACAGCTTATCCTATAAAGAAGGTTTTAATAATGATAAGAATTTTAAAAGCTTTAACAGTACAAAGGAAGCCGCTGAGTATTTAAAAACAAGTATTAGAAATGAAGATATAGTACTAATTAAGGCTTCAAGAAGTATGAAATTTGAAGATATTGTAAAAGAGCTTAACCCAAAAACTACCAACTAAAGGAGATAGAAAAATGAGTTTAATGATATATTCGGTTTTAGTGGCATTTTTAATATCACTTCTGCAAGGACCTATATTAATTCCTTTATTGCACAAATTTAAATTTGGTCAAAATATTAGAGAAGAAGGTCCTGAAAGTCACAAGGCCAAGTCTGGAACACCAACTATGGGAGGAATAATATTTATATTATCAAGTATTATTACAATATTTATTGTTTTAAGAAAACCAGGGTATGAGATTGCTTTAGCAATTTTTGCTTTTATTGGATTTGGGATTATTGGTCTTATAGATGATTCATTAAAAATTATACATAAGAAAAATGAAGGATTGAGTGCTAAACAAAAAATGGCATTATTACTTATAGTTTCAGCAACCATAGCTTTTTATGGATACAAAAATCCAAGTATAGGAAGCAGTATAATAATTCCTTTTACACATAAAACATGGGATATGGGTATACTTTACATACCCTTTATAATATTGTATTTTTCTGCTACAACTAATGCTGTGAATCTAACTGATGGATTAGATGGTCTTGCTACTAGTATAACTCTTCTTGTAATGACTTTTTTCTCAGTAGTAAGTTTTGCTACTGGACATTATACTCTTGCAGTATTTTGTGCTGCAGTTGGTGGAGCTCTATTGGGATTTTTGAGGTACAATGCACATCCTGCACAAATATTTATGGGTGATACTGGTTCATTGGCTTTAGGAGGAGTTGTAGGAGTTGTAGCTATGATATTAAAATTGCCCCTATTAATTATATTAGTTGGAGGTATATATGTAGCAGAGGCTTTATCTGTAATTCTTCAGGTTGCTTCATATAAATCATTTGGGAAAAGAATATTCAAAATGGCACCATTGCATCATCATTTTGAATTATCTGGATGGTATGAAACAAAGGTTGTAACAGTATTTTCAATTGTTACTGTAATATTATGTTTAGTAGGATTTTTGTCATTAATGAATATTTTATCCTTATAAGCAATTTAAATAGGAGGATATATTATGAAAAAACCCAAAGTAAAAATGGGTCAAGTTGATTTTATAATGTTTGTTACAATAATGGTTTTGGTTGCTGTGGGAATAGTGATGGTATATAGCGCTAGTTCTTACACCGCATTACATAGTAAAGCCTATAGAAATGATGATATGTATTTTCTTAAAAAGCAAGGCTTGTGGGCTATTATAGGTGTAACCAGCATGATAATTGTAGAAAAATTTGATTATCATAAAATTAAAAGTAAAACAGGTTTAATAATGATTGGAACAATTGTTTTGCTTTTAGCTGTATTTGCCTTCCCAGCTAATAAGGGGGCAAGAAGGTGGATTTATCTTCCGGGGGGAGCTTCAATCCAACCCTCAGAGATAGCCAAGTATGCTGTAGTTTTGTATATGGCAAAAAGTATTGAAAACAAAGGTGAAAGAATAAAGAGTTTTAAATATGGAATTTTTCCATATCTGTTAGTTTCGGGTTTTTATGCTGGATTAGTATTACTTGAGAAAAATTTGAGTATAGCATCTGTAATCATGATTGTTACCATAATAGTGTTGTTTTCATCTGGATGTAAAAAGAAACATTTAGCATTTTTGTTATTATTGGTAGGGGCAGCAGGAGTTGCTGGTATTGTACTGGAACCTTATAGAATGAAAAGATTCGTAAGCTTTTTAAATCCCTGGGAAGATCCGAGAGGAGATGGATATCAGCTTATTCAATCTCTTTTAGCCTTGGGTTCAGGTGGAATACTAGGTACTGGTTTAGGACAATCAAGGCAAAAGTGTTATTATATACCAGAACCTCATAATGACTTTATATTTTCAATAATAGGAGAGGAATTAGGACTGGTAGGATGCATTACTATTATTGTTTTGTTTTTGATATTTATATGGAGAGGGATAAGAACTGCAATTAGAGCTAAGGAGGTATACGGAACATTACTAGCTATTGGCATAACAGCTGTAATTGCTATTCAAGCTATTATAAATATTGCTGTTGTAACAGGCTCAATGCCAGTTACAGGGGTACCACTTCCATTTATAAGTTATGGAGGATCCTCTTTAGTGTTCAATTTGATAGCTATGGGAATATTACTTAATGTATCAAGGCAGACAAATAACTAAAATACAGCATTGCTTGTGCAGTGCTGTATTTGCATTTTATCATGTTAATTTAATTAAAAAAAATATTAAATCCGTTTAATCCTAATACATTATGTGGTATTATATAGATGTATACTATAAAAATTTTGTGAGGTAAAGTATGACTACAAGTTTGAAATTGAGCAATGATTCTAAGAATGAGTTGATAGAGAAGAGAAGAAAAAAAATAAGAATAAAAAGGTACATAACAATTATTGTCATACTAATAGCTGTAGTAGTTACGTTATGTTTGAAACTATCTTATTTCAATATTAAGGATATAAAAGTTTTAAATAATAGAAATATAGGTTCGGAAGAAATAAAAAAGTTATCACAAATTAATTTAGGAGAGAATATATTTTATTTAAACTTAAGAAAGAGTAGAACCGCAATCTTATCTAATCCATATATACTTAAGGCTGATATAAAAAGAAAACTTCCAAATAAAATAAATATATATGTTGAAGAGAGAACAGCAGTATTTTATGTAAAACAAAATGAGAAATATTTGGTTATTGATGAAAAAGGAATTGTTTTAGAAGAAAAAAATTCGATAAATGGAATGAAATTGATCAAGTTAGAGGGATTTGAAGGAAAAAATTATAAGGTTGGAGAAGTATTAGACAATAGTGATGTAAGGAAGCTTAAGATTATAAATGATATTACTAAATTGATCAAAAGCTTAAAGGATGGAATACCAGAGCCTTCTATAGTTGATATTAAAGATTTAACGGATATAAAATTGTATTATGGTAATATTATGATTAAAATTGGGACAAGTGATGAATTGCAAGAAAAGATTAATAAGGCTATCAATATTTTAGTTGATAATAAACTAATAGATAAAAAAGGGTATATAGATGTAAGTTTTAAAGGAAGCCCTGTATTTTTTGTGGAAAACTAGGAGGACCTACTATGAAGAAAAATCGTTCGCAGATTGCTGTAGGAATAGTATGTATTTTATTAGGCTTCATGATTGCATATCAATTAAAGTCTATAGCTAAACAACGAAAAAGTGTTGAGCAAGATACAAATGTTGCACAGATTACCCTTGAAATTGAACAGTTAAAAAAACAAAAAGAAAGTATGGAGAAAAAAATAAATGAACTTCAAACTGAAATTAAAAACTATGAAAGTGCAGCAGCTGGTAATAATGAAATAACAAAGGAAATAGTTAAGAAATTAGAGGATACAAGAATTCTTACAGGTAGTGTAGATGTTCAAGGAGAAGGTGTGGTATTATATATTACACCTCAAAATACACTTTTTAATACTAATGCTGAAGCTCAAGCTATAGTAGATAGTGATTTATTTAGAATTGTAAATGAATTAAATGCCGCAGATGCGGAAGCTGTATCAATTAATGATATTAGAATTACATCAAGAACGGGTATAAGAAATGCCAGCAATTATATTACTATAAATGAGGAGAGAATTTCACCTTATAAACGTATTACTATAAAGGCTATTGGTAATAAAACCAAATTAAAGGCTGCATTAGAATTTCCAGGAGTGCTTGATGTTGGATTTTCAGGGTGTGATATAAAATATGATTTTATTGATAATGTAGAAATTTATAAATATGATAAAAGCTTTAAATTCGAGTATGCAAAACCTATAAAAAATAACTAGAGGTGTTTTGAATGGTAATATTTATTGGATTATTGATTGGAGCTATAATTGGAATGTTTTGGGATATAAATATTCCCATAAGGTTTTCGCCTTATTTATCAGTTGCAATTTTTGCTTGTCTTGATTCTGTATTTGGTGCAATAAAGGCATCTATTGATAAAAGATACAGAACAGATATATTTATTTCGGGTTTTTTTGGCAATGCTGTTTTGGCAGCGGCTCTAACATATTTAGGAGATAAATTAGGTATGCCTATATATTTAGCTGCTGTTATTGTATTTGGTGAAAGAATATTTAATAATTTTGCTGCAGTAAGACGATTATTACTAGAAAGAGCTAAGTCACATCAATGAGGTGAGTAAATGAAAACAAATGAAGCAACTATATTTGTTTTTATTGCGTCTATAATTATAGGGGTACTAATTTCATCAAACATGAATTTAAAAAAAATAAATAACAAAGTTTTTTTAACGCCAGCTGAATATCAAGAAGCTTATGATTATGTTAATAAGTTAAATAAAGATATTTCCAATTTAAAAGAGGAATATTATAAAGAGAATAAAAAATTACAAAAATATCTTGCAAATCAAAATGATAAATTTCATATAATAGAAGAAATGAATAAAGAAATTTTCAGTAATGAAATGATTTTAGGAAATATAGATGTTGAAGGAGAAGGCGTAATAATAAAGATAAAGGATGCTAGCAATAATTTTTCAGGAAATGTAATAGATCCTATTGATCAAAAAGCAGGTATTATTCATGACGAAGATATAATCAGTCTAATTAATGAATTAAAGATTGCTGGAGCAGAGGTTATATCTATAAATGGTTATAAAATTATTGATAGAACAGATATTTTTTGCTGGGGAGCTTTTATTGAATTAGATGGAATAAAAATACCAGCACCCTTTAATATAAATGCAATTGGAAACAGTGATAAACTATATAGTTATATGACGTCAGATGTTGGTTATTTAAGTTTTTTAAAACATAGAGGTATAGATGTAAATATAATTAAGACAGCTAAAATAAAAATTTTAGCTAACGAAAGTAAATTAGAAAATAAATACATGACAGAACTTAAAAAGTAAAAAATTTTTAAAGTAAGGGGTAGATAAATTTGAATATAGCAGAAAATATTATCAAAATAAAAAATGAGTTATCAAAAGATGTTACCCTAATTTCTGTTTCAAAAACTAGGCCTCTTGAAGAGTTAGAAGAAGCTTATATAGCTGGAGCAAGAGATTTTGGGGAAAACAAGGTTCAGGAGCTAGTGGATAAAACAGAAAGCTTTCATTCAGATGTTAGATGGCATTTAATTGGACACCTGCAGAGAAATAAAGTAAAGTACATTGTGGGAAAAGTTCATTTAATTCATTCTTTGGACAGTATAAAGCTTCTTGATGAAATTGAAAGCAGATATGCTGCTCATGATAAAATTGCTAATGTATTGATTCAAATTAATATAGGAAGAGATCCTAATAAATCAGGTGTTTTAGAAGAAAATTTAGAGGAATTAATAAATGCCTGTGAAAAATGTAATAATGTTAAAGTTAAAGGGCTTATGACAATAATTCCAAAAGGAGATGAAGAGAGCAGCAGAAAATTATTTAAAAAAATGAAAAAAACCTATGATGATTTAGCTGAAAAGCATTATAATAACATTAATATGGAATATTTATCAATGGGAATGACTGGAGATTATAAGATAGCTGTTTCAGAGGGATCAAATATGGTAAGAGTAGGCGAAGGTATATTTGGAAAGAGAGTATATAAAAACATTTAGGAGGGATACAATATGTCAGGAAAGGTATTAAATAAAGTAATGGGTTTTTTAGGATTAGAGGATGAGGTTGATGAAATAGAAGAATTAGAAAATGAAGTTGCATTAGATGAAGAACAGCCAATTGATAATATTTTTAATTCTTCAAAACATAAAATGCAAAATAATAAGGTTGTAAGTATTCACACTGCAACTAGTGCAAAGATTATGATAGTTAAGCCGTCTAACTATGATGAAGCTATAGAAATATGTGATAATTTAAAGAATAGAAAGATTATAGTAATGAACATGACTAGTTTAGAAGCAAAGGTTGCGCAAAGACTATTAGACTTTATGGCTGGAGCTAGCTATGCTCTTACAGGTTCTCTTGAAGAAGTTGAGAAAGGGGTATATATTCTTTCTCCATCAAATGTTGAAATATCCAATGAATTGAGAGATGAGTTGACTAGTACAGGACTAATAAATTGGAGTAAATAAGATAGGAGGGTAAAATGATATTTATTCTTAGAAATGCATTTAATTTGTTATTTGAATTGTTAGAGATTTTAATTTTAATTGATGTGGTTCTTTCATGGGTTTACAGAGGAAGAAATTCGATAACTGAAGTAATACATATATTTACCGAACCTTTTTTTGCTCCAGGAAGAAAAATACAAGAAAAGTTTATTCCAGGACTTCCAGTAGATTTATCTCCTATACTTGGCTTGTTTTTTATTAGGATATTACGAGTTATTGTTAACACAATTTTAGGAATTTTATAAAGTATGAACAAGAAGGATTTTTTAGCTAGTATCTCTTATGAAGATAAAGTAGCTTTGTCAAATATTTATGATAAAATTGCACTTTCTATAAGGATTAAAAGATCGTTATATTTAAATGAGTTTTATCCACCAAGTATATGGAAATCACTAAAAGATATAAATAATCTATTGGGCTGTAATATAAGTAATTTTGGTATATTTGAGGAAAGTGATAGAAGAGTCATTTCAATTTTAGCTGAAGACGAATTTGAGGACATAAATGAATATCCAATAGAATTAATAAGAATCAAAAATAAGTCAGCTTTTTCAAATTTAGTTCATTCAGATTTCTTAGGAGCTTTAATGTCACTTGGAATCAAAAGAGAAAAATTCGGAGATTTAATTGTTGAAGATCAGAGTTGTTATGTTCCTGTTTGTAGTGAGATTGCACACTATGTAAAAGAAAACCTAATTAAGATTGGAAAATCTCCATGTACTGTGGATATACTTGATATTAAGAAAAGTATAATTCCTCAATATAAATTTGAAGAGAAATATATAATTGTTACCTCAATGAGAGCTGACTGTGTAATTTCAGCCTTATGCAATATATCAAGAAGTGCTTGTGTTGATATAATAAATAAAGGAAAAGTGCTTGTAGATTATCAAAGGATAAATAATAAAAATTATTGTATTAATGAAGGAACAATTATTACTGTAAGAGGATATGGAAAATTTAAAGTTTTAGAACCTATAGGAAAGACTAAAAGAGAAAGAGATAAAATAAAAATAAAAAAATACATATGAGCATGGGGTGGTTAAGGTGATAATTACATCAATGGACATAAATAATAAGGAGTTTAAAAAGTCCCTAAGAGGTTACGATTGTGAAGAAGTTGATGAATTTTTAGATAAACTTGGAGAAGATTATGAGACTTTATATAAAGAAAATTCATTTTTAAAAGAAAAACTAGAATTGATGGAAGAGAAGATAAATCATTATTCAAAAATAGAGACAACAATTCAAAATACCTTGTTATTGGCGCAAAATGCAGCAGAGCAAGCAAGACAAACTGCTCAAAGTGAAGCAGATTTAATTATCAAAAAAGCAAATGATTCTGCACAAAAAATAATTGATAAAGCACATAATGATGTAGTAAAGATTAATGAAGATTATGATAATCTAAAACAAGAGTTTTTAAAATTTAGATCTAAATTTAAGAATTTTATGAAGGCTCAGATAGATACTTTTAACGACCTAGAAAATGATTTTATTAAAAATTATAATGTAGGAAATACTGTAGAAGTATCTGACACGTCTATTAAAGCTAAAGAAATAGTAGAGGAACCGTCTAGTACTATAGATTATTCTGATAATGATTTAGATTTAATTAAAAGTTTTTTTGTTAAAGAGGATTAACATATATCTCACTCAAAGAGTGAGATTTTCTTATTTTATATAAAGTGAAACTTAATTCAGATGTAGTTTTTACTCCATCTGAATTTTAGTTGAACCAATCCAGGAACTTTACAATTCTTATCTCCCTCTTGTAGAAGAGGGAGTATTAGAATTGTTAGTTATCGGATAAATTTTAGTATTATTGACAATGAAAAATTATTACTGTATGCTTATATAGCATACAGTGATAATTTTTAAAATTTTTATTTTGAAAGGAGAATAAATATGGCTATTGGAATTATTGGAGCAATGGATGAAGAAATAGAAATCTTATTAAAAAATATAAATTTAAGTAAAAAAGAAATTAAGGCGAGAATGGAATTTAATATAGGTACAATATGGGGCAATGAAGTTATAGTAGTAAGAAGTGGTATTGGAAAGGTTAATGCTGCGGTATGTACTCAAATTTTAATAGATGATTATAATGTAGAAAGAATAATCAATGTTGGCGTAGCTGGAGGAATTGGTGAAAATATTTATCCAGGAGATGTTATAATAGCTGATACTTTGGTGCAGCATGATGTTGATACATCTGTTTTTGGGGATAAACTTGGACAAATACCTAGATTAGAAACTTTTGATTTTAAATGTGATGAAAAATTAGTAAAAATTGCAAAAGATGCTTGTGATAAAAATACTAAATATAATAGTTTTGTGGGAAGAATAGTGTCAGGGGATCAATTTATTGCAAGTTTAGAGAAGATAAATTGGTTAAAAGAGGAATTCGAAGCTATAGGTTGTGAAATGGAAGGTGGAAGTATAGCTCAAGTATGCTATTTGAATAATATTCCTTTTGTTATAATAAGATCAATTTCTGATAATGCTAGCAATGGTGCTCATATTGATTATGAGAAATTTATACCTATTGCTGTTGAAAATTCAACAAACATATTAAAGAGTATGATAGAAGTTATGTAGGTGATATATAATGGCAGAGGGCAACTTAAATATTTTTTTAGTGTAATAAAAAAGTTATCTTTAGAAAAAATAAATAATAGACCTATAATATTTCAGAAAAAGAAATTATCTGAATGTAAAGGAGTTGTTATTTATGGATAAAGAGAAGGTACAACATTACAAGAACAGGCTTTTTCAAGAGAAGAAAAAAGTAGAAGACATATTAACTCAAATGAGACAAAATGAGGTAATAGATTCAAATAGCGAGATGTCTCAAGAATTATCTTTTTATGATAATCATCCCTCAGATGCTGCAACAGAACTATTTGATAAAGAAAAGGGAATTGCATTAAAGAAAAATGAAATGGACATTTTAAATCAAATTGATTTAGCTATAAAGAATATTGATAATGATACTTATGGAAAATGCAAGAGATGTGGTAAAGATATTTCAGAAGAGCGATTAAATTTTATTCCTTATACACAGTACTGTATAGAATGTAAAAAAGAACTAAATAGTTCCGTTATGGATGATATTTATAATAGACCTGTTGAAGAAGAAGCTTTAGGGAAGCCTTTTGGGTATGGATATACTGATTATAAAAGGAATATAGAGTTTGATGCTGAGGATAGCTACCAAACTGTTGAAGATTTTAATAAAATGAGAAAAATATATGATTATGGTGACTATGAATATGAAGATGAGGATGATATTGGTTATGTTGAGGAGATAGAAAAGATAAGCAATGACCAATATAAGCAGCAGTTACCAGACTGATAAAGGGTTTACAGTAAAGCAGTTTACAGTATATTGATTTAAGTAAGTGAAAGATAACTGAATTATACTAATAAAGTTTTATTAACTGTAAACTGTAAACTGTAAACTAAATTTTGGGGGGATATTATGGAATTCCTTATTATTATTGTAGGGATTTTTCTTGATAGAATTACAAAAAATTGGGCTTTAAATTTTCTTAAAAGCGGAGAAGACATTCAAATAATTAAGAACTATTTCACGTTTCAATATCTAGAAAATAAAGGAGCTGCTTTTGGGATATTTCAAGGTAGAATAGTGTTGCTAACAATGGTAACTTTAGCCGTTTTAATGGGAATGATATTTTATTTGTATAAATACAAGCCTACATCTAAAGCTTATAAAATAAGCTTTGCTTTAATCATAAGTGGGGCAGTAGGTAATTTGTATGATAGGATTATATATAAATATGTAATTGATTTCATAATGCTGCACTATAAAAATTTATATTATTTTCCAACATTTAATGTGGCAGACATGTTAGTTGTGGTTGGGACATTTATTTTAGCTATTTGTATATTAAAGGAAGGGGAATAATGGAATTAAAAGAATTTATTATAGATGAGAATTCAGTAAATTGTAGATTGGATGTATATTTATCACAAGAATTTGAAGATAAATCTAGATCTTATATACAAAAGCTTGTTGATGAAGGAAATATAACAGTAAACGGTAAAAATAAAAAATCCAATTATAAATTAAAAATCGATGATAAAATAACAATAAATCTTCCGGAACTTGAAGAGCTGGTTATACAGCCAGAGAATATAGAGTTAGATATATTATATGAAGATAGTGATTTAATAGTTATAAACAAACATCAGGGAATGGTAGTTCATCCTGCACCTGGAAATTATACAGGAACTCTTGTAAATGCACTAGTATATCATTGCAAAGATTTATCTGGTATAAATGGGGTAGCAAGACCTGGAATTGTTCATAGAATAGATAAAGACACTTCGGGAATTTTAGTTATAGCTAAAAATGATAATGCTCATAAGAAACTAGCTGAACAGCTAAAAGAGCATTCTATGAAGAGAGAGTATGTTGCACTTGTTGAAGGGATAATTAAAGAGGAAAGTGGCATGGTTGATAAACCTCTTGGCAGGCATCCTAAAGAAAGAATAAAGATGGCCATTGTAAGTGGAGGAAAGAGAGCTGTAACGCATTATGAAGTTGTAGAAAGGTTTGAAAAAAATACTTTAGTTAAATGTATCCTTGAAACAGGAAGGACTCATCAGATAAGAGTGCACATGTCGTATATTGGACATCCTTTGGTTGGAGATCCGGTTTATGGATATAAAAAACAGAAGTTTAGTTTGAATGGACAAATGCTGCATGCAAAAAAACTAGGATTTATACATCCTACTACTGAAAAGTACATGGAATTTGAATCAGAAATTCCTGATTATTTTATTGATGTACTTAAAAAATTAAGGAGTAATTATTAATTAAGCATTAGAGGGGATGAGAAAACTATGGAATTTAAATCAATACTATTAGATGAGAAGGCAATTAAGAGAACTTTAAAAAGAATTTCTCACGAAATTATTGAAAAAAATAAAGGGGTAGAAGATATTGTTTTAATAGGAATACAAAGAAGAGGTGTTCCTATTGCCAAGAGAATAGCGAAGCTTATAGAAGAATTTGAAGAAGAAAGCGTTCAAGTTGGATGTGTAGATATTACTCTTTATAGAGATGATTTAACTGAATTAGGTGAACAGCCTGTTGTAAACAATGAAGAAATAGAAATTGATGTAAAAGACAAGAAAGTAATATTGGTGGATGATGTTCTTTATACTGGAAGAACTGCAAGAGCCGCAATGGAAGCAATTATTGATCGTGGTAGACCTGCAAATATTCAATTAGCAGTTTTAGTTGATAGAGGACATAGAGAATTGCCAATAAGAGCAGATTATGTTGGAAAGAATGTTCCAACTTCAAAAAAAGAAATTATATCTGTTAATGTTGACGAAGTTGACCAAGAGGATTCAGTACAAATCTACGAGATTTAATACATAAAAATTTAATAATAAGTAAAAAATCCCCTTAATTTTTTAAAAGAGGATTTTTTTATTTATTATTTATCTTTAATTTGTTTTAATTTAGGTTCATTTGGAGTTATGTAGAGGGTTTGGTTGGTATAATATATTACCATACCCGGTTTTGCTCCACTTGGTTTTCTTACATTTTTTATCTCTGTAAAGTCTACAGGAACCTTAGAGGAATTCTGGGCTTTACTGTAATAAGCGGCTAAGTTTGCAGCTTCCAACAATGTTGTCTCAGGAATTTCATTTGAAGTTCTGATTATAACATGAGAGCCAGGGATTTCTTTTGTATGAAGCCATATATCATGTTTATTTGCAAATTTTAAAGTTAAATAATCATTTTGAATATTGTTTTTACCAACATAAATATCAAATCCATCACTAGATATAAAATGGACAGGTTTTGAAGGCTTTGATTTATTAGCCTTATGTGATTTTTTAAATTTAATATAATCAGTATCTATGAGTTCTTTTTTTATTTCCTCAATTTCTTCATAACTGCTAGCATTTTTTATATTTGTTAGTACAGAATTTAAGTAATTTAATTCATCTATATTTTGTTTTAATTGTTCATGGGCAGCTTCTTCTGATTTCTTAAGTTTATTATACTTTTTATAGTATATTTGAACATTTTGTGAAGGAGTTTTATTTTCATCAAGTTTGATTTTAATATTTTCTCCTTTATCACTATAATAATTTAATACTTCTATTTCCTTGATACCTTTTTCTAAAGCATATATATTAGCTGTGATAAGTTCACCATAAAGTTTAAAAGTTTCTTTATCTTCGCATTCTTTTAAAGTTTTGTTTAATATCTTTTCTTTTTTTATACATCTGTTTATATTATTAGTAACTATTCTTTGTAGATCAGAACTTTTAGCTTTCAGTCTATCGAGCTTATCCTTATTATAATAGAAGTTTTCAAGTAATAGGGAAGGAGATTCATAAGATGTTTTTGAGTATTTACCTAGGCTTTTTAAATCTAAACAGTAAAAGTCTATTAATGATACGTCATTTTTATAAGAAAAATACTCAAACTCTTTTGCTACTAGTTTATTGAAGAAGTTTTTGCAATAATTTAATATAGTATCTAATGAAACTGTATTATCTAAATTTAGATTAAATGCTAATTCTTTAGATAGAGTTTTACTTATTCCTGTAAATAGCATAAGAAACATATTTTCATTTAATTCTATATTATTTTCTTTAATATATTTTTCTGCTTCTTCATAGGTAAAGTTAAAAGGATTTAATTTATTTGAGCTTGGAGGATAAACATACTTGAGTCCAGGCAAAGTACTTCTATAACTATTAACATCTGGAGTAATATGTTTTATACTGTCCATTATTATTCCATCACGTTCACGTACTAGGGTTATATTGCTGTGTCTACCCATTATTTCAATTATCAAAGAGTATATGCTGTCAAATCCTAGTTCATCTCTGCTTTCAAAGTCAATTACTACTATTCTGTCATTATTTATTTGTTTAATATCCAAAATTTTTGCATTACTTAAATATTTTCTAAGCACCATACAAAACATTGGAGCCTTTATTGGATTAGGTTTATTAAGTTCTGTTAAGTGTATTCTTGAAAAATTTGAACTTGCACTAATTAGAAGCTTAGTATGGGTTCTTCCTTGGCGAATATTTAAGATTATCTCATCCTTTTCAGGCTGATTTACTTTATCTACTTTTCCGTTTATGATAGTGTTTTTTAATTGGTGTATAACGCTATATAAAAATATTCCGTCTAATGCCATAATATCATCCTTTCTAAAATAGGTAACCAGCGGTCAGTAGTTAGTAACCAGTGACCAGTAGCCGATAAATAGTAAAAATACGTTATTAGGTACTTCTATAGTATAGTATTTACAAGAGGAATAATCAATAATAATAGGAAACCTTAGTTGACTATAGTTTATAATTAAAGTAATATTGTATTAATAATTTAGTCTATAAATAGTATGATTGGGGGCATAAATATGATATTTACTAAGATGCAGGGTACAGGGAACGATTTTATAGTTATTGATGATTTAGAAGAAGTCTTAAGGGGAAAAGAAGCAGAGGTTGCTCAGAAACTTTGTGATAGACGTTTTGGTATAGGTGGTGACGGTATACTAATAGTTAGAAAAAGTAATATTGCTGATATACAGATGGTTATAATAAATGCCGATGGTTCCTATGCGGCTATGTGTGGTAATGGTATTAGATGTTTTGCAAAATATGTTTATCACAAAGGAATAGTAAAAAAAGAAGTTATTAATATAGAGACTGGTGATGGGGTAAAAATTGCCTATTTAGACCTTAAAGATGACGTAGTCAATGGAATAACAATTGATATGGGGAAATATTCATATAAACCTGAAGATTTTGGTGGAGATGTAAAAGAAGAAATTATTAATAAAAATGTAAAAATAGATAATAAGGAATATAATATTACTTCTATGCTAATGGGAGTACCTCACACTGTGGTTATGGGGAAGCTAGATGAATTTGATGTAAAAGAAGGAAAGGCTATTGAAGAATATCATATCTTTAAAGATAGAACTAATGTGAATTTTTGTGAAGTGATAGATGAAAAAATAATTAAGGTTAAAACATGGGAAAGAGGAGCTGGACCAACATTAGCATGTGGAACTGGAAGTTGTTCAGCAGTTATTTGTTGTAATAATTTAGGATATACTCAAAAGAAGGTTAAAGTAATTGTGCCAGGAGGAGAACTATTTATAGAAATTACAGATAACGGGGTACTTATGACTGGACCGGCAGAAATAGTTTATATTGGAGAAATAATACTATAGAAAGAATATCAAAAGTCTAAAAATATAATTATATATTCCTATGTAGTTAAAAATCTTATTCAAAATTATTGAATAAGATTTTTTTATTTTTTGAAAAATTATGATTAAATAATTAAAATGTGTTAAGAATATAGAAGACAATATGGTAAAAAATGTTTTTGGGTTATATGATGAAGGAGATATTTATGATAGATAAGTTAAGCATCCTATTAACAAAAGAAAGAATATTAACGCATAATGATTATAAAAAAGCCTTAGAAATAAAAGATAAAACTAAAATGGATTTAATTGATATATTTTTAGAAAATAATTTTGTGGAAAGAAATCTTTTATTTAAAGTAATTAAAGATTTTTTTAATATAGAGAAGGTGGAATTAGACAATTTGGTTATTGACACAAATATTTTAAAGCTTTTACCAAAGAAGATAGCAAAAAAGTATAATGCTGTTCCTTTTGGATTAAAGGGTAAAAAAGTATGTATTGCAATGGTTAATCCACTTAATGAGGCAATTATTGAAGATATAAAATTTATAACTAATAGAGAGGTTATTCCTTATATAGAGAGAAAAAATAGAATAATTTATGCTATTGAAAGTTATTATGATAATGAAATTACAGAGGAAGCTTTAAAGAAATTTAATAAGGAGCATATGTTAAATGAAAAGGTTTTAAATATTTCAAAAGAGTTTTCAAAACATGAAATTGAAAATTCACCTATAGTTAGAATTACAAATTCTATAATAGGTGGCGCAATAAGTGAAAATGCCAGTGATATTCATTTTGAGCCTTTTGAAGATAAAGTAACTATACGTTACAGAATTGATGGTGTACTTAAAGTAAAAAGTAAAATTGTAAAGGAAATATATCCATCAATTTGTACTAGGCTAAAAATAATGTCAGACATGGATATTTCTAATAAATTAGTACCGCAAGATGGGAAATTTGAATTTGAAGTAGATAATAAAAAGGTTGATTGTAGAATATCCTCTATTCCTACTATTTATGGTGAAAAGATAGCAATAAGAATTTTATGTAATAAAAATGAGGATATTTCTATTGAATTTCTAAATTTAAGTAATGATGAAAGTGAATTAATTAATAAGATTGTAAATCACTCTAATGGAATTGTATTGGTGACTGGTCCTACAGGAAGTGGGAAAACAACTACTTTGTATGCATTACTTAATGAAATAAATTCAGAAGAGCGAAACATAATTACAATAGAAAATCCTGTAGAGTACACTATAAAAGGCATAAATCAAGTTAATGTAAATTATAAAGCGGGATTAAGCTTTGCAGCAGGGCTTAGGAGTATTCTAAGGCAGGACCCTGATATTATCATGGTTGGTGAAATTAGAGATGAAGAAACAGCGGAGATAGCAGTAAAAGCTGCAATTACTGGACATTTAGTATTTTCTACTCTTCATACAAATAGTGCTCCAAGTTCAATTGAAAGATTAAAAAATATGAATGTACCTAGTTATTTAACTTCAGATGCATTAGTTGCAGTAATAGCTCAAAGATTAATTAGGGAAATTTGCCCTTATTGTAAAGAACAATATTATCCAAGTGTAGAAGAAATGGAATTTTTAGGTATAGATAATTGTTATAAGTTATACAGAAGTACAGGGTGTGCAAGGTGCAATGATACGGGATTTAAAGGTAGGAGAGCTATATTTGAAATAATGTATATGAATTCTGGTCATAAAAAACTAATAAATGAAAATAAATCTATAGAAGAAATAAGAGAGTATAGTATTGCACATGGAATGAATACTTTAAGAGATAGATGTAAGGAATTAGTTATAAATGGAATAACAACATTTGAAGAAATGAAGAAGGTAGCTTATGAAAACTTATAGATACAAAGCAATAAACATTAATGGAGAGTTAATCAAAGGTAAATATGCTCTGCAGAATGAAAAAGAGCTTATTTATATTATGAGAGATAAAGAATATTTTCTTTTAGACTACAGAGTAAGTTATCTAGATGCAATAAAATATTTTGGGCGTAAGGTCCATTATAAAGATCTTGCAATATTTTGCAAGCAGTTATCAGAAATACTAAAATCAGGAATCAATTTATCCAAAGGATTAGATATACTTGCATACCAAAAACTTAATCCACAAATAAGTAGTAGTTTGGAGACTGCTAGAGAGGATGTAGAAAAGGGAAAGCATCTTTCTGAAAGCTTAGAAAAGTTACCTAACATATATCCTACATTTATGATTGATATGGTTAAAATCGGAGAACAAAGTGGTAACATGGAAAAAGTTTTATTTAATTTATATGAGTATTATTGGAATGAACATAGTGTTTGTAGAAAAATAAGATCTCTTTTAATATACCCAATTATTGTATTATTTACTACTGCTGTTATTACATTAGGCATTATCACCAAAATAATACCTTTATTCATAAATAATTTAATAACAAACAACATACAAATCCCGGATGATGTAAAAAGGATTATTCAAATAAATAAATTTATTTCTAGCGAAGAATCAAAAATTTTAATTGTATTTTTTAGTATGCTTTTAATAATTTTCAAAAGTAAAGGTTATGATAAAAAAATATTTAATACAATAAAATTTTTTATTCCAGGGCTTAAGTCATTTTATGAAGATATTTATGAAATGAGGTTCGCAAAGAATTTGAGTTTACTTATTAGTAGTGGCGTAACTATATTAACTGCTCTTGATATAATACAAAATTCTTCAGAGAATCCACATTATAAGGAAAAAATCGGAAAATTGATTATTAACATTAAAGAAGGAATGAGCTTGTCAAAGGCTCTACAGAAATCAAAATTATTTAAAGAATTTTCTATTTCAATGATAGTGGTAGGAGAAGAGAGTGGAAATATAGACCAAATGTTAAATAATGTTGCAGAGATACATGAAGAGAATCTAAAGAGTATTATAAACAAAATTTCATCTCTTATAGAACCTGTAACTACCATAGTTTTATCTATAATAATAACATTTATTATTATTAAATTTATTTTTCCAATTATGCATTTGATAGATTCCGTAGAAACAACATTTTAGAAGTTAGGAGGAAATAGGAAGTGAAAATGAATAAACCAATAAAAAAAGGATTTACATTAATTGAAATTGTAGTTGTTATGGCTGTAATACTAGTTTTAAGTAGTTTTTTTATTCCAAAATTTAATGGATATAGAGAAAAAGCTACAAAGTTGAAAGTTATTGATACAGGAAGGCAAATATACTCTGCTGCTTTTGTAAGTTACATGGAAAATGATAATAAATATTCTGGAGAATCGATACAAAGCTCTGTTAATGAACTATTAGGAATTACCGATATTAGTGTATCGAAAGCTTCAGATAAAGCGGTAACTATTGAGTATAGTGTTGATGATAAAAAATATTCTTTAGAGATGGATATGGATAATAATAGTTATGTTATTAAAGATAGTGATAAGCAAATATATCCATCCTGAAAATAGTATTTCAGTTATTAAAATACAATAGGAATTTGTAAATTTGAGAGTGATGAAAAATGTATAAGAAAAAGGGAATAACTTTAATAGAGATAATTCTTATTTTGAGTATATTAGTAGTTTTAAGTAGTATGACAGTAAGGAACTATTATCGTATATATAGTACAACATTAAATAGTTTTAGCGTTGATATGTGCAGCAATTCAATATTACATATTATTAATGATTCTAAACAATATTGTAGAAGTAAAAATAAAAGTGGTTATTTAGTTTTTGATTGTGTTAAAAGTATTAATTTTTACTGTGGTGGTAATAGGATAAGAAGTTATACAGTACCTAAAGGCTTTGATTTAAAGCCTTTAAATTCTAAGTATGGAAAACAAATAATTGACATAGATAATTTAGGAAACACTGCTGATGCATGTACTATTTGTTATGCTGATAGAAAAGGAGATAACCACTTTATGACTTTAAGAGTGGGTACAAATTATGTTCAAATTAAGTAAAGATAGAAAAAATGGTGTAGGAATGATAGAAGTCATTTGTAGTATAGCTATCTTTCTTATATTAAGTAATTTTATTTTTTCAATGAAGATAAATAATTTAAAATTAAATAGTAGTAATAGAAAAATGAATGAATATGTTGAGTTTTTACAGGCTTTAAAGTGTGAAATGTATTGTAACCATAATTACCAGGATATCATAGAAATGAAAAATAAGAATTTATTAATAATAAACAAAGAAAATATCAATCTTGATAGTTTGAAAAATAAAGATATAAATAGCATTTTTACAGGGAAAATAAAAGAAGAGCCGCCTTATTTAGTTATGAGTATTGAAGATGATAAAGATGTTTTAAAAATTAGCTTTCAGTTATATGCACAAAATAAAGTAATTAAAAGTGTTTGGTTTAAGGGGGTATATTAAGGGTGAAAAAAGGGTTTACTCTACTGGAGCTTATTATATCTTTATCAATAGCATCTATTTTAATTATGATAATTACAAGAATGTTTTGTTATGAAGTTAAAAGTTATAAAAATTTTATCATACAAGATAGAAAAGAAAATTACTCTAAAGAAGCATTGAGGTTTATAGAAACACATGTTGAAGATGTGAGGAATGAATACATAGAAATAGAAGGAAATAAACTAATTATTAAAAAGAATTATGGAGAGGTTAATATAATCGAAAAAAAATTTAATTCAAACAAAAAATATAATATGGTTATAGATTATTATAACCACAAAGAATCAACAAAGGGAACAAATATTATAGTATACGATATTAAAGATTTTATTGTTTATAAAAACAAAAATATTATTTATGTAACCATAGAAATAGAGAATGGAGTAAAATTTGAAAGATGTATGGAATTAAACGGAATAAAAAAGGCTCTATAATGATTATTATATTGCTCATACTTACCCTAATTCTTGCAAGTTTGATGTATATATTTAATATTGAAGTTGTGAGAAGGGGAAATATATATAGTCATATAAAATATGAATTAGGAGAAAACGTATATGAACAGCATAGAGAATATTTATTGAGCAGAACTAACAAGTATGTATTGGGTAGTTTGAGTACTGTAACAGATGAGAATATACATAATTTGTTATGTAATATAAATAATAAAAGTATTTGTTTTGATAGTTCTCATGTTTATTATGATAAAGGTAAAAGAAATATAGTGTTGTATATATATCCAAAGGGTAAAACTTATAAAAAAGAGTATTACGGCTTGGAAGTAAAAGATGATACTTTCCCTAAAATTTTGTTTTATTATATAAAGACTGAGTGTTGATTAAGGAGAATTTTGTTATGTTTAAAAAAGATATCCTGCTAAAGGTATGTAACAATAAGATAACTAGCTTTGAAGTATGTAAAAATCATAAATTGGAAAAAAGTGCGAAAGCATCAGAAGTAATTAATGTAAAAGATTTTCAAGATTTAAATATTAGAATTAGGAATAAAAATCTGTATATTATGATTGAGGGGGAAGAGATATATATTAAATATATGAGGCTTCCTAAAGTATATGGAGAGCAATTAGATATGTTAGTTCAAAATCAATTGATATATTTATATGGAACAAAAGCAGAAGAAATTTTTTACTCATATACAATATTTAAAGAAAAAGAAAAAGAGATAGAAGTATTAGTTTTCTGTGTTAATTGTGAAGAATTAAATAAATTCAAAAATTATACAAATTATAGTGGTGTAATTAAGAAAGTTAATTTAGTACAGTTTTGCTTTTTAAATTATTTTAAGAAATATATTTCAGATGATAATTATTTTTTTATGTTTAAATACAATGAAAATTTGTATTTAATAGCTGTAGCAGAGAATAAAATTATTGGTGATAAGGTAGTTAAAGATAGTGAAGAAAATGATGAAATAATCCTAAGGGCATATAATTACTTAAAAGAAAGAGCGTTAGCAGTATATGTACATATTAATAAAATGTACTGTGCTAATTTTCATAATTTAAAATTTAAAGAGTATGTAGAAAATGAAAAAGAACTTGAGTATAGAGATTTAGGCAAATTTGGTGAAACTGTTATATTACAATCATTTGTTTACAGTGGGAGATAATCAATGAATGAAAATAGTTTTTTTCCTTTATGGTATAGAAAAAGAATTAAAGAAAAAAGATATTTTAGGTTCAAAATTAATTTAAGTATTTTATTAGTATTAATAGTGTTTGTAGGAATAAATATTAGCTTGAATTATCAAAATATAAGTAGCTTAAATCAAGAAATTGAGCAAAGTTTACAAAATACTAAATTGGAAGCAAATAAGCAGGATCTGCTAGAAAAAGAAAAAGTAAATTCAATAAATACATTAAAAAGTTTCATTAGTGATATATATGATAAAAAGTATTTATATATTATTAAGATTAAGGATAATAGCATTCAAATAGAGGGTGTTTATCCAAATAGACAAAAGATTAATAAATTAATAGAGTATATTGAGAAAGATAGAAAATTTAAAATTTTAGATTTAGAATTATTTGATGAAAATGGTAGTATTAAATTAAAATTAAATTTAGAGGTAAATAATGGTTAATAAAAGAGTTAATAATAATTTAGTATTGTTTTTTATGAGTGTTTTGCTTATAGTTATTACTACAGTTGCTTATTTTCAGCAAAATCAGGTATTATGTAAAGAACAGGAACTAAAAGAATTAAAGTCAAATTATACAAAAAAAGATAATACTAATAGTTCGTATAGTAGTATATTAAAAGATATGAATAATAAGAACTACGTGGATATAAAAAGAATTGTTAAGGATAGTGAAAAGGATCATGTTGTAAACATAGAATTAGAACTAAAAGGAGAAATAGAAAAATTATATAGTTTTTTAGAAATGATGAATAAAAAAGATAATTTTTATGGTGTTAAGGAATTAGAAATAAAAGCTTTAGACGATAAAAAAATTATTAGCTATATTGTTTTGAAATTTATAATATAATACTGTTTTTAACAAAAATATTAAAATTAATACATAAAATAAATGTATTTGCAAATATTCGTAAGTTTTGATAAAATATCATTGGTTGAATAAGGGGGGATAACTTATTTATACTGAATAAATTACTAAGAAATTTATATGATTTTTTAGATATTCAAAAAGCTCTAAAAATAATTAAGCCTGGCTTATGGTTAGTAAAATTTTATTTCGATGGTAATAAAGCTAGTATTAATATCAATTTTAGGGTTATAATATAAAATAATAATACATATGTGGAGGGATACATAATGATTTCAGCTGGAGATTTAAGAAAAGGAACTACTTTTGAACTAGATGGACAAGTTTTTACTGTACTTGAATTTTTACATGTAAAACCAGGAAAGGGAGCAGCATTTGTTAGAACAAAACTTAGAAATGTTATAAGTGGTGGAGTTACAGAAACTACTTTTAACCCATCAGCTAAGTTTCAAGAAGCAGTTATAGAAAGAAAAGAAATGCAATACTTATATAATGATGGTCAATTATACTATTTTATGGATCAAGAAACATTTGAACAAATACCATTAAACTTTGAACAAGTTGAAGAAGCTGTTAAATATCTTAAAGAAAACATGTTTGCAGTAATAAAATTCTATAAGAATGAAGCTTTTTCAGTTGAAGCACCAAACTTTGTTGAGCTTCAAATAGTTGAATGTGAACCAGGAGTTAAAGGAAATACTACAACTAATGTTATGAAACCAGCAAAACTAGAAACTGGAGCAGTTGTACCAGTACCTCTATTTGTAAATGAAGGAGATACAATAAGAGTAGATACTAGAACTGGCGAATACATGGAGAGAGTATAACTACCCTAAAGGGAGTGGTAAGATGAATTCTCTTAAGTTAAAAGTAACATCGTTGAAAAATGTTGTAAATGAATTAGAGAGAAAAAAAAATTCTTCAGAAAATGAAATATTATCTCAAATAAGTGATATTTTATTTGAAATAGTAGAAAAAATTGATGAAATTGAACATACGCAAGTCGAAGTAAATGAATATGTAACAGTGTTAGATGAGAATTTAGGAAATATAGAAGATGAACTATACGGCTTCGAAGAAGAGGATGAGGAATTCAATAGCTATGACTATGTAGATATTCGCTGTAAAACATGTAGCGAAACATTAGCTATTGAGAAGAGTTTAATAGATAACGAAAATGAGATTCTGTGTCCTAATTGTCAAAATTTCATAAATTTAAAAGAAGATAAAGAAGAATAAGTAGTATAGCATATAGAAGTAACATTCTATATGCTATTTTTTATATTTAGATGAAGTGGAAATTACATATGAATTAAGTTTTGCTTTATATTTTTTTATGTATATTTGGAATAATTTTTAATAAATGTAAATAAAAATTTAATAAGGAAGGAGGATAAAAAATATGAAAACTAAAGAAATTTTTTATATACTGCCCGAGAGTATAAGAACAATATTAGAGAGTATGAAAAGTCTTGAAAATATGCAGGAAGTAAGGATTAAAGTAAATAAACCTTTACAAGTATATTTAGGTAAAAATGAAATTGTTACAGAATATATTATTACAGAAGAAGATATAAATATAATTCTTAAGCGTATGAGCAATTATTCAATATATGCTTTTGAAGAAGAGATAAAAAATGGATATATCACAATAAAAGGTGGACATAGAGTTGGCATATGTGGTTCATGTGTTATAGACAATAATAGAGTTAAAACAATAAAGAATATTGCATCCTTAAATATTAGGATATGCAGAGAAGTCATTGGATGTGCAGATAAAATAATGCCATATATAGTTGATGGCGAGAAGGTTTTGAATACTATTGTAATATCCCCACCTAAGTGTGGAAAAACAACATTAATACGAGATATTGCTAGAAACTTTTCTAATGGATTTAAGGTAGGATATGTAAAGGTATCAGGTAAAAAAGTATGCATAATAGATGAAAGAAGCGAAATTGGTGGATGTAGCAATGGTATACCTCAAATGAATGTAGGAATAAGGACAGATGTCCTAGATAGTTGTCTAAAAAGCATGGGAATTATGATGGCAATTAGGAGTATGTCGCCAGATGTGATTATATGTGATGAGATAGGAACGCATAAAGACATGGAGAGTATACTTGCAGCAATGAATTCAGGAGTGAACTTAATTACAACTATTCATGGATTTGGAATTGAGGATTTGTATAAAAGATCTGTATTCAAAGAGATCTTGGATAATGATGTTTTTGATAGGGCTATAATTTTAAGTGCCTCTAAAGAGGTTGGAAAAATAGAGTATATTTATGATTTTAACAAAAAAGAAAAGCTTTGGGGGCGATGATATGTTTCTAAAGACTTTAGGATGTATTCTGATTTTGGGAAGTTGTTCTTTAATAGGATTTGTATATGGGGAAAACTTGAGGAATAGATTTATTCAGCTGAAAGAAATAGAACAAGCTTTATATCAATTAGAAAATGAAATAGTATATACCCGCACATCTTTACCAGAAATTTTCTTCCATGTAGCACAAAAATGCAATGAGCCAATAAAAAATATATTTTTAGATGTATCAAAATTACTTTATAACAATGAAGTAAATAGTGTATATGAAAGTTTTAGAAAAGCCTTAAAATTAAATGGAGATTTGATTAGTCTAAAAAAAGAGGATATTGATGTGCTTTTAGATTTGGCTAAATCACTAGGTGAATCAGATGTAGAAGGACAAAAAAGCATATTAGCTCTATCATTAAATAATTTAAAAAATCAAATTAATACTGCAGATTTAATAATGCAGAAAAATATTAAAATGTATAGATATCTAGGGTTTTCCTTTGGAGCTATATTAGTAATCATGATTTTATAGGAGGTAAATGCGGTGTTGGATGTCAGTTTAATATTTAAAATTGGTGCTGTGAGCATAGTGATAATTATATTAGATAAAATTTTAAAAACAACAGGAAAAGATGATTATGCCGTTGTAGCAAATTTAGCTGGAATTGTAATTGTATTAATGATGGTTATAGATTTAATAAATAAATTATTTAGTACTGTTAAAACTATGTTCCAATTTTAGGAGGCTTATTTTATATGGAAATAATAAAAGTCGTTGGATTTGCATTTGTGGCACTGTCTATCGTGCTTGTAGTAAAGCATAGAAGAAGTGATTTAGCAGTACATATTAGCTTAGCTGCGGGAATATTAATATTTATATTTATGATAGATAAAGTAACATCAGTGCTCCAATTGCTTCAAGAACTTGCACTTAAAGCAAACATTGACTTTATTTATTTGAATATTGTTTTTAAAATTTTAGGAATTGCCTATTTAGCATCATTTTGTAGTGAGATATGTAAGGATGCAGGGGAAAGTAGTCTTGCTTCCAAGGTTGAATTTGCAGGGAAAATATTAATTTTGGTATTGGCAATTCCTATTCTTATGGCGGTACTTCAAGGTATTTTAAAAATCATGTAATAGGGTATGAGGTATAAAATATGAAAAAGATATTATTTATATTGAGTATAATTTTATTATTCCCCTTATGTAATGTACAAGCTTCTACTGAAAATTCCATGTTGGATAGCAAAGATAATATGAAAATTGAACAGTTATATGATTATATGAACAACATGAAAACAGAATACGAAATCTTAAATGATATTGATGTTAGAACCTTTGTTAAAGAATACATGAAAAGTGGAGATGGAAAATTTTCAACAAAAAAAATTATGAGAGCACTAATAACTTATGGGTTTAAAGAAGTGATTGCATCTGGTAAATTAATGGCCATGATAATAATAATATGTATAATATGTGCCCTAATTAACAATCTGGAGAATGCTTTTAGCAATGGTAATTTATCTAATATTGCATATTTTGCATGTTATGCACTGCTAATAGTACTTATATCTAAAAGCTTCTATATAGGAGTAACTGTTGCAAAGGATGCAATTAAAAGTATGACTGATTTTATGGCAGCTCTTATACCAGTACTTTTAATGCTTTTAGCTAGTGTAGGTGGTTTTACTCAGGCTGCTGTTATGGATCCAATAGTAATTGGAATAACTAATATTAGTGCAAGAGTATTTGTAGATTTAATTATACCTATAATTGGAATGTCTTTTGTTATGCAATTTGTAAATAATATTTCAGAGGATTTTAAGATTAATAATTTATCTAAATTACTAAATCAAGTAGTTCTTTGGACACAGGGAATTATAATGACTGTGTTTATAGGTATGGTAACAATAAGAGGAATAACTACCTCCACCATAGATGCTGTTGCAGAGAAAACTGTAAAATTTGCAGTGGATAACTTTATACCTATAGTAGGGAAAAGCTTATCTGATGCAATATCAACAGTTGCGGGATATTCATTACTTTTGAAAAATGCTTTAAGCGGGATAGGATTGATTATTCTGATTATAATTATAATTTTCCCAATAATAAAGATGCTTCTAATGGCTTTCATATATAAAATTACTGCTGCTTTAATAGAGCCGGTAAGTGATAAAAGACTAGTTAAATGCATTGGCTCAGCAGGAGATTCGTTGATATTAATTACATCTTGTTTAATCAGTGTATCAGTTATGTTTTTTATAATGATATCTATTATTGCATCAGCGGGAAAAATTGTTATTGGTGGATAGGAGGAGCTGAAAATATATGCTGGAACATCTTAAAGTATGGGTAATTAATATTTGTACAGCTGTTTTTTTTATAACAGCTGTGGAGATGATACTACCTGATAACAAAATGAAAAAATATGCAAAATTTGTTTTAGGATTGATTTTAATAACTGTTATTATGAATCCAATAATTAAGATATTCAACAATGATTTTAATTTGGAGAGCTATGTTAATTCAGCCTCTAAATATTTTGAAGAAAAGGAATATACAAAAGATTATGATAAATACAAGATAAGTAGCATAGATAATACTGTGAATGTATTTTCTAAAAATTTAGAAAATCTGTGCATTGAAAAATTGAGGGAAAAATTTCCAAAGGATAATTATGAAGTTATAGTAGATGCCGGGTATGATACAGAAAAGGAAAATTTTGTAATAAATACTATAAACGTAGGAATAACAGAAGGTAAGGTGAAAAAGATTAAAAAAATTAAAATAAATGATAGTAAAGAGGTTAGTAGTTCAGAGATTGAGGATTATAAGAAAAGTAATACTATCAAAGAATACTTAAGTCAGCTTATGAATGTTCCAACAGATAAAATTAAGGTTTATAAAGCATAAAATTTACAATGTTTTAAGGGAGTTAATTTAAAAAAGAGGGTGAGAAAATGAGTATAAAGAAAGTTTTTGATGTAAATCAAATATCTGATAAGCTTAAGAATAACAAGTCAAAAAATATTATGAATTTAATAATTTTAGCTTTAATAGGAATATTATTGGCAGTGCTTAGTAGTGTATTTAAAAGCACTACAGCAAGTACTGATGTTTTTAATCCTAATAATAATACAAAAAATGGTGAAGAGATTGTGGAACAGAAAAAAGATGATGAAGCAGTAGTAAATACAGAATACAAGGATCAACAAAAAGAGATGGAATTAAAACTAAAGGATATTTTAGAGAACATTAAAGGAGTAGGTAAAGTAAAAGTAATGATATATTTTAAAGGAGGTGAGGAACAAGTACCTGCTTTAAATATTAATGATTCTACAAGTCTTACAGAAGAAAAAGATGTTGAGGGAGGAACAAGAAAGATTACACAAAACAATGATGGAAGAACGGTTGTAATGATGAATACTGAAAATGGAAATGAGCCTTTAATATTAAAAAAATATAATCCAGAAATTACAGGAGTATGTGTAGTGGCAGAAGGAGCAGAAGATAATCTCATAAAGCTTCAGATTCAGAAGGCTGTCATAAATTTATTCGGCTTAAAAGAAAATAAAGTTAATGTTTATCCTATGAAAAAGTAACATATATCTTGAAGATTTAGCATATTAATTTTTTAGAAAGATAATTTAGAAGAGGAAATGGGAGGAATTTAAATGAATAAAAAACAAGGTGTTATTATTGTTGTCTTATTGGCACTTATAGTGTCTGCAGGAATAGCAGCTACAAAGTTAAATTCTGACTTGGATTATGTAGCTGGTAATGACTTATCAAATGGTAAAAGTACTGTTTCTATCAGTGATTCAAGTAAAAATAGTTCTTCAAGTAGCTTTTTCCAAGAACAGCAGCTTATAAGAGACAACGAAGAAGCTCAAACACTTCAAAACATAAAATCATTAATTGATGATGAAAATACATCAAAAGAAGACAGGGCAGAGTTATCTAATAAATATAAAGAACTAGCATTAGCTGGACCAAAGCAATCACAGATTGAAACAGTATTAAAAGCAAAAGGTTATGAAGATGCACTTTGCTATATTCAAGAAAATAAAGTAACAGTTATAGTAAAATCTCCTAAGGAATTGACAGAAGAACAGAAAAAACAAATTCAAGATGTTGTTATGGATGTAACTCAAGTGAGAGATGTTGAAATACAATTTAAAGAATAATTATATTTGTAAAATAATACTCTATTTGATATAATAAGCATATGAGTAATTTGTTTTGAAAAATCAAAGCAAAGGAGGTACAAAAATGGACGAAAATGTAAACAAAGATATTGAAATGGGTATTGTTAAAATATCTGATGAAGTAGTAGAGGTAATTGCGGGTTTGGCAGCTTCTGAAATAGATGGCATTGAAGGAATGAGTGCTACTTTAGTTGGTGGAATAACTCAGATGCTAAGTGGTAAGAAAAATGCATCTAAAGGTGTAAAGGTAAACGTTGGAGAAGAAAGTGCAACTATAGATTTATACGTTGTGGTGAAATATGGAATTAAAATCCAAGAGGTAGCTGAAAAGGTACAAGAAAACGTAAAAAAGTCAGTTGAATCAATGACTGGATTAAATGTATCAGCAGTTAATGTTTATGTTCAAAATGTAGTACTTCCTAAGATGGAGGAAAATATCAAAGAAAAAGAAGAGTAAATTATTACACCCTCTGAAAACAGAGGGTGTTTCCATGTTTAAAAGTGTATAAGAATAAATAAGTTGACAATAATTAAATTATGGGTAAAAATTGTATTGGTAAGTACAAAAACAGGAGGAAATTATGAACAGAAGAAAATCAAGAGAAATTGCTATGAAATTATTATTTGAAAAGACAATCAATAAAGGTGAATATGAGGAAGTTGTAAAGAATTTCAAAGAAAATACTGAAATTGATTTAAATGATGTAGATTTTGAGTATATTGAAACTACAATTAAAGGAATTGAGAACAATATTGAAAGTGTTGATAAGAAGATACAAGACAATTTAAAAAAATGGAAGCTTAATAGATTATCTAAAATAGATTTATCAATATTAAGACTTTCAACTTATGAGATTTTATTTATTGATGAAATACCAGATAAAGTTGCGGTTAATGAGGGAATTGAGTTAGCAAAAAAATACTCTGACAACAATTCACCTGCATTTATAAATGGTGTACTTGCAAATATGATTAAACAGTAAGATATTTTACTAGGGGGCTAATTATGGGAAAAATATTAGATGGAAAGCTGCTTGCAGAAAAATATAGAGAAGAAATTAAGAATTTAATTGAGGAAAAAGTCAATTCAGGCTGTGAACCTCCATGTATGGCTAATATTTTAGTAGGTAATGATGGTGGGTCAGTGTATTATGTAAATAATCAAAATAAATTATGTTCTAAGCTAGGGGTTAAAGTAAAGAGCATATCTTTAGATGAAAACATCAGTCAGGATGAGCTTGTTACCATAATTGAGAAATTAAACAATGATAAGGAAGTTAGGGGAATAATTCTTCAACTACCTCTTCCTAAGGACTTAAATGAAGCTTATATAACATCTAAAATATCTTATGAAAAAGATATTGATGGATTAAGCAGTGTAAGTGCGGGAAGGTTTTATAAGGGAGAAAAGTCCTTTATACCATGTACTCCTAAAGGAATCATTGAGTTAATAAAAAGTGCGAATATTGATATAAAAGGAAAACGAGCTGTGGTAGTAGGAAGAAGCAACATAGTAGGAAAACCAGTAGCACAGTTATTACTAAATGAAAATGCTACTGTAACTATTTGTCATTCAAAAACCAAAGATTTAAAAGAAATCTGTAGAGATGCAGATATATTAGTATCTTCAATAGGGAAGCCGGGATTTATAACTAAGGAATACATTAAAGAAGGAGCTGTAGTTATAGACGTGGGCACAACTATGGTTGATGGGAAAATTAAAGGCGATGTGTGTTTTGATGAAGTTGTAGAAAAGGCAGCCTTGGTGACTCCAGTTCCAGGAGGGGTAGGAGCAATGACTACTACTATGCTTTTAAAAAATCTCTGTGAGGGATTAAAGTAGAATGCATATAAAAACTTTGACTGTTTCACAATTAAACAGCTATATAAAAAAAGTTTTGGATAATGATTTTATTCTAAGAAATGCATGTATTAAAGGCGAAATTTCAAATTTAAAATTGCATAACAGCGGTCATATGTACTTTTCATTAAAGGATCAATATGGAAAAATAAATTGTATAATGTTTAAATCTAATGTAAATTCTATAAAATTTAATCCGCAAGATGGAGATAAGGTTATAGTTAAAGGTAGAGTATCTGTATATGCTAAAGATGGAGTATATCAATTCTATTGTGAGGAAATGGAGCCAGATGGTATAGGTGATTTGTTTCTTACTTTTGAGAAATTAAAGGAAAAGCTTTCTAAAGAGGGGATTTTTGATGAGAGCCGTAAAAAGAAAATTCCTCAATATCTCCAAAAGATTGGAATTGTTACATCTCCTACTGGTGCAGCTATAAGGGATATAATAAATGTAGCTAAGAGAAGAAATTCAAGTATAGATTTATTAATATACCCTGCATTGGTTCAAGGAGAAAAGGCTAGTATGGATTTAATAAAAGGAATTGAATATTTTGATAATCGAGAAGATATCGATCTAATAATTTTGGCTAGAGGGGGAGGCTCCATGGAAGAACTTTGGGCCTTTAATAATGAAAACTTAGCTTATGCAGTGTATAATTGCAGTAAGCCTGTTATTAGTGGTGTGGGTCATGAAACAGATTTTACAATTTGCGATTTTGTAAGTGATTTTAGAGCACCTACTCCCTCAGCAGCAGCTGAGATTGCTGTGTTTAACCTGGCTAGTATTAATGACAAGATTCAGAACTATAAAGACATATTATTGGATGAAATTCATAAAATACTAAATAATAAATTTAATGATTTGAGATATTTAGATAACCTTTTAAGACTTTATAATCCAACAAATTACATTGCAAATCAATATATTAAAGTTGATAATTTAATGAAAAATCTTACTTATAAGATTAATGGGATAATTGATTTTGAAAAGGGACGTTTGACAAAAGTAAATTCTTTACTTTGTGCACATAACCCATTAAATATATTGAACAAGGGATATTCGGTAATTCAAGATTCTCAAAATAAAGTTGTTAGTACTTCACAGCAAATTAAAGAATTAAAAGAGATAAAAATTATATTTAAGGATGGGAAAATTAAAGCTAATATAGGTAATGTGGAAGATATAAAGTAAATTGGAGGTTCTATTATGGCTAGAAAGAAAGAATCCTTTGAAAGCTTAATGGCAGAGGTAGAAACTATTATACATACTATGGAGAAGGATGAAATTTCTTTAGAAAGTTCAATGAAAAATTATGAGCAAGGTATAAAGCTTTGTAATAAGCTTTATAAAATATTGAACGAAGCTGAAGGGAAAATAAAGATTTTAACTGAAGAGGGAGAAAAAGATTTTATAGAGGTTGATGAAGGATATGAAAATTAATAAGCTTAAAGAAGAGATAAATTTATGGCTTAATGATTACTTTGATAAAAAAGGTTCATACAATAAAATAATATATGATGCAATGAAGTATAGTATAGAAGTTGGTGGAAAGCGTATACGTCCGATTTTAATGCTTTCCACATATAACATATATAAAGAAAATTATAGAAGAATTATACCTATAGCAGCTGCTTTAGAAATGATTCATACTTATTCACTAATACATGATGATCTTCCTGCAATGGATAATGATGATTTGAGGAGAGGAAAACCAACAAATCATAAAATGTATGGAGAGGCTATAGCCATATTAGCTGGTGACGGACTTCTAAATGAAGCTATGAATTTGCTTTTCGATTATTGTTTAGCAAATCCCCAAAAGCATATTATAGAAGCATGTAAAGTGCTTTCAATGGCTTCAGGAGTAGAAGGTATGATTGGAGGACAGGTGGTAGATATAATTAGTGAAGGAAAGAATATAAGTGAAGAACAGTTATCTTATATGCACAGCAGAAAAACAGGAGCTTTAATTAAAGGAGCTATTGTATCTGGGGCTATTTTGGGAGAAGCTGAAGAAAAAGATATTAAGCTATTGTGTGAATTTGGAGAAAAATTAGGATTGGCTTTTCAAATAAAAGACGATATCTTAGATGTTATTGGTGATGTGAAAGTTTTAGGAAAAAAAGTAAACAGTGATAAGGATAATAATAAAACAACTTTTATATCAAAGTATGGTTTAGATAAGTGTAATAATAGATGTGAGCAGTTAACTGAAGAATGTTTGCAAATACTAGATAGTTTAGGAAAGAACACTAGTAATTTAAAAGAAATAACTAGTTTTCTCTTAAAAAGAGAATCTTAATGAAAAACTAAATAAACGGTTTTGAATCTATATTTATACTATAATGGTGTAAACAAATTTTGAAATATTGTAAAGCCTATGATATAATCCCTATATAAAAGAGTGGTGCAGTATTCTAGTCAGGTAAGTATTTTTTGAGGGCGGGGCTAAAAATCCGCTAAAGGGCACATCGATGAAGTTTCTGGTGCTGGCTTGTAACGCCCAGTTATGGGTTGGTGCTGGGAGTAAGGAGGATGGGGCAACCGCAAAGGCATGCGCAATTGACCCTACCTCCGCGGAGACCATGACTTGTGGTTTGGGAGAAATACCCAAGCTACGATAATGGATTAAACCTGTATTGTGGTGAAAAGCTATGTACAGCGTAGCCTGCCTTGAGTGAAGTGGGTGGAGGTGAAAATTACTTAAACCCATTTTGCAAAAGAGGCTAGGGAAATACCTAACTGCCGAGGAAAACTCCTAGACTGTTCGAGAGAAGTATATTAGGGATTGCAGTACGGACTAAGTGGTAGTCTAGTTTTATAGCTGGTGACACTATAAATAGAGCATTAAAAGGAAACTGCCAGGACGGCGACGTATGGTTTGCTCTATGGGAAATCCTACTAGACCTAAGCCGTAAGATTTATCTAGTATGCTGCCACTCTTCTTATACATAATGGAGGAGTATTCTTTGCATAATAGTAAAACATCAAATATAAATAAAGATATTAAAAAGAAAAGAAATAAAAAAAAGAAAAATAATAAATTATGGATATTTAAAATAGTACTTTGGACGATAATAATTTCAGGTAGTATTTCATTTTTTTCTAATATAACATTGCCAAAAGTAAATTTAATATTAGCTTGTATCATACTAATTGCTATAATTTCTTTGGGAATTTTTTTTGATATTATAGGAGTAGCAGTTACGGCTGCTAGTGAGAAACCTTTTCATTCAATGTCCGCTAAAAAAATTGATGGAGCAAAAATTGCTGTGAATTTAATTAGGAATGCTGATAGAGTATCAAATTTCTGCAACGATGTTATAGGTGACGTGTGTGGTGTTATTAGTGGAGCTATAGGAGCTACTATTTTATCTAAAATTATTAAAATTTTTCCAAATACAAATGATAAACATGTACTGCTAATAGGATCAATTATAGGATCTATAATTGCAGCTATGACAGTAGGAGGTAAAGCCGTTGGTAAAAGCTTTGCTATGAAAAATTGCAATGATATTATTTTTGCAGTGTCAAAGATAATACATGTTATTAAAAAGGAAAGAGGATAAAATGTACAATATACTTGATAAACTTGATAATGTAAATGATTTAAAGAAATTATCATATAAAGAATTAAAAGAATTATCAACAGAGTTAAGAGAATTCTTGATTGATAAAACCTCTAAGACGGGAGGACATCTAGCTTCTAATTTAGGAATAGTAGAACTTACTCTAAGTTTATATGAAGTATTTAACATAGATAAGGATAAAATTGTATGGGATGTTGGACATCAAACATATGTACATAAGATATTAACTGGAAGAAAGAATAAATTTAATACATTAAGACAATATAAAGGTATTAGCGGTTTCCCTAAAAGATGTGAAAGTAAGTATGATATTTTTGAAACTGGACACAGTAGTACCTCTATTTCTGCTGCTCTAGGAATTGCACGAGCAAGAGATTTAAATAATGAAGATTATAGTGTAGTTGCAGTTATAGGGGATGGAGCATTAACTGGAGGCATGGCTTTAGAAGCTTTAAATGATGTTGGATACAGAAAAACAGATTTAATAATAATTTTAAATGATAACCAGATGTCCATCGCTAAAAATGTGGGAGGAGTTTCTACATATTTAAGTAAATTGAGAGTTGATCCTAAATATAATAAGTTTAAAGAAGATTTTGATGATGTACTTAGAAAAACAAATTTGGGTAATAGTCTTGCAGATTCAATAAAAAAAATAAAGTCTGGAATAAAACAGATAGTAGTTCCAGGGATGTTTTTTGAGGATATGGGTATTAAATATCTTGGACCAATTGATGGGCATAATATTAAAGAATTAACAAAAGTTTTTGCAATGGCTAAGGAAATTAAAGGACCAGTTATTATACATACTATTACCAAAAAAGGTAAAGGATATAAATTTGCTGAAAAAAGTCCAGATAAGTTTCATGGAATTTCTGCCTTTAATAAAAATACTGGAGAAACAGATAAAAAGAATGCTTATACATATTCAAGGACTTTTGGAAATGAGATGGTAAAATTAGCATCTGAGAATGAAAAAATTGTAGCTATTACTGCTGCAATGAGAGATGGTACAGGACTTGCTGAATTTAGTGAAAAATTTAAAGATAGATTTTTTGACGTAGGTATAGCTGAACAGCATGCGGTAACATTAGCTGCGGGAATGGCTTTATCAGGTCTAAGACCTGTATTTGCTGTATATTCTACTTTTCTTCAAAGGGCATATGATCAAGTGATTCATGATGTGTGTCAACAGAATCTACCAGTAGTTTTTGCCATAGATAGAGCAGGAATTGTAGGGAATGATGGTGAAACTCATCAAGGCGTGTTTGACATATCTTATTTGTCTCATATGCCTAATATGACTATAATGAGTCCTAAGTGTATTGATGAATTAAAATACATGCTTGGTTGGGCTGTAGGGCAGGATTTTCCAGTGGCAATTAGATACCCAAGAGGAGGAGACAGCACTGATTTCATGCTGAAGCCTTTAACTGATTTTAAAAAAGGCAAATGGGAGATATTGCATAGGGAAGGCAATATTGCCGTAATTGCTGTGGGAAAAATGGTTCAAATGGCTTTGCAAGCAAGAGCAAAATTGAAAGTACAAGGTATAGATGTTACTATTATAAATGCTAATTTTATAAAGCCTATAGATAAAAGTATGATTAAATATCTAATAACAAATAATTATAAAATTGTTACTGTAGAGGACAATGTAAAATTAGGTGGTTTAGGGTCCATGGTGTTAGATTATGCAAATTCAATAGATAAAAATGTGAAGATTATAAACTTAGGATATGAAGATAACTTTATTTCTCATGGGAATATGGACATTTTATATAAAATAAACAAATTAGATGCAAATGGTATAATTGAAAGTATTGTGAAAATAATATAATGAATTTTAAATAAACATAGATAAAGGAGTTTTAAAATGAGCTCAGCAAAAAAAGAAAGATTAGATATGCTTTTAGTAAAAAAAAATTTTTTTGAATCCAGAGAAAGAGCTAAGGCTAGTATTATGGCTGGAGAAATATTTGTAGATGGTGAGAGAATAGATAAATGTGGTGAAAAAATTTCTGAAGATGCTAATATAGAATTTAAAGGACAAGTTATGCCTTATGTAAGCAGAGGAGGATTTAAGCTTGAAAAAGCAATAAAAAGCTTTAAAATAGATTTAAAGGATAAAATATGCATGGACATAGGTGCCTCTACTGGGGGATTCAGTGATTGTATGCTTCAAAATGGAGCAAAAAAAGTATTTGCAATTGATGTAGGATATGGTCAATTTGCATGGAAATTAAGAATAGATCCTAGAGTTGTATGTATGGAAAGAACCAATGCTAGACACTTAACATATGAAGACATTGGAGAGTATTCAGATTTTGCAAGTATAGATGTATCATTTATATCTTTAAAAAAAATAATACCTGCAATTGTTAATTTGTTAAATAGTAAGGGTGAAATTGTAGCTTTAATAAAGCCTCAATTTGAAGCAGGCAGAGAGAAGATTGGAAAAAAAGGTGTTGTTAGAGAGGCAAGTACACATAAGGAAGTAATAAATGACATACTAAGTTTCTTGGTAGAAAACAATTTAAAAATTATTGGACTAGATCACTCACCTATTAAAGGACCAGAAGGAAATATTGAATATTTGGTATACTTTACAAAAAATAAGGAGTATGAGAAGGATTTTAATTTTGAAGTAGTAAATACCGTTGTTGATTCTTCACATGATAATCTATAGCAGGAGGAAAAATGAAAAATATAGGTATTAACATTAATAGCAGTAAATTTATTGATAAAGAAGTTATTGATAATATAATTTATAAAATTAAAAAAAATATTAAAGATGCAAATATTAAAATATACACTAACTGCAGTGGATTAAAGAGTATGGAAAGTGGAGAAAATGATTTTATTATAGCTTTAGGTGGAGATGGCACTATTTTGAGTACTGCTAGGGCCATAGCACCATATGAAATCCCAATATTGGGAATAAATATGGGAAATTTAGGTTTTTTGACCAGTGTTGAGAGCTTAGAGATTGATGCAGCTATTGAGAACTTAAGTAAAGGTAAGTTTCATATTGAAGATAGAATGATGCTTCAATGTGAAGTTGTTAATGAAAAAAATAAAAAAACATATAGTTGTCTTAATGATGTAGTAATTTCTAAAGGAACATTGTCAAGAATATTTAAATATGACATATTTATAAACGACAAATTCTATACATCATTTAAGTCTGATGGAGTAATTATTTCCACTCCTACTGGTTCCACAGCATATGCACTTTCAGCTGGAGGACCTATAATTTATCCAACCTTAGATGTAATGTTACTTACGCCTATATGTCCTCATTCCATGCAAATGAGGAGCATAATACTTGAAAGTAAAAGTGAAATTAGTATATTGATTGATAAAAGGAATGAAAGCGCTTTTTTAACTGTAGATGGACAAAAATCAATTGAATTAGATAAAAGAGAAAAAATTACAATTAAGCAGTATGATGTGAAATGCAAATTGATTAAAATAGATGGATACGATTATTTTGAAGTATTAAGAAAAAAAATTTTTTAGTTATACGAGGAGATACAATATGAAATTAGAACGTCATTCGAAAATTTTAGAAATTATAAAATCAAAAAATATTGAGACACAAGAAGAATTGGCAGAAGAACTAAAAAAACTAGGAATGGATGTTACTCAAGCTACTGTGTCAAGAGATATAAAAGAACTAAAATTAATTAAAGTTTTATCAGATAAAGGGACATACAAATATGCAGTAATTGAACCAAGTGAAAATTTTTTGTCTAACAAGTTAGTAAATATTTTTACTCATACTGTAATAAGTGTTGAGAATGTTCAAAATATTGTAGTGGTAAAGACTATTTCAGGATCAGGTTCTGCAGCAGCAGAGGCTATTGACTCTATGAATTTAACAGGAATTGCTGGAAGTATAGCTGGAGATAATACTATTTTTATTTTAGCGATTAATGAAGAAAAAGCATTGGAATTGGTTAAAAAACTTAAGAAGATGCTTTTGACAAAGTAGGAGGGGATTATGCTTCTTCAAATAAATATCAAAAATTTTGCATTAATAGAAGAATTAAGTATATCCTTTGAAAAGGGATTTAATATCTTAACAGGTGAAACGGGAGCTGGTAAATCTATAATAATTGATGCTATAAATTTTGTCCTTGGAGGAAAATTTAACAAAGGATTAATAAGAACTGGGGAAGACAAGACTTTTGTTGAAGCAATTTTTGATATAGAAAATGAAAGCTCATTTGATATTTTAAGACAAATGGAAATAGATTTTGAGGATTTGATTATAATTAGTAGAGAAACTTTTAAATCAGGAAAAAGTGTTGTGAAAATAAATGGTAAATCCGTTTTAATGTCACAAGTTAAAAAACTTTCTGAAACTCTAATAAATATTCATGGTCAGCATGAAAATCAAGATTTATTAAATTATTCTACCCATATATCTTATTTGGATAAATTTGGAGAATATAGATTAAATAAACTACTGAAAGAATACAATATCAATTATAAAAAATTAACAGATATAGATAATAAAATATCTGATTTAGGTGTAAATAATGGAGAAAGAGAAAAAATAATTGACTTTTTAAAATATCAAATTGATGAAATAAATAATGCAAATCTAAAACTTGATGAGGATATAGAATTAGAAAAAAGATATATTCTTCTTAATAATGCTGAAAAAATCAATAATGTGCTTATTAGCAGTTATAAAATTTTGTACGACAGCAGTGATGACTTTTCATCTGTATATGATTCTTTAAACAAAGTGATACGTGAACTAAGAAGTATTCAGGATAAATTGGAAAAGGTGAAAACTGTTGCTGATTCGTTAGAAGAGTCATACTTTAATATAGAACAGAATATTAGTGATATTAGAAATATACAACAAAATATATCATATGACAGAAATGAATTGGAACACATTAATAGTAGAATATTTCAAATAGATACATATAAAAGAAAATATGGTAAAAGTATTCAGGAAATTTTAAACTATAAAGAAAAAATTTCCAAAGAATTTGATGAAATGATCAATTGTAATGAAATTATTGAAAAATTAAAAAAAGAGCGTGCAATCATTTGTATTGACATGAAGAAACAAGCTGAAGTTATTCACAACATAAGAAAAGAGATTTCGGAAATTTTAGAAGAAAGAATAAAAAAAGAGCTAAACTATGTTGGATTAGAAAAAAGTGTATTCAAAGTAGATGTATCCTTTCAAAGTGATTTTTTTCATAATGGATGTGATAAAGTACAATTCTTAATATCAACAAATCCAGGTCAACCGCTTAAATCATTAGACAGTGTTGTATCTGGTGGAGAATTATCAAGGATAATGTTGGGGCTAAAAACTGTTTTTGTAAATAAAGACCAAATTCCTTCAATTATATTTGATGAAATAGACACAGGTATAAGTGGAAGAACAGCTCAAAGAGTTGCTGAAAAAATGTATATTATATCTAAAAAATGCCAAGTGTTTTGCGTGACTCATCTTCCTCAGATTGCTAGTATGTCAGATATTCATTTTTTAGTTTCTAAGCATGTAAAAAATGAAAAAACATTTACTGATATAAGGAAGATGTGTGAAAAAGAAAAGGAAGAAGAAATATCTAGAATGATTGGTGGCTCAGAAATTACACATTTAACGTTAGAACATTCAAAAGAAATGATTAAATTGGCAAATGAGAAAAAAACAGAATTAAGTTCTATAGAATAAATTCATAATCAGTATAGGATTATGAATTTATTATTTTTTATAAGTAAATTATCATATATTTGCTTTACTATTAAAGAATTACTAAGTTTGCAGAGATACAATAGCATAATAAATTTTTAAAAAGGGCAAATTAAAATTAAATAAAGTGTGTTATGCAGGAGGTATAAAAATGAAAAATAAAAAGCAATGCATAATATGCTGGATTTTAATTCCTTTGGTAATTTTAATGACTAGTATGTATTATGTTACTGCAACTTTACCTAATACAGTTTTTTTAAAAGAAAATCAGGAATTAAATTCCAATTATATTTTAAAATTGAATAAATATTCATTTATGCATGAAAACTTAAAGGAAAATCAAGATACTATAGATGTTAGTTTTTTAGGAATATTGCCTATAAAGTCTGTTTCAGTTAAGTCTGTACCAGAAATTTATGTTTATCCTGGTGGAACGCCAGTAGGTGTTAAATTAACTACTAAAGGTGTTTTAGTAGTTGCATTTTCAGATGTAGAAACTTCTAAAGGAAAAGTTGTCAGTCCATCGGCAGAAAATGGAATACAGATAGGAGATATTATTTTAAAGGTAAATAATTCTAGTATTAGTAATTCAGAGGAACTTATTAGAGAAATAGATTTAAATAAAAATAAAAAACTTAAAATAGTTTTAGAAAGAAATGACAAAACAATTGAGAAAACGTTAAAACCCGTAAAATCTAAAGATGATAAAGGTTATAAAATTGGTTTATGGGTAAGAGATTCAACTTCAGGAGTAGGAACATTAACTTTTTATGATAAAAAAACTAAAAAATTTGGAGCATTAGGACATCCCATTACAGATATAGACACAGGAACAATGTTAAAAATTAATCAAGGAGAAATAATTGAATCATCTATTATTTCTTTAAGAAAAGGTCAAAAAGGCAATCCAGGAGAATTAAGAGGAATATTTGTTAATGAGGAAACAGATTTAGGAAAGGTAAATAAAAATACTATATGTGGTATATATGGGTGTGGAAACGATAAGTTAATTGGCAAAAAATATAATAATCCTATGAAAATTGCTTTAAGAAATGAAATAAAAGAAGGGTCAGCAAAAATTCTAACAACTATTGAAGGAACAGAACCTAAATTATATGATATAGAAATCGAGAAATTATTGACACAAGATGAACCAGGACCAAAAAGTATGATTATAAAAGTCACTGATCCAATATTGTTGAATAAAACAGGTGGAATTGTTCAAGGAATGAGTGGAAGTCCTATAATACAAGATAATAAAATTGTGGGAGCTGTAACACATGTTTTAATAAATAGACCTGATGTGGGATATGGAATTTATATAGAATGGATGCTGAAAGATGCAGATATTTTGATAAAAAACTAGCAATGTTATAGTAATAATAGTAAAATAAAAGATAGTATAAACTATCTTTTATTTTACGTTGTCATAATAAATTTGAAAAATTTTCTAAAGAAGAAGGAATTATTAATCTTTTGTCGAATTTAACTGTTAAGAAATGGAATAGATGTAAAGGAGCGATATATTTATGGAAAATAATAAAATAAGTGTTGTTATTGCAGATGATAACAAAGAATTTTGTAATATTCTTAATGATTATTTATTAAATCAAAGGGACATTATAGTTACAGGGGTTGCAAAGGATGGTATTGAAGCATTAAAGCTTATTGAAGAAAAGAAACCTGATTTAGTAGTACTCGATATAATTATGCCTCATTTAGATGGATTAGGAGTACTAGAAAGATTAAATACAATAAATATGGATCCAATGCCAAGAGTAATAGTATTATCAGCAGTAGGACAGGATAAAATTACACAAAGAGCCATTACATTAGGAGCAGATTACTATGTAGTAAAGCCATTTGATATGGATGTATTTACAAAAAGAATTAGGCAGATGTTTAATAATATTATATCAAGTGACCAAGTTAAGAAAACAATTTCATTAATTGAAACAGAAGAAATTAAAGTTAAAAAAAGTGAGCCTTTAGATTTAGAATCAGAAATTACAAATATAATACATGAAATAGGTGTTCCTGCACATATTAAAGGTTATATGTACTTAAGAGAAGCAATAAGCATGGTAGTAAACGATGTAGAATTATTATCAGCAGTTACTAAAGAGTTATACCCATCAATAGCTAAAAAATTCAATACAACTGCTAGCCGAGTAGAAAGAGCTATAAGACATGCAATAGAAGTAGCATGGTCAAGAGGACAGGTAGAAACTATAAATAGAATTTTTGGGTATACTATACATAACGGAAAGGGTAAACCTACAAATAGTGAATTTATAGCTATGGTGGCTGATAAGTTAAGATTAAAAAATAAAGTAAGTTAATTTAAATGTCTTGGAGGCTTTTAGATGAATTATTTTGAGAAAACTCTAGAAGAAGTAAATAAATATAAAGGTAAAATTATAAAAGTAGATGAAAGACTTGTAAAATTGCCAAATGGAAAAGAAGCAAAAAGAGAAATTGTAAAGCATCCAGGAGGAGTAGCTATTTTGGCATATAAAACAAAAAATACTGTGC
This sequence comes from Clostridiaceae bacterium, assembly GCA_036677675.1. Lineage (GTDB taxonomy): Bacteria > Bacillota > Clostridia > Clostridiales > Clostridiaceae > Clostridium_H. The sequence continues at coordinate 15,871 of JAVBWC010000002.1, read as the reverse complement.
TTTTGGTAGAACAGTTTAGAAATCCTTTAGGAAAATCTATATTAGAGATTCCAGCAGGCAAGTTGGAATATAAAGAAGATATTGAAGCTTGTGGCAGAAGGGAATTAGAAGAAGAAACAGGTTATAAAGCAGGCAAATTTGATTATTTAGGTAAAATAGTTACTACACCTGGGTTTTGCAATGAATATATTTATTTATATAAGGCAGAAGATTTATTCCAAGGTAAAATAGGTGGAGACGAAGATGAATTTATTAATGTACATGAAATGGAAATAGAAAAAGTTAAAGAAATGATAAGAAATGGTGAAATTATAGATGCGAAAACTATTTCTGTTTTTATGATGATTTAAATGTGCATATTACTTCTTTTGTAATCATAAATATAAATATTAAAAAGATGATTAACAAAAGGAGGAATAATGCATGAAAAACATTAAAACTTTTGCAAACCTATATGAGCACATACATAGAAATTTATTTTTATATGTTATTAGTTTATTATTTCTATGTATAGGTATAGTGCTTGGAATTTATACAGTAAAATATATGGGGGAAATTGAAAAAAATACTTTAGTAAGTTACTTTTTAGAATTTACCAAAGGCATAGATTTAACCAAAATAGATAAAAAGCATATATTTTTACAAGCAGTGAAAAATAATGTGCCAATAATTATATGCATATGGTTTTTAGGACTTTCTATGCTTGGAATTCCAATAATACTTATTGTTGATTTGATTAAAGGATTTACAATAGGTTTCACAACTAGCTTTGTTATTAATGGATTAGGAACCAAAGGAGTGCTTGTAAATATTTTAGCAATATTCCCTCAAAATATAATATACATTCCATGTATAGTTATTGCTTCTGTTACTGCAATGGAATTTTCATTAATGCTTTTAAAGTATAATGAATTTAAAACTTTAAAAAGCAATAGTTTAATTAGACTAGTACCTTATTCAACAATATTTTTACTTCTACTTGGACTTATGTTAATAGGATTTCTTTTAGAAGGGTATATAAGTCCTAATATGCTAAAATTTGTAGTAATGGCTCCAGGATGTGCTTGGGGATGAAGGATATTAAAAACATAAATAATTTCATAATACTTATTCTAAAGTGTATTTTAATAGTTTTGTTTTTAGGAGGAATATTACCATATATTTTTGACATATTAATAAGAATGTTTATAATTAAATATGAACCTGCAAGAAATAGTATAATGGTTTTTAATGTTTTAAGCAAAAATAAAATTATTTTATGGAGATTCATTTACCTTGTAAATCAGTTTTTTTATTTATAGTCAATAAATTATATATGTAACAAGAAATTGGAGAAAAATTATGGATAAATATTTGGTTCAATTTATTGAAGATATGAGAAAAAGAGAATTAAGTAATAATACTGTTGAGGCATATAAAAGAGATATAAAGAAATTTAATGATTTCTTATCTAAAAGAAAAGAGGATGCTATAAATGCAGATATGATATCTATAATGGCTTATGTTCAGACTTTGAAAAAAGAAGGACGAGCAAATAGTTCTATCATTAGAAATTTAGTTTCTCTTAGAAACTTTTATAAATATTTAATAAAGAGTGGCAAAATTCATGATAATCCTCTTGTTAACTATGAAGTTCCTAAAAATAAACGTAATATTCCCGAGATTCTTACAGTAGATGAAGTTGATAGATTTTTAGCTGCTCCTGATTGCAGTACCTATAAAGGTGTTCGTGATAAGGCTATGTTAGAAATTATGTATGCTGCTGGAATAAAAGTATCTGAATTATTAAACTTAAGTATTTTTGATACAAATGCAAAATTAGCTTATATAAAATGTAAAGGAACAAAAAATAAAGAAAGAATTATTCCTATAGGAAGTTATGCAGTAAATTGCTTAAATGAATATTTACAAATACGAGGAAATATAAATTTAGATAATTCAAATCTGTTGTTTTTCAACTTAAGAGGTGAAAAAATGACAAGGCAGGGTTTTTGGAAGATAGTGAAGAGTTATGCAAAAGAAGCAAAAATAAAGAAAAGGATAAATTCTTATACTTTAAGACATTCTTTTGCAGTACATTTACTTCAAAATGGTGCAGATATCAAATCAGTACAGGAATTATTAGGACATAATTCTATAGCAACTACTCAAATTTATTCCGGTATTTGCAAGCAAAGTAAAATAGTTGATGTATATAAAAGTGCACATCCAAGAGCATAGCCTTATGGGTGTGCATTTGTTTAGATAGAAAAATATTTTTTATATAAAATAAGTGTTTTATATTAAGACACTTATTTTTATTTTTTTGATATTTTGTCATAATCTTATTTAAATTGGTAAAAATAAAATTGTAACTCTATGTGGTATAGAAAGGGGATAAATATGAAATTTAAAAATAAGGCATTAATATGTATTTTGTTATCAGTAATTTTCATAAGTCAAATATGTGTATTAACAGTTAAAGCAGAGGGCAATGGTCTTGACGTGGAAGCCAGAGCGGGGTTATTAATGGAACCGTATAGTGGTAAAATCATATATGAAAAAAATAGTCATGAAAAATTTGCTCCAGCATCTGTAACTAAAATAATGACAATGCTTCTAACTATGGAAGGTGTTGATTCAGGAAAAATTAAGTTAACTGATAAGGTCGTAGTCAGTGAAAATGCAAAAAAAATGGGGGGAAATGGCAGTAGTAGTATGCTTTTGGATACAGGTGAAATAAGAACTGTTGAAGAACTTTTAAAAGGAGTTGCTATAGCTTCAGGAAATGATGCAGCTGTTGCTTTGGCAGAGTACATAAGTGGAAATGAAGCTGCTTTTGTAAAGAAAATGAATGAAAGAGCACAAGAGTTAGGTATGAAGGATACTACTTTTAAAAATTGTCATGGTCTCTCTGCAGAAGGACATTTAACAAGTGCATATGATATTGCACTCATGTCCCGTGAGTTGTTGAAGCATGAAAGAATTTTAAAATATACAGGAACATACATGGAAACTATATCTGAAGGCAGAAAACAACCTATTGGTTTGGTTAATCATAATAAATTAGTTAGATTTTATAAAGGGTGTGACGGATTAAAGACAGGATTTACAAACGAAGCAAAATACTGTATTTCAGCTACAGCAACAAGAGATAATATAAGGATGTTATCTGTTATAATGGGAGCTCCAACTTATAAAGTTAGAAACAGAGATGCCAGCATGCTTATGAATTATGGATTTTCTAAATTTGAAGCTAAAAAGGTTTTGATTAAACATGATGATGTAGAAAAGGTTTCTTTAAACAAAAAAGGCGATAAATTTATTGTAGCAAAGGCTGGAGAGGATTTAAATGTAGTTTTAGAAAGAGGCGTAGGAAATAAAATTACCAAGAAATGTGTTTTAAGAACAGGTATGAAAGAATATAAAAAGAATGAAGAAATAGGTTATTGTGAAGTATATGTAAATGAAAAACTTTATGGAAAAGTTCCGATTTATAGTGATAGAGATATGAAGACACATAATCTATTAGATAACATTAAAGATAACTTCATGGGTTTATTTGATAAAGTTATTTAAAGTAAGAAAAGTCCGCAGTATATCCTGTGGACTTTTTGTTTGTTGTATTATAATATAAAGTGAAACTTAATATTAGATAGAGTATTAGAATTGTTAGTTATGCGATAAATAAGTATTGTCTAAATGGTAGAGGTATATGTAATGGATATTATAGAAAATTTCAGTGAAGAAGAAAAGTATGTAATTAATTTAGTTAAAGATGAGTGTATTAAACAAGGTGTTAAAGTTTATATTGTTGGTGGAGCAGTTAGAGATGGACTTTTGGGTAAGAAGGTTAATGACATTGATATATGTATAACTACAAATCCAATGAATATTATTAACAATATGAGATATATAAAAGAATATAAGTATCATGAGAATTTTCAGACGAGTACTATAAAATTCAATAATGATGTTACAATTGATTTAATAAGATGCAGAAAAGAGTGGTATGATTTTGATGGAGCATTACCTAAGGTTATTCCTTCCAATATATATGAGGATCTTTATAGAAGGGATTTTACTATAAATGCTGTAGCATATGATTTAACTGAAAAAAAAATTATTGACTTTTTTAATGGAGTTGAAGACATTAAGTTAAAAAGAATTAGGAAAGTACATGAAAATAGTTATTGTGAGGATCCAACTAGAATATTCAGAGGGGTAAGGTATGCAGTAAGATATGAATTTAATCTTTATGATAAAAATGAAATTCAAGATACTGTATTTAAAGGGATGCTATATAGGATAAGTGAAGATAGAATTATGAGAGAAATCTATCTTATGTGTAGTGAAGATAAATGGAAAAAGAATATTTTATGCTGCAAGGAACTTAAAATAATGAATTTAGAACAGAGTTTACTTGGTAAAAAAAATCAGCTTTGTGATTATCACTATACTAATAATAGAATTTTAAATTTATTTTTAGCCTTAAAAGATGAGCAGTCTATAAAAATCTTTATACATAATTCTGTTTTAGAAAAACAACTTAGAAAATCTTTAAAAGGTTATATAGATTCAAAAGCAATAATAGAAAATCTATTAGTTAATACAGTAAGTAATTTTGAAATATATAGAGTATTTAAAAATCTTAGTTTAGATGAAATTAAAATGTTTAGTTTTAACAAATTATTTAAATACAAAATTATAAATTACTTAAACAATATGAAGGAAACAGTTTTTGCCGTAAATGGACATGATTTATTTAGTTTGGGAATAGAACAAGGAGAAGAGGTAGGGAAAATTATTAATTATCTAAAACAAAAAAAAATAGATACGTTACTTCCTATAGAAAAATATTACCTTAAAAGAAACTTAGGAGAGATTTTAAATGGCATTGAACATAAAAATTGAAAATTTTGAAGGACCTTTTGACTTGCTTTTGCATTTAATAAAAAAGAATGAAATGGATATATACGATATTAAAATTTATGATATTACTACTCAATATTTGAAGTATTTAGATGAAATGAAAGAAATTGATTTAGAAATTACTTCAGAATTTATAGTTACGGCGGCAACCTTACTTGAAATAAAGTCAAAAATGCTTTTACCAAAATCAAATGAGAATGAAGAGAGTCAGGAAGAAGAAGATCCAAGAAAAGAATTGGTAAGCAAGCTTTTAGAATATAAAAAATTTAAATTAGTTGCTAATTTTTTAGCAGAAAGAGAGAAAAAAATTGGCATTGTTTTTCAGAAGAAGCCTGAAATAATCGAAGAAAAGAAGGAGAATATTGATAATAAAGACATTTTAAAAGATATAACTATTTTACATTTATTTAATATATATAATGAATTAATAACTAATTATCGAAATAAAATGAATACTGATAATATAATAGAAAAAGAAATTCCTTTAGATAAGTTTAAGGTAGAGGATAAAATGTTGGAGATAAGTAATGAAATTATAAGTAGTAAAAAGGTATATTTCTCTAAACTTATGAATAAGTGTGCAAGTAAGATTGAGAAGGTTGTTACTTTCTTAGCATTGCTTGAATTGATGAAAAGAAGGATGATATCAGTAATTCAAGAGGGGAATTTTAAAGAAATATATATAGAGGAGATAGGAAGTAATGAAGGAAAATAATATTAATCAAATTGAAATAAAGGAAGCTTCTACTACAAAAAGATATTTCTCCATAATAGAATCTCTTTTATTTGTAGCAGGAGATCCTTTAAGCATTAAAGAAATTTCTTCAATTATTGAATGCACAGAAATATATACTAATAAGTTACTTGAAGAGTTAAGATGTATATATGATCAAGAAGAAAGAGGAATAAGTCTTATTAGTATTAATAATGAATATATGTTTGTTACAAAGTCAGAAAACAGTGATTATGTACAGAAATTACTAAAAACAAATTCAAGACAAGGATTGTCTAGAGCAGCTTTAGAGACTTTAGCTGTTATTGTATATAAACAACCTATAACAAGAGTAGAAATTGATGAGATAAGAGGGGTTAAAAGTGATAAAGCTGTTCAGAGTTTAATAGAAAAGAATTTAATTAAAGAAGCTGGCAGAAAAAAAGTGCCAGGTAGACCCATTATGTACGTAACAACTGATGAATTTTTAAAGCACTTTGGATTACAAGACTTAAACCAGATGCCTTTATTAGAAAATTTTATAGAATATGATAAAATTGAGGATGAAGAGGAGATAGCTGTAGAGGAAGAATAAGTTTATTCTTCCTCTACAGTTATTTCTTCTTTGTCTTTTTTAGAAGGCTTTTGAGAAAATGAGTTTTTTAACATATCTATAATTTGAGGGATTCCATCTACAATTTTGTCATATGTATTTTTTTGATTAACAGGAAGAAGTCTTACAGAATCTTCTTTTATTACTAAGAATGCCACAGGTTTAATTGTAACTCCAGAGCCTGAACCACCACCAAAGGGAAAATTTGAATTCATATTATTTTGACTTTTAGCTGGGAATTCACTTCCGCCTGAGGCAAAGCCTAAAGATACTGAGGATATGGGTATAATCAATGTGCCATCTACTGTTTCAACAGGATCACCTACTATTGTGTTTACATCAATAATATCTTTCAAATTTTCCAAAGTGCTTTTCATTAAACCTTCTATAGGATGTGTTTCCAATCATATTACCTCCTTTGTATTTAGTGATTTACTGAAATTGTTTTTTAGTGTGAAAATAACTAATAAGCTCATATAGATAATTTTAGCAAAATTTATCCAAATTATACTTTTAATTTTAAACTCTAATATAGATTTTTCTAAATTGGGTTTTAAATCAATTTTAAACTTTCTAGTATATAAAAAAGAACAAAGTAAGTTATATAAGAATGCTGGTAAAAAGGAACGTGTTCCATGCAAAATTTCTGTTTTAGTTCCATTATCTAATCTATGTAAGTTATATAAGAATGGTGGTAAAGAGGAAAGTGTTCCATGTAAAATTGCTGTTTTAGCTGCATCATCTAATCCATATATAATGTTAACTTCAAAATGGAGTGAAGGTTTAACTGGACTAGTATTTATTTTATCCCAAATTTTATTGTAATCTTCTAGAGAAATTTTTCGGCTTTTTTCCTTTTTATATTTTGGTGGTGAAATGTTTTTTTTATTTTTTTTTATAGGATATAACTTTACTCCAAATATATATACAGATAAAGTATTTGCTTTAAAAAACACAGTAATTAGTACTGGCAAAGGTAAAAAAAGAAGTATAAGAACTATCAATAACCAAATCACATAAAATCCTCCATAAATAATAATATTTATTAGTATTTACACATTAATCAATTAATATAACAAAAGAATGAAAAGGAAGTATAATATTTTTTTTATAACATCTTATAAATGTAATGGGAAAACATTTCATGAGTATTTATTTGATTTCTGAAAAGAATAAAAAGAGAGGTAGGTGAAGTTTTATATATGAAAAATAAACATATCATAGTAATATTAATAAGTATAATGGTTAGTATAAATATATTAGTTAGTTCAGTCATTGCAAAACCTATGAACATTGATGCTAGAAGTGCTATTGCTATTGACAGTAAATCAAGATGTGTTTTATATGAAAAAAATTCGGATATGTTAATTCCTATTGCTAGTACTACTAAAATTATGACTACATTAGTAGCTTTAAAATATGGAAATTTAGATAAAAAAATTGAAGTATCAAGCAATGCAGCTAATATTCACGGATCAGAGGTAGGTTATAAAAAGGGAGATATAATAACACTTAGGGAGTTATTATATGGGCTTATGTTAAGGTCTGGAAATGATGCTGCCATAGCAATTGCAGAAGGAATGTGTGGTAGTGTTGATGAATTTTTAAAGCTAATGAATGAATATGCTGAAGAGATAGGTGTAACCAATACTCATTTTGAATCCCCTCATGGTTTAGATAGTCAATATCATTATTCAACTGCTTATGATTTAGCATTAGTAACAGCAAAAGCAAAGGAAAATAAATTATTTAATCAAATTGTTAGTGTAAAGGATGTAGAGGCTCAGGAATATGGGTTTAGTAGAAGTTACCATAATATAAATAAAATATTATATCAAATTTCGGGAGCTAATGGTGTAAAAACTGGATATACAGGAAATGCTGGGAAATGCTTGGTAACTTCCATAAATATGGGTGAAGATGATATAATTATAGTTGTATTAAATTGTAATAAAAGATGGGATGAAACAAGAAAAATTTATGACTATGTAAAAGACAACTATGAATTTAAAAAGGTTGTAGACAAAGGACAAATTGTAGATAAGTATAATTACAATGAAAAAAGAGCAGTAGATTTAGTATGTAACGAAGATATAATAATACCTTTTAAAAAAGGTGACAGCTACGAAACTAAGATAATTAAACCTAAGAGTATTAAAAATTCTTTAAAGAAAAATGATGATTTAGGCAAAATATCAATTTATAAAAATGGAGAGGTTATTTATAGTAAAAGCTTAAAATGTGGTGAAGATATAAATGTAAATACTCCTGTAAAATTCAAAAATGTAATGGAAAAGCTATTTAAACAAAAATGAATATGGATATATAAAGAGATAGAAGGCAATTATTTGATAATCTATCTCTTATTTTTTTATATATTTACATGAGTTCACATATAATAAACTAACAATATAGTATAATATTTTATGCCCCTTTTATTAATTTTTTTATTATATCATACTGTGAAAAATATATTTTTACAGTAGCAACATATTTTCTATTATACAATGAATATAATATATATTGTAGCATATATAATGGGGGTATAGAAATGAGATTAGTACTCAACTACAATAATGGTAAGAGAGAAGTCTTAAATGAAAATGATACTAAGAATGTTATCGCAAGTATAAATTATTTAAAGTTAATTAAGTTTTTAATGAGTTCAAAAAAAGTTAGTGGAAAAAGTATTAAAATATTAGATAAAGAAGTAAAAGTAGATGAGTTAAGATCTTTAGAAATATTATTCATATAAATATATATAATAGTATAAATAATAAATGCTTCTGTTTGATTAAAAAGGAGCATTTATTTTTTTATTTGTATGATTTATAATAAAAAAGTATTTTATGTATATTAAAAATTTTAAAATGTTTAAATAATATATAAATGTATATAATTATATAGAAAAACGTATAGTTTATTAGGAGGAAAAATGCAGGAAAACGTGGAAGAAATACTAAAAAAGTATTATGGATATAATGAGTTTAGAGAAGGGCAGAAAGAAATTATTGAAAGTATTTTAGTGGGAAAAGATACTTTTGCTATTATGCCTACAGGAGGAGGAAAATCTCTTTGTTACCAAATACCAGCTATGATAATGGAGGGACTTACATTAGTTATTTCTCCTCTTATTTCACTTATGAAGGATCAAGTAGATTCTTTAAATAGTTTTGGAATACCTGCAGGAGTTATTAACAGCACTCAAAGTATAAATGAAATAAGAGATACAATCTATAGAGCAGCACAAGGAGAACTAAAACTTTTATATGTTGCGCCAGAAAGATTGGATGTAGAATCTTTTTATAGACTTTTTCAAACCTTAAATGTTTCACAAATTGCAGTTGATGAAGCTCATTGTGCTTCACAATGGGGACACGATTTTAGAATTAGCTATAGAGCTATTGGTCCATTTATTGAAAGATTTCAGCCAAGACCAGTAGTGTCTGCTTTTACGGCAACTGCAACTATTGATGTTAGAGAGGATGTTGTAAAACTATTAAATCTAACAAATCCTAATAGTTACATAACTGGTTTTGACAGAAAAAATCTATCTTTTTCAGTGATGAAAAATGAGAATAAACAAGACTTTATTTTAAAATATATAGAAGATAATAAGGATAAATCCGGAATAATTTATGCAGCAACCAGAAAAGAAGTTGATAATTTATACTCTACCATTCAGAAAAAAGGATACTTAGTAGGAAAATATCATGCAGGAATGAGTGATAATGAGAGAGAACAAAGTCAAGAACAATTTTTATATGATGATATAAAAATAATGGTAGCAACTAATGCATTTGGAATGGGTATAGATAAATCTAATGTAAGATTTGTAATACACTATAATATGCCTAAAAATATTGAAGCTTACTACCAAGAAGCCGGAAGGGCAGGTAGGGATGGTGAAAGTGGAGAATGTATACTTTTATTTGGACCACGAGATACTATGCTTCAAAAATTTTTTATTGAACAAACTGTTTTTACTGAAGAAAGAAAAATGAATGAATATAGAAAACTACAGTCAATGGTAGATTATTGTCATACTACAAGGTGCTTAAGAAAATATATTTTAGAATATTTTGGAGAAAGTGATATTGCAGATAAATGTGAGAATTGTAGCAATTGCAATGATGATAGTGAATTTATAGATATAACTGTGGATGCTCAGAAAATTTTTTCTTGTATATATAGGATGCGAGAAAGATATGGAGTTACTGTGGTAGCAGAGGTTCTCAGAGGTTCAAAGAATCAAAAAATATTGAATTTAAATTTTCACAATCTATCAACTTATGGAATAATGAAGAATTATACAATAAAAGAAATAAAAGATATAATAAATATGTTAATTGCAGAGGAATATTTAATTCTTACGGAAGAAGAGTTTTCAGTGGTGAAATTAAGAAATAAAGCAGTTGAAGTTCTAAAAAACAATCAGAAAGTTTTGCAGAAGGTTTATAAGAAAAAAGAGAAAGTTTATATTGATAATTCTTTATTTGATAAGCTTAGAGAAGTAAGAAAGAAAATTGCTCAAAAAGAAGCTGTTCCTCCATATATTGTATTTGCTGATACTACCTTAAAAGAAATGAGTGAAAGAATACCTTTAAATAGGGAAGAGATACTGAATATTAAAGGTGTTGGAGAAAAGAAATTTGAAAGATATGGAGAAGAATTTTTACAAGTTTTAATACAATACAATGATCAATATAAATTAAGAAGTAGTGAAGATAAAGCTATAAAAGAAGCATCTATAACAAATGAGAAAAAGATATCAAGCCATGTAATAACCCTTAATATGGTAAGTGAAGGAAGAAGCTTAAAGGAAATTGCAGAACATAGAGGAATTAAGATAGATACAGTTAAAGAACACATAATGAGATGTGGCTTAGAAGGAATAGAAATAGATTGGAATATACTAATTCCTAAAGAGTATGAGGATTTGATATTAGAAAAAATTAAAGAAGTAGGTTGTGAGAGATTAAAACTTATTAAAGAATTGCTGCCAAATGAAATAGATTATAATGCTATAAAGGCTGTAATGTGTAAGTACAAAAATGCACAGTAGAATAAGCTTGCTTCGCAATTTTATTCTACTGTGTTAGTATTTTTCATAGGAATATGTTTAAAGGATAAAGGAGGAATTTATATGGTATCTAACTTAAAATTAACCTCAGTTGCATATTTCTGCATGGAGTATGGTTTAGAATCAAGTTTTAAATTGTATGCAGGTGGTCTTGGAATACTTGCAGGAGATTATATGAAAGCTGCCAAGGATGCTAACATGCCCTTAATAGGTATAGGCATAAAATGGAAGCAAGGATATAGTGATCAATATGTTGATGATGAAGGAAAGGTATATGATTCTTATAAGAACTATACTTATGATTTTTTAGAGGATACAGGAATAAAGGTAAGTATAAAGATAAGAAAGAGGGATGTAGTTTGTAAAGTTTGGAAAACAGAAAAGTTTGGAAATAATCCCTTATATCTTTTAGATACAGATATTTGTGAAAATAATGGAGAAGACAGATGGATAACAGGGCAGTTATATGGGTGGTTCAAAGAAGAAAGGATAGCTCAAGAAATAGTTTTAGGTATTGGTGGAGTAAAATTATTAAGAGAGCTTGGTATAAAGATAGATGTTTATCATTTTAATGAAGGGCATGCTGTTCTTGCAGCTTTAGAGCTTATAAAAGAGAAAATGGAATCAGGTTGTAGTTTTGAAGAAGCTTGGAAAAAAACTCGTGATGAAGTTGTTTTCACAACTCACACACCAATTATACAAGGAAATGAATCACATACATTAGAAGGTTTAGAGTATGTGGGGGCTTTTAATGGCTTAAGTAGAGAACAAATGGTAAGAATAGGTGGAGAGCCTTTTAACATGACTGTTGCAGCTTTAAGACTTTCAAGAAAAGCTAATGCAGTGGCGCAGCTCCATGCAGATACTGCCAATAAAATGTGGAAGACCACTGCTGGAAGGAGTGAAATTATAGGAATAACCAATGCAATTCATGTACCTACATGGGTTGATGATAAGATAATAAAAGCTTATGAAGAAGATGGTGATATATGGAGTGCACACATAGAGAATAAAAAAGAGCTTATTTCTTTTATAGAGGAAAGAAGTGGTGTGAAGCTATATGCGGATAAGTTGTTAATCGGTTTTTCGAGAAGAGCTGCCCCATATAAAAGAAGTGATTTGATTTTCACCAAGGAAGAAATAATTTCTCCTATTCTTGAAAGTGGAAAGGCACAAATTGTTTTTGCAGGCAAGGCACACCCATTAGATGATACTGGTAAGGAAATAGTTTGCACATTAGAAAAAATGACAAAAAAATATCCTAATAGTGTTGTTTTTTTACAAAACTATGATATGAATATTGGAAGAACTCTTACAAGAGGTGCAGATGTATGGTTGAATAACCCAAGAAGGCCATTAGAAGCTAGTGGTACATCAGGAATGAAAGCTGCCATGAATGGAGTACTAAATTTTTCAATCTTAGATGGCTGGTGGCCAGAAGCTTGCCAGCATAAAATAAATGGATGGCAGTTTGGGGATGGTTTTGAAAGTGATAATATTGAAGAACTAGATAAACATGATTGTGATGCTTTATATAATGTGTTATTAAATGAAGTAATACCTACCTATTATGAAAACAGAGAAAAATGGATTGAAATGATGAAGCAAAGTATTAAAACCACAAGAGAGTATTTTTCAATGAATAGAATGATAAAAGAGTATTATGAGGAATTATATACGAAATAATATATACTAAGTAAATAGAGAAAAATTTTATTAGACAAGAGGCAAAAAATAAGGCTTCTTGCCTTTCTTTTTTTTTGTTGTTATGCCTGTAACAAAAGTTATACTATTAAAATATTTTAATAGTATAGTGGTTAAGGGAGGCAAAAGTATGAAGTATGAGATAATAGATTGCATCGATGCTGGAACTGAGTACTGTCCTTGCCACCTGGCAGAAACAGGAGATTGCCTTTTGTGTTCTCAACTTTGCGGCAAACCCTTTTGTGACTGTGTAAAGTGGAAAGGAACATGTATATATCAGGAATATGTTTGGAATGGCATGAAAGCAAAAGAGGGCAGAAAAAATTTTAAATGTAAGATAATTAGAAAAGAAAAACTAGAAGATGATTTGATAATTCTAACAATACGAACTACTCATAAACTTGCTCAAGGATTAGTGCATCCAGGAAGCTTCGTGTTTTTAAGAAATCCATCTACTGATCAATTTTACGATGCACCTCTTTCTATAATGGATGTAGATTTACAAGAAAATACTATAAAAACTGCCATAGAAATAAAGGGTACAAAAACTAAAAAGCTGGATGAATTGAAGGAAGATGAAGATATTTTAGTAAAAGGACCATTTTGGAATGGTATTTTAGGATTAAAGCATGTATACAAAAGTAAAGATGCTCATTCTATTATAATTGCTAGAGGTATAGGCCAGGCACCAATGATACCAGTAATGAAAAAATTATATTCTAATGGAAACAAAATAACTGTAATTCTTGATAAAGCAAATTATAGTAAAATATTTATTAAAGAATATCTAGAGATGTGCAGTGCAGAGGTAATAGAATGTGATACCTTTGCATGTGGAAATATAACAGAAGAATTGAAAAACATATTAAATAAATTATTAGAGGAAAATAATGTTAATTTAGTCCATTGTGCTGGAGCTGACATCTTGATTTATAAAGTTATGGAACATCTAAATGATATTGTAAGTTATTCCTGCTGCAATAATGCAAAAATGTGCTGTGGAGAAGGAGTTTGTGGTGCATGTACTACAAGATTTAAAGGGCATATAGTAAAAAGACTTTGTAAGTTACAAACTGATCCTAAATATATCTTTGAAGGGAGAAGATTAATATGAAGGTTATTGTAATAGGAGGTGGATGGGCTGGTTGTGCAGCAGCAATTACAGCTAAAAATGCAGGTGCACAGGTAAGCCTATATGAAAAGACAGATATGCTTTTAGGACTTGGCAATGTGGGCGGAATAATGAGAAACAACGGAAGATTTACAGCATCTGAAGAGCTTATAGCATTGGGAGGTGGAGAGTTAATACATTTAACAGACAAAAATAGTAGACATAAAAATATGGATTTCCCTGGACATAAACATGCATGGCTTTATGATGTAAATAAAATTGAACCTGAAGTAAGGAATTATTTAAAATCAATTGGAGTGGAATTAAACTTTATAACTAGAGTTGTAGATATAGAAAAAGAAGGTGCTAAAATAAAAGGTATATATTTGTCAGATGGCACTTATATAGAAGGTGATGTTTTTATTGAAACTACAGGGTCAACGGGACCTATGGGAAATTGTCTTCGTTATGGTAATGGATGCTCTATGTGTACACTTAGATGTCCAGCTTTTGGACCAAGAGTAAGCATAAGTGCAAGGGCAGGAGTAGATGATCTTCAGGGAGAAAGAGAAGGCGACGTTTTTGGAGCATTTAGTGGTTCGTGCAAGCTTTGCAAAGAAAGCTTAGATCCTGAAATAATTAAAGAATTAGAAGAAAAAGGTGTATATATTGCAAAAGTACCGCCAGAAGATATAAATCTAGATAAGCTAAAGTCTAAAGTTTGTCAGCAATATGCGCTAAAAGAATTTGCAGAGAATCTAATACTTTTAGATACAGGACATGTGAAGTTGATGACAACATATTATCCACTGGAAAAGTTGAGGAAAATAAAAGGTTTTGAATCAGCAAAATATATTGATCCATATGCAGGGGGAAAAGGAAACTCAATAAGATATCTTTCAGTAGCTCCAAGAACTGATGATATGAAAGTAAAAGGAATAGATAATTTATTCTGTGCAGGAGAGAAGGCTGGATTATTTGTAGGGCATACTGAAGCAATCTGTACAGGTTCCTTAGCAGGACACAATTCAGTGAGATATGCGCTTGGAATGCCAATGCTAATACTTCCAAGAAGTATAGCAATAGGAGACATTATAGCTTATGCAAATTATAAAATGATGACTGTAGAAGGAAGACGCAACAGATATACCTTTGCAGGTGCAGAATACTTCAAGAGAATGCAAGAGCAGGGATTATACACAACAGATATTAAAGAAATTAAAGCTAGAATTGATAAGTTAAATTTAACTGGAATATTAGAAGAGCAATTAGTATAAGTAGTATAAAACGTAAAAGTCTTGGAAGATAATCCAAGGCTTTTATGCATTCATTTAAAGCAATGAACTGAGTTTTTCAATATACTTTTCCAGGTGTGTCACTATAAGAATAATAAAGATAAATGAGCAAAAAAAGAAGAAATATTAAATTAATTTAATAAAATCAAGATTGTTTAATATATTGGGTCTTAAATTTGTGATAATATATTTCTTGTCGTCGCGAGAGTGGCGGTAAGGAAACAACAAAGTATGAATTTAGATAATTTAAGAAGATTAAAAAAATTCAAAAAAGTTGTTGACAATAAGAGATTCAAATGATATACTAAATAAGCTGTCATGAGGGCGGCAAGAAAATTGGTCTTTGAAAATTAAACAGAAGTAAGATAACAAAGTCAGTCAATTCAAACATGAGTATAGATTAAACTTTTAAATTGAGAGTTTGATCCTGGCTCAGGACGAA
>JAVBWC010000001.1:0-89286 GCA_036677675.1 Clostridiaceae bacterium | reverse complement strand
TGCTTGCTTCATTGATGTATGAACTACTAACTCATTAACGGTAGCTGTTGTTGTTACTACATTTTTCATAACTTTATCATATAATTTGTTTTTTTCTAGTATTTTTTTTGCACAGGTTCCTATTGCACAAGCTTTTTCATCTCCTAAGGCTACCTTTACTTCAGGTTTTGCTAAATCTTCTAAATTCTGAATTTTCTTAGGATTTTCTTTCGGCACCGCTATAACTGGTATGTGATAAGCAACATCATGCTTTTCTCCAACTAATCCTTTTTTCTTTGCATTATCATAATATAAAGCTGATCCTGGTATGAAAACATCTCCTTTTCCTGAAAGCTCAATCTGACTCAAGAGTTGATCAGAACCTGCGTATGTATATTGTATTTCTACACCATACTTTTCTTTAAATTTTTGCCCAATTTCATCCATAGGTTTATTAAGTCCTGCACCACTATAAATCAGTAATACCTCAGCTTTCTTTTCCTGTACAGAAGCAACTTTTTTATCCTCTTGTTTTGCACTACATCCTATAAATAAACAAGTCACTAAAGCACTAAATAATAAAATAATTAAGCTTTTTTTTAATTTAATCATATTCAACACTCCCTTCAAATTATAACTTAACTTTTTTAATTTAAGAAGTTGCTCTACCAAACTTAGAAATAAAATTCTTTTTAGTAATTAATTTCTATTATCCATAGGTATAGTTATTCTATTAAACCTAATAGAATAACTATACCTATGGTTCATTGAATTTCTGTAAACTGATTTACATTCTGTATGAACTTATAATAATCACAATTTCCTGCTCTTTCACCAATACCATTAAGAGTGCAACTAACATATTCTGCTCCTGCTTTAATTGCAGCTATAGAATTTGGAACAGCCATTCCAAAATCATTATGGGCATGAATCTCTATTCCCAATGTAAATTTGCTTCTTATTTCTTTTATAATATTATAAGTAATTCTAGGTGTCATAATTCCAACCGTATCGGCAAACCTTATT
Source organism: Clostridiaceae bacterium (assembly GCA_036677675.1). GTDB lineage: Bacteria > Bacillota > Clostridia > Clostridiales > Clostridiaceae > Clostridium_H. Next base: position 88,281 of record JAVBWC010000001.1, on the reverse strand, counting down.
CTTGTAACTCCATATTCTTCACAAATTTTGCATACTTGCTCAATGGAGCTGAGCCGTGCTCTGGATGCATCCTCTAAGCCAATAGTAATTTCTTTTCCACTAGATTTTACAAATTCCAAGCATTTAATCAATTGTTGTAATACCCATTTTCTATTTTTTTTTAATTTATTTCTTATTTGTATATGAGATATTGGAATTGATATATGAATTATATCAACATTACATTCTAAGGAATGTCTTATGTCTTCAATACTCAACCTGTTCCAAGCTGAAATTTTAGACTTAAAACCTAATTTGGTCATTTCTAAAATACTTCTTTTTTCGTCTCCTCCCATAGCTGGTATACCTGCTTCTATTTGATATACTCCTAAACCATCTAATTTTTTAGCAATATCTAATTTTTCATTTAAACTATAAGCAAGCCCTACTTGTTGCTCTCCATCACGCATAGTAGTATCAACTATCTTATACTCCATTGAACTACCCTCCTTTAATTGCTTACCCTAATCTCATTAACCATATTAAAAATCATTTCATTATCAATTAATCCTTTGCCTGAAATACTTATTTCTCTTATTTTATTTAGCATTATAGAAATTTCTTCTTTTGTATAATTAATTTTCAATTCATTTAGTTTTAATGCAAGTCCAGTAGATCCTGAATGTTTTCCAAGTACAAATTCTCTTCTTTGCCCTATAACTTCTGGATTAAATGGTTCATAAGTACTTGAATTTTTACACAAAGCATCAACATGAATACCTGATTCACATTTAAATATATTTTCACCTATAACTGGTTTATTTTTTTCAATTTTTTTTCTAGTAATATTCTCAAAGATTTTTTTTACATCCTGCAAAATCTTGGAATCACATTGAATATTCATACCATAAATAAAATTTAAAGCCATAACAACTTCCTCAAAAGGTGCCCATTTTCTAGTTCCTTGGCAATGGTAGCCACAAAAACTAGTTGTAATATATTCCACACCATTATTATAGGATTCTATAGAAAAAGCTGTTGCTGAAGCATGTCTATCTTCAACTGAAATATCCAATTCTATATTCATATCTATTGCATTTCTAAATTCCTGTATTATTTCTGCTGCTTTGTGAGGAAGCTCCTCACTTAACCCTATAATCTTTATACAATTTATAAAATGTATCCAATTTTTATATTCATTTTCCTCCAAAACTTTTAATGCTTCCTGAAAACTATTAGCCTCTATTTCTAAAATACATTCATGATTCTCTCCAAAATTATCATTGAAATAATTATCTTTTAAAACACTTAAATCATTTAATTTTATTATTATCTTCTTAAAATCATATTTCTTAAATACATGAAAATCTTTTTCTTTTTTTATTCTATACACATAATCAACATCTTTGGGTAATCCTTGCATTAATAATAATGTTGTTAAATTTATCTCTTGATAATTTACTCCTAGTTTCTGCATAAATAAAGTAACTTTTTTTATAGATTTTGAAAAAACATCTCTACTATCAGGATCAGTAGTATTATTAACATAGAAATTAACAAGTTCTATGATAGTTCTATCAATAATTTTCGTTTTTTTCATTTAATCACCAACCTTTTAATTAACTGGGCGAATGAAAGTATATATTTGAGTAATTATATTAATAACTGACATTAAAAATAAATTTTTAATGTCAGTTATTAATAAATAGCAGGAGTACCAAATCAAAATAAAGTAATTAATGGTAGAAGGAACCTCTATTATTGAGGAAATATCTTTTTAACTTATACTGGTTTAATGGGGAAAATACTGATATAAATAAATTAACTATTTTATTTACTCCTGCATATCTGATTAGCAATAAATATAGATAATATTAGAATCTCTAATGTTAGTATTATTAAAGACAATATTTCATCAAATCCTAAGTCTTTTTACTGGCTTTCCATTTTCAATGTGCGACTCTACAATTTCTTCTACATCATCCTCAGTAACATTTCCATACCAAACCCCCTCTGGATATACAACTACTACTGGTCCTTTTTCACAAATACCAAAACAGCCTGTATTAGTAATCATAACTTCACTACTTAAATCTCTATCCTCTATTTCTTCTATAAATGCTTGAACTATACTCACAGCATCGTTTTGATAACAATATCCTTTTTGTTGACCATTAATTCTGCAGCTTGTACAGATAAATATATGATGTTTAATATCTATCATTTTTAAAAACCTCCCATTCCTAACTTGCTAAAATCTGTTCTTTTGCAGCTTTTATAGCCTTATGAATCCCGTCATACATTTGATAAACTTTTATTCCTCTTTTCAAGAGTTCATCAACAGGCTTATCTCCAGCTCTAAGTGTTAAAACTGCATTGCAATCCTCAACTGCATTATATATTTTCTCTAGTTTTAAACTCTTACCATCTTCTTTTTCCTCATTAATATTGCTACCTTTATCTGTACAAACATTGCCATTGCAATACTTGTCCACGTTTCTTTTCTCAATAAATTTAATTTCTCCATGAATTTCATCATATATATAGAATTCACTTACCTGACCGAAGTGTTGATCTACATTAATACCTGTCTTGGATGCTATAGCAAATCTATATTTTTGTTTAGGTGATATTTTATTAATATGATTAATTTCAACAACGTTCTCTGATTTTTTGTTTCCTGAGCAATTAGAATTACACCTAAATTCTATACTTCTATCATGAGACAATGTACCAATAGCATCTGCTCTACATTGTTTGCAGTGATACATTTGCTTTAAGTCTACTTCACAGTCTTTTCTCATTTTATCAAGCTCAACTTTGCTGACTAAAGGTTGATTTTCAAAAACACTTCCTGGAGCAGGTATCATTTGCATAATATTAGTTATAAAAGCACCTAACTCTTTAACTTTTTTAACTACATCTGGAATGTACTTGTCATTCACCCCTTTAACCATTACTATATTTACTTTGCATACAATACCTTTTGAAGCTAAATATTGTAATCCAGATAATTGATTTTGAAGAATTATTGAAGCTCCTTCTATACCTGATAAACTTTTACCAAGATAATTTACATACTTATAGATCTTAGCTCCAATTTTAGGATCAATTGTGTTAATAGTTATGGTAACATGGCTTATTCCAAGTCTTATAATCTCCTCTGCATAGAAAGGAAGCATAAGTCCATTAGTTGAAAGACAGAAGGTTATTGATGGATCTTCTTCTTTTATTAGCTCAATAGTTTTTCTCGTTTCTTGGAAGTTTGCAAGTGCATCTCCTGGCCCTGCTATTCCAATTACTTGTAAATTCGGCATTTTTGCTTTTACTAACTTGAATTTTTCTAAAGCTTCTTCTGGAGTAATAATCTCACTAGTAACTCCAGGTCTACTTTCATTTGGACAATCGTATTTTCTACTACAATAGTTACAACTAACATTACATTTTGGTGCTATCGGAAGATGCATTCTAGCATAATCATGTGCACCTGCATTATAACAAGGATGCTTTTCATTTTTTTGTTTTAATATTTCCTGTAAGTTCATCTTTATACCACTACCTTCTGTATTTTGTAAAAATCGAGACCCATCCTCCACTCTCTTTGGTGGTTGAGAAGTATGCCCAACTTTATCCTCAAATTCAAAGAATTTTTCATACATTATTTCTCTAAATGTAGTTTCTTTCTTCGATAGTATGGTGTTTGCTATTTCTTCAATTAGTGTTATTGTTCCACTATAGCCTATTATGCACTTTCTTTGTGCTCCTACTCTATCATGAATAGGGAAACCAATTCTCACTAAATTTATTACATGTTTTTCTTCTATTCTTCTTGCATCAGAGTTTCCTATCATAATGTTTACTTTTTTATCTAAAGCTAATTTTTCTAGTGTTTCAAAATCTGTGTCATCTAATATTTCAGGTGCCTTATCTAGATGCTGGAATGAATCTTTCAGAAGCTCTTCTAATTTTTTATTAACAGATGCTGTAGCTATAACAACCGGCTCAACTCCATTTTCCATAGCAGCTTTCGTTGCTGAATATACTAATTCTGGTTCTCCATAAATTATGGCTCTTGCTTCTGAATTATATTTATGAGAATCTATCATAGCATCCAATAATAATCCTCTTTCTTTTTTATACTTTTCTGGAATTTCTTTTCTACTAATCTTTGAAATTGTTTGGAATAATACATCTGTATTTTCGATTCCAATTGGCATTGGACATTTATACAGAGGTACATTGAATTTTTCTTCTAGATATTTTCCTGGTGAAATTTTATCATCAATTGTAACACCTAATTCAATAGTTGCTCTTGCTCCTGCCATGGCATCTATTTCATCAACAGTAGTACCACCTTCGGGAATTCTTTTAAATTCATTGCTAAAAGGAGAATCTAGTGTCTCTGATACATCTGGTAATAAAATATAATCTGTTTCAAAATCATCTAAAATCTCTTTTAATTTTTTTATATCACCAGGGTTTAAATTACCTGAAATCACATTAATTTTATTGTTAGGAGTTTTGTTTTTGGCTAAATTTTCAACCAAACATCTTAAAGCTTTATAATATCCCTCTGCTTGAGTTGCTTCATATCCTGGAGTAGGCACAGCAACAATTTCTATATTTTTAAGTTCTTGTGTTTCCTCTTTTAATTCTTTGATAATTCTTTCAATATCCTCTCCAATAGTCTCAGCCAGACAAGTTGTCAGTACACCTATAACTTTGGGATTATAGAGAGACATTACATTCATAATTCCCTTTTTTAAGTTGTCTGATCCACCATATACTGTTCCTTGTTCTGTTAGGGAAGATGATGCTATGTCAATAGGCTCATTATAGTGAGTTGCCATATGTCTTCTAATATATGTGCTGCATCCTTGTGAACCATGAAGAATAACCATAGATTTTTCTATGCCCTTAAAAGCCATAACTCCACCCATAGGCATACACATCTTACACGGATTTACGTTTAAATTCACAAAATTCCTCGACATAACCATCCTCTCCTTTCATTTTTTCTTTCTTAATAATATTCCAAACAGGATTGTTTGAACTTTGGTGAACTTCTTTTGCAAAATTAATAGCTCCTTCAAAACCTGTTAACGGATGCTTTCTTTCATGATTATGGTCACAAAATGCTAATCCCAGTTTATATGCAAGAGGTCTTTCTTTAACTCCACCAACAAGTATTTCAGCCCCTGTTTGTTTTATGAATTTTTCAAGTTCATAGGGATTTGTATCATCTAATATTATTGTTCCTTCATCAGAAATGTTTTTAATTACTTCATAATCATCTTTCTTTCCAGTTTGAGTTCCAGCTATCACAGTTTGAATTCCCAAGTCATTAAATTGTTTTATTAATGATATTGCCTTAAACGCTCCTCCTACGTTAATGGCAGCTTTCTTTCCTTTTAATTTATCTCTATAATAATGGAGCTCTTTTTCTGTCTCCAATTGTTTTCTTTTTATAAATTCCTCAGCTCTAAATCTCATTTGATCATCACCTATAGCATCCACAATAGTTCTAATAGATTGAATAGTATCTTCTACACCTATAAAACTAATTTTTATAAATGGAATATCGTATAATTTCTCCATTCTCTTTGCCAAGTACGTCATAGACCCAGCACATTGAACAATATTTAATTTTGCTGTAGGCGCTTTCAATAATTCTTCATAACTTCCGTCTCCAGTTATCTTGGAAACAATATTTATTCCAATATGTTTTAAATAATTTGTAAGCATCCACATTTCTCCTGATAGATTGAAATCTCCAAGAAAATTTATGCCATCAACTTTTTCTTTTTTCTCTTCTCCCATTAATTTAATCATTGCATTACATGCAGCTTTGTATCCCATGGATTTATTTCCTGCAAAACCAGGGGAGAATACTGGAATACATCTTATTCCATATTCCTCTTCTGCTTTTCTACATACAGCTTCAGTATCATCGCCAATAACTCCTACTATACAAGTTGAGTATACAAATATTAATTTTGGATTATGTTTTTCAACAATCTCTTTTATAGCTGCAGATAGTTTTTTCTCTCCCCCGAAAATAATATCTTTTTCTCTCAAATCTGTTGAAAAACTATTTCTATATATATCTGATCCACTACTCAAACTTCCTCTAATATCCCAAGTATAACTTGCACAACCTATAGGTCCATGAACTATATGAAAAGCATCAGTTATTGGGTTCAAAACAACCCTTGCACCACAGTAAACACAAGCTCTTTGACTTACTGAACCTGATACACTGTCAGCATCACATGTCATATTCATACAATTATCTTTTGAATTAAAATGAATTGATTTCTCTCTCTCTTCTATAGGTGTTATATTATTTCTATTCCCATGACAACTTGTACCCTTTATATCCCTCATAGCTTTAACCTCCTTTTGCAAGTTAAACTTTGCATTGGTTATTTTCAGTTTGCAATTAACAGTTAAAAGAATAGAGTGAAGGGAGGGGCTTGTTCAAAGGGGCTTTGAATTTGATAAAAATCCCTTCACTCTCAACTATCATCTAGTAATTACATTACTAATTCAAAATCTTCATCTGCACAATCTCTATCAATTCTATCCATGATTGCATTTGCCATCATTTCTATTAATCTAATACCACCTTTATAGCCAGTTGTAGGCATATAATGATGTGCAAATCTATCTAAAATAGGGAAACCAAATCTTACGAAAGGAACATCCTCTGCTCTAGCTATATATTTACAATGAGTATTTCCTATTAATAAATCAACTGATTCATTTTTTATCCATTGATGAAGTTCAAAGAAATCTCCTGCATTTTTAACTTTACTGTCAGTAATTCCAGCTTTCTCAAGCATCTTATTAATTTGTTTATTAAAGCTATCACCAGGAGTTCCTGTTACAATATACTTTGGAATCATACCTAAGCTTATAACAAATTCAGTTAAACTAATAACTGTATCTGGATCTCCAACAATGGCTACCTTTTTACCAAAGAAATATGAGTGACTATCTAACATTAAGTCTACTAATTGTCCTCTTTCTTCCTCAAGAACATATGGAACTTCTTTACCAGTAATTTTAGTTAATTCCATAATAAATTTATCTACTGCTTCTATACCTATAGGTATATTTAAAACTTCCATAGGAACCTTACATTTTTTCTCTAAATCAATAGCACCTGCTTCAGATGAGAATTTACCTAAAGCTAATGTGTACTTTGAATTTCCACTATCTTTAATGTCTTCTACTTTAGTTCCACCTTTTGGATACATTTCATAAGTACCCGTCATTGGTGTATCAACAACACCACTAGTATCTGGCATCATTATATAAGGTATTCCCATGCATTCTAATATTTTCTTTATTTCTTTCATATCACCAGGACTAATAAACCCTGGTAAAATGTTTAATTTTTCATTTGGTTCTCCAGTATTTTCAGCAAAATAGCTTACCATTCCTTTAATCATATTTGAAAAACCAGTAACATGAGATCCCACATAACTAGGTGTGTTAGCATGTATAACATATTTACCCTCTGGAACCTCGGATTTAGCTTGATTTATTATAGTATTCATGTCATCTCCGATAGTTTCTGAAAGACAAGTAGTATGAACAGCTACTATATCTGGCTCATATATTGAAAAAATATTTTTTACAGCAGTTTTAAGGTTACTACCGCCTCCAAAAACTGAAGCTCCTTCAGTAAATGAACTAGTAGATGCTATTATAGGATCTTTAAAGTGTCTTGTAAGTTGCATTCTGTGATATGAACAACAACCTTGAGAACCATGGCTGTGAGGCAAACATTTATGAATACCTAAAGCAGCATACATAGCACCTATTGGTTGGCAAGTTTTAGCTGGATTTATTTTTATAGCTTTTTTTTCATATACTTCTTTTGGTGTTTTATCTAACATGCTGCTACCTCCTCTTCTATTTTTCCTTCAATAGATGGTTCTATTTTCCATGGTGGTGTTACATATTTCCATCCTGGAGTATAAACCCCTTTTAAAACATCTCTTCCAAAGATAACTGCTCCTTTAAATCCTGCATATGGACCTGAGTAATCATATGAATGAAGTTGTTTAGACATAACTCCCATCTTTTGAATAATATATTTATCTTTTATACCAGAGAAGAACATATCTGGTTTAAGAATTTTAATAAATGTTTCTGTTTCATAGTGATTTAAATCATCTATGATAATAGCATTTTCTTTAGAATCTTTAATTAATCCATTGTAATACTTCAAAGGAATTTGATCTTTTAAACTTTCATATTTTTCTTCTGAAAGAATTACTCTAAAGTTTTCTTCATCTTTTTCAACTTTTAACTCTTCTATATTCTTACTGTCTGCATCTGGTTTAATAAATGGTATAACTTCTCTACCTTCATAGTCATCACGATGAGCAAACTCGTATCCTGAAAGAACTGTTTCTATACCAAAAGTTGATAAAAGATTTTGATAATGATGAGATCTTGATCCACCAACGTACAAGAATGCAGTTTTACCTTCTAATCTTTCTTTGCAATATGCTAACTCACCTTCTATTGCATCTAATTCTTCTGCAATTACAGCTTCTGTTCTTGCTACTAACTCAGGATCATCAAAGACTTTAGCCATATCTCTTAATGTTTTAATAGTTGCATCAATTCCTATGAAATTAACCTTAATCCAAGGAGTACCATATTTTGTTTCAATCATGTCTGCAATATAGTTTATAGATCTATGACATTGAACTAAGTTAAGCTCTGCTTTGTGTGCATTTTTAATATTTTCAACAGATCCATCACCAGTTAAAGTCGCAATTACATTGTATCCTATTTTATTTAATACTCTTTCTACTTCCCAAGCATCTCCACCTATGTTATATTCACCCATAATGTTTATATTATAAGGATTTTTACTATAGTCTCTTGTACCTTTTCCTACTAAGTTTTTAATAAAGTTATTATTTGCTATATGGTGACCTGCTGATTGACTTACACCTTTATAACCTTCACAGTTAAAGGCTAAAACTTGAATGCCATATTCTTTTTCAGTTTGAGCAGCTACTGCATTAATATCATCACCAATAAGTCCAACTGGACATGTGGAAGAAATTGATATTGCTTTAGGACTAAATATGTCCATAACTTCTTTGATAGCTGCTTTTAACTTCTTTTCTCCACCAAAAACTATATCACTTTCTTGCATATCAGTTGAAAAACAATATTCTGCGAAGTTATCTCCGCCCTCTTCTGCTTTAGCTTTATTTCTTCTAGTACCCCATGAATAATATGCACATCCTATAGGTCCATGAACTATATGCACCATATCTTTTATAGGTCCAACAACAACCCCTTTACAACCTGCAAAGCAACATCCTCTGTTTGTTATAATTCCAGGTATAGTTCTAGTATTTGCCTCAATTTGAGGTACTTCTCCATTACTTTCTGCTACTACAATATGTTTCTTTCTTGACTTAAATGTTTTAGCAGGATATTTTTCCAACGCTTTATCTATTATATTTTTCAATGTTCTCACCTCGTTTCAAAAATTTATATAGCCACTTCGTTCTTCTCACCTGTTCTAATTCTTACAACCTCTGGAATATCCGTTACAAAAATCTTTCCATCACCAGGGTTTCCAGTCATATTCACATCAATTATAGTTTTCACAACTTTTTCTGCATATTCATCACTTACCACAAGTGTTATTATTCTTTTAGGTAAAAGTTTTTGCATTTCTACAAATTCACCAATAAATTTACTTTCCGCTAACGCTTCTGTTTTAAACACATCTTCAATAAGTGAGAAATCAACTTTTCTCTTTCCTCTTCCCATTACTTTTCTGCAGTAGAATGATGAAAATCCTTCCTTTAAAAGAGCTTCTTTAGTTTTATTGATCATATTCATACGAATTACAGCCATAATTTCCTTCATGAATTATACCCCCTATAGTCCCTTAGTGTTAGAACTAATAGTATAAGTCTCTTGTACTTCTGTTATAAATATTTTTCCATCTCCAAAAGCACCACTTTCTCCAGTTTTAGAGTTTCTCATAATTATACTTATTACATCATCCTTATCCGCCTTATTAACAACTAACATAAGCATTTCTTTTGGAATTTCATCATAATAAACATCTCCAACTTTAACTCCTCTTTGTTTACCTCTACCAACAACATCCATTTTAGTAACTGCTGGGAAACCAGCATCACTTAATTCTGAAAGTACTTGTGTTACTTTATCTGGTCGAATTATCGCTCTTATCATTAACATAATCTTGACCCTCCCATTTTAATTTGTTATAATATAAATGTTGGAATTCTTTTAGTATATGAATTTCAGTGAAAGGCTTAAAAGATAAATTAATAAAGTGTGAAAATGCATATAACAACAAACGTTATATCATTCTACAATAACTGAGGTACACCTTTCGTCTCGCCAAATTCGTAGGGTGTATTTTCTTTATTTTCATTTCTTTAAAGCCCATGTTGCCTCCTATATATCCATTAAACCGTATTCCATTAATATTTCTTCAAGTCTATCTTGAGTCATAGGTTTTGGAATTACAAACATCTCATTATTTTCAATATTATTTGCAAGAGTTCTATATTCATTAGCTTGATCAGCTTCTGGTGAAAAGTCAATTACTGTTTTCTTATTTATTTCTGCTCTTTGAACTTGATTATCTCTAGGTACAAAATGAATTAATTGACTTCCCAATTCTTTAGCAAATGCTTCTAAAAGATCTAATTCTCTATCTACCTTTCTACTGTTACATATAATTCCACCAAGTCTAACTCCACCAGTATTAGCATATTTTTGTATACCTTTTGCAATGTTATTTGCTGCATATAATGCCATCATTTCACCACTTGCAACTATATATATTTCTTGTGCTTTACCTTCACGTATAGGCATTGCGAAACCTCCACAAACAACATCGCCTAATACATCGTAGAAAACATAATCAAGATCTGCTTCATAAGCACCTAAGTTTTCAAGCATATTTATTGAAGTTATTATACCTCTACCAGCACATCCTACTCCTGGTTCTGGACCACCTGATTCAACACATTTAATTCCGCCAAATCCTGGTTTTAATATTGCTTCTAATTCTATATCGTCTCCTTCATCTCTTAAAGTATCTAAAACTGTTTTTTGTGCAAGTCCATTTAAAAGTAATCTTGTTGAATCTGCTTTAGGGTCACATCCAACTACCATTATTTTCTTACCCATTTCTGCTAAACCTGCAGTTAAGTTTTGTGTGGTTGTAGATTTACCTATTCCACCTTTTCCATAAATAGCTACTTGTCTCATAATAATTCCTCCCTAGTTTTTATTTTTCAATTTTTTTAACTTCTGTCAAATGTGTTCTTAGTTGTTAATAAGAATATATCACACATTATCAATATTTACAAGCTTTTATTATCAATTTATCAAAAATATTAGCTTTTCATTAACAGATTGTTAATCGTCAATTCTATATCTATGCTTTGAAATATCTAATTGTAATTGTTTTCTATATCGTAAAATAATTGCATAAAATTTTTTCTGTAAAAATAAAAAATACTCCTGTAAATATCTATAATTAAGCATTCTACAGAAGTTTCAAAATTTATTTTTCAAGTATATTTAAATAAATAGGTTGATTAAAAACTACCTTTGTCACCACTCGAAAAATTAATATTAATTGTACAATATCAAGTTTTTATTATTAATTTATCGAAAACACGCCCATTTTATTAACACATTGTTAATCCAAAACTCTATATCTACACTTTAAAATTATGTAAACCATAATTGTTTTCTATATCATAAAGTAATTGTATGAATTTTTTTCTCTAAAAATAAAAAATGCTCCTGTCAATTATTATTAGTTTTAAAAAATAATAGGTTGATTACAAAATATATTTGTCATCAACCTAAATAAAGATTAAATTTCTACTAATTTTAATTATAATTTTTTATTCTCCTATATTTTTACGTCTAACATTCCTTACACTTTTCACTATAAACAGTTACCTTATATTCATTTGCGCCTGTTTTTTCTGTATCTGATTTTAAACAAAGTCTTTCTAATTCTCCCTCTAACCATAGTGGAACATGACTACAAATAATCTCTAGTTGATAAAATACAGCATTACGAAGAAAAGGTAACAATGCCTGCTTAGAAGTAACTCCTGACTTACTATTCTGTAATTGATTAAGATTTATACAATACTTTCCATCCTTATTAGGAGATATTGGTTCTACCTTCACCTCAACCACTTTTTCTTCGGAATTTTCAGTCAATTCCTCCTCTTTTTCTTTTTCAAGTACAAAATCTAAAAACTCTTCTGGTTTACCTTCCATTTCCCATATATTAAAACCTGCTATCTCTAGAACAGTATAGGGTAATCCTGTTACTTCCTTACCTACAAAAACTTTGCATTTTTCTAAATCCTGCACCATTGTTGTAAGACTTTTGCGAACTGATTTTATACCATCAGTTTCATCGATAATAAAAGGAATTTCTTTTATTACTTTCCATGTTTCTTGTTCCTTTGTATATACCTTAATTAATCCTGATTTATAAATTGATATAGTTTGTCCATCATCGCCTAAAAAAACTGCTATATTCTTTTGCATAATACCCTTCCTTTCTTTAGTATATTTCTAATTACTTCTATAATATATGCTAATAATTAACTTCATACATTACTTATACTATTAGAAATTAGCAGCCTGGACAAACACTGCATCCTCCCACTGGTTCAATAACTGGTTTTAAAATAAGCCCCTGTCCATTATTCTCATTATTAGATAATATTATAAAACCACCATATTCATCTAACAACTCTTTATGCATTATAAATTTTATATCTTTAACTTCTTCTACAATATCACCTTTTCCCTCTACTCCAAAATCAATATTAAAAACAGGTCCACTGCATTTTTTGCCAAGATATCTAATTCTTAAATTTTTACTACTAAAATTAATAGAATCTAAAAAACCGTCAAATTCCTTATAACCTTCTTCACTTATTGTAATGTATTTCACTAAAATAACCTCCTACCTCAATAATTTATTTTTTAAAAATTTTAATTCTGGTGACTATAAAATCTTATCAAGAACATCCTGCGCAACTTGAACAGCTTGAACAGCTTGAACAACTAGAACAAGACTTTCCAATATTTAAAGAGACTTTTCTTATTAAAAATTCGTGCTCTTCAATGCTATACTCTTCCTCATTATTAAATTTTACTTTATTGTGTAAAAATTCAATATTTATAGGTATAATATCTATATCCATTTCATCAATTTGACTTGTTCTAATTTCTGGCTTATAAATTTTCTTTAATCCGTCTTTATCTGTAACTTCAATCTGATTTGTAGCTGTTTTTAATGCTTGTAATTTTCCATCTTCAGAAAATTTCACAGAATTTGAATCAGCATGAATCCCAATTGCATGACTATCATAAGCTGTCATTTTCCCTATCTGTGTTTCTATCTCTAAAGGCTTATATGGCTCAAAAGATTTAAGCTTTCCATCAGGATAAAGAGAAAAACCTATTCTAGCTTCTACAGTCCCTATTGGTGATTCTATAGTTACTTTATCCTTTGGCCACAAAGTAATACTTTTAGGTTCCTCATTTTCAAAAAAACTAATTCCTATAATTTTTTGTTTAAACTTTACAAAAGAAAAATCAAAATTAAATTCCTCTGCTAAAGAATATTCATCATCTTCACCCCAATAACCAGTAATTTTACCGTCTAAGGGGAATATACGTTTAATATTACCATTCCTATAAAAGGTAATATGTTCAGCCTTTAATACTCCTAATGAAGTTTCTATTTTAGTTTGTTCTTGTAAAGAAAGACTCTTTAAATTCCCATCATCATAAAAGGACATAGATAATGTACATTTACGCCTTTCATCATTATCCTCATATTGTGCTACTAAATCTCCATACTTTGTTTTAATTATATTGGGCTTATTTAAAACACAATCTCTAATATTTCCATTTGGATATTTGTCCATTAAATATATGCCTTTTATATGCCCATATTTTGTAGTTATTTCAATCATACCTATTCTCCTCCCCCCACAAAAATATAAATTTTAATGAGAAGTCATACTTCTTATTTAGTATAACTTGTAAAACATTAATTATTTTATTCTTACTAGAAACTATAACATAAGCCCAGGAGGTTTTCAATGTTTTTATTAATAAATTAATATTTTAATGCCTATTTCATTAATAATTTATCAATTATATCTGTTAGTTTTTATTAATATAATAATTAATTTTAAATGTTCCAGTGTATTTTCTACAAATATTCAAAATACTTTAAATATACATTGCAATATCTTATCTTTAAGTATTATAATTTTTCCAAGTACAAATTTACTATATTCAATACTTTCATACTATGCTTCATGCTAAACTAGATCATTAAAATTACAAACAAAACACGGAGGGTATTTTTATATGGAAAATAACAACAAAATTTTTAGTAAATCAAATATGAATATTGAAAGTTTCTCAAAAACTCTCGGTGAAAAGTGGAACGTCTCTTATAATATTCTGATGAATTATATATTAACCAACATTAGTGTTGGTCTAGTTAGAAATAATCAACTAAAAAAAGATATCAATAAGCTATACCTTCTTGATAAATTAAAATATTATAATGCCACCCTAAATTCTACATGTACAAACCATATTATCATGACTCAAGGTACTCTCCATGAAGAAATTTACGGTAGAAAAGCATTGGGAATACTTTTAATTGCAGAAACAGACCCTAATTTAAGAAATACTGTGATTAGCTTATTACGAAAATACTATCCCGAAGTTTATAACGCTGTAAAAAAGCTTGATAAAAAATATTTAGTCGAAAAATATCTAAAAATGGATGAAACGACTAGGAAAATAGAATCTAGAGTAGATGCATGTATATACTTTTACTTTGGAATTTATAGATCAGCTGATGCTATAGATCAAGGCTTTTTTAAATCAATCATTGATGATATGAAAAACTTTGAGTTTTATAATCCCATAAAAGCAGATATAAATAAGGAATTAGAAATACACAAGTCACAGATAAAAGAAATTAAAGCATTAATAAAAAGAAAGTACGGCAAAATAAATAATTACAAGGATGTTTTGAATAGTGATAAAGAAGAACTATCAGAATTAGGTTTAATATTACAAAATCTTTTTATTATAAATAAAATTGATATAAATAATCTTTTCTATAATTCCTTTTTTTTAAATATTGACGAAATAATTTTATCCTACATTAAATTTGATGATAAAAATTTAGACTCTAAATTAATAGTTCATACTCTTGTTAATGGTATTTTCATAAAATCATTGATAGATGAATATAAACGTTCAAAAAATCTATATTTTGAAAATAATCAGGAAACATTATTTTTCAAAATAGATACTCTTGAAAAAAAACTTGATATTATTGAAAATGAAAATAAGGAGCTTAAGTTAAACCTAAATTCACTCAAACACGAAAAGGATATATTTAATGAAACTCTAAATAATAGTATAGCTAAATTAGATAAAAGTCATAGATCTGAAATTAATAATCTACAAACGAGGATTAAAGAACTTGAAATTCAGTTATCCGAAGAAAGAAGATCTAGAGAAGAATTAAATTCTTTAAGAGAATATATATTTAAAGTAAACAATAATTATGTGCCAAATTATTCTGATAAAACATTAGAAGATTATATTGCTAATAAAAAATTATTAATCATAGGTGGCTCTAAAGATTGGAGAAGAAAATTTAGAGATAGATATCCTCAAATAAAAACTTTAACTGGATTTAATGAAAATTTTGAAATTAGTATTTTGAAAGATTGTGATTTCATATTTTTTTATACTGGGTTCATGAATCATGCTACCTATAATAAAGCTATGACTTTTATTAGAGTTAATCAAATTAAATTTGGCTATATAGGAAAAACTAATATTGAACTTGTAGAAGAAGAGATTATTGAAGAATTAAAAAAATATGATATTGAATAAAGAACATGTGATGTTTAAATATATTTTTTACATCACATGCTCTTTTAAAATATATAGGTTTCAATAATGATTCTACACATTAGAACTTAATATACAAATTAATAGATTGTTTCTGTAATAAATTTATAAATGCATTTTCTTAATTGGAACTTATATATTAAGGAAATTTTCTATTCTTGATTTGTGCGATAAATTCTTACCTTGAATTTATCTTTGCTTATAGACTCAGTGCTAAATTTTAAATTTAAATTTTTGAGTTCTTTATCAAACCACGGCGGAATATGTCCACATATTATTTCTAATTCATTAAAAGAAATGTTATTAAAAAACGGTAATAGTATTTGTTTAGAAGTAACCTTTTCATTGCTTTCTAAAATCATTTTTAAATTGATATAATACTTTCCCTCTACTCTACTTTTTATTGGAGTTGGTATAGTATCACTATTATATTTATTATATTTCTCCTGTTCTTCATTTTCAAAAATATACTCTAAAAAATTTACTGGGTTACCTTGTACCTTCCAGACTTTCAATCCCATACTCTCAAGAATTGTAAGAGAAATCCCCTTAAGTCCAGCTGCTACAAAAACTTTACACTCACCAATATCCTCAGTCATATTTTTAATATTTTCACGAATTGCTTTTAGACTAGTTAAATTATTAATTCCAAATGGAATTTCTTTTACTACCTTCCATTTTTCTTTATCCTTTAAATACACCTTAACAATACCAGCTTCATTAAAAGATATTGTTTCATCATTTTCACCTAAAAATACTGCAATCTCCATATTCATATTCTATTTATCAAATTTAGTTAATAACTTGATAAATACCCCCCTTTCTTTAATGATAAATCAGCCTTGGAATGTATACATAATTTTTTATTATAGCAAATCATATCTTAGTTAAAAAAGAAAAAATTGTTTTAATGGCTATTCACGACCCTATCTTAGCACTGATGGGAAATATGAGGCTTGTAATTAAAAATGGTGGAATACATAAAGTTATTACAACAAGTTCTATAGAAAAAGAAAATCTTTCAATTATTCAAAAGTTTAATGAAAAACTTTTGAAACTAAGAAGTCATTTAAGACGTGGGGATTTAATAGATTTTGATTTACATGAATTTTTTTATAGTTAAATATATCCATAAAAAACAAGTAGTACATGATAATCATGCCTACTTGTTTTTTTTATTTAATTGAGAAATACTAGCTTATACTTAACTAAACATTTTATTTCACTACTCCAAACCCATATTTTTCAAATATCTTAGTCACTTCCTCTTTTGATAAAAATTCAAGAAATTCTTTTGCAGCATCTATATTTTTACTATCTTTTACAATAGCCTCTGGATAAACTATATCTTTATGAGATCCTTGTGGTGCTTCTGCTACAATTTTAACTTTATCAGATATTTTAGCATCTGTTTTATAAACAATACCTGCATCTACATTTCCAGTTTCAACCCAAGCTAATACTTCACGTACATCTTTTCCATAAACAACTTTAGAACTTATCTTATCAAAAATTTTTAAATAGTCTAGAACTTCTTTACCATATTGTCCTGCTGGTACACTTTTAGTTTCTCCAAGGCCTATCTTTTTCACTTTATCATCAGCAAGCTTTGTAAAATCTAAACCTTCTGGAGCATCTTTAGGAACTACTAAAACCACTTCATTTTTAAGTAGATCCTTGTATGTATCTTCAATTATTAAATTTTTTGTCTTTAATGTCTCCATTTGTTTTTTACCTGCTGATAAGAAAGCATCTGCTGGAGCCCCTTGTTCAATTTGTTTTTGAAGTGCTCCTGAAGACCCAAAATTATAATTGATTGTCACATTACTATGTTCCTTCGTATAAAGTTCTTTTATCTCTTCCATAGCATCTTTTAAACTTGCTGCAGCTGATATAGTTAAAGTTATAGGTGCCTCAGTTTTTGTCTTTCCACAAGCAGAAAATAGAGCTACAGTAATTATTAAAACTAATACAATAGCATACTTCCTTAAATTTTTTTTCATAAGTAATACCCCCTTAATTTTTAATATGTTACTTGATTTATTGCTTATTGATACTATCTTTTGTTATATTACGATTATATTATACTCTATTTAACATTTCAATATTTTTTTGAATGTTTTTTATTAAATTAATAATAATATACATATTTTATTATTAATTTAATATTTTATAAGCTATTTTTTGATACTTTATTAATTTGTAATATACCATACACTTTAAAAGAGAAACTTTCGAAGCAATGAACAATTAAACTTGCATGAAACTATATTTTTTTGAATTATGCAATTTCCTCAATCAATAAGTAAGCATCCAATTTTAAAATAAAAAGAAATCGCCATATTAAAATATCATTTTTAATATAGCGATTTCTTTTTAAAAACTTTAGATTTTTATTCATTCATTAAAATTAATCTTTCCTTATCAAGTTTAATAGGTAACACTATATAATTATCTATACTTGAATTCTTTTCTTTAATTTTTTCCCATTTTTCTTTTCTAATTTCCCACTGAAGATTATATTGACTAGAGTTATTTAAAGGTTTCTTAAAATCTATATATATAGTCATAGTATCAGGACTTTCAATTATACCTACTACCCAACCCTTTAAAACATTATTTTCTTCAAAATTATCTGCAATGTCAATATGATTATCTCTAATACCAACGTACTTTGCTTGAATATTTTTTTGTTCTTTCACATTAAGAATGCATCCCCAATCACTAGCTTCAATCTTAGAAGAACTAATAGTTTTTATTTTTGATATATTCTTACATCCTGTTAATCTTGCAGCAATCGTTGTTGGAGGATTAATAAAAATTTTCTCTTTTTTCCCTTCTGCTGTGACCTTTCCATTAGATAATATAACTAATTTCTTACAAACTCTATATACTTCATCCATATTATGAGAAACAAAAATACTTATTCCCTTATATTTATTTAAAGTTTTAATGAGTTGGCTTTCTAATTGATTTCTCAAATGATTATCTAAAGCTGAAAATGGTTCATCAAGTAGTATAATTTCTGGTTCTATAGCTAAAGCTCTAGCAAGGGCTACTCTTTGTTGTTGACCTCCTGAAAGCTGATAAGGATATCTATTTTCTAGACCCTTCAATTGAATCATATCAATCTTTTCAGCTACTTTGTCTTGTACTTCTTTTTTAGGAATGCCTTTTAACGCAAAACCTATATTTTCCGCCACAGTCATATTGGGAAAAAGAGCATAATTTTGAAATAAAAATCCTACTTTTCTTTTTTGACAGGATAAATTTATTCCTTTTTCAGAATCAAATAAAATACGGTCATTTAAAATAATACGTCCTCTATCTGGATTTTCTAAGCCAGCAATGCAACGAAGAGTCATGCTTTTCCCTGAACCTGACGCACCTAGAAGTCCTAATGTTCTTTCATCTACACTAAAATTCACTTTAACATTAAAGTCTTTAAACTTTTTTTCTATATCTACTATCAGTTCCATCATTAGTTCCTCCTAGATTGAGATGTAAACTTTAACTTATCATCTGACCAAATATTAGTTAATACTATTACAGTCATAGAAATAGCTACAATAAACAATACTAAGCTTAAAGCCTTGTCCATTTCGCCATTGACAACTGCAAAATATATGGCAGTAGGTATTGTTGTGGTTTTTCCTGGTATACTTCCTGCAACCATCAATGTAGCACCAAATTCTCCTAGTGCACGGGCAAAAGCAAGTACTACACCTGCAGCTATTCCTGGCCAAGATAAGGGTAACATAATCCTATAAAAAATTCTCCACTCTGATACTCCTAAAGTTCTTGCAGCATTTATAACATTTTGATCTATTTGTTCAAAGGAACTTCTAGAGGTTTTATACATTAAAGGGAATGCAACCACTGTTGCAGTAATAATCTCTGCAGGCCAAGAGAAAATAAGTGTTTTATCAAATTTTAATAACAATTGGCCTATTGGACCATTTTTTCCTAACAATACTAATAAAAAAAAGCCTACTACTGTAGGTGGAAGTACCATGGATAAAGTAAAAATAGCATCCCAGACCCCTTTCAGTTTGCCACGGTATTCTGCCATCCACTTCCCTACCAAAACTCCTAAGAAAAGTGTGATTATAGTGGCAACAAAAGCTGTTTTCAAGGATATCCATATAGGTGAACTATAAAAATCCATATTAACCATCTCCTAGAACTGAAAATTTTCTTTTGTTTTCAAAATATTTCTTATACAAATGGAATACCCCTTTTATTCTAACTAATTTTATATAATATATTTAAGGTTTAAAATTTAAAATCCCTATGCAAATTTAATTTGCATAGGGATTTTAATCCCCGGTACCACTCTAATTAGCATTTCTCCCCACTTAAATTAGTTTAGCAATTACTATCCTTATCATCGGTTTTTATTATTATTTACTTATTATTATACGCATTACTTATAATTAAATCAATAATATTTTCAATTGTTTATTGAAAATTTATTAATAATTAAGCTTGTTATTTATCATTTCAATTGTATTTTACATATTTTTATTGATTTTTTGTTAATTCAATCTTTTTTAAATCATTAAAATGTTTCTTTTTTTATTTCAAAAACCACACATCCACAATAATCTGGACATTGAACAATTAACTTTTCTCCAAATCCCATCTGTTCAGGAGTAACTCCCTTTCTTGTAGCATATATAAATGGAAAAAAAGATTGAATTGCCATAAGACATACCTTAGATGTTTTTTCCATATCTATTAATGCATCTTCTATATATATCTTGTCTCCCACTTTATAATGAATACATTTACTTTCAATCACTTCTACAACTACTTTTTCCATAAATTCCTCCCTATATAATCTTATACACACTCACTAATAGCTTCTTCAAGTACATCCATTCCGTATTTTACTTGCTCATCTGTCATTACAATAGGCGGTAAGAAACGAATTACATTTCCAAGAAGTCCTGCTCCTATTAGCAATACACCTTTCTTATAACACTTAGCTATTATTTCTTTAGCTATTTCAGCATTAGGCTCCTTTGTATCTCTGTTCTTTACAAGTTCAACACCTATCATTGCACCTAACCCTCTTACATCACCTATTACATCAAATTTTTCTTTCATAGTATTTAATCTTTCTTTTATATATGCACCAAGCTCTACTGCCTTAGAGGATAAATTATCCTTTTCAATTTTCTCAATAACTTTAAGTGCAGCTACACAGCCTAACGGACTTCCACCATAAGTACCTCCTATACCGCCTACACAAGGAGCATCCATTATTTCAGCTTTCCCTACTACTGCGCTAAGAGGTATTCCGTTAGCAATTGATTTTGATAAAGTTATAAGATCTGGTTCAATACCATAGTTTTCATATGCAAACATTTTTCCAGTTCTAGCAAAACCAGTTTGAACTTCATCTACAATAAACACAATTCCATTTTCATTACATATAGATTGAAGAGCTTGCATATATTCTTTAGGTTGAGGTATAAAACCACCTTCTCCTTGTACAGCTTCAACTATTAAACATGCAATCATATCAGGAGATACAGTAGTTTTAAGCATAGTTCTTAGCTTTTCAGCACAAGCTATACCACATTCTGGATATTTACATCCAAGTGGACATCTATAACAATAAGCACCATCAGCTTTGTATGTCTCTACAGCATATGGTCCAAATCCATTTTTATATGGTTTATACTTACTTGTTATAGACATAGTCATATTAGTACGACCATGAAATGAACCTTGCATAGATATTATGCCTGTTTTCTTAGTATAAGCTCTTGCTATTTTAATAGCATTTTCTACAGCCTCTGCACCGCTATTTGCAAACATAGCTTTTTTTTCATAGTTTCCTTTTGTTAATGTGCTTAGCTTCTCTGCTAATTCCACATAATGTTCATACATATTTACATGAAAGCAAGGATGAATATACTTATCTACTTGTTCTTTTACTGCTTCTATTACACCATCATCACCATGTCCTATATTTTGAACACCTATTGCCCCAACAAAATCAACGAATACATTTCCATCTATATCCTTAATAAGAGCTCCTTTAGCCTCATCTACAAATAATTCTGTTGCACTTGAAACTCCCTTTGCTACATATTTATTTCTCTTTTCTAAAAGTTTCCTAGAATTTGGTCCCGGTATTTCAGTTATTATTTTTGCATTTTTTTCTTTGATCATTTTTTATTCCCTCCATTATTATTAAAGTATCATTTATATATTTTTAAGATTTTTGGTATTTCCAATTTTTTAAATCTTATTATACTTCTTCTAAGTATACATACTCTTCTGTTAATAACTCTTGTAAATGATCCTCTTCATTAATTCCAGCTTTTTTATTAGATGCCTTAGCCCAAGCATAAAATACTGCACCTAAGACACTCCAGGATATGATTATTGCCCATTCATATGGCCATACTAATGCTGCTGGAGCTCCAGGAAAATACATTACCGTTATTCCTAAACTCAAAACTATAGCACCAATACCAACAAATGTACCATTTTTAACTTTATATGGTCTTGGCATATTAGGTTCTTTCTTTCTTAATACCAAGAAAGATATTGATACAATTAAATAAGCCACAACTATTGTTAATCCACCTGCATCAACAAGCCATACCAGCATTTTTCTTCCGAAGAAAGGTGCTATAGATGATATTACACCTACTAATAAAACTGCATTATATGGCGTTTTATATTTAGGATGTAATTTTCCTAAGAAAGCTGGTAACATGTTGGATTCAGCCATGGAATATATAGCTCTACTTCCACCCACATAGAAAGAATTCCAACTTGTTATTATTCCACCAATTCCTCCCAATATAAGGATTTTTGAAGCTAATGAACTCCCCTTAAATACCTTTGCCATAGCATCTGCAGTAACCAATGTAGAAGTGCTCATTTCTGCCTCTGAAAGTGCCAATGATACTGCAATTATTATAATTACATACCAAATAACTGCCATAACAACTGATAAAATCAAAATTTGTCCAATTTTCTTAAAAGGAAGATTAATTTCTTCTGCTGCTTGTGGTATAACGTCAAATCCTACATACATAAAAGGAGTCATAACAGCAACTGCAAGTATTCCTTTACCTCCATCTATAAATAGAGGTTTTAAATTTTCAGGATTTCCATTTACTACTGATCCACCAAATAATGTTAATCCTATAAGTGCTATCATTATAGTTATTACACCTTGTAAAAAAGCTGCTGGTTTTACTCCTACATAGTTAACTACAGCTATTGCAATTGAACTTATAACTCCAACAATAACCCATGTAAAGTAAACATCAAATCCTGCTATATTATACATAAGTCCCTTTGGATATGCAGGAAATAGATATTGTAATACTGTTGGAAAAGCTACTGCCTCAAAGGCTACAACTGATATATAGCCTAAAATAATTGCCCATGTACACATAAAGGAAGCATTTCTTCCTAATGCTCTATAACTAAAAACATGTTCTCCACCACATTTTGGCATTGCTGAAGTCAATTCTGCATAAGTAAGTCCAACAAATAACACCATTATGCCACCTAATAAGAATGCCATAATAGCTCCAAGTGCCCCTGCTTTTGACACCCAATCTCCAGCAAGTACTACCCATCCCCATCCAATCATTGCTCCAAAAGCAAGAGCAAAAACGTCTTTTTTGTTCAGAACTTTTTCAAACTTTTCATTACTTTTACTCATAACAATATCCCCCTTTTAAAATTAAAATCACAAACTCTTCATATAAAGCTCTCTTATTTCTTCTGCTGTTGCTACCTTTGGATTGTTGCTTATTGCATAGGTCATTGTCTTTAATGAATTGTTAACTAACCATTCTATATGTTCTTCTTTTACTCCAAGATCAGATAAGGTAGGCGTTAATTCTACTTTTTTAAGAATTTTTCCTATTGCACTAACACTCTTTTTTGCTGCCTCTTCTAGCTGTAATCCTTCCACATCCTCACCTAATGCCTTTGCTATATTTGAAAACTTCTGCATTGACGACCTATAACTAAATTCAGCCCAATTAACTATTATTGCTGCTAATCCTTCTCCATGAGCTACATTTAAAAGTCCACTTACAGGATGTTCAAGTCCATGAGCAAGAGCTACCCCTGAAGCATCTATAACCATTCCACCTAAGGTATTAGCTAAGGCCATAGCTCCCCATGCTTCAACATCTTTTGAATCTTTATATACTTTTTCAATATTTTCACTTATAAGCTCTATAGCTTTTAGTGCCATTATTTCACTGAAAGGAGTACTCCTTTCAGCAACATAAGCCTCCATTGCATGACATAAAGCATCTATACATGTTGAAGCTGCTATTCTCTTTGGAAGAGTTGTCATAAGTTCAGGATCTATAATAGAAACTTTTGGATAAATAAATGGTGTCTTTAAAGATTTTTTATCATTATTCTCTGGATTTGTAAGCACTGCAAGACTATCTCCTTCACTTCCAGTACCTGCTGTAGTTGTTATTGCTATTATAGGAAGAGCTCCTACCCCCTGCTTTCCGAATATATACTCTGATATATTACCTTCATTTTCAACTAGAAAAGCAATTGCTTTACCTGCATCTAAAGAACTACCTCCTCCTAATGCAATAACTACATCACACTTTTGTTCTTTTGCAAATTTTGCTCCTTCTTCCACAGTTGTAATTAAAGGATTAGATTCCACCTTATCAAAAACAGCACTTTCTATGCCCTCTTCCTCTAAACATTTTCTTACTTTATCTAAAAGTCCTGTTTTCTTTGTACTATTTCTTCCTGTAACTATTAGTGCTTTGCTTCCATATTCTTTTGTTATCTTTCCTATCTGTAAAACTTTTTTAGCACCAAATAAAAGTTTTACTGGCATATAATAATCAAAATTTACCATATTGTATTTTCCCTCCTTATTTAATTACCAAGTATTTATTTTGTATATTATTAATTAAATCCAATTTTTATTATTAATTTAATAATTTATAATTAATTTTATTGATAATTTAATAATTATTATACTAATAATTTATCATATTAAAAAAGCAATATATATGTCCCCAGAGGACAAATATATTGCTTCTGATTTGTTTTTTATATACTTTTTAAAAATTTTCCTATTTTCAATGCTATGTTAAAATCAAATAAATGTTTTATATTTCTAAGATCACATCCTGTTATTTCCTCTATTCTTTTAACTCTATACTTTACTGTATTTTTATGAATAAAAAGTCTATTTGATGTGTTAATTAGATTGCCACCTTCCTCTATGTATGCTTCTAAAGTATCAACAAGATTAGTTGAATTTTTCAAATCATAATTCACTAATTTACCCAAAGTTTCATAATAAAGCTCCTTCATTTCTTCCTGCTTATTCATTTCAAAAAATAACCTATATATACCCATGTCAACATAATTACTTATACTATCTTTTTTTTCACATGCTTTCAAAATTTTCAAAGCTTTTTGTGCTTCATAAACACTTTTCCTAAAATCCTTTAACTGTCTTTGTGGTCTTCCAATGCCTATATTTACAGTGATACCTTGTATTTTGCACCTGATATTATTTCCTATTTCTTCTGCAATAGAATTAACATTCTCTTTTTTATTTATGGGAAATATAAGGATGACAGATTCTCTTCTTACTGTATGAATTGTTTTTTTATTCCATTTATTCATTATATCTACTACAACGTGCTGAACTCGCTGCTTAATTTGCAAAATCTTCTCTTCATCAATTATTTTATTATTTTTAATAAATGTTGCAAAATTATCAATGCTAATAATAAATGAACAATAGCTTTTTTCAGGATTATACCCATAAAGAATAGCTCTATTTAAAATATCATCTGTAAAAGTTAAATCTCTATAAATAATATCTTCAATAAAACTATCCATAGATTCCTGTTCTATTTTACTCATAAAAATAGCTCTACATACACTTTGACTTACATCTATAAATTTCACCTCAAAGGGCAGTTCAAAAACCGGAAAATCAAGTGAATCTGCTAACTCTATAACCTCTTTTGGTATAGATTGAATATAAGGACCTACATTTATAACTACTCCAGCAAGGTTTCTAGAATTTATATCTTTAATAAGATGTAAAAGAGATTTTAAATCACCTTTAATATTTATTCCACTTATTAAAAGTAGTTCTCCTCCCTTTAGCCATGCAGAATGTTCAGGATTCTCCATCACATGAACCCAGCTTATAATTCTGTCTAATCCTCCTCTTCCTGCCACAACCTTCATTTTTTCTAAATGTGGCAATGTTAAAATATTATTACAAGTGATTATCATAACCTATCCCTCATTTCCTGTTTAGATTCTTTATAATATTATATTTATACATCATTTTTTTTAATAATAAAATAACAAATTCATTTTCTATTTATATTAGATAAGCATCAGAAGTCTGTATAACTATACAAACTATGTTTGCTGTGTAATTTATTTATCACATATAAAAATAGCTATGCAAAAGCATAACTATTTCTTGATGTCCTTCTATTTTTATATTTCATGTTTTGCTTATTCTCTTTTACTTCTTTAACCCTCTGTATTTTCTTTATATATAGCTCATCCGTAGACAATCTTATGCATGCTACCATCATATAGAATGATTTTGGAACTATTTTATTTTTGGTTAAATATATACACTTTTTTGCTGACTCAGCATTCTTAAAGTGACTGTGATTTTTATAATCTCCTTTCAAATTTATTACCACATATGCACGTCTGCTTTTCTTTATGCAGTAATCACTATCAGTTAAAATTATCAATAAATCACACCCCTTATACATTTACTATTATTATATGCTATATAAAGTAAATATGGGTTTATTTTACCTTAAATTTGTATATATTTTTTAACTTTTTTTATAAAACACTTAAAATTATGAATTCACGTTTTAAAAACTCACAGTTTATAGCTTATCAAGCTAATTTTAATTGATTTTTAAAATAATATATTGATTGATCATCTGTTATTTTAATCCATTCTGGTTTTCTATTATTAAATACGGTAATGTATTGAAATCCAGCTGTTTTGGCTATTTCAACAGCTTCCTTAATTCCCTTTCCAACATCTTCAGCATAATGGGCATCAGAACCTGTAGTTATGACCTCTCCCCCAAGTTCTCTATAAAATCTAACAATATCTAAATCCGGAAGACAAGCTTTTGCATGCTGTCTAAGACCTGAAGTATTAATTTCAATGCCTTTTCCATTATTGATTAAAATTTTTAATACTTCTTCTAATTCTTCTTTATAATCGATTAATCGTATCTCAACTCCATATTTAGCACCATATCTTTTAACTAAATCCAAATGCCCAATACAATCAAATAAGTTCCATTTTGCCAGTTCTTTTAATTCGTTTAAATATCTTCTACAGTAATGATCTACATCTATTTTTAAATAATCTAATTCTCCAAAATCTACATCATCATTCATTTTATGTGCAGATGCTAACACATAATCAAAAGGATTATTTTCAAGTATTTCTTTTGAGTATTTTGAATATATATGAGCCTGTCCAAGTTCTATCCCAAATTTAATTTTAAGATTTTTACCAAAAATTTTTCTTACTTCTAAAATTTCTAATAAATTCTCCTTAGGATCATAAAAAGAATACTTTTCATCTGTTTTAGTAGGTTCAAAGTGATCTGTAATTGCAATTTCTTGTATACCTAATTCTACAGCTTTTTTACACATTTCCATTACAGAATTATGTCCATCAGTTGATTTTGTTGAATGTGTATGATAATCGTATAAATACATTAGATCATCTCCTTTTAAATGTGCCTATTTCTAATATATTTAAATTATACAGAATATTTGTAATATTTCCTTTAAGGTAATGTTAAATTTATGTATTTAAATTTATAATTTACAATAAAAAAATAAAGCTTCTCTTCTGCTAATTATGTTAAATGCAAACATCCTGATACTTTATTATATAAAGCATCAGGATCTCTGTGATTTTTAAGAGCACATTAATTATACTCTTTTTATAATATTTTTTATAAAGTTATATCCTTTATAAATTTAATATTACATCTAAAGAACATAACAATTTAAGTTGCACTAATATAGATAGCTTATTACCTTACTATAATCTTTCGACTATAATAAAGCAGGTCACAACCTATACTAATAGTTTCCTCGACCATATAACATATATGATAAACTTTATAAAATCTCTCGACCTTATAAAACCTATTTCAATACATTATATAATCTTAGCTCGACCTTATACTATAAGTTTCAACCTTATTATAATGAATATATTTTTCAAAATCCACTATAATAAAGCTTTACCCCACAGTATAAAATCTTCTCTCTGACCTTATATAAGCCTTTATAGACCTATATAAAATCTTTGACCGACCTATATATACCCCAAAATCTTAAGAGCATATATAAATCTTGGCTCAACTGTTATATCCCTTATGCTATTATTATGTTCATTTATAAAAAAATAATACATTATTTTTTTATAAATAATTATCCTTAATCAACATACTTTAGTACTGTTTTTAATTCCTTAGACTTCTTATTCCTTTTATCCTTATACATTTCTGCATCTGCTATTGCAATAAATTCTCCAATTGTAAGTTTATTAGTATATGAATATTCAGCAAAGCCACAGCTGATACTAATCAAATATTTTTTATTTTCCTTATCATTAACCTCTTTAATCTTTTTATTTACTCTTTCCCATATGGCAATTGCATCATCATAGTCACAGTCTTTGAATATAGTTAAGAATTCATCTCCTCCCATTCTTATAGTAATATCATTTCTACGAATATTATTTTTCATGATAGCAGCAACTGTAATAATAATGTCATCACCAAAGCAATGTCCCAACCTATCATTTATTTCTTTTAATCCATTTATATCCGAATAACAAATTGTCAATTTCTTTTTATCCTTTATTACCTTCTTCATTTCTTCTTCAAGAATTTTTAACCCTATTTTCCTCTTAATCATTTTAGTCATATCATCTACTGTAGCCTGTAACCTTATTTCATCTTGAATCTTTTTTCGAAGTGACACATCCCTAAGAATTAAAACAATGCCTACAAAATCTCCAAATTTATCTTTTATAATACTTCCAGATACTGAAACATATAATCTATCCTTTCTTGAAGTAAAAATCTCTACTTCGTAATCATTGAACAACCCCTTGTCCCTAATAATTTCCAAAAAATTATTCCATAAACTTATTCTTTTCTCCTTATCAAAGAGTGTATCAAGTCCTCTATTTCTAACCAAATCTAATGGCATTTCAAACATTTTTTCCGCTCTTTGATTCATGTCTACTATTTTATATTTCATATCCATTATTATTACAGAATCTTCCATAGTATTTATAATTTTTTCAGTAAAATAAACCTCATCTGTCATAAATATCTTATAATTACGAGTGATATATCCCATAATAACTAATACAAAAATTATCATTATCATCTCAATTATGTTTATAATTTGTATTTTTACAAAAGTAAGCATTATAACTACCAAAAGGGAAGGAATTACTATTACAATAATAAAAATATCAATTTGCTTTTTTATCCTTTTATCTCTGATTTTAAAGTAGCTTCTAATTAAGGTTATACAAATCAAAATAAATAAAACCACTTGCCATGTGTACATGAAATAAGAAATTCTTGAACTCCAATTTATAGTAAATGTCCAAGTTTCCTTAATTTTTATTGGATATACTAAAAGTTCTGTAGATATATGAATCAAGTAAAATATTGCTGGTGGTAGATATAAAAAAATATAGGTTTGTTTTCTTATTTCTTTAGATAATAAAAGAAGTAAAAAATTATACTCCAATGAAATCCAAAAATACCATACTCCACCTAATCTTGTCCATAAGAGAGCCTCTTTATAGGAGTCAACTCTAAATAGATTATATTTAGTAAAAAATAGCCATCCCGTTAGGAAGCATATAGCAGCAAATAGATTACCTTTCTCATTTCTATTTCCGTTATACACCATAGAACCAATAAAAATACATATTGCAAAGGAAAATATATTAAATACACTAATTAAATTCATAGATTTCACTTCCCTTGGAAATCTTTATTAGAGTGCTTTTTTATATTTTTGATTTTATACATTTTTAAGTCTGCAATACCTATTAATTCATCAATACTCATATCGTCATTCCAGTAATATTCAGCAAACCCATAACTAAAGCTGATACGGTATCTTTTATTCTTTTTTAGATTAAATTCACTAATAGAGTCTTCAACTTCTTGTAAAATTTCTAAGGCTTCCTTTTCAGTAAAGTTTGGAAATATAAGCAGAAACTCATCTCCACCCATTCTACATATTATCTCCTCTTTCCTTATCCTTGATTTTATCAATTTGATGGTATTTGTTATAAGCTCATCTCCATATCTATGTCCTAGTGAATCATTAACTTTCTTTAATCCATCTATATCAATAAAACATATAGTTAGATTTGATTTTTCAGCCTTTAACTTTTGTATCTCCTCTCTTAAATTTTTCATACCTGCTCTTCTGTTAAAAACTCCTGTCAACCCATCATATTTACTGTAGTATTCAAGTTCATTCTCCATCCTTTTTCTCTCTGTTAAGTCCCTAAATGTAAAAACATATTTCCTTTCCCCCAAATTCTTATCCTTTATTTCCTTTACAGATACTGATGTACTGACTCTTTGTCCATTTTTCTTATATAAACTTACTTCCAAGTCATTAATTGAAATTTTTTCTTTTTTATCTTCTTCTAAATGTGAATTTGTCTTTTGAAAACAACCTTCTAAATACTCTTTATCTATGATTTTATAAAAAGATTCCCCTATTAATTCATCTTTTCTATAATTTAATAATTTAGTTACACTTCTATTTACCATACTGATTCTCCACTGGTAATCCACTAAAAAAACACAATCCACCATCATTTCCAGAACATTTTTTGATGCATAAGCAGGATTTAAACAAAAATAACTATACTTTTTCATACCATAGGCAACAATGATAAGTGAATAAGCGAACATTGCACACATGAAACTTCCCAATACTTCAAAGTAACTTTTATACTTGAATAAGATAAAGGCGGCTCCTATAAATGGTCCAATTAATAATGAACACATATATTTGAACTGCATTTTTCTTTTGTTATCGTCTGTATTAATATAAAATTTCCACCCTTCAATAACAAATATAAAGAAAATAACAATATACCAAATTCCTTCAAGTATATTAAAAGAGGAATTAAAGTGAAATACTCTTTGCCAATATCCATTTTTAAAACATATATTTCCATATAAATAATTAATACTTAAAACAATGGATATTAAAACTGTAATGTAATAGTAAAGCCTATACAATTTTTGTCTGCTTTTTTTTGTTATTGAAAACAAGAAGTGAGTTGCAGTATTAATTCCAATATACGCTCCTACTCTAAATCTATACCAAAAAATTGCTTCTTCATAGTTTACAGAATTTTTAAAATTATAGCTTGAAAATATTGTGTACGCCCCTAAAACACAGGTAATTGAAAAAAAAATATTCTCTTTATTCTTAGGATCTTTATTATAAATATATGTAGCTATAAAAATACATATTATAAAGGCTATAAATTCTACTGTATTTATTAAATTCTTAAATAATATCCAGTTCAGCATAAATAAATCCCCCCTATCATAAATTGTTATCTATACTATATTATTCTTTAATTATTAAAAACATGCTTTGTACTGACTTTAACGACCTATCCTCAATTGCTCTTCAAACAGCTTTATACAGACTTAAATTTAACCTTTTAAGCTTAACCATTTCCCATAATACTTCACAAATCATTGTCACTTTTGTTGAATACAAAGTATTTCTGTGTCTATATTTAATTTAAAGCACTAAAAATAATCGATATTTTGAGAATGGTACAATTATTTTACATTTTTAGCAGTATAACAAAACTTTTTATATTTGACTTACTTTAATTTTAGCTATATACTTATTTAAAACATTTTATAATGAAAAATTTTTAAAAGTAATGATGGAAAAAAGTAATTATGGGATTCACTCAGAGAGCTGATGGATGGTGAAAATCAGTTGATAAACATAATGAAAATTCATTCCTAAACTGCAGGCTGAAATAATAGTAGGCTGAGCCGTACGAATCCTACGTTACAGGAAAGAGATATTTTGCATAAATAGGGTGGTACCACGGAAAAAATTCGTCCCTTTACAAAGGTATCTTTTTTATTTTTTGATGTAAAAGGTGGTATAGCGAATTAAAATTCGTCCTTTATTGGACGAATTTTTTTTACATTATGGGGCACTACTATAAAATTACAAGGGGGTTATATCTATGGAAAAAAAACACTGTATCAAATATGGAGAGAAAACCATTGAAATGAGTTTATTTGAAAAAAACCTACTTCAAGAGCTTCATTCAAATGAAGTCTCTCCTATAAGCGACTTAGAAAAAGAGCTTAACAATCTTTTAGACAATCCTATTGACTCTAAACCTTTTAATGAAATATTTATGAAAGGTGACAAAATAGTTATAGTTGTCAGTGACATTACAAGATTATGGATACAAACAATTAAATTTTTACCTATAGTAGTAAAAAGATTAAATGAGCTAGGCATAAGTGATGAAAACATAGCAATTTTAATAGCTAATGGAACACATCGAACACAAACACCTGAAGAATTAGTTAAAATCGTAGGTAAAGATTTATCTGAAAGATTGGAAATAATAGAGCATGATAGCAATAATAATACTGTTATGCTTGGCAAAACTTCAAAAGGTACTGAAGTAGAAATAAATAAATTAGTAATAGATAGAAAAGTTATTCTAACAGGAGGAATTGTTCATCATCTTATGGCTGGATTTGGTGGTGGCAGAAAATCTATACTTCCTGGTGTAGCCAGCACAAAAACTATATTTCAAAATCATCTTCACGCTTTAGATCCTGAGGAGGATAGATCAAATCCTTTAATTGGAGTTGGTGTTACAAAAGGAAATCCTATAAATCTAGATATGATTGAAGCTGCTGAAATAGTCAATCCAGATTTTTTAATAAACAGCATAGTAGATACAAAAGGTAATATATTGAAATTAGCAGTTGGAAATTGGTTAACTGCCTGGGAAGAGGGATGTAATTGGGCCAATGAAATATTTGGAGTTCCAATTAATGAAAAAGCAGATCTTGTAATTACAAGCTGTGGAGGATATCCTAAAGATATTTCCCTATATCAATCCACTAAATCCCTATTCAATGCAGCCTTAGCTGTAAAACCTGGTGGAACAATCCTTCTATTTGCTGAATGCAGTGATGGTGCTGGAGCTAATTCCTTTTTTAACTGGATCAATCCATTAAAAGAAGGCAATTTATATGAAAAATTAAAAGAGAATTTTACAATAGCAGGTTATATTTTTTATGCTGCTGTAGAAATAGCTAAAAAATTCAATGTTATTTTAGTTTCTTCTTTAGACCCTGAATTAGTTAAACCAATGGGCATAAAATCAACTAATAACATAGATGAGGCTTTATCTTTGGCTGGTATAAAGGACGAAGATAAGAAAATAATCCTTATGCCTTATGGAGGTAACACTATACCTCTTTACAACACATCTACCGACCATAATAACGCTACCTCTTAAGGTGGAGAATAATCGGTGATACAATTCTACATAACAAAAATTAACAAATGGGGGGCATTATTAATATGAATATTTCAATGATAATTATAATTATATATATAGGTCTATTATTCGGAATTAGTATTTACGCTAAAAAATTAGCTGGAAGTGGAGGAGAAAATTTTATTTTAGCTGGTAGAAAATTCTCCACACCTTTAGTGGCTGTTAGCATTACGGGATTGGCTATAGGAGGCGCTTCTACTATTGGTGTTTCAGAGCAAGCCTTCAGTGTAGGGCTTGCAGCAGGATGGTATAATGCAGCATGGGGTGCTGGTGCTATACTTATGGGAATAGTTGCTGCTAAAAGATATAGAAATTTAAACGTATCTACTGTTCCTGAACTCTTCGAAAGATTTTATGACCAAAAAGGTCGAATCATTTGTGTTATGGGGCAAATAGTTATTCAATTAGTTGTAACCTCACTTCAATATGTAGCTGGTGGAGCAATGCTTGCTTCCATGCTACCTGAAATTTTTACTATTAAGACAGGTATGATTATGAGTGCAGTTGTATTTGTAGGAATAACTTTTATTGGCGGAATGATGACAGCTGGTTTAAGTAATGTATTAAATGTAGCTTTAATATATGTAGGTATTATCTTGTCTACTTTTACTACTATTTCAAACCAAGGTGGAATTAAAAATATAGCCCTTAAATTGCCAAATCCATCACTTTATTTAAGTCCTACAAAAGGATTGAGTTCTGCAGTAATTGTTGGATGGTTTGCTGTAATGATGACAATGTGTTTATCTATGCAAGGACCTGTGCAGATATCTTGCAGTGCCAAAGATTCTAAAGCAGCCAAAAATGGATTTATCATTGGAGGTCTTTTAATGATACCTATAGGATTTTTATCTGCATACATGGGTATAGCAGCCAAAGCAGCTTTTCCTAATATAAATGCTACTTTAGCTTTACCTCAAATTATATTATCACTGTCTCCTATTTTAGCAGGTATCACTCTTGCAGCTTTGTGGGCAGCAGATGTATCTACAGCTTGTGCATTATTATTAGGTTCTGCTGCATTATTTTCCAATGATGTATATAAAAGATTTATCAATCCTAAAGCAGATGAAAAACGTCTAGGATTTGTAAATAAAGCTTCAGTAATGGCACTTGGAATGGTTACATTTATTTTAGCGCTTAATGTAGCAGGAATTATAAAAACCTTACTAATAGGCTTAAGCTTGACAACAGCCTTTACAGTAGTGTTCTTATTTACAATGTTTGCACCTAAATTATGCAGAAAAAATTCAGCTTTTAATACTACTGTAGTAGGTATATTAGTATTAGTATTATGGCAGTTTGTACCTTCAATAAGAATATTTTCTCATGTTATATATCTTGAATGGATAGCTTGTGTTATAACTTTCTTAATAACACCTTTATTTGATATTAAACCTATTAACGTAGCAACGGATATTTTAGATTAAACATAATTTTCATTTTTGTTTATATTTTAAAAAGGCAGTTTGTATTTTATATAAACTGCCTTTTCTATAAAAATTATAAAAAAATACTGAACTTCATAGCTCTATTTTCTATTCTTCATCTGGTATTATAGGTTGAAAGGTTACTGCCACTTCTCTTTCTACTTGACATGAATTTTCATCTATTGCCATGTTATAAAGTTCTTCTTGGCTATTTATTGCTCTCTTTCTTCCTTTTAGTTTAGTATATATTCCATCAGAATTTAATATTCTAGCTTTAACATTATCCTTTAGACATATATTAAGTATATCTTTAACCTTCAGTTTTGTAATAGTATCCTCAAGCGGAAACAGAATTTCTACTCTCCTATCTAAGTTTCTGTTCATCCAATCAGCACTTGAAAGGAATATTTTTTCCTCTCCATCAGCATAAAAATAAAATATTCTGCTATGCTCCAATAACCTTCCTACTATACTCCTGACAGTTATATTATCACTTATTCCCTTTAAACCAGGTTTAAGACAGCATATACCTCTAATTATCAAATCTATTTTAACTCCTGTGCTAGAAGCACTATATAAAGCTTCAATTATCTCTTTGTCAACTAAGGAATTCATTTTTGCAACAATGTAAGCTTTCTTACCTTGCAGCGCATTCTCTTCTTCATTTTTTATAAGCTTTAAGAATTTACTTCTTAAATTTACTGGTGCAAAAGCTATTTTGTGCATTTCTCTAGGTTCTGAACGACCTGATAGCATATTAAATAAGGCTGATGCATCTGCACCTAAATAAGGGTTATTGGTAACTAATCCCATATCCGTATATAATCTTGCTGTTACATCATTATAATTTCCAGTTCCTAAATGAACATATCGTTTTATTACCGAAGCTTCTCTTCTCACTATCAACAATATTTTACAATGGGTTTTTAAACCTACCAAACCATAAATAACATGACATCCTGCTTTTTCAAGTCTTTTAGCCCAATTTATATTATTTTCTTCGTCAAATCTTGCCTTTAATTCTACTAAAACTGTAACTTGTTTTCCTGATTCCGCTGCATCTACAAGTGCCTTAACAATTGAAGAATTACCACTTACTCTGTAAAGGGTTTGTTTAATTGCTAAAACATTCGGATCAACAGCAGCCTGTTGAATTAAATCAACTATATGCTCAAAAGATTCATAAGGATGATGTAATAATATATCTCCTTTTGATATAGCTGCAAAAGCATCTTTTTCTTCTACGAATTCTCTTTTAAATTGAGGCTTAAATTTTTTATATTTTAAATCATCATATCCTTCTACATTACTTAATTTCATTAAAAATGTTAGATCTATGGGTGTATTAATTTCATATTCCTGCACTTTAGATGTTTCTAATTCATCTCTTAAAATACCTAATAACCTTTTATCTATGCCACTTTCATATTCTAACCTTACAGCACTTCCCCATTTTCTAGCCTTTAAAGATTCCTCAATTGCTTCTAATAAATCCTCGGCACCTTCTTCATCCAAACTCAAATCAGCGTTTCTTGTAATTCTATAAGTTCCTTGAGATATTATGTTGTGACTATTAAATAAGCAAGATAAATTTCTTTTTATAATATCTTCAAGCAGTATGAAAGTGTTACCCTCTTTAGCATTCGGTATTTCAACCAATCTTTCTAAAACTGATGGTACTTGTATTGTCCCAAACATCTTTTCTTTTGAAGTCTTATCTTGAATTAGTAATGCAATATTTAAGCTTTTGTTCAAAACTAGTGGAAAAGGACTGCTCTTGTCTACTACTATAGGTGTTAAAACTGGAAATATATTTTTTTCATAATATCTATCAATATATTCTTTTTGTTCTTTTTCCAATTCTTCTTCTCTCAATATAATAATTTTATTTCTTTTCATGGAAATCTTAATAGAACGATTATAACAATTACTCAAATCATTTATCATTTCATGAGTACGCACCGATATCTTTGCTATCTGTTGCTTAGGTGTTAATCCTGAAGGTTCCTCTTTTTCAAATCCGGCATCTATTTGATCATATAAAGAACCAACTCTAATCATAAAAAATTCATCTAAGTTAGAACTAACTATTGCAACAAATTTCAATCTTTCTAATAAGGGATTGTTTGTATCTTGTGCTTCTTGTAGTACTCGTTCATTAAACTCAAGCCAGCTAAGTTCTCTGTTTATAAAATTGTTTTTAGAATAACACTTTTCCATGTTTATCACCTTACCTATTCTCTTATTTTAGGCTCCACTCCCATTAATTCTCCAAAAAAGCTAGCCTTTCTATTAAAATCCCATGTTTCTAACAATATCTCATCTTTATGTTTAATCTTAAAAATTAACTCTTCTTTCTCTTTTACTATTGATACCTCTTTAACCTTTTGATTATGAGAAATATCTAGTGCTTCTGCAATTTTAAAAATTGCAACCAGCTTAGATACTGTTATCCTTTCTTCTTTTGTAAGTTTTATGTAACTTCCATGAGAATAATCAGGTATTTCCTTTTCATGATATTTGATTATATTGGCAATGATATCTATATCTTTATGTGAAAATCCAACTATATTTTGTTTTCTTACAATATCATAAGAATTTTCGCTATGGTCGTTTATACATACATATTTTCCTACATCATGTAAAATTGATGCTACTTTAAGATAAAGTCGTTCTCTACTACCAAGTTTATGTAAATTTTTTAATTGATCAAAAATAGATAAAGCTATATCTTGTACCAACTTACAATGGTTCTCATCTATATTATATTTATTGGCAATATGCCAAACAGAATTTATTATATCCTGAACTAAATCTTCTTTCCTTGGTAAATTAAATATTTCATCCTCTATGTCCATAAGTATACCGTGCCTTAAGGAAATTCTCGGTGCATGTATCGTATTTATATCCGTACTTTTTAGAAAATTATTATATATTATCAATGAAGGAACCAAAAGCTCTGCTACATTGTAGGATATATTGTATTTTTCTACTATCTGTTCATTGCTCATTTTCAAAAGTTCTTTATATAGTGATTGTATCTTATCTTTATCGAATACGTATCTTTCTAAAGTTTTATCTTCTTTATTTTCTATCATTCTATAAATTGTATCTAATTCTCCTCCTAAAACTATAAAATTTTTCACATTAGCTTTTTCAATATCTTTTCTATAAAAACTAAGCTTACTCTCTATATATTCTTCCATTAATAAGGGAAAATCACTGACTCTTTCTTCAAGATTTGATAGCATCTCTTTAATTCTTAAAGTTCCAATTTTAATAAATTCACTAATCTTTAAGCTTCCATTTTGGAAAACTGATATTTCCATTCCTCCAGAAGATACATTAACAATTAAGGTATTCTCAGATTTTATGAGTTTTAAAGCATTAGCATCACTCTTCAATGCCTTATAGATAAAGAATCTCTCTTGAGCATTCTTTATTATATCCACTTTCAGTCTAGTACTTACTCTTATTTGTTCTAAAACATATTCCCTATTTTCTGCTTCTCTTATCCCTGTTGTAGCTACTACTCTATGTTTTTTTACTCCATATTCTTTCATCAATTGCTTAAAACTCTTTAAAATACTACATATTTCCCGTATAGTTTTTACTGAAATCCTTCCAGTATTGAAGGTATCTTTACCTATATTTGTGTATTTAACTACTTGATCTAAAACTTTAATTTCAGATTTTCCATCCACTTCTGCAATAATCATCTTTATATAATTAGATCCTATATCTATAACAGCTATAATGTTAAAAGTTTTATAATTACCCATATTTACCTCCATAATCCATATAATGTAGTATACTGTAATGTAATATACTTTATTATATAACAGATTTAAACCTGTAATTTTATTCTTATGTTAAAATTCCCTTAAACTATTGTTAAATTTTTCTTATATAATTAAATTTATCATTTTTAATCTATTTTTTATATTTTAAATATTTTTTATAATCTTTTATTTTTTTTTATAAAACAGTATAATATTAGTAATAACATTGAAATGTTAAATATTACATTTTAATACTTGTCAGGAGGAAATAATGAAAAAAATTGGAATAATTGATATTGGTTCTAACTCAATACGACTGCTTTTAGTGAAAATAGGTTTTAATTCTACTTTTCAAGTGTTTAATGAAGTGAAAGAAATAGCTCGACTTGGAAAAGATATGAAAGATAATAAACTTAACGAAGAGAGAATAAAAAAGGCTATAGATACCTTGCTTTTCTTTAAGAACATTTGTAATTCTATGGATATTTATGAAATTATTTCTATAGCTACAGAAGCAGTGAGAAAAGCTGATAATCAAATTGAATTCATAAAAAGGGTTAAAGATGAATTGAATCTTGAAATAAGAGTTCTTAGCGGCCTTGAAGAAGCGTATTATGATTATTTTGGCATTATAAATAGTATAGATATTAAGGAATGTCTTATAATGGATATTGGTGGTAGAAGTACAGAACTAATATGGGTAAATAATAGAGATATAAAAGAATCTATAAGCATACCAATTGGAGCTATTAATTTGACTGAAAAATTAGATTTAGATAAAAATAATAATATGGATAAAGAATTAGCTTTAAAAAATTACATATTGGGTTACTTAAAAGGTATTCCTTGGCTAAGTCATATAAAAAATCTTCCTATGGTTGGAGTAGGAGGTACTATAAGAAATATAGGAAAAATCAATAGAAAAAAAACAAATTATCCTCTTGAGCATTCTCACAATTATCATATGAATTCTTCAGAAGTTTTGGAAATTTATGAAGAATTCAAAACTTCTACTCCTTCTAATAGAAAAAAATTTAAAGGGTTATCTAAAGATAGAGCAGATATATTTTTAGGTGCCTTATCAGCTGTTGTTTCTGTAATTGAATATTGTAATATAAAAAATGTATATATAAGTGGTAATGGATTAAGAGAAGGTCTTTTTTATGAATATCTGCTAAAAAGCAATAAACCTGTAGAAGATGTATTGGATTTTCATTTAAATAACTTAATTGAATACTATCAGTTACCTAAAGCCCATTGTTATCATATATGTAAACTTATATTAAGCTTATATAATCAACTGCAACCTCTCCACAAAATCCAAGGTGATACTTATAAAATATTAAGAACCTGCAGCCTTCTTCATGATTGTGGAATATATATAGATTACTATAATCATAACAAGCATTCATTTAATATTATTTTAAATTCAACAATTAAAGGACTATCACATAGAGAACAGTTAATAGCAGCATATGTTACCGGTTTTCACCGAAAAAATGAATTCATCATAAATAGTTTTAAACACAAAAAGATATTATCAAAAGAAGATATCTTATTAATTAAACAATTAGGAATTATGCTTAGAATTGCTGAAACTTTAGACATGGGATTAAGTGGAAATATTGAAGATATTAAATGTTCCATAAGCAAAGAAAAAGTTAACATAAAACTAATTTGTGAAAAAGACTGTTCTATTGAAATAGAGAAAGCTATGGAAGTAGCATCCAGCTTCTATAAAGTGTTTAATAAAAAGCTAGTTATAGAATAATTCTATATATTCTTATTTCAGTAAATTGCATAATTTCTCAAAATATGGTTGAATACAAGTTTAAATTTATAATTATGTAATTTGCTGATTTATATATGTATACCTTCATCTCTCTCCTAATATACATAAAATATGTTAGGAAGGAGATGATATTTTTTATGAATATTAATGACTACTTATCTAAAGAACAAGTTATATATATTTTAAATAAGTATTTACCCTCTAAGGAAATAATCCATTGTCAAAAGGTAGCTAATTTTTCTATGATTTTAGCTAACTCTCTTTCATCAAGTTTAAATATTTCTGAAGAGGATGTAGCCCTATTATACTATAGCAGTCTTCTCCACGATATTGGTCGGTCTATAAGCAAGGAGGAACATCATAAATATAGCAAATACATAATTTTGACCCATGATGCCTTTAATAACTTACCCTATGATTTAAGATTTAACCTAGCTTCTATATGCTATAGTCATAGAAAAGTTTTAGATGAGGATATTTTTTATTACTGTGATAAAAATAAGAAAATTATACTTAAATTGATATGTTTGCTTAGAATTGCAGATAGCCTAGACCATAGCCATAAATATAATATAGCCTTGAATAAAGTAGAAATGACTAATAATACCCTATTTCTTTTTTTACAGGGACTAGATGTAAAAAATATTATAAATAGACTAAATAGAAAATCTGAACTCTTTGCAGAGATTTTTAATGTGAAGATAAAAATCGAAATATAAATTATATTAAAACATTTTACTAACTATTTTTTAATTTTGGAGTGATATCTATGAATAAAGTTACTATTGCAATGTGTCAAATGATAAATACTGTTGATAAAAATGATAATATTAAAAAAGCTAAAAAAATGATTGAAGAGGCAGCTTCTAAGGGTGCTAATATTGTTATTCTTCCTGAAATATTTAACTGCCCTTATCATTATAGTCATTTTAGAATTAATGCAGAAAAATTTCCTACAGGTGAAACAATAAAAATACTTTCTAAAACAGCAAAAGACAATAATATTTATTTATTTGGTGGTTCTATTCCAGAACTAGATGAAGAAAATAATATATATAATACCTGTTTTATATTTGATAAATGTGGAAAACTACTAGGTAAACATAGAAAAATTCACCTTTTTGATGTAAATATAGAAAATGGGGTTAAATTTCAAGAATCTAAAACTTTTAAAAGTGGTTCTTCTATAACTGTAGTTGAAACTGAATATGGCAAGATAGGTACTGCAATTTGCTATGATGTTAGATTTCCTGAACTTATAAGACTAATGACTATTGAAGGCGCAAAAATTATTATAATTCCAGCTGCCTTTAATATGACTACCGGACCCGCTCATTGGGAAACCTTATTTAAATGTAGAGCATTAGATAATCAAGTATATATGGTAGGATGTTCCCCTGCAAGAAATATAGAAAGCTCTTATGTAGCTTACGGAAACTCTATTGTTGCAAGCCCTTGGGGAGAAGTTATTCATAGAATGGATGAAAAAGAAGGAATTATCCTTTGTGATCTTGATCTTGATTATTTAAATAAAATTAGAGAAGAATTACCACTCTTAAAGCATAGAAGAACAGATATTTATTAATAGATTTAATAAGATGTGTTTTATTTGAATAAGACTTCTTCTGTGACTTCTTCTGTGACTTTTTCATATGAAGTTAAATATGTGGACATTATAATTACATATGTAATTTTTTACCATTTTATCCACAGCCTGTTAATAAATTTGTGCATAACTTATTACTTATCCACTATATACTATCAATGTTCCACTCCATTAGTTTAATAAAATAAAAGAAGGAGATATTTTGCATATCTTCTTCTTTATGATTTTAAATAAACTTCATTCTTATATATTAATCATTATAATAAAGACTTGCTGAAGGATATTCTGGATCAGATGTTATATCTATACCTAATTTTCTAAATGTCTGCTCCTCATTTTTAGTTAAAATTGTAGTAGAGTGAGCTTGACATCCTTTTAACATTGGTAGTTTTTCCATAGCAACTTGCGCTGTAGGATTTGTTGCTGCACATATACTAAGTGCTATTAAAACTTCTTCACAATTTAATGCAGTGTTTTTGTTACTTAATGTTTTTGCTTTTAAATTTATAATTGGCTCAAGTATTACTGGTGAAATCAAATGAATTTCATCATTTATGTTAGCAAAATATTTAACTGCATTTAAAATTACAGCTGCTGTTGCATCCATTAAGCTTGAGCTTTTTCCACTAAGTATTTTTCCATCGTTAAGTTCTATAGTAACCACTGGACAAGCTTCATTTTTACCAACTAATTCTTTTAACTGAGCTGAACGTTCTCTTGCTGGAACAACAACTTTTCTATCCTCTTCTTTTAAATTAAGCTCTTCCATAATAAATTTTATTCTTTCAAAAGTTTCTTTGTCTACATATCCTTTTTTATATTCACATCCAGTCTTAAAATATCTTCTTATTATTTCTTGTCTTGATGCTTCTTGAACAACTTCATCATCTACAATACCAAAGCCTACTCTATTAACCCCCATATCTGTAGGTGACTTATAAACTGACTCTTCCTCTGTTATTTTCTCTATAATTTTTCTAAGAACAGGGAAGGTTTCAATATCACGGTTATAGTTTACAGTTACCTCATTATAAGCATCTAAGTGGAATGAATCTATCATATTTACATCCTTAAGATCTACTGTTGCAGCTTCATAAGCTATGTTTAAAGGATGCTTTAATGGTACGTTCCATACAGGGAAGGTTTCAAATTTTGAATAACCTGCAACATTTCCTCTCTTGTGTTCATGATAAAGTTGACTTAGGCAAGTTGCTAATTTACCACTTCCTGGTCCTGGAGCAGTTACAACAACAATAGGTTTTGAAGTTTCAATATATGGATTTTTTCCATATCCCTCATCACTTACAATTATGTCTACATCTGTAGGATATCCTTTAGTTGCTCTATGCTTATATACTTTTATTCCTCTACGTTCAAGTTTATTTATAAATACAGTTACTGCTGGCTGGTCGTCATATCTAGTTATTACAACGCTATTTACATCAAGTTCATATGATCTTAAATCATCTATTAATCTTAAAGTATCCATATCGTATGTAATACCAAAATCGCCTCTGATTTTATTTCTTTCAATATCTCCAGCATATAAACAAATAACTACTTCAACTTTTTCTTTTAACTTATGCAATAATTTAATCTTAGCATTTTCATCAAATCCAGGTAAAACTCTTTTAGCATGAAGGTCAAACAACAATTTACCACCAAATTCTAAATAAAGCTTATCATAATTGTTAACCCTTTCTAAAATATACTTCGATTGTTCTTCTAAATATTTTTTGTGATCAAATCCTATCTTCATTTTTTTACTCCTCACTCTACAAAATTATTCTTATGTTAATATCCAAAGCTTTAAAAAACTTAATACAGTTAATATTTTTAAATATTAATTTAAGCAATATATTTAATTTTAGCATTAAATATATATATCTTTAAATTCAATTTCACAAT
The DNA here is from genome assembly GCA_036677675.1 of Clostridiaceae bacterium. Taxonomy (GTDB): domain Bacteria; phylum Bacillota; class Clostridia; order Clostridiales; family Clostridiaceae; genus Clostridium_H. Next base: position 44,066 of record JAVBWC010000001.1, on the reverse strand, counting down.
TTTCTATTATCACATAATTTTAATTCAAAGTAAACAAAATTATTCTTCATAAATAAAATAAAACTTCCTAAGAACTTTAAAATTCCAGAATTTAAGTTCTTAGGAAGTTTTATTTTATTATATCTCTAAACTCTTTACATTTTCCTCTAAAATTCTAACACTAATTATGTTATTTTAACTTCCACTGTGGAGTACGCTTATTCAAAAATGCATCTACTCCCTCATTTGCATCCTCAGTAGTACAAAGCATTGCAAAATGATTATTTACTAATTCAAAAGCCTTTGAATATTCCAAATCTGCAGACTTATAGAAAGACTTCTTACCCATTTGAACACCTAATGGACTCAATACAGCAATTTTTTTCGCTAGTTCTAAAGTTTCTTCTTCTAACTTTTCATTTTCAACAACCTTATTTATTAATCCTATTCTTTCTGCTTCTTCTGCATCAATTAAATCCCCAGTTAGTAGTAATTCTAATGCTTTTTTCCTTCCAAGACATCTGGACAATGGTACAGCAGGTCCCATACAGAAAAGTCCTACTTTTACAGCGGTAGCACCAAACTTTGTATCTTTAGCTGCTACTGCCAAATCAGCTGAAGCAACTAGACCTATTCCATTAGCAACAGCAACTTTATGCACAGAAGCAATTACAGGTTTCGCCATATTTGCTATTGTAATACTCATTTTCTCCATTGCTTCAACCCATTCATATAATTCTACAGGAGATTTACCATCCAAGCCATTTACATCAATTCCAGCACAAAACCCTTTTCCAGCTCCTTTAATAATAATAACTCTAACTTCGTTATCATTATCCATGTCATATAAAGCATCATTTAAATCTTTTGCCAATTGAATAGTAAAAGTATTTAAGCTTTCTGGTCTATTTAACGTAATAGTACCAATATACTCCTCTTTGCTGGTAATAATTGTATCATATGCCATTTTTATCACCCCTTTTTTTCTTCATTATATCATTTCAATTTATTAATGTACATAATTTATATTACATTTATTTCCTCGTTTAGGCATTTAGAAACCTTATATTATCTTAATTACCTTGCCTGTGCTATTATATAAAAATCTGTCTTCAAATTCACGCTGAATTTCTGTTACAGCATTTTCTCCTGTACAATGACATAAAGCCAAAACTTGAATATCCTTTTCTTTTAAAAACTTAATTGTACTGTTTAACCTTAATTCATCAGCTTCTACTAAATGAGTTCCTCCAATAATACTATAGATTGGCATACCTGTTCGTTCTACAATGGTTTCTAAAATATTAACTACCCCTATATGAGAGCACCCTAATATAACAACTAAACCTTTTTCACTCTTTACTACTAGTACTATTTCATCACTAAAATCATCTAATATATAGTTTTCATCTTGTTTTATTTGAAATTTTTCGTTTATCATTTCAAAATCATTGCTTTTTTTAAAATTAGAGAATATCATTATGTTTTCAGTAATATGAAATATATCTTCTTTAATATATTTTATTTCAATATTATTTTCATTAACAAATTCCTCATCAAAAGAATTTCCAATATACTTATATTTTTTTCCTTCTATTACTTTATATTTCTTATTGAAAAACTTTTCTCCTACAATTAACTTATATGAGTTTTCAACTTTATCAACAAGTTTTCTAACTCCTCCACTATGATCATAATGTCCATGACTTAACAAAACATAATCCAATTTGTTTAAATCAACTTTCAATAATTCTGCATTTTTAATAAAATCTCCACTTTTACCAGTATCAAACAAAACTTTAATTCCATCAATTTCTATATAGAAAGATAATCCATGCTCATTATATAATCTTGAATCAACACTAGGATTATCCTCCATAAGGGTTGTTATTTTTAAATCCATTTTAATCACCAAACTTCCATTATATTTACTATCCTAAATTAAATCTATACTTTTATTCTGCTATAATGTTTATTCCACTTTACCTTATTACATCTTTTACATTCTTTTCATTAATAAATATACCATTAAATTTCTCTATATTAAATCTTGTAGTAAATAAATCACATTTACATAGAAAAATATAGTAAATATTCATACCACAGCTAAAAAGAGTCTCAAAATTTCCTTGTCCCTTTGCAATTATTAAATCAGCATTATCGATTACTTCTTTTGACTTTATATTTATCTTATTTAATTGTGTACCAGGTATGTCCGTCCCATTTCCCACAACATTAACTATATCACAAAGTCCTACTTCTTCCGCATCTATAATAGTTGCATCATTATATGCTGGTTTACCTCTTACAATAACATCTATAATTAAATCTGAATATATTTCCTTTATTACTTTAATAAATATTTTGTCAAAGACAATTTCTCCTGCATTATCCACAATATATACTATTTTTTTAGCATTTTTTAATTCTTCTAAGAAATTTTCATATTCCTTAATATTAATTACTTGTTTAGGAGCATTTCCGATGAGATTTTTTAACTTATCAATATCAACATTATCCATGGCTCCAAAATCAATAAAATTACCGACCATTGCATATTTTAATGCTGTAAGAAGCTTATCCTGTGAATTATAAATATAGCTTAAGATTTCCTCTTCCATAGAAATCAAAAGTTTATTATATTCTTTTTTTATTTCAAAATAAATATCACCTAAATTTAACTCATCATTCAAAAGTCTCATTATTCGTGCATTCAAATATGGAGCTGTGTCCCCTTTTTCAGACATTGAAACAATTTTAAATACTTCTTTCATAAATTTCAGCTTCTTTTCTTCATCTCTTTCATACTGACTAAATAAAGAATCTGCTTTCTTTATAGTACAATAAATACATTCTAAATTAGTGTCCATGTTAACCTCCAAATCTCATATTTCTGCCATGTCTATGCCTATGACAAATACATCCCTCACAATCTTCTTTATCTTCAAAATCCCTGCAAAGCTTGTAATCGCCACCTTCTATTTTTAATATTTTACCATTTACCAAGCTATCTGCTAATTTTTTTCGAGCATTATCATATATTCTTTGTATAGTTGATCGTGCAACTCCCATTATATCTGCACATTCCACTTGATTTAATCCTTGCAAATCCATAAGTCTTATAACTTCATATTCCTCTACTGTCATTATTACTGATTCACTTACACTTTCCCACATGTCTACAGGTCCGAATTTATTAATTTCTGGCAATGTACAAACTCTTCTCCATTTTCTTGGTCTCGCCATTACTCATTGCACCCCTTTAATTCTATTACTCCTATAATATTGCAATGCTATTGCACATTCAAGTCTTTTTCTTTGCATCTCACAACCAATCTTATAAGGTATTTTTGTATCTCCATTAAAATTATAATTATTAGCTTGGCAACCTCCACTACAATAAAATTTTGCAAAACATTCTTCACATTCTGATTTATTATATATATTAGATTTTCTAAAATCACTTGATATTTTATTATTTTCAATACCTTCATACACATTTCCCATATAAAAACTTTCATTTCCTACAAACTGATGACAAGGGTATATATCTCCATCAGGAGTTACTGCAATATACTCAAAACCTGCTCCACACCCAGATATTCTTTTATAAATACATGGTCCTCCATTAATATCAATATTAAAATGATAAAAAGTAACATCATCATGCTGTAATAATTCATCTAAAATTTTATCATATTGCTCATATATTTGTTCTAAATATTCTTCATTAATGGAAAGTGCATTATCATCTGATAATACTACTGGTTCAATTGAAATCTCTTTAAATCCAAGATTTATAAAATGCTTTATATCTTCTGAAAAATCTAAATTCTGTGCTGTAAATGTTCCCCTTATATAATATTGTTTTTTAGATTTATGTCTTCTTTCAACCATACTTTTTATTTTAGGAAGAATATCATCATAAGTTCCTTCACCATTAATTCTTACCCTTATATTATCTTGTACTTTTTTTCTACCATCAATACTTAAAACAATATTTACCATGTTTTCTTCCAAATAATTCGTAGTATCCTCAGTTAAAAGTGTAGCATTTGTGGTAATTGTAAACCTAAAATTTTTATTATACTGGTTTTCCTTACTTCTTGCATAATCAACTGTTTTTTTCACCACATCCATGTTCAGAAGAGGTTCTCCACCAAAAAAATCCACTTCTATATTTTTTCTTGATCTCGAATTTTTAATTAAAAAATCAATACTTTTTTTAGCAACATCAAAACTCATTAACTTTTTTTGCTGATCATAGCCTTCTCCATCAGCAAAACAATATTTACATCTTAAATTACAATCATGAGCAATATTAAGACACACTGCTTTTATATAATTATCTTCTTCTTGAAAGCTTTTAGCAATATCCTCATATATATCCTTAGAATATAACTGTCCTTTGTCTATAAGTTCTTCTATTTCATCATAGCATTCATTTAAAATATTTTCATCATACTTTTCTCTATATTTATTTATAACATTACTTCTACTTTCGATACCATTTTCATCAATTATATCATGAATGATTTTATCTACCACATGAACAGCTCCAGAATTTATATCTAAAATAAAATAGTCCTCTTTACATTTAAATTTATGTATATATTTCATCATCTTAATTATCCTTTCTTCATTTCCTATCTTACTTATTTTCTATATATTAATCATTTACAAATCAAAATATATTTATAAATATCATATTTTATTCTAATATATTAAATAAAGGGTGGAAGACCACCCCTTACTTAATTATCATCTTGTAAAGTATTCAATTGATCATTAATTGACTTAAGTCTGTCTTCAAGAATAGCTTTTTCTTCATTAAGTAAATCTTTTTGATTTTGAGGAGTAATTGCATTACCATAATTATTCCATCCAAAACCTCTTCCACACCTTCTCCAACCTAAGCCTAATCCCAGACCTAAGCCTCCAAGTATACCTGCCGCTTTAGTTGTGTTGCAAAATCCCATTCCTCTTCCAGTTCTTGATCCTCTTCCCATAGGACCTGTTCCATCTCTTCTTGGCATAAACCCGCCTCCTTTTTAGTTTTGGGTATTTACCCTTTACAATTATTATACTCTGTTTTGGGTATATGTCAATAACTTTTTATAGGAATTCTAATTTTCTTTTGGATTTTGTTGTTCTTCACATTTTAATTTTTCTCTACATTTATTACATAATCCTAAAAACATAATATTTGAATCATATATTTCTAGATCATTTTCTTCCTCGATTTTTCTATTTAATTTTAAATAATCATAATTTAAACTTTGACTATCTATATCAATTATCCTATTACATTTATAACATTTAAAATGAATATGCAGAGGCTTACCACTAAATATTTTCATTTCGTAATAACTTGTGCCATTAATATTTATTTCTTTTACTATTCCTAATTGGTTAAATACCTTTAAAGCTCTATAAACCGTAGCAAGTCCTATATTTTTTTCTTTTATTTTTTCATATATCTCTTTTGCATTTAAATGAGTTTTATTGTCCAAAATAGTTTTCAATATTATTTGCTTACCTAATGTAAATTTATATCCCTTTGTTTCTAAAATCTTTCTAAAAGGTCCTAAATCATCCTTCATAAAATCATCTCCTGAATCAATATAATTATTAGCATTTGCCACTTTCATATTACTCCTATTTGGAGTTATTGTCAAATACCCATAACTAATATATATATGTTTCAATTAAGTTTCTACATCCAAGTTACTCTTTACCCTAGACTACGCTAAGCAGCATAACTGAAGTTTCTTTCTTGAAACTTATATACAAAAACAATAAGGTTTAAAATTGATTAAACTACAATTTTAAACCTTATTGTTTAACTCATTATTATTATAAAAAAACTTCCTAAGAACTTAAATTCTAAAGTTCTTAAGAAGTTTTTACTTATGATTATAATTCTATTTTTCTATTGGCTTTTTAAGCATTCCTAGCATGAACGCAGTTATGAATGAACCTATCAGTATAGATAATACATACATTAGTTTACTTCCACTAACTACCGCTATTACGAATAATCCACCATGTGGTGCTGGAAGACCTATGTTGAACATCATACTTAGTGCTCCTGCTACTGCTGAGCCTATAATTACTGAAGGTATAACTCTGCCTGGATCTGCTGCTGCAAAAGGTATAGCTCCTTCTGTAATAAAGGATGCACCCATTATATAACAAGTCTTACCTGCATCTCTTTCACTTTCAGTAAATCTATTTTTGAACATTGTTGTAGCAATAGCAATTCCAAGAGGCGGAACCATACCACCTGCCATAATTGCAGCATGTGGACCATAGTTTCCTGCTTCAATCATAGCTATACCAAAGGTAAAGGCTGCTTTATTTATTGGACCACCCATATCTACCGCCATCATTCCACCTAAAATTAATCCTAATACAACTCTATTAGCTGTTCCCATAGAACCTAGCCAATTTTGTAAACCTAAATTCATAGCTTTAACTGGATTTACTATAACTAATAGCATTAAAGCTCCTGTTATAAATATACCAAATAGAGGATAAAGAAGTACTGGTTTTATTCCTTCTAGTGAAGATGGTAATCCACTAAATACTTTTTTAAGAAATACTACAGAATATCCACCTAAAAATCCTGCGATTAATCCACCTAAGAATCCTGCACCATTATTAGCAGCTATTAATCCACCTACCATAGCTGGTGCAAAACCTGGTCTGTCTGCAATACTCATACCTATAAATCCTGCAAGAACTGGAACCATAAGAGAAAAAGCACTTCCTCCACCTATATCCATAAGCAATTTTGCAAATGGATGGAAGGCTGGATCACTTGGATCAAAAGCTTTAATTCCAAACATAAATGAAATAGCTATCAAGATACCTCCACCAACTACAAAAGGAAGCATATTTGAAACACCACTCATAAGATGTTTATAAAATCCTGTTTTCTCCTTTTTCCCTGAGTTCACTTCACCTTTATTATCTCCTGTATGATGATATACTGGAGCTTCTCCTTTTACTGCTTTAGTTATAAGCTCCTCTGATTTCTTTATTCCATGAGCTACTGGCACTTCAATTACTTTTTTTCCTTCAAATCTTGCCATTTCAACTTGTTTATCTGCTGCAACTATAATAGCTTCTGCCTTATCTATTTCTTCTTTTGTTAATTTGTTTTTAACTCCTGTAGAACCGTTAGTTTCTACTTTTATATCAACACCCATTTCTGCTGCTTTTTTTCTAAGAGCATCAGCAGCCATGTAAGTATGAGCTATACCAGTTGGGCAGGCTGTTACTGCTAGTATAAAGCTTCCTTCTTTTCTTTCTTCAACCTCTGTATTACTACTTATTTCTTCAGTTTCTTCCTTTGAATCAAGACTTTCTTGTTCATCTATAATCTTTATTAAATCTTCTTTACTTTTTATAGTTAATAATTTCTTTTTAAAATCTTCATTCATAAGCATTACAGATAATCTTGATAAGGTTTCCAAATGCTCATTATCTGCATTATCTTGACCTGCTATCATGAAAAATATATGAGCTGGTTGTCCGTCTAATGAGTCGTAATCTATGCCTTCTTTAGAATATCCAAAAGCAAGGGATGGAATTTTAACAGCAGAAGTTTTAGCATGAGGAATGGCAACACCCTCACCAACTCCAGTTGAAAATTCTTCTTCTCTCTTTAAAATTGCCTTTTTATACTCTTCCTTATTATTTAATTTTCCTGCTTCATGTAATTTATTTACTAATTCATTTATTACTTCTGTCTTAGTTTTAGATTTTAAATTAAGTATTATAGTATCCTTAGTTAAAAGTTCTGTTATTTTCATTTATATTCCCCCTTCAAATTAATTTAGTTACTTTAATCTGAACTAAAAGTTTTTCAACTTCATCTTTTGTACATAAATCTAATGAAAACGCTGTTGCGCTACCTGAAGCAACTCCCCATCTAAAAGCTTCTGTTAAATCTAAGCTTTTAGAGTAATTTGCAAGAAAACCACCTATCAAAGAATCTCCTGCTCCTACAGAATTTTTCACTTCTCCCTTCGGAGCCTCTGCATGATAAACCCCCTCTCTACATATTAAAAGAGCACCTTCTCCAGCCATGGAAATGATTACATTTTCTGCTCCCATTTCTAAAAGCTTTTTTGCGTAAACTATTATGTCTTCCTGAGTCACAATCTCCACTCCAAATATTTCACTTAATTCGTGGTTATTAGGCTTTATTAAAAAAGGTTTATATTTTAGAGTAGCAGTTAATGCTTCTCCAGTTGTATCTACTATCACTTTAGCTTTATTATTCATAAGCTTTTCTTGAATTTGCGCATAAATATCTCTTGGTAAGGTTTTCTGAACATTACCGGCTAAGACTAAATAATCCTCTGAACCTAATTCTTCTAACATATTGAATAAGATATTCAATGCTTCTTCATCTATATCAGGTCCTGCTCCATTTATTTCTGTTTCTTCATTAGACTTTAGTTTTACATTTATCCTTGTATCCTCTTGTACCTGTATAAAATCTGTATCTATTCCCTCTTTTTCTAAAGAAGTTTTAATAAATTCTCCTGTAAAACCTCCAATAAAACCTAATGCCTTGCTTTTTATATCTAGGTTATTTAAAACCCTTGATACATTTATCCCTTTACCACCAGGATACTTGTATTCACTCTTTAATCTGTTAATTTTTCCTTGTTGAAAATCATCTACTCCCACAACATAATCCACTGAAGGATTAAAAGTTACTGTATATATCATTCTTCTTTCACAACCTTTACTCTAGTTTTTTTTGCATATACTTCATAATCTTCTATATAATCATTTGTAATAATAGTTACTTTATCTAAATCCACAATTTTAACAAAATTTACTTCTCCAAACTTACTTTCATCGGCTAATACAAAAGAATCTTTTGAAAGATTTACTGCATTTTCTTTTAAAATTGCTTCCTCCGAATCTGGAGTTGTAATTCCATATTCTGTGTGTATTCCATTAACTCCTATGAAAGCTTTATCGAATCTAAACTTTTGTAAGCTAAGTAAAGTATCTTGGCCTATAATAGCTTTAGTTTTAGCCTTTACCTTACCTCCCAGGACATACCCCTTGATTCCTTTTTCAATAAGAGCATCTATATGCTTAAGTCCATTTGTTACAACAACAATGTCTTTCTTGTCTATATACTTAATCATCTCAAAGGTGGTAGTGCCTGCATCTAAATAAATTGAGTCTCCATCTTCAATTAAAGAAGCTGCATATTTAGCTATAATTGCTTTCCATGTGATATTTTGAACCAGTTTTTCACTATAACTAGGTTCTGCAACCTTTCTTTTTATTGAAGCAGCTCCTCCATGTACCCTCTTTAGAGCATTTTTGCTCTCTAAATAAGTTAAATCACGCCTTATGGTAGACTCAGAGCTTTTTGTAATTTCAACTAGCTCATTAAGTTTTACTATTCCTTTTTCTTTTATAGCTTGAAGTATGAGTTCATATCGTTCTTCTGTTAACATCTTTATATCTCCTATTTACTTTATGTCTATATTATAATTCAGAATTATTTAAATTTCAATCATTTTCATTCATAATAATTCAAAAGTATTTATTTCCATTCACATTCGTTCAGATTTTTTCTTATAATTCATTAAATTTCCTGCAAAAGAAGATTTATTTTCTTCATTAAATATATGTAGGTTATTTTAAATCAATTAACTCACCCTTCATATATAAAATTCACAAAAGAGATAGTTTTTATGCTATCTCTTTTCTAATTAAGGTCCTTTTGTCACAAATATATATGTAACCCCAAAAGAGAAATTTTTAATATAAACATTAATAAGACAAGGAACATATTATACATATATTCCTTGTCTTAATTTTCAGTTAGGGTTAATAAATTAATATTTTCCAACTAAATGTTAGTACCAATATCCGTAATATGGCATAGGTCTACGTCTTCTACGTCTCCTACGTCTTCCTGCTAATTCTCTAATTAATAAGATTCTTAAAAAATCATTTATAGGTCTTCTTCTATCATAAGAATATTGTCTACTATAGCAATTGTCATCATCATGATCATCTTTGTCATCCTCATCCATTTCCTCTAAGTAATCTTTAATATTTTCATACATATCCTCACAAGCCTCTTTTAAATCCTTATCAGTTGGCGATTCCATCCATCCACATTTTCTTTCTATTCTGTCACAATGCATTTTAACCATAGGATAAAGCTTATAATACATTTCAGGATACATTTTTTCTAAATCTTCATCATCATCGTACATGCACATATATGGCATATAAGGGTAACAGCAATTACGCATAAAAACCTCCACATAAAAATTATCTACCATAAAATTGTATGCTTTATATCCCTAATGTGTTACAAGACTGCACTTATATATATACTCTCAAATTTAAAAGTGATTATTTAAAAGTCAGGTATTAATGCAATCCTATTTAAGCATTTGTCCTGCTATAACCATTCTTTGGACTTCTGCTGTTCCCTCATATATTTCAGTAATTTTAGCATCTCTATACATTCTTTCCACAGGATAATCTTTTATATATCCATATCCTCCATGTAATTGTACAGCTCTGTCAGTAACAAAAACAGCTGTTTTGGAAGCATATAATTTTGCCATTGCTGCTTGCATTGTAAATGGTAATCCCATATCTTTTCTATATGCAGCATCATAAATTAGCCATCTGGCAGCATCTATTCTTGTTTCCATTTCAGATAACATCCATTGAAGTCCTTGGAATGAGGCTATAGGCTTTCCAAACTGCTTTCTTTCTTTAACATATTTAATTGCCTCATCTAAAGCTCCTTGAGCTATTCCTAATGCTTGAGCCGCAACACCTATTCTTCCAGAATCAAGGGTTGCCATTGCTATGTTAAATCCTTTTCCTTCTTTGCCAAGTAAGTTCTCTTTAGGCACTTTAACATCTTGAAATATTAATTCTACGGTATTAGTACCTCTTATTCCCATCTTATTTTCATGTTTTCCTACTGAAAAACCTTGATAAGATTTTTCAACTATAAATGCACTTATTCCTTTTACTCCTTTTGACCTATCTGTCATAGCCATGACTATGGCAAAATCTGCCTTAGCCCCATTAGTAATGAAACATTTTGTTCCATTTAATATATAGTGGTCTCCATTCAAAACCGCTACAGTTTTTTGACTAGCAGCATCTGTTCCAGCATCTGGTTCAGTTAATGCAAAGCATCCTTGCTTTTCTCCAGCTATTAATGGCATATAATATTTCTTCTTCTGATCTTCTGTTCCAAACTTTAGTATTGGCCAACTAAACAATGAAGAAGCTCCTGACAACATAACTCCTGTTGATGCACACTTTTTAGAAATTTCCTCTACTGCTATAGCATATGAAATGGAATCTCCACCAGCTCCACCATATTCAGTTGGAGCAGATATTCCTAGAAAGTTATATCTAGCCATCTTTTTCCACACACTATCAGGTATATTACCAGTTTCATCTATCTCAGCTGCTATTGGTGCAAGTTCCTTTTCAGCAAATTCTCTAGCCACTTGTTTTACTAGCTCTTGTTCTCTACTTAAAGCAAGTTTCATTACTCATTCCCCCTATATGCTTTTTAAATTTATAACCTTAATTTTATGTTTATCTAATCTTCAACTTTTATAGGATTATTTACTTCCTTATTACTATTACTCCACCCAATAACTCCCCTTACTAAGATAGGAAGTATAATTGCAATAATTGAAATATATCCTATAGATCCATATCCCTTTGAAACTAGAGGTATTAAACCAAATTGAGCAATTCCCCATGTAAATATAGTATAAATAATAGATATAACAATACTTCTGTTCTTCTGTTTTTCTTCAGCTATCTCAACACTTTCATGTCTACTTAACCAAGAAGATATTCTATCAACTATTCCATAAATCAAATTAACTGCTGTTGAAATTGAGCCTAAGATTATTAGTACTGAAACTATTGGTCTCATCCAAGATGAACCCACCCCATTATTAACCAATATCAATGTTGGTATAGGTGCTTTAGACATGCCTGGATTATAAAATGCCATAATTCCCAAAGCTGCTAACGTTATTATGCCTCCATTTATTAGAAGTCCCCACAAAGCAGCCTTTTTTGCTTCAGCTTTATTTTTTAGTATACTAGCATGAGATATATACGCTCCTAAAACACTTCCTTGAAATCCTGCATAAACCATACATTGAACAAAAGCATGCCAAAAACCACTTGCACTATTAGAAGCCCCTCTTTTAAGTACCCCAACATTCTTTATCATTTCTGGCCAAGCATATATCAAATTAGGAATAAATATAACTAAAACTCCTACTATTATTGCAATAGCTATACCTGTAGCTGCCTTTCTTACAATATCAGCTCCAAAGATAGTTAACATAAATATAATAATAGCAATAACTACAGTATTTAAGACATATGAAGTTCCAAAGACCTCTTTTATAGTAGCTCCTCCTGTTGCAAAAGCTATAGCTGTTGCAGTTATTAGAGTTAAGTTATACGCCACTTCATATACATTAGACATAACCTTTTCAACTGGCTTATAGAAACTATTAGTCCAACTTCTATAGTCAAACACCTTATAGTCTAGTGCATACTTCCATACATAGTAAAATACTATTGCTAATATTAATTGTGATAAAAATGGTGTGAATATGGCATACCACCCATAATCAATGAAAAAATTTACAATCTGCCTACCTGATGCAAATCCCCCTCCAAAGTGAGTTGTAAACCAAACAAATGCAAGAGCAAAACAACCCGTCATCGTTGATTTTTTACCCATTAACCCATCCTCCCTAATAATAATTAAACTTTTTTAAATTAATTCTGATATTATAAACTACAGAAATTTTTCTATTTAATAGCCTTCTTATCTTTTAAATCTTTAATATAATCATCTGAATATCCTAACTCTAAAAGCACTTCTTCTGTATGTTCTCCTATCTTTGGCGCCATACTAAACTCTGATAATTCCATACTTTTAAACATAACAGGTGTATTTACCAATACCCCCTCATTGCCATTTTCATATTCTACCTTACGTAGATAATTATTAGCCCAAGCCTGTTCGTCTTCAACTATTTCATCCCAAAGCTGTACCTTTTCAAAAGGTAAATCTGCTTCATTTAATTTGTTTGTCCACTCTTTTAAATTAAATTTAGAAAACTGTTCTTCTATAATCTCAACCAAATCTTCAGTATGACTTGATATAGCTTTAAGCGTATTATATTTTTCATTATCGGCTAAATCCTCACGTCCAATAACACTCATAAATTTTTTAAAGTGCTTATTATATTCCACAACCGCTATTTGCACCCATCTTCCATCCTTACATTTGTATGAATTCATTAGTGGACTATTTGGTTTCTTTCTAGTTGCAGGCCAGTTGTTTCCGTACTGTGAAGATGGAATCATTGTACTCATACCAAATATAGCAGTATGATAAAGACCCACAGTTATTTTTTCACCTTTTCCTGTAATCTGTTTATTATAAAGTGCTGCACATATGCCTGATGCTAAATACATACCAGCTTGATGATCTCCAAATCCAGCTGCAGGGTTTAATGGGGCTGTATCTTTTTCCATAAGTGTTCCCATTATTCCTCCTCTAGCATAGTAAGCTGTATAATCAAATCCTGGTCTATCTTTATCTGGTCCATTTTCTCCATAACCTAATATCTGTGCAAAAATTATATGAGGAAATTTTTCATAGAGTTGTTCATATGATAATCCATTTTTTATAAGTGCAGCAGTTCTATTGTTTGTGATAAATACATCACATTTTTCAATAAGTTCATAAAGAATCTTTTTACCCTCCTGGGATTTTATATCTATACAGATTCCTCTCTTGTTTGAATTTACATTTTCAAAAAGTGGATTTTCCTCTTCTGTAATAGGCATTTTAAAAATAGCCCCAGCTGCTCTTGCTGGATCTCCTGAAGGCGCTTCAATTTTAATTACATCAGCACCCCAATCAGCTAAAACTTTTGCACAAGTTGGTGCTGCTACGAAAGTTGATAATTCTACAACTGTTACTCCACTTAGAAGTTTTTTTGTGTTTTCCATTAATCATCTCTCCCTTAACATTTATTATTTAACTACTCATAGAAGATGTTTGTTTATTAATTCACAATAGTATACAGCACTAACTGTGCCAACTCTGATTAAAGTGCTTAGCCATGAAAATAGCTACTATAATCTTTACACCTGCAAAAAAATAAAAATAGCTTTATTGCAAAATGTAATAAAACTATTGCACTTTGCCATAAAACTATTTCTAACAAAATAAATTATATTGACAGTTTGTTTATATACCTGAGGAAATTTCTCAAAAAACTGCTATTTATACTTTAAATACACTTATACTCCTATTTAATTCTTCTATTATTTCTTCTAAATTTTTAGCAATAGCAGACATTTGTTCAGTTGCAGCAGCTTGTTCTTCAACAGAAGCAGAAACCTCTTCTCTTGTTGATGCAGCTTCCTGAGATACATCTGAAATACTATTAATGGAATTTACTATATTTTCTTTTTTAATATTAATTTCATCTAATCTGTTTGTAACTTCTATTATTTCTTTGCTTATAGATTCAATACCAAGACTAATTTTTTCAAATATGTTAGTTGAATTTTCAATTGAATTTTTTTGATGTTCAACAGCTTCTGCTGTGGCTACTATTGCAGTTGTAGCTTTTACCGTTTGGTTTTGAACATCTGTTATTATACTTTCTATTTCTTTTGCAGAATTAGTGGATTGTTCTGCAAGTTTACGAACTTCATCAGCAACAACAGCAAACCCTCTACCTGCCTCTCCTGCTCTTGCAGCTTCAATTGTTGCATTAAGTGCTAAAAGATTTGTTTGTTCAGCAATCATAGATATAGTTTCTATAATATTTGATATTGCATCACTCTTATGTTTTAATTCATTTATAGTGTCTTCTACAATTTTAAATGAATGTTCACTTTCTTCAGTTTTTGTAGATACATCTCTAATGGCTTTTTTACCATCTTCATTAATAGCAGCCATATTAATTGATTGTTCTTTAACGTCTTTAGCTCCTATATTTGCATCTTCAATATTTCTTGATAATTCTTCTACATATCCAGTGATTTCTTCTATACTTCTAGCTTCATTATTTGAACCTTCTGCTATTTGTTGCACTGCTTTTGCTACTTCTGTTATAGATTGAGCTGTGTCTTCAGTTACAGATGATAAAGTTTTTGAAGTTTCAAATACTTTATCTGCTCCTCCTTTGATAGTTTTTACTAGGTTTCTAGTTTGTTTAATCATAGAATTAAGCCCTACTGAAATATTTCCTATTTCATCATTAGATATAACTTTAGCTTCAATAGTCATATCTCCATCGGCAGCTTCTTTCATGGATCCTAAAGCTTCTTTAACTCCTTTTATAATTTTGTTTGCAAATAATACAGCAACAAATACAGCTACAGCTAATATTAAAAATGTTATGCCTAAAATAGTTTTCATCATAGTATTTACATCTTTTAATGCTTCCTCTTTTGCAGCACTTGTTAAAACTAACCATTTAGTTTGTGCAACTGGTGAAGCTGAAGTAATTTTATCTTCACCATTCCATTTGTATTCAGTAGTTTTTACTTCATTGTCAACAGAATTATTCACTGCATTAACTATGTCTTCTAACTGTGGAGTATTAAGTTCTTTTACATGCTTACCTAGTAACTTATTGTCTTGATGGTAAATCATATGACCCGTTGCATCGAATATAAACGCATATCCTTTTTCACCTATTTTTATATTTGAAACTTTTGAGCCAAAATAGTCTAGGAAAATAGAACTACCCATAGCCCCTATAACTTCTCCATTTGTGTCCTTGATAGGAGCTGCTATTGCCACAACATATTTTCCTACAGATTTACTTATAATTGGTTCACTTATTGTAGTCCTTCCTTGAAAAGCACCTTTCACATAATCTCTGCTATTAACGTCTATGCCTAAAAAATCCTTGTTATTATCTATGATAATTTTACCAGATTTATCTATTACAAAAAAATGGTCATAATATTCCTTACTTACTCTACCTTTTAATGTTTTATTAGCTTCATTATGTTGTTTAATATAGCCTTCACTACCTACTTTATTAGCTTCTCTTAATGCTTCTATAAATTCCTTATTTTCAGCTAAAGATTCAATTTGTTTTACTTCTCCCTCTAAAACTATATCTAATATTTCAGAAGCTCTACTTGAATTAGTTTTCAAATTGTTTGTGGTTTGCTTTTCAATTATATTTGCTCCAGTTGAATATCCTATGTATCCTACCATAACTACGGATGCTATAGATACACCTAAAATTACACCTAAAAGTTTAGTTTTCAATGAACTTTTTAATATTTTACCTTTTAACATCTTATCCCCCTACTAATATTATTTCTCTTTTATTTATATGAATAGTTTAAATATTTTATTTATAAGTGAAAATGGTTATCATTTTCACTTATTTTACTATAATAACATAATATATGTTTTTCATCAAGAATATAATTTAAATGTATGTATAGTTAATATACACCATTAATTTTAAGTACATGTTAGCTATATGTTACTAATTGTAAAAAATAACATTAAAGTCTATAAAATTATTAATATGTTTCTTTTGGAAATTAAGTTAAGTAACCATAGCACTTCATTTCCTATAAAAAAAATCTGTAAATGAATTTATACAAACTCATTTACAGACTTTTTAAATTCGTAAATTCTTAAGAAGTTTTATAAAATTTACACTTCTCAGATTCTTTACGTTTTTATTTAAGTGTATAAGCACTTAGTAATATAATTTTAATTAGTGACCAACAACTGATTCTAATCCGCCTTCTTTATTATGTATAGCTATTTTATCAACTAATGCTATACATTCTTCATTCATATCAATCAGATTAGTTTTTACTCCATTTTTATGGAATTTAATTACTACCCTGTCTATTGCATCAACTGCAGATTCATCCCAAATTTTTACCTTTGAAAAATCTATATCTACTGAATCAACATTTTCTGTATAATCAAAGCTATTAATAAATTTTAATGTAGATGCAAAGAATAATTGTCCCTTAACTACATAAACCACTCTACTATCTTGCTTTATTTTTTCAACATTAACCTCTGATATCTTAGATGCAAAGAATAACGCACTTAAAATGATTCCTACTATAACTCCATAAGCTAAATTATGAGTTAATAGTACCACTATAACCGTTGAAATCATTACAATAGTATCAGTTATTGGTACTTTTTTTATTCTCTTAATAGATCCCCAGTTAAACGTACTAAAAGACACAACCACCATAACTGCTCCTAATGCAACTACTGGAATTTGAGCAACAAATTTATTAAGCACAATTACAGAAGTTAACATTGATGCTCCTGCAATAAATGTTGAAAGTCGTCCTCTTCCACCATAATTCTGGTTAATAACAGTTTGTCCAACCATGCCGCACCCAGCAATTCCTCCAAAGAAACCTGCCACTACATTACCTAAACCTTGTCCTATACATTCTCTATTCTTGTTACTTGGAGTATCTGTTAAATCATCAACTAACTGGGCTGTTAATAATGATTCTACTAGTCCTACTATTGAAAGAGATAGTGCATAAGGTAATACTATTCCTAATGTTTCCATGTTAAATGGTACATTTGGTATTAAGAATTTAGGTAAATCTGTTGTTATTTTACCCATATCTCCTAAGGTATTTACATCAATTTTAAATGTGAATACAATTATTGAAACCACTATGATTGCTATTATTGGAGATGGTATTTTTTTAGTTAATTTAGGTAATAGATATACTATAGAAATTCCTATTGCACCTAAAATTAATAAAATATAAGATCCTTTAAAATGCGGTAATTGTGATTTAAACATCATTATTCCTAATGCATTAACAAAACCTATCATAACTGGCTTTGGTATAAACTTTAATAGATTACCTATCTTTAAAAAGCCCAATATAACTTGGAAAATTCCTGTAAGTATTGTTGCTGCAAGCATATATTCTATTCCATGACTCTTTACTAAGCTTGCTAAAACTAATGCCATAGCTCCGGCAGCTGCTGAAATCATTCCTGTTCTTCCACCAAAGATAGAAATAATTACAGAAATACAGAATGAAGAGTATACCCCAATCATAGGATCAACACCAGCTACTATAGAGAATCCTATAGCTTCTGGTATTAAAGCCATACATACTACTATTCCAGCTAATAAATCTCCCTTTACATTTCCTAACCACTCTTGTTTAAAATTTTTCATTCATTCACTTCCTTTTTTATTTTTTGTATTTATTTTTAATTTTATCTCCATATCTTTTACAAACAAAAAGCTTTGAGTACATTTTCCCCAAAGCAATATTTTGATATGTTAACATATATCTATTACTAAGTCAAACCACGCTATTCTTCAATACCTCTAATAACTTACTTATAGTATCCTTCACTTTAGAAAAACAAATTGTATTCACAGTTTATTTACTTACCCCTGGGAATTTCCCAAAAAAATTTATGCCTGAAATTACTCTTAATGAACAAAAAAATAAAAATATCCTAAGATTTTTCTTAGGGTATAATTAATAGCGTTGCGTTTACAACACACTTTACAGTTAAGTACTCTATTGGTTTTGAAATCTGTTACTACACTATTCCCAATCTTTTGTTTACCATTTTATTTGACCTAGTTGAAGAATCTAGTATTTTTTCATAAAGAGAATTATTACTATATCCCTGTTTTAAATATTTATTTTCATAATATTGAAACGGTAAATTATAGTTATTAATATCTAAATATTTTGCAAGCTTTCTATCTCTCATTAGTTTTCTAGCTTGCGTTCTATACTTATTCCTTAAAAAATGAGCTTGTATAGCCTGCTCTTTTATTGACAAGGATTTATCTATCTTATTGATAATATTTTTGTCATGATAATTATACCATATTCTCACTTGTACATTACTTAATTTTCCTATTAATTTTCTGTATTCTATAAAATCATTAGCTGTTAAAACCTATTTAACCTTTCTTTATCTTATTTTTCTCCTCAATAATAGTATACTTTATATATTGAAATTTATCAAATGAAATTAACCCCTTTACTTTCTACAATATCTATCAAGAAGGTAAAATTTAATGATTCAAAAGAATTTAGAGGAAATAAACAACCGCTTCAAAGATAATTTTAAAATTCTTCTTCAAGAATATAATATTAAGCTAATATACATATTGAATTTTTATTTACAAAGCCAAGTTTATTTCTTTATATATTTTAACATTCTCTCTTCTATAATTGAGTCAACCATTCCAACTTCCTTCAAATATTCAACATAAGACCTTACTATAGTTTCTATTACGGCGTATTTATAGGTACTCCTTATACTAATATTAAAATTTTCAATAACATTTATTATGATATCTTCCATTGTCATAGCACCACTTATAAAATTGCATATTTGCATAGCTCTATCCTTATAGAAATCTATATTATCAGTTATAAGATTTGTAATGTCATCATACATACCTTTATGGGCCACTATATATTTGCTGCATTTAAAATCATAAAGCTTTTTTTTGCTTTTCAAGTCCTCTTTAAGTATAAAAGTATAAGGAGTTTTTGCATTCTCCATAACTTCATAACTTATAAGGGCATCTCCAACATATCCAACATCATCAGGAGTAACAATACATATATGTGCAGGACTGTGCCCTGGTGTATGAAGAATTTTAAATTTAATACCACATACATATATACTATCTTGATTATCTAAAATCATAATATCTGTTTCACAAACCATATGTCCAAAGCAATCTGTTACATCAGATAAGGTCTGACTGCTACTGCAATAAACCTTAAGATTAATAGCAGAACTACAAACTAAAGCTTCATAAGCTGCCATAGCAATAATACAATTATATTTATTCTTTAAATACTTAATATTTCCTATATGATCTATATGAGCATGACTACATATTATGCCCACAACCTTTAAATTGTTTTTTTCCAGAAGTTCATCTATTCCTTCTCTCTCCCCTTGTGCCCATCCTGAATCTAACATAATTATTTCTTCATCATTAATTTTATAAAAAGGTACGTATGTCATTCCAGTATCAATACAAAACGTACCTCCTTTAACTTTTTTTATCTCCATATAAACCCCTTCTACTTTTGTATTTTGACTCTATTTTCGTAGAGCCTTCTTTGTTCCTTATTATATATGTTACAGTCTAGTTATCTCTTTAATAGCTCTAACCTTTTTTATAACTTATATCTTTTCTCTTATGTTTAAGGAAATTGCATGAAACTATATTTTTTTAAATTATACAATTTTCTTACCTAAGTATATTTTATCACCATTGTATTTTTTAATAAATATGTTTTCTACATAGTTTTGCTAAAAGACATAAAAGGCCATAAATAAAAAACAGGCTATAATTTTGAATAGACTATAATGTACATAGGATATTATAGAAAAATTGTGATATTTTTACTTTAATATTTAAATTTAATATGATAAGATAAATGTAATATTTTTACAAATAGTGGGGTGATTTAATGAAAATTTTTTCTTTACTAAGAATACCAATGACAATACTTTTAATAGCAGCTATCTTTTTTTTATCACCATTTAATAATAAATCCGATAAAAAAAATTCCCTAGAAAGCGATGAGTTCTATAGAGCTTCGGTAACAGAAGTTTTAAAATCAGACTCTCCTGGTGGACAAAAAGTAACAGTAGTTGTACAAGAAGGTAAATATAAAGGGCAAAAATTTACTATAGACAATACTTTAACAACAAATGATCAGTTGTTACCATTAAAATGTAATGATGAACTTCTGTTATCAATTCAAAATTCTAATGGAAATAATTTAAATGTTACAATATACCAATATATTAGGGATAAGAAATTATTGTGTCTAGTCTTGTTTTTCATGTTATTAATACTGATTATTGCTGGAATAAAAGGACTTTATGCTATATCATCAATCGCATTTACTATTTGTGTAATTTCAATATTACTTTTACCTGGTCTTGTTAGTGGATATGATCCTATTAAATTAACTATTTTATGTAGTTTTATTATTGCTTTCTTTTCATTGATAATTCAGAATGGATTTAGTAAAAAAACATTTGCTTCATTAATAGGAACATTAGGTGGAGTAATAATATCTGGAATAACTACAATAATAATGAGCAAGTATCTCCAAATCTCTATCAATAGTGAGGATTTTATGCATCTATCACAAATACCTCAAAAGATAAACTTCAATTTTCAGGCTATATTGTTTTCTAGTATCGTAATTGGGGCATTAGGTGCAAATATAGATATGAGTATGTCTGTTGCTACAGCGATGAATGAAATTAAAGAAAATAATAGATGTATTTCTCCAGGTGAACTAATTAATTGTGGAATGAATGTAGGAAGAGACGTTATAGGAACAATGTCAAATACACTTATTTTAGCGTATGTAGGGAGTTCACTAGTTAGCTTAATGTTTTTTATGGCTTACAATGTTAATTTTATGTATGTCATTAATATTGAAGATATATCTATAGAAATTTTAAAATCTCTTGCTGGTAGCATAGGAATTATTTTATCAGTCCCTTTAACTGTTTTTACTAGAGCATTTATGGACTAGCTAACTTTTAATAAAATGTAAGTTAATTATTTAATAATAATCTTTATTAAAATACAATATTATTCTAAAATTACTTTATGTTAGTTTGAAATAAAAAGCATATAAGCAGAAGATTAATTTGATCTTCTGCTTATGTGTATCTTTATAAAATAGGTATTGATAAGCATTGCGCCTGTTTTTTTATTTAATATTTAAGCCCTAAATTGCATAAGCATCTTCATCGTGAACTAATTTATCAAGTCCTTTTTCCTCTTCTTTTTCACTTACTCTTAAAGGTGTAATTAAACTTACGATTTTTAATATAATAAAAGTTCCTACTATAGCTAGAGCATAAGTGGCAACTATGCTTATAATTTGTGCTCCTAATAAAGATGCATTACCGTACAATAATCCATCAGCACCTGCGGGATTTACTGATTTTGTTGCAAATATACCTGTGGCAACAGCACCCCAAGTACCTCCTATACCATGACATCCAAAAGCATCTAAAGCATCATCATATCCAATTTTATGCTTCAAGAAGGTTACTGAAAAGAAACATATAACTCCGCCAATTCCTCCTATTATTAAAGCTGCCATAGGAGTTACAAATCCTGCACTTGGTGTAATTGAAACTAGTCCTGCTACTGCTCCTGTAACTACTCCTACAGCCCCAACCTTTTTCTTGTAAATCCATTCACATGCAATCCAACCTATTGCCGCTGCAGCTGCTGAAGTGTTAGTTGTTACAAATGCATTCATAGCTATATCATTCATTGCCAAAGCACTTCCTGCATTAAATCCAAACCATCCAAACCATAAAAGTCCAACTCCTAAAACTAACATGGGAATATGATGAGGTGTAGAATTTGTTTCTTTTCTCTTACCTATCATAATTGCAGCTACAAGACCAGATGCTCCTGAACTAATATGAACTACATTTCCACCTGCAAAGTCTAAAGCTCCTAACTCTCTAATCCATCCTCCTACTCCCCATACCCAATGTGCTAGAGGATCATATATAAAAGTAACCCAAGCAACTAAAAATATTATAAATGCTGAAAATTTCATTCTTTCTGCAAAAGCTCCTGATATTAATGCTGGGGTAATTATTGCAAACATCATTTGAAATAACATAAAAAGATTATGAGGTATTGTAGCAGCATATTCTGCATTAGGTGCAAAACCTACTCCCTTTAATCCTAAATATTCTAATCCTCCAATCATACCATGTATATCTTTACCAAATACTAAAGTATATCCTATCAATATCCATTGCACTGAAATAAAAATCATAGCAACATAACTATACATGGTAGTATTTAGTACATTTTTTCTTTTTACCATTCCTCCATAAAATAAAGCTAGTCCTGGTGTCATAATCATTACAAGCACCGTAGCTAGAAACATAAAGCTTGTATCTCCTCCATTTACTCCGTTCATTTGAATTCCTCCTATAGTTAATTTATCATTTTAATACTCTACTCTGAAATTGTATTATAAATTAATAATATTTTCAATATTTTTTTAATAATTTATTAAAATAAATACTTTTTTTTATGAATTAAGTAAAATATATAATTACATTTTGAATATATGATATAATAAAAGAAATTTAAGAGAATTTATATGAAATAATCAATTTTTTTAAATATAATTTATTAAATTTACACCCCTAGGGTGAGCTTGTTAAATACTATCAATTGAATAATAAGAATTAATTTCATATTTCTAAGCAAAAGTTAAAATGGGGGAATACCGCATGAGTATTATTGAAACCTTTCTAAGTCACTACATAAAAGAATTTGATTTTTATCAAGAAGCATCAAGAATATGTGCTCAAATTTGCGAAACAAATATAGAACAAATTGGTATAAGGGCAATTGTAACAAATCGAGCTAAAAAAATCGAGAGACTTAGAGATAAACTAGAAAAACGAAATTTCAAAAAAAATTATACTTCTTTTGAAGATATTAATGAGGATATCGTTGATTTTTCAGGTGTACGTATTGCACTTTATTTCCCAGGTGATTTAAATAAAGTACAAAAATTCATAGAATCAAATTTTGAAGTAAAAGATTGTAAGCTATTCCCTGAGTCTCTAGAAATTAAGGGATCTCAAAAACAAGAATATAAAAAACGGTTTTCAGGGTACTGGGCAACTCATTATAGAGTTTATCTTAAAACTAAAGATTTATCTGATGAATCAAAAAAATACGCTCAAGCATTAATTGAGATTCAAATTGCTTCTGCACTCATGCTAGCTTGGGCTGAAGTAGAACATGATTTAATTTATAAACCTTTTAGTGGAGATTTATCTTATGAGGAATATCAAATATTAGATGAATTAAATGGTTTAGTCTTAGCCGGTGAAATTGCTCTTGAAAGGCTTCAAAAAGCTGTAAGAAATAGAGTCAGTGAAGTTGGAAAAGAATTTAATAATCATTATGAACTTGCCATGTTTCTTTACAATAAATTAGGCTCAGTAACAGAAGAAGCACAAAATGAAATTGTTCTTGGGCGTGTAGATATATTATTTAATTGCTTAAAATCCTCTAAGTTTAATAAACCAGAGTATTTAAAAGAATTCCTTGTGAATATTGATTCGGATACAAAAGATAGATCTATTGTAGATCAGATTATGGATAAGATAAGAGAGCTAAACCCAATGCTGTACGAAAGTTACTTAAATGTTAAACAAAATGAAGAGTTGAAGCATCAAATGGAAACACTTCAAATGAATCGAGAAAATGGCAATAGACAGGGAGAAGCAAATACCTTGGCAAATATAGGTTTTATATACAGTTCAAAAGGAAATCAAGAAGAAGCACTTAATTACTTTACACAAGCTGTACAGATTAATAGTGAAATTGGTAGCAAGCAAGGGCAAGCAAATCAGCTATTAAACCTTGGTGCAACTTATAGATTAAAAGGTGATTTAGAAAAAGCACTAAAATTCTCTAATCAAGCAATAGAGCTACATAGGCAAATTGGTTATAGACAAGGTGAAGCAAATACACTAGGCATGATAGGAAATATTCTCTGCGATGAGAAAAATTTCATTGAAGCTTTAAAATACTATAATGAGGCCCTTGAAATATTTAGAGAAACTGGGTACAAAATGGGAGAAGCAGTTCAGCTGAATAATATAGGTGCTTTGTATAAAAAACAAAAAGATATAAACCAAGCACTAAATTATTATAATGACGCAATTGCTATTTGCAGAGAAAGTGATTACAAGCAAGGAGAGGTAGATACTCTATATAATATAGGCAATCTTTATCACGAAAATGGAACTTTAGAAGAAGCAATAGTATATTATAACAAAGCACTTCATTTTCAGGATTGTACAGGTAATCAGAAATGTAGAGCAAATATTTTAATAAGCCTTGGAAATATATATTCAGCCAGAGGAGAAAAAAGTGAAGCAATTAAATGTTATAAAGAGGCGCTAAAAATTTGTAATAACATTGAATTCAAAGCTGGAGAGCAAGTAATACTTGAAAATCTGAATAAATTAAACTCTATTTAAAGTGATATACATGATAACAAAAGCAATCTAAACATGAAAAATCCTGATACTTTATTATATAAAGTATCAGGATTTTTGGCTTTTATAGACACGAATCATATATCTATTTTATAACATTAATATCTTGAAAAGTTATAAGCTTTTCACAACTAATATTACATCTAAAGAGCATAACAATCTAAGTTGCACTAATATAGATAGCTTATTACCTCACTATAATCTTTCGACTATAATAAAGCAGATCACAACCTATACTAATGGTTTCCTCAACCACATAACATATCTAATAAACTTTATAAAATCTCTCGACCTTATAAAACCTATTTCAATACATTATATAATCTTAGCTCGACCTTGCACTATAAGTTTCAACCTTATTATAATGAACATATTTTTCAAAATCCACTATAATAAAGCTTTACCCCACAGTATAAAATCTTCTCTCTGACCTTATATAAACCTTTATAGAAGACCTATATAAAATCTTTGACCGACCTATATATACCCCAAAGCCTTAAGAGCATATATAAGTCTTGACTCAACTGTCATGTTCCTTATGCTATTATTATGTTCATTTTTAAAAATATAATACATTATTTTTATAATTTTTTTTAAATGCCTTTTAGCTATTAATATAAAATTATTATTTGAAGAAATTGCATAATTACAAATTCAAAATGGCGAATTCATCGTATTTGCAAATTCATTAATATTTTCTTCTGATAGCATATAAATATCTTTTGTTATATCCATTGCAGCACTTGGATCTTCCTTAGCAAGAGATTTTGATACTACCTTAGTAATTAGTTTTTCAAAAAAATTCATTTCTTTGAACTTAAATTCTCCTCCGAAGCTTTTATTTACAATAGATGCTCTTACTAGCTCCTCTGGAAAAACATTTCTTAATTGCTTATCCCCTTCCTTATGATTCATGCAGCATATATATAACCCCAGTTTCTTTTCTTTTAAAATATCCAAATTCTTTTTACAAAACTCATTTAATTCTTTTGCAACTCTTCCAGCATAAATAGATCCTCCAATAATCACCTTATCATATTGTGAAAGTTCTGGAATATTTCCATCTTTTATATTACATAAATCAACCTTTCCTGTAAGCTTCTCTAATAACATTTGTGCACACTTTTTAGAGGAACCATGCTTTGTTGCATATACAATTAATATATTCATTAATAACCCCTACCTCTCTATTTTATTTTTTAATGCATCTTGAATAGATTTCATATAAGCTTTGCTAGTAACTGTAGCACCTCTTATTTCCTTACTTATAGATTTTTTCTATACTTTCAATGTTACCGAATAACTTATTAAAGCCATTACACATTATATGAATTTCTTCTTCACTTAGACCATTAAAAATATCAATAATAAACTGTTCATCCTTTTCCCTTCGCTCTTCCCAAAACACTGTGCTTTTTTCAGTTAATTTAAGCCTAAGTACTCTGGAATCCCGTTCATCCTTCTTAATACTTACAAATCCCTTCTCCTGAAGTCTTAAAGCAAGCTGTTTTACATTTTGTCTTGAACTTCCCATGATCTGGGCTACCTCACTAAGAGTAGGAATGCTATCAGCAAACTGAGCAATCATAACTATTAAAAGCCACTGCTTTGTAGTTATTCCCTCCTTCTCTAAATACTTATCTCCAATAACCTGTAGTCTATTTGCTAAAAGAAATAAACTACCAAATATAAGTTTTTTCTTATAAATGGATTCCATATTAATCTCTCCTTATGTTAATACCTAGATGAAAAAGGTAATATATTACCTTTATTAAGTAATATATTACCTTTTTATTTTTATTATGTCAAGAATTTTAAGCAACTGCTTAGGTCTTCTACAAAATATGTTAAGCACCAAGAATTATCCACTATATTTCCAATTTTTCAAAGTCACAGCTTCCTTCAGTTAATCTAAACATGAAAAATCCTGATACTTTATTATATAAAGCACCAGGATTTATGGCTTTCACAGATATAAATCATATATCTATTTTATAACATTAATTTCTTGAAAAGTTATAAACTTTTCACAACTAATATTACATCTAAAGAGCATAACAATCTAAGTTGCACTAATATAGATAGCTTATTACCTCACTATAATCTTTCGACTATAATAAAGCAGGTCACAACCTATACTAATGGTTTCCTCAACCACATAACATATCTGATAAACTTTATAAAATCTCTCGACCTTATAAAACCTATTTCAATACATTATATAATCTTAGCTCGACTTTACGCTATAAGTTTCAACCTTATTATAATGAACATATTTTTCAAAATCCACTATAATAAAGCTTTACCCTACAGTATAAAATCTTCTCTCTGACCTTATATAAGCCTTTATAGAAGACCTATATAAAATCTTTGACCGACCTATATATACCCCAAAGCCTTAAGAGCACATATAAGTCTTGACTCAACTGTCATGTTCCTTATGCTATTATTATGTTCATTTATAAAAATATAATACATTGTTTTTTATAATTTATTTTATTAATATTCTGCTACATCTTCATTCATAGACAAAGTAATATTTAAGTTACCGTTTCTACATCTTAATTCGTCTAAAAATTCCTTTTGACTTCTGTCATTATCCATTGTCACAGTAAAAATAAGCTGAAATAGGCTACCTAAATCCATTGTTTTTACTTTTATTAATTCATGTCTAGTTGTATATGAATCAAATATATCATCAAAGGCACCTTCATAATCTAAATCTTCTGGTATTGTAATCTTTAAGAGTTTATGTGAAACCTTTCTTCCACCAAAGTCTATAAAGCTAAGAATATACATTAGTATACAAAGGAAAACTGTAAACAGCCCTGCATAACTATACGCTCCTACACCACAAGCAAGACCTGCTGCCATAGTAAATAGTACAAAGGCTATATCTTTTGGATCTCCAGGTGCACTTCTAAACCTAATTATTGAAAAAGCTCCAGCTAAGCTAAAGGCTCTAGCAATATTGCTTCCTATTAAAAGTACTATAATAGCTATTACTGTCGGTATTATCACAAGTGTTAAAGAAAAGTTTTGTGAGTATGCTCCTTTTTTTGAGGTTTTCATATAAGTAATACTAATAACTGCCCCTAATATAAAGGATATAATAATAGTTAAAATAGAGTCCATTACAGAAATTGAGGTGCTGGCTGTTGAGTTAGATATTGAGGTAAATATTGAGTCAAACATTTATTCATTTCTCCCTTCAAGTTTTTATTATTTATAAGCATTTTTTTATATTCATTACCATACTTTGAAAAGCTTGTTTTATAAATTTTATATTCTGATAAAAGTTTTGATAGCCAAAGTGGAATATTTTTTTCAACTTTAACTTCCATGAGCCACTTACCATCTTCCAAAAGAGACTCTCCATAATCTCCTGCTTCAAGTTTTAAATCATATCTTCTAGTTCGAATATTTGTGTCAAAGGTTATTCTTACTTCTCTATTATCTTTACCAAACATAGCTTTTCTGTCATAAGCTATATACAACTTTGGTTCAACATTATAAAGCTTTAACATATAGTCAATTTCATTAATAACTTGTTTATTCATGTAGCTTTTAATCTCAGGTTTTTCACCTGTACTTAAAAATTCATAAGTCTCATTTAATTTAAGAGATGTCCTTCTCTTATTACCAAGACCATTGAACTTTTTCTTAATTTCTAAATATACTTTGTCATCTACACTAGGAACTCCATAAGCCCTAATACGAAGCTTTTCTTTATACTTAGGTTTAGATAGAGAGTTTCTTATTAAATAATTATCATCTGTATCATAGTAAATATTGCTTATTGTATAAAAATCATTATTTTTATTATAAGCATCCATCTCCATGTATTCCTGAAGCTTTATATTTAATTCTTCATATACATCCTTATCAATTAGAAATTTACATTCACTTCTGTTAAAAACCTCTATAGCCATTTACATTCTCCTTTCCTCTAGCTTAAAAAGATTACTGTTTTAACTCTATTTTAAAAGCTTAGGCTTAAATAAAGCTTAAATCTTTTTAATTTTATATGTTGCTTCCTTATGAATTTATTTTATAAAAGTAACCTTAAACAAACCTTAAACAATTTTAAAAGCTTTAATAATTTAGTTAGATTGCATTTAAGTTTTATTAAAGCTTTCTTATGATATAATTTAGATAAATATATTTTAAAAAGGGAGGTGAAGATAAAATGAGAATTTTAATAGTAGAAGATGAGCTTCCTTTAGCTGAGGCTTTAACGCAAATACTAAAAAAAAATAACTATACCGTGGATGCTGTTAACGATGGAGAAAGTGGCCTAGATAATGCCTTAAGCAATATCTACGATTTAATAATTTTAGATATTATGCTTCCTAAAATGGATGGTATAAGTATTCTTAAAAATATTAGAGTGGAAGGACTTTCTACCCCCGTTATACTTTTAACTGCAAGAGGAGAAATAACAGATAAGGTGATTGGACTAGACAGTGGTGCTGATGATTACTTGGCAAAGCCTTTTGCAAGCGAAGAATTACTTGCTAGAATAAGAGCTTTGTCAAGACGAAAAGGTGAGGTTCTGCAGGATAACTCCTTAAAATTTGGAGACTTACAGTTAAACCCCTCTACCTTAAAATTAACTAAAGGCAGCAAAGAGATTAAACTGATATTAAAGGAATCTCAGCTTTTGGAACTACTTATTATGAGAAAAAATTTAGCTTCTTCAAAAGAACTTATAATTGAAAAACTATGGGGCTTCGACTCTGAAGTTGAGCATAACCACGTGGAGGTTTATATATCTTTTTTAAGAAAGAAACTCACTTACTTAAACTCTAAGGTTACTATCAATACCGTAAGAGGTGTGGGCTATATTTTAGATTCAAACTAATATAAACTATATAATTTGAAAGGATTCTATTATGTTTAAACAACTTAGAAATAGATTTCTAATATTAAATTTAATTATTATTTCAATTATGATGATATTTTCTTTCACAAGTATATATTTAATCACCTATAAAAATGTTCGTAATGATATAAATATGGAAATGAAAAAGTTATCAGATTTTGATCGAAAGCTATATAACAGTCAAAAAGAACCTAAGCTAGATATAGATAATAGCCCAAAAGAACCTAAGTTAGATAATAACAATGAAGAGCCACATATGGAACGATCCATATCTTTTACATTAACACTTGATAATAATAAAAAATTAACAAGTTATTCTTCTATATTTGATATGGAAGAAAGCTTTTATAAACTAGCAAAAGAAAAGGCGCTATCTGAAAACTCTAACAAAGGTAGATTCAAGCTGTATGATACTTATTGGGAATTTGTAATTAAAAAATCTCCTGATAACTTTGGGTATAAAATAGTATTTCTTGATATAACTTCAATGTATTCATATCTAACTCATCTAATTTATACATTTTTGGCTGTAGCTTTAGCTATGCTTATAGCAATTTTCTTTATAAGTAAATTTTTTGCTAATAAATCTATAAAACCTATAAAAGAATCCTTTGAGAGACAAAAACAGTTCATTGCAGATGCCTCTCATGAGTTAAAGACACCATTGACTGTTATAAATACAAATACAGACGTACTTTTATCTCACCATGAAGATACTATAAAAAATCAATCCAAATGGATTTATTACATAAAATCTGAGGTTGAGAGAATGACTAAACTAACTAATGATTTACTATATCTTGCTCAAGTAGATTACTCAGATATAAAGCTAATTTCTACTGATTTTGATTTAAGTGAAACTATAGAGAATGTTATTTTAACAATGGAAGCTTCTATTTTTGAAAACAATATTTTATTTGACTATAACATTGAACCTAATGTTATAATTCACGGAAACAGCGAACAAATTAAACAAGTTGTAATGATACTACTAGATAATGCTTTAAAATATACAGACTCCAAAGGTAAAATTTCTCTTTCATTAAAAAAATATAATAATAAAACAATGCTGGCAATATCCAATACTGGAAAGGGAATACCTAAAGAAGATTTAGATAAAATTTTTGACCGCTTTTATCGTGTTAATAAGTCTCGTTCAAGAGACAGCGGAGGCTATGGATTAGGACTTTCTATAGCAAAAGCTATCGTGGAGCAGCATCATGGTAAAATAACTGTTAAAAGTAATGTAAATGAAGCCACTACTTTCAGAGTTGAACTTCCTCATATACAAAATAAATAAAGAAGAGATAGATTTTACTTTTTATGCTAAGTAAAATCTATCTCTTCTTTATATCTTTTAATAGTTTTATTGATTATTTGTTTGTGCATTAGGTGCTTGGTCATTTGGTTCATCAGGATTCCCTCCTGGCTGTCTTTCTGGACGTTCTCCTGAATGTCCTCCTTTATGTCCTCCTGGATTAGCACTTTCAGCAGTTGTTACTCCCGATTCATTGAGCCAGGTTACTGAATTTGAAATAGTGAAGTTTACAACTTTAGTTCCACCTTCATATTTTCCATCAGTATAAAGTCCATCAGTTCCACTTCCTGTTGACGTTCCTCCTGAGTAGAGTGTATAAGTTCCACCTTTCTTAAGCTCAGGTGAACTAATGACTACAGTTTGATACTCTTTTTCAGGTGCAATAGTTGCAATTGATTTTCCATTACTATCCTGCAAGTTTACAATAGTTCCTGCTGCCTGAGTCTTGGGATAAGTCATTAATATTGAATACTGAGTTGAACTATCTGAAGTTGCTTGTGCCATTCCTGCGCTTCCAGCAGCCGCTAGGAAACCACCAGTCATTTCAAAGGTTCCATTATAATCTAAAGCTCCATTTCCACTAGAAGTTGGACCATATACAAGAACTTTTCCATTAGTCATTTTTATTGAACCATTAGAATCCAAACCATCACCTCCAGCGTTAACCACAATATATCCACCATTTATATTCAGCATATTATTTCCTGAAGATTCAAAATTATTTTGTCCAGGACGTCCATTTACTGAGGAACCATCAGCTCCTCCTGCAACATTAATACCGTCATCACTAGAAGTAACGTGTACATCACCACCTGAAACCGTTACTACAGCACTTTCTATACCTTCATAGCTCTTTGTAATATTTATTTTTCCGCCTTTAATCCCTAAAGTTGAGTCAGCATGAATTCCATCGTCGCCAGAAGCAATTGTAAAGCTACCACCTTCTATAACGGCATTGTTATTACTATGCATGGAATCATCAGCAGAATCTATATTGAAGGTACCTCCAGCAATTCCTATATCCGCAGCAGCTTTAATTGCTTTTTTACTTTCAGTTTCTGTTTGTGTTTCATCAGCAGCTGTTGTATTGGATTTATTATTATCCTTGCCGCCCATTGGCCCTTTCATTCCTTGGTCAGCTTTTTTAGTGCCATTTACACTTCCTCCTCCAGAAGTAATATTAAAGGAACCATCACCTATAAGTACCGCTGTTTCCGCTTGTATTCCATCCTTCTCAGCTTTTAGATTAAAGTTTCCCTTATCAATAGCTACAATTCCTTTAGTAGTATCTTCATCATTGCTGGATTTCACTGCATCTCCACCAGCTTGAATAGTTATAGTACCTTCTTTAACTGCTAATATATCACGTCCTACTAAACCGTCATCAACTGAAGTAATTTGAATGTTTCCTCCTGTAATTTTTAAATCATCCTTGCTTGTAATTCCATCTTTATAATTTCCCTTAACAGTTAGTTTACCAGTTCCGTTTATAATAAGGTTGTCCTTGCTAAAGATTGCTGCACTAGGCTCATCTGAAGAAGTATCTTCTAAAGTATATTTTGTTCCATCTGTTATAGTGTTTTCTGTACCTGCTTCAAGAGAAACAATTGTTTTTCCTGCATTTTTTACATAAATAGGCGCATTATCAGAGCTCTTTATTTCTGTCCCATTTAAAACAAGTCTAACAGTCCCCTTATCTTGAACATCTACAATAATTTGACCATCATTCAATTTACCGCTAATCACATATATTCCTGCTGATGTTATAGTAACTTTACTGTTCTTTACCTCAGCACCTGAACCCTTTAAGTTAGCGGTAGTTCCATTTAGCTCAATGTAATTTGGATTTTCATTTTTCCAGTCACTGTAGTAGTCATCCTTATCATAGGTAACCAGTTGCCCTATAACACTTTTTATAGCTTTATTACCAATAATACTTGCTTTAGCAGCTGTCTTAGTTTCAGTAGTAGTCTTTGTTGTAGAATTACTGCAGGCATACAAAAAAGTGGTACACACAAATATTGTGGCTAATTTTAAATATATAGACCTTCTATTCATAATACAAATCTCCTTTTTTATTATTCCATTTATGTTTTCAATTAATTTCTATATTGTTTTCATGTATTCATTCTATATATTAAACCTTAAACAAACCTTAAATAAATGGAGATAAAATCTCTGTTACCTTTTAAAGGGAGTTATAAATTTTCTACCCTTATGCTGAATTTATCAATAATTTTACAATTTGATTTCAATACTAAATATATTATATAATTAGATATATAGGAAGTTTATCCTTATAACTTTTCCAAATACTGAATATATCCTTTATTAAATTTATACATAAAAATAAGTTCCTGTTTATTGTCCATAATGTACAGAAAAATTTAAGGACAAGTAACCATCATAAAATATAGTAATTAGGAAGAGGTGTGATATTGCTTCAATATACTTTAGATTTTTATCATTTGTTTTATTATTTTCTTTTTTACTCTTTCTTAGGTTGGTGTTTGGAGTGTTGCTATGCCTATTCAAAACAAAAGAACTTCATAAATCGAGGCTTTTTAAATGGACCTTTCTGTCCAGTATATGGATTTGGTATATTATCCATAATCATTTTAGCTAACCCAATTATAAATTTAATGCCAAATAACGCAATTATTAAAAATGGAATATTGTTTATTTATACTGTAATAATTACTTCAGCAATAGAATATTTCACAGGATTTTTACTAGAAACTTTTTTTAAAACCACTTGGTGGGACTACAAAAAACGTCCTTTTAACATAAAGGGACGAATATGCCTTAAATTTTCTATAATTTGGGGACTTATATCCTTAGTTATATTAAACAAAATACACCCTTTTGTACATAAGGTAATTTCTTTAATTCCTATAAATATAGGAATTAAAACTATATATGTAGCCTTAACTTATTTCTTTATAGATGGGTTTATAACTTTGAAGTCATTGGTAGATTTAAGGTATGTTTTAATAGAACTTGAATATGTATCCTTCCAAATAAGACAAGATGCTCTTCGGTTTAGAAGTAATTTAAAACATATAAAAGAAACTATATTAGAAGATGTATCAGATTTAAAAGATGAATGTATAGAAGAGTTACTTAAAGAAAAAGATGAAAAAATAAGAAACCTTTTTATTAAACGTAAAGAACTAATAAACAAATTAAATAGGAAACATGAAAGATTATTAAAAGCTTTCCCAAACTTGAAATTTTCAGATATACACATTTTAAAAAGAAATTTAAAAAAGTAGCAATCAGTCATCTATATTCTAATTTACACAAATTTATAGACCTTTTTAGTTTAAATAAAAAACTATCATAATGTATTATTACATCATGATAGTTTTCTTACAAATTTTACACCTCTATCATAGACTTCCCATTATTTGTATATATCAGAGAATTCAATATCAAGGACTTCCCCATAATTCTGATTATTCTTTAGAATAGTATAATTTTCATCACATTGTTCCGATAAAATATTTACTGGAAGCTCAATTATAAATTCACTTCCCACACTTACTTGGCTTAATACATTAATTGTACCACCATGCATTTCAACAAAAGACTTAACAATAGAAAGTCCGATACCACTTCCTTCATTAGTTCTTATCATTGTATTCTCCACTTGAATAAATCTCTCAAATATTTGCTCTATTTTATCCTGTGGTATACCAATACCTGTATCTTTTACTGAAATTATTATGCTTGTTTCTTTATTGTAAACATTTACAAAGATATTGCCATTTTTACTTGTAAATTTGATAGCATTAGAAAGTAAATTTAGCAATATTCTTTCCAATTTGTCTGGATCTAAAGCCATTATTTTTTCTTCAATTTCAGTATCAAACTGTACATATATATCCTTACCTCTTGCATATTCATCAACTGAAAGAGTTACATCCTCCACTATGCTTACTACATTTACATTTTTAAGATGTAACTCCATAAAACCTGCACCTATTTTGGTTACATCAATAAGATTGTTTATAAGCCTCAATAATCTGTGACAGTTTTGCTTCATAGCCTTCAAATGTTTACTACAATTTAATGAAGCCACATCTGAACTATTTTTCAAATATAACTCAAAAAGTTGAATTGCACTAAAAATAACATTTACTGGCGTTCTCAATTCATGGGACATAGTAGCAAGAAACTGACTTTTTAAAACATTTGCCTCTTCTGCTACTAACTTCTGCCTTTCTAACTCTTCTTCTCTTATCTTACGTTGAGTAATATCTCGAGCAGATATAAATACTCCTTTTACTCGTCCACACTTACCCTTATGAACTGAAGCATTGCAAATGACTGTAGTAGCATATCCATCCTTATGCTTAAGTTCAAGCTCGTAGTCCTCAATAGTTCCCTCCTCGAAAACTTTCTTATTTACATTGTTCACTTTCTCAGAATCAGTAAAATAGCCAAAAATATCTGTGCCTATAAGTTGTCCACGTGAATATCCAGTAGCTCTCTCTGTTGCTGAATTCACGTCTATAATTATACCCTGTGAATCAATTGTGATAAGAGCATCCAGACTAGCTTCAATGAGACTACGGTTATAGGCATTCATCAATCTCATTTCCTCCTCAGCCTTTTTCCGCTCAGTCATATCTATAAATGTAATAAAATTCGTATCACCAAATACAGTAGCATGTACACAAACATGTTTAATAGAACCATCCTTGGCAGTTATATTAGCTTCCATAGGTTCAATTGCCGATTGATTTTTAATTGCTTCTGCCAATCTAGAATTCCACTCCTTTGACACCCATTCCCGATATTCTGGATCTGGATATGCAATTGACCACCACTCTGACATTTCAGAAAACTCCTCAAAAGTATGACCAAATAATTCTATAAATCTAGGGTTTTGATAAAGCATCTTTTGCTCTATTCTCAAAGAAAGTATTATTGCCACTGGTAAATGATCTAGCATACTGCGATAGTTCGCCTCAACTTTCCCAAGTATTTCCTCAGTATCATTTGGACTTTCCTCTATGTTGTCTCTTTTATCCTTAATCTTTTTACTTTCTAAAACATCACATATAGTCATATTAAAATATATTTTTCCACATATACACGCTTTTGAAAATATTACTTTTACATCCTTTACAGATCCACTTCCTAATTTATGTGTTAAATAGATTTCATTATTTTTTGATTCTAAAGTTTCATTTAAAATATGCTTTATTTCTTCTAAATCGTTTATACTACTTATATCACATATCTTTATTTTTTTTATTTCTTCTTCAGAATATCCATAGAATTCACAAGCTGTTTTATTAGCATTTACAATTTGCCCATTGTTACCATCTACTATAACTTGGATATTACTACTATTTTTAAATAGGTTTTCATAAAAAGAATCTGTAGTATTATTCATATCTATCATCATTTTTCTAACACCTTCTATAACATTCAATAATATTCCATTTTTTCAGACTTATATTAATATATTAGACACAAAATTCCTATTTTTTTCT
Organism: Clostridiaceae bacterium; assembly: GCA_036677675.1. Classification (GTDB taxonomy): domain Bacteria; phylum Bacillota; class Clostridia; order Clostridiales; family Clostridiaceae; genus Clostridium_H. The sequence goes on along the minus strand of JAVBWC010000001.1, from coordinate 7,170 downwards.
ACTTATTACCTTTAGTTTAATATGTTGTAAATTATATGTCAAAATAAATCATGTTACATATTTCTACAACATAAATCTGATAAAATAAATGTTATTATTAATATTTCTTATTTTTGACTTAAAATATTATTAAAAACACACCCTGAATAAAAAAACTCCTTAAGAACTTAAATTCAATTCTTAAGAAGTTTTATTGTTAAATATATATTTTTTTACTAGCCTCGCTAACTTCTATTTACATACCATCTTTAATTATCTCAACAAAAGCATCTACTAGCTTTGGATCAAATTGAGTTCCTTTTGTTCTTATCAATTCATCTATGGCTTCTTCTTGCGTTAATGCCTTTCTATAAGGTCTATCCGATGTCATTGCATGATATACATCAGCAATACACACAATTCTAGCAAATAAATGAATGGCATTCCCTTGAAGGCCATCAGGATATCCTTTACCATCCCATCTTTCATGATGACTTCTAACACAATTAATAATTTCTTCATCATTTGTTATATGTTTTATTATATTATAGCCTAATAATGTGTGATTTTTAATTATTGTAAACTCAGTATCTGATAACTTTTGGGACTTATGAATTATGTTGTCTGGTATACCAATTTTACCACAATCATGTAATAAAGCTCCTATTCTCAACCTATTTTTTTCATTTTCTGTAAGCCCTAATTTTTCTGCAAGTAAAATTGAATATTTTGATACCATCTTAGAATGTTTACCCGTATAATCATCCTTAGCATCTACAGCTTCTGCTAGAGCAAGAACCGAATCCATTAATAATTCTTTTTTTATATTCTCATTATTATATTTTAAAAATAAATTCATATTATTACTGTAAATGTTACACTGATTTCTACCATTTTGCTTTGAATAACACATTGCACAATCAGCCTTTTTTATCAAGCCCTCTGCATCTAACGCATGCTTTGGATAAGAAGCAATTCCTATACTTATAGTAATTGGAAAATAACTAGCATATTTTTGAATCTCCTGGCTTCTAATGATACTTTTTCTAATTTTTTCTGCTTTATCTAATGTTTCTTCAGAAGTATAATCACACATTATAACCACAAATTCTTCCCCACCATATCTGAAAACCATACCTGTGTCTTTTACTTCATCTTTTATTATTTTTGCAATTCCTATTAAAATAAAATCACCAACTTCATGTCCATATGTGTCATTTGTTAATTTAAATTTATCAATGTCACAGAACATAATAGATATTTGTTTATGAGCTTCTGCTATCTTATCATTAATACTTTCAAAATAATATTTATGGTTATACACTGAAGTTAAGTAATCTGTATTTGCATATATTTTAAGTTCTTCATTTTCTTTTTTGTGTTCATAAATACTATCTACCATGCGATTAAAGCTTTTAGTTAAGTTTATTATTTCATTTGGTACATCTGCATTTACATCAGCATGTATTAATAAGTTTTCCTGCTCCATCTTTTTAATTTGATTTTCAAGGCTTTTAATAGGCTTAACAATAATATTTTTTAACCTAAATCCCAAAATACTAATTACTATAGTGGACAAAAACATAGCAAGAAAAGCATTTCTTTTAGTCAATTTCTGAGTTGATAAAAATATCTCTCTAGATTCCATGACACTCATATATCCTATGTTATTCCCTACAATATCGGTTATTGACAAACTTCCTATAATTCTTGAATTATTAAGTTTATATACTTCATTATTTGTATTTTTATTAATAACTGCAATATTTTCATTAACTTCTTTACTTATGTTGTCACTTGAAACAAATTTATTATCATAGGTAATAAAAATGTCATTACCAAATTCTTGCTTTATTTTTTCAATAAACGTAGCTGAAACTTTTTTACCTAGAATAACAGATCCTTGACAAGTCCCTTCAGAAGTATTTTTAAAAACAGGGCATTCACTTATTATATATATATCACCATTATACTTTTTAAAACCACTAACCCTTGATTTTTCGTTATATTTATCTTCATTTAATGATTGCAAAATTTTATTATCATTTAAAATGTCATTTGAATTATTTAATCCCTGCTGAGCAATAATTTTTTTATTCTTATTTACTATAACTACTAAATCTAACCCATATTTCTCCGGTAACCAGGTAATAAAATTATCAGAAAACCATTTTTTATCTATAACTTCCTCTTGAATTTTATAATAAATTTCATCCCAAAGCCCATAGTCTCCTGCTACTCTTTCCATTTCCTTAATTTTTGATTGAAATACTTTTCTAGACTGTTCTGTCTTAGAAACCACCTGTTCTTTTTCTATATCTGAAAAATACTTAGAGATAAAAATATTATTTAATGTAAAATTTATAATAAGAGTAATACATACAATTAAAAATAAAAAAATTGTAATTTTTACTCCTAAGTTATTCAAGTATCTCTTTATCTTAGTAGTATTCATTTTAACTGTATTGCCTGATATTGACATCTCTCTCATAAAAACTCCAGTTTATTTAATTGTTGATATAATAATAATATTCTATTTAAAAATTAATATAACTAAATTACATTCTGAACTTTAGTTATAAATAATTATTCTGGAGCTAATATAATTCATATTTTCCCTTTTTCAATTCCCTCTTTATTTTTATAACTTTAACATGTTTTAATGTTATTTCCTATTTAAAATAGTCCAATTAATATTAGAACCTACATTAGGATTAAAGTTAGGATTATCTGTTACAATATACTCTCCTAGAGAGTTTGCATATACATATGAGAATTCATTTGGGATTTCTACAGAATAGCCCTTGTAAGGGTCATAGTAGGAATTTACTCCTCGTATACTTTCGCTAATACCCCTAAAAACTCTGTCGTTAGATGCCTGCTGTGCTTCATAGCTGCGCCTTACTGTATCAGATACCTGATTAAAAGTAGTACTTATAATTCTACTTATAACACCAGCATTATAAATATCCTGCATTACATATTGGGTAAGGGACTGCACAAATTGTTGATATAGATTAAACCATGTAAGATTGAACTTAAAAGACTTTAACATAATACCAAATACTTTACTAGCTTCCGTAAACTTTCCTTTTGGAGCACGAGTGGAAATAATTTTATCCGCTATCCAAGAGGTTTGACCATACATCATACTGTTAATTACAATACCACAGGTAATATCACCTTCAAATAAGTACCCCTTATGAGCATATTCTAACTTGGCAATTCCACCATCAATAGAAATTTTGCTTCCGAATCCTCCTTGATTTTCTAAACGCAAAGCATTTTCTAACTCTGGAAATTTCCTATGCCCCACAATTTTAGTTCTAAATCCCCCTTTAGGCAAAATGTATTGCTGGATATATTGTAAATAACCAGAAACAGGACGCCTTACTTCATTGCCCATGTACTCTGAGCCTTCCTTTGGGCCAAAAAAGGATAAAGGATTTTGATTCCAGAAGTAAGGCATAGATGGATGTAAATTTAATTCATATAGCCCGTCAGAGCTTCTAATAGAAAGCTTTATGGCTCCAGGCATAGTAGCATGCTGCCTCCAGATAATCCCCCCAGAAACAGACCAATCTTCGGGAATTAGCATAGAAAAGGCCTCACATTTAAAAACTTCATTGTCTATATAACGATAGGTTTTAAATTTCATCATTTCTTTTCATATTTCCTTCCTATATCCTTTTTTTTATTTTGGGATTACCAACGAATGATTAATAATTGGCGCTTTTCCCCACAAATCATAGTTAGTATCTGGTAGTGGTTGAAGATCCTTTTGTTTGTATTGATCTTCATGGGTTTTATAATAATCATAAAAGCCATTTTCCACTTCATAAACCTCATCATAAACAGGGTCATAAACTCTTTCCACTCCCATAATTTGATCAGATTTTTTAGCTGCAATTAGATCAGAACTTTTATTCCTTTCATTCCACCCTTTCGTAATTATATCCGAGGTTTCACTTATAGTTTTACTAATTTGTCTAAATCTTTCTCCATTCTCATTAATCTTATTCATACCTGCTTTTACATAGGAATCTTCCATTTGAAAGCTTTTTATTATAGAAATCAGCGTATCTTTAACTGAAATATATTCATTTACTGGAGCAGTCACCCCTGTTACCAAATAGGCTGAACCATGACCATAAGCATCTTTATAGGTACTTAGAGTGAACATACCCTGTGCAGCTTTGTTATTATTAATAAATATGGCTCTTACTAAAAATGTTGACATACCTGGAAAAAGAGGGGTCGTTTCCTCTTCAGATATTATTTCAATTTGCTGAAATCCACTAGGTATAGGCATATTAGCCGCACCTAAAAAATTCTTTCCTATTTGTGAATTCATAATACTATAAAAATTTTTCAAAAAATTTGTTCCATTAAAAGGTGATACTACCGGCATATCAATCCAAGGAATCTTATAACCACCATTATTTTGATAATGTACCTCTGTCTCCTTTTGCTTTTCGTCAACATAAAATATTCCAACCTCTGCAAACATAAAAGTCTGCCTTAAAGGTTCATTTTTATCCCTAGTTAAAAAGGCAAGAGTATTATAATCTCCAGCTTTATAAACCTCCCATCCTTTTGGTTTATCCATTGTAAATACACCAGGCATATTAAATTTTTCAAGTTCAAGATTTACATTATACTTTTCAGACTTTTTAATTGCTTCTACTTCCTTTTTATCTTCCAAGGTATTATTATTATTCGTTTCAACTTGTCCTGCTTTACTATTAGAACTAATAGTAGATTTTTGAGGATCACACCCAGTAAGTGTTATAGTTGTTATAATTACTATTGCCATAACTGTAAATGCGAAAAAAGTTTTTTTTAATCTAATCATAAATCATCCCTCATGTTTTATTTTTTTACTATCCAAATTAAATAACTTTGATAACATTTTATTATCGTTATGCTTTACAATAACTTAATTGCTTTAACTCCTTAATTCTCTTAAATTCATTTATATCCTTAATTATGACTTTAATAACTGCATATAATTGACACTCTAGAACTTAAAAACTTCCTAAGAATTTTTATTTTAAAATTCTTAGGAAGTTTTTCCTTGCTTGTCTAGGTTGTGATTAACATATGTTATTATCACAAATAACCTTTTGCAATTTTAATTATTACATCAATCCTATCTTTATATTTAATAATATGTGCCAGCAATTCTTCATGACTTGGCTCTTTATATCTGTGAGAAATTCTATTTCTAATCAATCTTGATTTTTCTAAAAAAATGTACGTATCCTGATCAATTACCTTATTATCTCTTAATAACTTTAAGCTATCACTTAAAGTTATTCCTATCTTAAACCTTTTAAGCTCTTTTAAAATAATTGAGCAAAAATCTTCTAAAATGGTGTGAAAACTAACAAATAATTGTCTCAAGCTTGATTTTGCTAGCTTTATTACCATTTCATTATCCTTATGTGTTTCCAATATATCAATACATTCATCTATATCTACTTTACATTCTTGCATATCTTCTATTATCTTTAAAAGTCTTTCTTCATTCATGACAATACATCACCTCTTCTAAAATACATAAAGTTTTTATTTTCTTTATAAATTCTATCAGTTTCATCACAGAAGCTCTCAAATAATTGATTGTTATCTGCAGAATATATAACCTTTCCACTATTTAAAATATTTATTTTAATAAAGAGATCTAAAGTATCGCTTCTTAAATCTACTACATCTATTTGCCTTTCTAAAAATCTTTCTAAAAATAACTCTATATCTAAAATGCTATCCAATAAAATTTTATTTTTTCCTAATAGAGCTATATCCACATCAGATAATTCATTAAACCCACCATTACAAATACTTCCAAAAGCCACCACAGTAGAGATATTAAATTTACTTATAAATTTAATAAATTCCACTGAAGCTAATTTATCTAATATTATACTTCTATCTTCCATAATACTCAACGCACTCACCAACTTTTTAAAATTGATTTATAATTATTTATCCTTATTATATCATAACTGGATTATTTAATTCTCTTATAAAAAACTTTCCTAAAAATTTTTATTTCAAAATTCTCAGGAAATTTTTGATAATTATGTAGAGAGGTGTTTTTCTTCTTTATAATCATTTAAGGTTTGTTTAAGGTTAAGTTTATAGAATTAATTTATAAAGAAACAACTTAAATGTTTTGAATATTGTTCCAAAAGTTGTTTTTTTAACAAACTCTTTATATGGAGGGAATATATATGTCCAGTAATAACATTAAAACTAAAAAGCTTATAATCTTGATGATGTTGGTTCCTCAATAATGTATTTTATGGGTAGAGTAGTTAACAATCCATTTTGGAAAGGAACTGAACATAAATTAGCCATATTCTTTATATAAAAGAATAATTGATGTAATGTGAAGGAGGGGTAAGATTATGATGGTACTAATTCCTGCGTATGAACCAAATGAGAGACTAATTGAACTAATCAACGGATTAAAAGCAATGTGTAATTATAATATTGTTATAGTTAATGATGGCAGTGGAGAAGCGTATAACAATATATTTACTCGTGCTAAAGATATTGGCTGCACTGTTCTCAATCATAAAATTAATAAAGGTAAAGGGCAAGCTTTAAAAACTGGCTTTAATTATATAAAAGAAACTACAGAGAAGGAAGGTGTTGTCTGTGCAGATTGTGATGGGCAACACTTACCTAAAGACATAATTAAAATTGGAGAAACTATTAGTAAGCATCATAATAGCATTATACTTGGTACACGAAGGTTTATCGGTGATGTACCTTTTAGAAGTACTTTTGGAAACAGTATAACAAGAGCTGTATTTTCCTTTGCAAGTGGTGCAAAGATTTTTGATACACAAACGGGACTACGAGGATTTTCAACAAACATGCTTCAATGGCTTTGTTGTATCTCAGGGCAACGTTTTGAATATGAAATGAATATGTTATTGGAAGCTATACCTTCAGGTTATAACTTCCATGAAGTAGATATTAACACAGTATATTTAGAACAGAATAAATCTTCTCATTTCCACGCCTTAAAGGATTCAGTAAGAGTATATTTACCCATACTTAAAGAGAACGTCTATAAATTTGTGTAAATTAGAATAGATATGACTAATTTAAATTGGAAATTACTACGGGAGCAATTCTTGTAGTAATTTTTATTTTTGGGGGTAATACTAAATAATG